>NZ_JBIVID010000011.1:0-206434 GCF_044749525.1 Pseudomonas sp. NPDC089395
CCCCATCCTGGGGCCCAGCGCTCGACGGGCATCCATGCCCGTCGCCTCCCTCCGCAAGACCTCCGCTCGGCCTCCTGACGTCGCAATTTGCGGTGTCTGATCTACCGTGCACTGAAAAGCCAAAGCCAAAGCCAAAGCCAAAGCCAAAGCCAAAGCCAAAGCCAAAGCCAAAGCCAAAGCCAAAGCCAAAGCCAAAGCCAAAGCCAAAGCCAACGCCAAAGCCAAAGCCAAAGCCAACGCCAGGGTGCTGATCAACGACAAACGATATCAATGCCTTGACCCAGATAGGGACAGGCATGAAAAAACCGCCACGAGGGCGGTTTTTCATGAAGCAGGTACGAATCAGAAACGGTAGGTGAGCGAAGCACCGATACCGTGTGCACTGTTCTCGTACTTGGCCTGGTAGCTGCCCTTCAAGGCCGCTTCCGTCGCCGAGTCCGGCAGGTTGTTGACCTTGGTGTCTTCTTCCCACAGGTAGGAATAGGCAACATCAATGGTCATGTCGTCGTTCGGGCTCCAGCCAGCACCAAAGCTGACCGCTTTTCGATCGCCGGTAGGAATGCGCGGCGAGCGATCATGGTTGTTGGTAGGCGACTGGTCAACGGAGAAGCCTGCACGCAGGGTCCACTCCTTGTTCACCTTGTAGGCCGCACCAATGGCGTGAGCCCAGGTGTCATGCCAGTTCTGCTCTTCGGTGATAGTCCGCAGCGGATAATTCGCAGGTGCCTCGTTCTCGACAGTGATGTTTTCCAGACGGCTCCAGCGAGTCCAGGTGCTACCCGCGTACAGCGTCCAGTTGTCATCGAGTTCATGAGTGACCGAGAAGTCCACGGACTCTGGCGTCTTGATTTTCAAGCTGGCGTCAAATTTGCCGCTCAAACCCAGACGTGGAATCGGATACGAAACGCGGGTATCGCCTTCAAGCTCGTAGTCGACCATCGAATGATAAGTCAGACCGAGGCGGGTACGGTCGGTGGCTTGAACGAGCACACCGATGTTGTAACCGACAGCAGTGTCGTCGCCTTTGATCTTGACTTCGCCATCCGGGCCGTTGGGGCCCAGGAAGGCCTTGCTGGCCAGGTTCGAGCCCAGCTCGCCCTTGATACGGTTGATGGTCGGGCCGAAACCGATAGACACCTTGTCATTGAAGGCATAGCTGACGGTTGGCTGGAAGGTGATGACCTCGACCTTGCTCTTCTTGCCCCAGTAGCGTGCCGCATCATCGCTGCCGTAGTCGGTAATCAGGCCGTATGGCACATAAACGCCGAAACCTACACTCCAATGGTCGTCGATCGGCTTGACGTAGAAGCCCATCGGCACACCAACAGTCGGTACCATATCGCCATCGGTTTCCCCCCCGAAGTTGCTACCACGGCCCGAAATGTCAGTTTTAGCGATTACGGCTGCGCCACCTACCGTGACTTGTTCGCGCTTCAGGCGAGACATGCCGGCAGGGTTGCCATATACGGTGCTGGCATCATCGGCAGCGGAAGAACGACCCGCGAAACCTGTCCCCATGCCACTGACGCTCTGTTCGTTGAGGGCAAAACCGGCAGCGAACAGTTGGCTGGAAGCGAGAGCAACGGCTACGCCGAGGGAGGTTTTGAGCATTACTTTTTTCATTATTAGAAACTCCTTGGGATCTCCGGGGCGAAAAGCTACCAACAAATCACGCGCTGCGCTATAGCCTGAATCACAGGAGATAGAGCGGTTTTGTAGGACAATCCGACCAAAATTCCTTTTTTTCCGGCAATACTGTAGGACAGTTCTCAAGATACCTCTGGCAATTTCTGAGCAATGCACAACTGCCAGGCTTGGGTGAAGTCGCGCAGGCGACCTTGCGGGTGAAAAATCTGACGCCAGATACGCGCCTGGCCTAACAGGTCGTCAGGGGCAGGCAGCGGGGTGGACTGGGCTTCGATGAGCATCCAGGCGATGGCGGTGGAATAGCGCAAGTTGACCGTGAGTTCCAGGTGCGGGCCGCCGAGAAACGCGTGCTGGCTCGCCAGGCCGCGTACCAGGCTGGCCAGTTCCGGATCACGGGCGAGGAAGTCGTCCCACACCGCCTGGTGCCGGCTTTCGCCGATGCGGTAGAGGCCGTGGCCACGGCGGTCCTGCAAGGCCGAGCCGAGCGCCGACTGGCTGGCCGCGATACCCAGAAGCAGGGCTTCGGCACTGGCGCAATGACGATTCAGGTAGACCAGGGTTGGTCGGATCACATACTGACACAATTCATTCGCCGCGATACCCATGATGCCCTCGAGCAGTAAAGGGCCGACGGGCGCTGGAGCTTGGCAGCTGGTGAATGATCAGGCCCGCCGGAAGCGGATAGAGCCGCTCGAGTTGAAGTGTAGTGTGATAAGCGTGGTGTAAAGAGCTGTTTTTAAATCGATTGCTGCCTGACGTCGAGTGCCATATGCCCTGCGGCAATTAGGCCAAGAACGATCAGGCAGCTTGCCTGCAGTGGCATTCAGCGACTGAATGCCCGTGCATTCGCCGCTCACGCGGTGAGCGACTGGCGGGTCCGGGCGATTACAGCCTGCAGAGGTTCCGAGCGGTTGTACTGTTCGGGGTATAGGCGTTCGGTGTGGCAGGCGACGCCGTGTTCGTCTACCAGGGTGAAACTGAAATTGCCCTTGCGTGGGGCAGTGATAAGGCACTTCAACGGCGAGAAGGCCTGGGAGAGGGTGCCAATGGCAGCCTGAATCTGATGATGAGTTTGCATATTGTTGGAGGTTCCTGCTTTAAACACGGGGGTTATGATCCGTGCATGATAGAAACGTTCCAGTGACGCCTTTATTAAGGGACGAACGAACCTGACTGGAACAGGGCAGCCAGAGAGAGCGCAATCAAATGTGGGCGCTTGGGCTGACTGGTAGGTACTTCAGAGGGCAGGCAATATCCCGGGGCCAAGGTTCTAGGCCATCCGGAATTGAATCCTGATCAATCTGTCACGTGATTCGTGCTTGAGCAGCGCAAGGCTGGCGAGTGAATCATCGAAAGGGCCGGTCCTGGTTTCAGCAGTAACGCTCTTGGGAGGAGCAGGTCTGCAAGGACGCATCTGGCCAGAATTGACTTTCAGCTGGGTACTAACGAGGCGCACCTTACCGGAACGCTGCAGGCTTTGCAAGCGTTGTCACGTTTCTTCAGGCGAGCCGCGCAGTATGGCGTTTCTTTAGCGTTGTGGGAAGAGGGGTAATGGGCGGCCAAACGCGAGGATGTACCGATTTCGTGCATTCGAATGCAGGTTTTCGGTGCACTTGTGCACATTCGAGGCGTGGTGTGTAACAGCGTGGCAACAGCCCCGAAGAGGCTCGCCAATGCCTTGACTGGCACCTTAAGTCAATGAAAAAAAACACTAATTTTTACTGGTGAAAAAATCGTCAGTTTGACTGTAAGCCCCATTTCATGGGGGTTTGCAGGGTACTTTAGGGGGTTGTCCACCGAGTTATCCACAGGAACTGTGGATTGTCCCGAGCGCTTGCTCTAGAACGGGCGTGCCAGCAAATCATCGAACTGTCGGACAATCCTCAGGCGCTTGCAGACCGTCTCGTCATCCGTTTGAAAGCGTCAAGAAAAGATCAGAGAAATTTTTTTCAATCCTCCGGAAATCGACAGGTCATGCCGTAAAAAAAAGGGTAGAGTGGCGCGCCTTTCGAGTTGCCTTCTCTGTTGCTCATGAAGTTTCGCGGTAAACATCTCGCCAGCCCTGCCATTTCGTCGTCTGCGCCTACCTCCAAGCGTTTTTCGCTGAAAGTAGCCCTTTGGCTGCTCGACAGCCCGCGCCTGGGCGACAAGCAACAGGTCAAGCACCTGGCCGGGCGCCTGCTCAAGCAACCGGCGCGCCAAGGCGTGGTGGAGGCCCAGAGCCGCCTGGGGCAGATGCTGTGCCGCGATTGTGGCAACGCCCGTGACCGACGCATCGGCCATGATCTGCTGCGCCAGGCGGCGCGGGCAGGGGATCGCCTGGCGCAACTGGAGTACGCGCGGCTGTGCCAGGCCAGCGAGCCGGAGCTGGCGCGCTACTGGTTGGAGCTGGCGGCGGGGCAGGGGTCGCAAGAAGCGCGTCGGTTATTGAGGCAGTTGGCCCAAGCTTGAGTCTTGCGGCGCCCCTACCGGCCCTATCGCGGGCAACCCGGCTCCCACAGGTGCAACACGATCCTGTAGGCGCGGGCTTGCCCGCGATAGGGCCGGTACAGGCGCCCGGTCAAACAGGCTGATAAGCTGCACTCAATTTGCAACAGATCGATCGGGGTAAGCATGACAGTGGATCTGACCAGCATTCTGCTGGGCTTGGTGGCAGGCGTCTTGCCGTGCCTGGGTTGGGTCATGCATGTGCAGCGTCGTCATGGTGCCCGGCAAGGCGAGCAGGCCTTGCTCGAAGAGCGCCTCAATGCCGCCCAACTGGCCCAGGCGGGTTTGCAGGCGCAACTGGAGGCCAGCCGCGACGAGGTCAGCGACCTCAGCGAGGCCAACACCGTCAAGCAGACCCAACTGGCCGCCCAGGGCCGCGAACTGGAGCTGCTGCAGATCGACCGCGACAATGCCCGCGACGCCGCCCACGCCTGGCATCTGGAGCGGGGCAACCGTGAAGCCGAGCTGCGTCGCCTGGAAGCCCAGACTGCGCGACTTGAGGCCGAGCTGCGCGAGCAGCAGGACAGCCACCAGCAGCGTCTGGAAGACCTGCAGGAAGCACGCGACACCCTGCGCGCGCAGTTCGCCGACCTGGCCACGAAAATCTTCGACGAGCGCGAGCAGCGCTTCGCCCAGACCAGCCAACAACACCTGGGTCAGTTGCTTGACCCGCTCAAGGAGCGCATCCAGGCCTTCGAAAAGCGCGTCGAGGAGAGCTACCAGCAGGAGGCCCGTGAGCGCTTCTCGCTGAGCAAGGAGTTGGAGCGCCTGCAGCAGCTCAACCTGCGCCTGTCCGACGAAGCCACCAACCTCACCCAGGCGCTCAAGGGGCAGAAAACCCAGGGCAACTGGGGCGAGCTGATCCTCGAACGGGTACTGGAGCACGCCGGCCTGGAGAAGGGCCGCGAGTACCAGACCCAGGTCAGCCTCAAGAGCGCCGAGGGCGAGCGCTACCAACCTGATGTGTTGATCATGCTGCCCGGCGACAAGCAGGTGGTGGTCGATGCCAAGGTCAGCCTGACTGCCTACCAGCAGTACGTCAGCAGCAACGATGAAAACGCGCTGAAACAGCACGTGCAGTCGCTGCGCAACCATGTCAAAGGCTTGTCCAGCAAGGACTACAACCGCCTCGAAGGCCTTCACAGCCTGGATTTCGTATTGCTGTTCGTGCCCATCGAGGCGGCGTTCTCGGCGGCCCTGCAAGCCGAGCCCAACCTGTTCCAGGAAGCCTTCGACCGGCAGATCGTGATCGTCAGTCCGACCACCTTGCTCGCCACCCTGCGGGTGATCGACAGCTTGTGGAAGCAGGAGCGCCAGGGCCAGAACGCGCGCGAGATCGCCGAGCGTGCCGGTTGGCTGTACGACAAGTTCGTGTTGTTCATCCAGGACCTGGACGAACTGGGCACGCGCTTGCAGCAGGTCGACAAGGCCTATGCCGCAGCGCGCAACAAACTGTGCGAGGGGCGTGGCAACCTGGTCAGCCGCAGCGAACAGCTCAAGCTGCTCGGCGCCCGGGCCAGCAAGAGCCTGCCGGCCGAGCTGCTGGAGCGGGCGTTATCCGATGAGGCAATGGCGGACGCTGCGCTTACTGCACCAGGCTCAGATGGCGATTGAGCAGGGCGCGCAGGGCCGCCGGCTTGACCGGCTTGGCCAGGTAATCCAGGCCCGCGGCATGCACCGTGGCCAGGGTTTCCTTGCTGCCATCGGCACTGATCACCACCCCCGGCACCGGCTCGCCCAGGCGAGCCCGTAGCCAGCCCATCAGCCCGGTGCCGGTTTCACCGTCATCCAGGTGGTAGTCCACCAGCGCCAGGTGCGGGCGCATACCCTTCTCCAGCAGCGCTTCGCACTCGGCGCGATTGCGCGCCGTCCACACCTGGCAGCCCCAGCGGCTGAGCAGGCTGTTCATGCCGATCAGGATGCTGTCTTCGTTGTCGATGCACAGCACCTGCAGGCCGGCCAGCGGCTGGCTGGCCTGTTCCAGCGGCGCGCTTGGCGCAGCCGCTGGCTGGCGAGCGATCGGCACCTTGACGCGGAACACCGTGCCCTTGCCTGGCCAGGAGCGCACCTCGAGGGGGTGGCCCAACACCCGGCACAAGCCATCGGCGATCGCCAGGCCCAGCCCCAGGCCTTTTTCGGCGCGGGTCTGGTGGCTGTCCAGGCGCTTGAACTCCTGGAAAATCACTTGCAGCTTGTCGTCGGCGATGCCTGGGCCACGGTCCCAGACTTCCAGCCACAAGTGCTCGCCCTGACGGCGAACACCCAGCAGGAGCGGGCTCTTGCCATAACGCAGGGCATTGGTCAGGAAGTTCTGCAGCACCCGGCGCAGCAGTTTCATGTCGCTGTCGACGCGCAAGCGGCTGCCGCGCAGGCGGAACTCCAGGCCCTTCTCGGCGGCCAGCAGCTTGAACTCGGCGCCGAGGGTGTCAAACAGCTCGTTGAGGGCGAACGGCTTGGCGTCCGGGGTGATCTTGCCGTTCTCCAGGCGCGAAATATCCAGCAGGTCGCTGATCAGCTCTTCGGCCGAGCGCAGCGAACTGTCCATGTGCTGGACCAGTTGCTGGGCTTCCTCGTTGAGGCCTTCGGCCTGTTGTGACAGGGCGGCGGAGAACAGCCGCGCGGCGTTGAGCGGTTGCATCAGGTCGTGGCTGACCGCCGCCAGGAAGCGGGTCTTGGACTTGCTGACCGCTTCGGCCTGGCTCTTGGCCTCCGACAGTGCCTGGTTCAGCTGCGACAGCTCGTGAGTCCGTTCGGCCACGCGCTGCTCCAGCCCCTCGTTGGAATCGCGCAATGCCTGCTCGGCCTCGCGGAACGGGGTGATGTCGGTGAAGCTCATGACGAAACCGCCACCGGGCATCGGGTTGCCGATCAGCTCGATCACCCGGCCGTTGGGGAACAGCCGCTCCGAGGAGTGCGCCCGACCCTGGCGCATCCAGTGCAGGCGTCGTGCCACATGCACTTGCGCCTCGCCCGGGCCGCACAGGCCGCGCTCGGCGTTGTAGCGGATGATGTCGGCGATTGGCCGGCCGACGCTGATCAGCCCGTCGGGGTAGTTGAACAGCTCCAGGTAACGGCGATTCCAGGCCACCAGGTGCAGGTTCTGGTCGACCACGCTGATGCCCTGGTTGATGTTCTCGATGGCCCCTTGCAGCAGTGCGCGGTTGAACTGCAGCACTTCGCTGGCTTCGTCGGCGATGCGCACCACGTCTTCGAGCTGCATGTCGCGGCCTTCGATGGCCGCCTTGACCACGGCGCGGGTCGAGGAGGTACCGAGTACGCCTGCGAGCAGCCGTTCGGTGTGTTCGATCCAGTCGCCGTCGGCATTCTGGTTGGGGTTGAAGCCTTTGCCCTGGCGGTAGGCGAAGCGGATGAAGCTCTGCCGCGCGCGCTCTTCACCGACGAAGCGCGAGGCCAGTGTCAGCAGGTCGTCTATCTGAACCGCCAGCAGCGGCTTGCTGTTGGGGCGGGCACTGGTCTGCTGGCCAATGAAGCGTCCGGCCTGCCAGTGCTCCGACACGCGAGTGCGTGACAGCATCGACACCCAGACGAACAGGGTGAAGTTGCCGGCCAGCGAAAGCACCACGCCTTGGGTGAGGGGGGTGATGGGCAGGTTCAGTGGGTTGCCGTGCAGCCATGCAAGGCCGGGGAACAGCTCCAGTGACCAGCCCAGGCTGTGGGCGGTGATGGGCAGCACCAAGGTGTAGAACCACAGGAAAATGCCCGCCGCCAGGCCTGCGAACACGCCGCGGCGGTTGGCTTGCTTCCAGTACAGCGCGCCGAGCATGGCGGGGGTGAGCTGGGTCACGGCGGCGAAGGCGATCTGGCCGATGGTCGCGAGGCTTGCGGTGGAACCGAGCAGGCGATAGCTGACGTAAGCCAGCAACAGGATGGCCACGATGGTCACCCGGCGTACCGACAGCATCCAGTGGCGGAAGGCCTCGAACGGCCGTTCGGCATTGTTGCGGCGCAGCAGCCATGGCAGCAGCATGTCGTTGGACACCATGGTCGACAGCGCCACGGCCTCGACGATGACCATGCCGGTGGCGGCCGAGGCGCCACCGATGAAGGCCAGCAGCGCCAGGCTCGGATGTGCCTCGGCCAACGGCAGGCTGATCACGAAGGAGTCGGAAATCACCGTGCCGGGCAGCAGCATCTGGCCGGCCAGGGCAATGGGCACCACGAACAGCGCGGCCAGCGCCAGGTACATCGGGAATACCCAGCGCGCCAGGCGCATGTCCTGCGGTTCGATGTTCTCCACCACGGTCACGTGGAACTGCCGTGGCAGGCAGATGATCGCCATCATCGCCACGGCAGTCTGCACCACCATCGACGGCCAGTTGATGGTTTCATGCCAATAGCTGTCGAGCTGCACCGACTGGCGTGCCTGGGTCAGCAGGTCGTCGAAGCCGTCGTACAGGTTGAACACCACGAACACGCCGACGGCGAGGAAGGCCAGCAGCTTGATCATCGATTCGAAAGCAATCGCCAGCACCATGCCCCGGTGGTGCTCGGTCACGTCCAGGCTGCGTGTGCCGAAGACGATGGCGAACAGCGCCAGCACCAGCGATACCACCAGTGCGGTGTCCTGCACGCGGGTGCCGGTGGCATCGGCATTGGCGCCGATCAGCAGGTTGACGCCAAGCACGATGCCCTTGAGCTGCAAGGCGATGTACGGCAGCACGCCGACCAGGCAGATCAGCGCCACCACCACGGCCAATGTCTGGGACTTGCCGTAGCGCGCGGCGATGAAGTCGGCGATGGAGGTGATGTTCTGCTGCTTGCTGATCAGCACCATCTTCTGCAGCACCCAGGGCGCGAAGATCAGCAGCAGGATCGGCCCGAGGTAGATTGGCAGGAACGCCCACAACTGTTCGGCGGCCTGGCCGACCGCGCCGAAGAAGGTCCAGCTGGTGCAGTACACCGCCAACGACAGGCTATACACCCAGGCACGCAGCCGCGGCGGCAACGGTGTGCTGCGGCGGTCGCCGTAGAAGGCGATGGCGAACATGATGGCCATATAGGCCAGGGCGACCACGGCGATCAGCCCGCTGGACAACGACATGAAAACTCCGGAGCAAAAAAGGTAACGCGGTCCCGATCAGTCAGTCTGGCACGCAAGCGCCGGTTCGTCAGCGCCGACGATGGTAGCAGTGGCGAGTCGTCGCAGGCGTTGCTGGCCCTATCGCCGGCATCACTGCTTGCGCGTACCCAGCCAATAGAACACCCCCGCCAGTATCACCGACATCACCAGCAGGTAGAAAATCGCCCCCGGCCACCACTGCGTCAGGGCAAACCCCACCATCACCGGCCCCAGCGCTGCCCCCAGGTTGGACAGGTTCTGCGCCCCGTAATACACCCCGCGCAGATGCTCCGGTGCAATAAGGTCGATGAACATGTACTCGGCCGGAATCACGATGATCTCACCCAGGGTGAATACCAGCATGGCCAGGCACCAGGCCAGCACCGACCCGGCCAGCGCGAAGCCCAGTAGCCCGGCGATGAACAAGGCCATGCCGGCCAGCAGCCAGGGCATCAGCCGCTGACGGCTGATGCGCCTGCCGATCAGGTACTGCAGAGCGATCACCGTCACGGCATTGGTGGTCACCAGGTAGCCCACCAGCCGCGCCGCCTCGCTGGGGCTGGTGGTCACCACCAGGTACTGCGACAGGTAGGCGGTGAACTGGCCAAACACCACGGCGCTGAGCACGCCTCCGAGGGTGAAGCACACCAGCCTCCGGTCGCCTGCCAGGCCCAGCGCCACCTGGACGAAACCTGCGCTCGGCTGTTCCGCCAGGCTGGCCTGCAGCCCACGATCGCCCAGGCGCCAGTAGGCCAGGCACATGCCCAGGCCAATCAGCGCGGAGGCGACGAAGGGCAGGTGGTCGTCCAGCTCCAGCATGGCAACGCCCAGCAGCGGGCCGACGGCATAGCCGACGTTGCTCAAGGTGTACTTGATGGCGAACACCTCGGCGCGCCGTTCCACCGGCAGCAGGGCGCAGAAGCCGGCCTTGGCGGCGATGTCGACCACGGCCAGGGTCAGGTTGATCAGTACCAGGCAGAGGAAGAACATCAGTGCCGAACGGCTGGCGATGGCGGCGGCGAAGGCCAGGGTGAACAGCAAGGTGCTGGCGCTGATCAGCGTGTGGTTGTGCAGGGTATCGACCAGGTGCCCGCCATACAGGCTCAGCAACGAGGCAACGATCAGTGCGCCGCCGATCAGCAGACCGATATGGCCGATCGAGAGCTGGAAGTTGTCGGCCAGGTAGACCACCAGGTAGGGCAGGGTGAGGGCACGGGCCAGGGTCAGGATGAAGGTGGCCAGCAGCAGCAGGCGCACGGTGCCAGGGTAATGCTTGAGGGCGGCGAGCATTGCCACGTCCTTGTCATGGGCGGTTGCCAGGGGGCAAGCATAGGAGAGTCGGCGCCAGGTGTCGCCTGCGTGGCATTGACAGCCTGCGATCCAGCGGGAATGCTTTCGGCCACTTCACATATAGATGTTTGCATGACAACTCGAGAGCGGCCCATGCCCCAACTGTCCGGTGACGCCAGACTTCCACGCTATCAATTGCTGCGTGATCACCTCATCGCGCAGATCGCCAACAACCGCTGGCGCCCGGGCGAGGCCATCGCCACCGAGGCGGCGCTGGCCAGCGAATTCGAAATGTCGGTCGGCACTGTACGCAAGGCCGTCGATGCGCTGGTTGCCGAAGGTGTGCTGGAGCGTCAGCAGGGCCGTGGTACGTTCATTCGGCGGCCGCAATTCCATTCCTCGTTGTTCCGCTTCTTCCGTTTCGAGACCGCCAGTGGTGAGCGGGTGATGCCCGAAAGCCACATTCTCTGCGTCGAGCCGGTGCCTGCACCCTCGGCAGCCGCCCAGGCGCTGGGCTTGCCGGTGGGCGCTGATGCCATCCGCATCCTGCGCATTCGCCTGCTCGGCGCGCAGCCAGTGTTGGCTGAAGAAATCTGGCTGCCGCGCCACCTGTTCCAGCCATTGCTGGAGGTGGAGCTGAACCAGAAAGGGCCGCTGCTCTATCCCATCTACGAAGAATTGTGCGGCCAGGTGGTTGCCTCCGCCGAAGAGGTCCTCACCGCCGAAGCGGCGGATGAAGCCCACTCGCGGCTCCTCCAGCTGCCTGTCGACAGCCCCGTGGTGGTCATCGAGCGGCTGGCCCGCGATTACGCGGGCAAGCCGCTGGAATGGCGCCGTTCGCGGGGCCATGCCCAGCACTTCCGCTACCGCGTCGACATCCGCTGACCCCGTCTGACGGCGTGCGCCCTGTTGCATGGGGCGCCTGCGATCGCGTACCCCTCATCAGTCGTTGATTGACAGCCCCGGTCGGCTGAATATAAGGTCATATATTCATATATATGACTGCATGTTTGTATAAAAACCGCGACGCATGACGCCGCCATAACAATCGACCAGGGTGATCGTTTCATGACCAGCCCCCATCTGCCTGCCGTTACCGGCATCGATACCCATGCCCATATCTTTCGCCAGGACCTGCCGATGGTCCCCAGCCGCCGCTACAGCCCGGCCTATGACGCGCTGATCGAGCAGTATCTGGCTCATCTGGACCGTTTTGGGCTGTCCCATGGCGTGCTCATCCAGCCCAGCTTCCTGGGTACCGACAACCGCTACATGCTCCAGGCCCTGCGCCGCCATCCCGAGCGCTTGCGCGCGGTGGCGGTGGTGGATGCCAGCATCAGCGACCAGGCACTGGACGCGCTGGCAGAAGCCGGCGTGGTCGGCATTCGCCTGAACCTGGTGGGCAAGCAGCTTGCCGACTATGCCGGCCCTGAATGGACGGCACTGTTCAAACGCCTGGCCGTGCGCGGTTGGCAGGTGGAGATTCAGCGCGGCTTCGACGACCTGGCCCTGATCGTGCCGGCCATTCTGGCCTGTGGTGTGGATGTGGTGGTCGACCACTTCGGCCTGCCAGCCAGCGGCATCGACCCACGCAACGACAGCCACCGCACCTTCCTTCACCTGCTTGCCGAGCCAAAGCTGTGGCTGAAGTTGTCTGCGGCCTATCGCAGCCAGTCCGACCTGGCCAAGGCCAAGGTGCTGCTGGCCCAGGTGCGCGAGGCGGTCGGTGGGCTCGAACGTTTCCTGTGGGGCAGCGATTGGCCTCACACCCAGTTCGAGCAGCAGACCCGCTACGCCGAGCAGTACGCCTTCTTCGAGGCTTTGCTGCCTGACCCCGGCGAGCGCGCCCAGGTGCTGCGCGACAACCCTGCGAAGCTGTTCGGCTTCGACCGTTCCCGCTGATAATCCGATAACAACAACAGGACACTTTCACCATGATGAGCATGCTCGTCGTCGCGGCCATCGTTGCCGCCGTGGCCCTCGGCTACAAGACCAAGGTCAACATCGGCCTCTTCGCCATTGCCTTTGCCTACCTGATCGGCTGTTTCGGCATGGGCCTGAGCCCCTCGGAAGTCGTTGGCATGTGGCCGTTGAAGATCTTCTTCGTGATCTTCTCGGTCTGCCTGTTCTACAGCTTCGCCACCGTCAACGGCACCTTGGAGAAACTCGCAGAACACTTGATCTACCGTTGCCGCGCGGTGCCGCAACTGCTGCCGTTCGCGGTGTTTTTCGCGGCCACCGCAATCGCAGCCATGGGGGCGGGCTACTACACCGTGCTGGCCTTCATGGCGCCCATCACCCTGCTGCTGTGCGAGCGCACCGGTATGAGCCTGATCGTCGGCGGCATGGCGGTGAACTACGGCGCACTGAGCGGCGCCAACTTCATGTCCAGCCAGAGCGGCATCATCTTCCGGGGCTTGATGACCAATGCCGGCGTGACCGACAACCAGGCCTTCATCAATGCCACCGGCATATTCGTCAGTACCTTGTTGATCCCGCTGCTGGTGATCTCGGCGTTCGTCTTCCTGACTGGCCATGGCCGTGCCCTGAAAGCCTCGGTTTTCAGCGCCACTGCTCCGGCACCGCTCAACAGCCAGCAGAGAACCACGCTGTGGCTGACCTTGGCGATGATGATCATCGTGCTGGCCGCACCGGTGGCGAGCATCCTCTTGCCGGGCAACGCCACTGCGACATTCATCAACGCGAAGATGGACATCGGCTTGATCGCCAGCATCTTCTCGGTCATCGCCTTGCTGCTGAAGCTGGGTGACGAGCGCAAGGCCATGGCCACCGTGCCCTGGGGCACGCTGATCATGATCTGCGGCGTGGGCATGCTGATTTCCGTGGCGATCAAGGCCGGTACCATCGACATTCTCGCGTCGTGGATCGGCAGCAGCATCCCGCCCATCCTGGTGCCCGTGGTGTTCGGCGCCGTTGCAGCATTCATGTCGATCTTCTCCAGCACCCTCGGTGTGGTGACGCCGGCACTGTTCCCGATGGTGCTGCCGATTGCCAACAGTATGGGCATCGAACCGATGATCCTGTTCATTGCCATCGTTGCCGGTGCCCAAGCCACCTCGATCTCGCCATTCTCCTCGGGGGGCAGCCTGATCCTGGGGTCCTGCAGCAACGAACAGCATCGGGCTTCACTGTTTCCGCAGCTGCTGTTCAAGGCGGCGCCCATCGGCTTCGTCGCGGCGCTGGCGTTCAATGTGGCGCTGACGTTCGTGCTCTGAACCTGAGCCGGACACACAAAAAACCGCAGCCTGGCTGCGGTTTCTTGTGTGCCCGTTTTCCGTCAAACGCGGAAGCGGCTGATCATCTGCTGCAACTGCCCACCCAGTCGAGCCAGCTCGACGCTGGACGCCGAAGTCTGCTGGCTGGCCTCGGCCGTCTGTTCGGAAATGTCCCGCACCGTCACCACGCTGCGGCTGATCTCCTCGGCCACGGCGCTCTGTTGTTCCGAGGCCGCGGCAATCTGCTGGTTCATCAGTTCGATCGCCGATACCCGCTGAGTAATGCCTTCCAGGGCGACCCCCGCCTCACGCACCAGGGCCACGCTGCTCTGGGTCAGGCTCTGGCTTTCTTCCATCAGTTCGCTCACCGAACGCGTACCGTCCTCCAGGCTGCCAATAGCCGATTCGATTTCCAGCGTCGATGCCTGGGTACGTTGCGCCAGGCTGCGCACTTCATCCGCCACCACGGCAAAACCACGCCCGGCTTCGCCGGCGCGGGCTGCTTCGATCGCGGCATTGAGTGCCAGCAGGTTGGTCTGCTCGGCCACCGCCTTGATCACGTCCATGACCTTGCCGATGCGCAGGCTCTCGCTGCGCAGGGTGCCCATCGCCTCACCGGTGGCGTCCACCTGGCTGGCCAGCCGGCCGATCTGCGCCACGGCGCGGTTGACCACGCTGTCGCCGGCGCGGGCTTGCTCGTCGGTGGCGCTGGCGGCCTGCGAGGCTTCACCGGCATTGCGCGCCACTTCATGCACGGTGGCGGCCATTTCCTGCATGGCGGTGGCCACCTGGTCGGTTTCCACTTTCTGGTTGTTGGCACCGGCGCTGGTCTGTTCGGTAATCGCCGACAGCTCTTCGGTGGCGCTGGCAATCTGCGCAATGCCGTCGCGCACCTGGGCGATCAGTTCACGCAGGTTGCGGGTCATGCCTTGCAAGGCGTTCTGCAACTGGCCCACTTCGTCGCGGCGGGGGCTGGCGGGCTGTTCGCCGAGGTCGCCATCGGCGACCTGCTGCATGGCACGCAGGGCCTGGTGCAGCGGGCCGCTGATCTGCCGGCCGATGAGGGTGGCCGCGAGGATGCCCAGCAGCAGTGCCAGCAAGGTGGTGATGATCTGCAGGTTCCTGGCGAACTGGCTGTCGCTGGTCACCGACACGGCCTGGGCATCGAGCAGTTGGCCGATCAGCCCGTTGAGGGTAGCGATATTTCCGGCCATGGCATTGCGGTAGCCCACCAGCTTGCCGACCTCGCCACGGAATGTCTCGACCGCCTCGGCGTAGGCACGAATCTGTTGTTCAAGGACGTCGAACTGTGCACCGTAGCTGCCATTGAACCTGGCCACCAGGGCAGGCAGGTCGTTCACCGTGGTGGCGATCTGCGCGTTCATCAGCTGTTCGGTGTCGGCGTTGGTGTTCCCAGTGTAGCCACGCACGTGGTAGCGCAGCAGGATGAGGTTTTCGCGGACCTGATTGATGGCTTCGCTGTGCACGAAACGTTGCTCGGCATCGGGCAGGGCGCGTATCTGCTTGCGGATCTCGTCGATGCTGGCGAACGACCTGGTGGCCAGTACCCCCATTTCCTTTTGTGCCGTGCGCATCTTCTGATACGCCTGGAAGCTCTGCGCCTGGTCGCCGGCATAGGCCTGCAGGGTCTGCTCGGCCTGGCCGACCAGGGCCTGGCTCTGCGGCTTGACCAGCACACCACGCAGCCTGGCCAGCGGTGACTGGAATGCTTCCAGGGCATCCTGCAGTGCCGAGGCCTCGGTCTCTCCGCCATTGGCCATGGCGTGGCGCAAGCGTGCCTCGCGCAGGTCGCCGAGGGCGTCATTGAGGCGTGACACCTCGCTGACCACCTCGCTGCGCCGCACCAGGCTGCCCAGCCCGTTCCAGCCGATCAGCGACTGGGCCAGTGTCAGGCACAGCACCAGGCCGAAGCCGAGGAAAAGCTTGTGGGCGATCCTGAGGTCGCCGAACCAGGTAGACATAAACTGCAGAGCTCCTTTTCTTGTGCGTTGGAGGGCCGAAGGTCTGTTCCTTTTGCTAGATGTAGTCATCTATATGAATTGTCGGCAGGCGCACGAAAAGCTGAACCAAGAATTGCTACGGGGTTGAGAGATCTGGGGTTGCGACTTGCCAGAACTTCACGTTCCCATGCAGATTTGTGGCTTGTTGCGGCCTGCGCGCCTCCAATTAAAAAAGTCACTCAGGAACAAGGACGAGACGATGAGTCACCCCTCGCAATTCACCTTGCTCGGCAAGCGGCGGTTCCTGCCGTTCTTCATCACCCAGCTGCTGGGTGCCTTCAACGACAACCTGTTCAAGCAGTCGCTGATCCTGGCGATCCTGTTCAAGCTAAGCCTCGGCGACGGCGACCGCTCGATCTGGGTCAACCTCTGCGCACTGCTGTTCATCCTGCCGTTCTTCCTGTTCTCGGCCCTCGGCGGGCAGTTTGGCGAGAAGTTCGCCAAGGACGCGCTGATCCGTGCGATCAAGCTGGCCGAAATCGTCATCATGGCGGTTGGCGCGCTCGGCTTCGTCACCGATCACCTGGCGCTGATGTTGCTGGCGCTGTTCGGCATGGGCACCCACTCGGCGCTGTTCGGTCCGGTGAAGTACTCGATCCTGCCCCAGGCGTTGCGGGAAGAAGAGCTGGTCGGCGGCAATGGCCTGGTGGAAATGGGCACTTTCCTCGCCATTCTCGCCGGCACCATTGGCGCCGGGGTGATGATGGCCAGTAGCAGCTATGCCACGATGGTGGCCGGCGGCGTGGTCGGCACCGCCGTGCTGGGCTACCTGGCCAGCCGCTGGATCCCCCGCGCCGCCGCGGCGTCGCCGCAGATGCGCCTGGACTGGAACATCTTCACGCAATCCTGGGCGATTCTGCGCATGGGCCTGGGGCAGACGCCGGCGGTGTCACGCTCGATCGTCGGCAACTCGTGGTTCTGGTTCGTCGGGGCTATCTACCTGACCCAGATACCGGCCTACGCCAAGGACTGGCTGCATGGCGACAGCAGCGTGGTGACCCTGGTGCTGACCCTGTTCTCGGTAGGCATCGCGCTGGGCTCGCTGTTGTGCGAACGCCTCAGTGGACGCAAGGTGGAAATTGGCCTGGTGCCGTTCGGCTCGTTCGGGCTGACCCTGTTCGGCCTGCTCTGGTGGTGGCATTCCGGCGATGTACCGGTGGCTGCTGCCCCTCACGATTGGCTGACGCTGCTGGGCATGAGCCAGGCCTGGTGGATTCTGCTGTCGATCGTTGGCCTGGGGGTGTTCGGCGGCTTCTATATCGTGCCGCTGTATGCCCTGATCCAGGCACGCACCGCCGAGGACCAGCGGGCCCGGGTGATTGCCGCCAACAACATCCTCAACGCCTTGTTCATGGTGGTGTCGGCGCTCCTTACCATCGTCCTGCTGGGCCTGGCCGACCTGACCATCCCGCAGCTGTTCCTGGTGGTGTCGCTGCTCAATGTGCTGGTCAACGCCTACATCTTCAGGATCGTGCCCGAGTTCACCATGCGCTTCCTGATCTGGCTGCTCAGCCATTCGATGTACCGCGTGGAGCATCGCGACCTCGAGCGCATCCCCGACGAAGGGGCGGCGCTGCTGGTGTGCAACCATGTTTCGTTCGTCGATGCGCTGCTGCTCGGAGGGGCGATTCGCCGGCCGATCCGTTTCGTCATGTACTACAAGATCTACAACCTGCCGGTGCTCAACTTCGTGTTCCGCACCGCTGGCGCCATCCCGATCGCCGGGCGCAGTGAAGACCCGGCCACCTACGAGCGCGCGTTCGCCCGCATCGCCGAGTACCTGGCGGCGGGGGAGGTGGTGTGCATCTTCCCGGAAGGCAAACTGACGGGCGACGGCGAGATCGATGTGTTCAAGGGAGGTGTCAACCGCATCCTCGCAGAAACCCCGGTGCCGGTGATACCGCTGGCGCTGCAGGGGCTGTGGGGCAGCTTCTTCAGTCGCGACCCCGGCAAGGGCTTTTTCAAGCGGCTGTGGTCGCGGGTGACCATCGTGGCAGGCGCCGCCATTCCGGTGGAGGCGGCGCAGCCAGAGCTGTTGCGCGAGCAGGTCAGCCGCTTGCGCGGCGACTTGCGTTAGAGGGGGGTGGTCAGCTGGCGCTGACTTTCAGGCCGATCAGGCCGGTGACGATCAGCGCCACACTGACCAGCCGCACCAGGGCCATGGACTCGCCGAACAGGATGATGCCGGCGATCACCGTGCCGACGGCGCCGACCCCGGTCCAGATGGCGTAGGCGGTGCCCAGCGGCAGCTCTTTCATGGCCAGGCCCAGCAGGCCAAGGCTGATGACCATGGCGCCGACGGTGAGGAGGGTCGGGAGCGGGCGGGTGAAGCCGTCGGTGTACTTGAGGCCGACCGCCCAGCCGACCTCGAACAGGCCGGCGAAGAACAGGATGATCCAGGACATATGAGTCTCCATCGTTTGAAAGATGGGGCCGTCCCCGGAAATGGTCACGCGGTGCGTCGTGAGGCCGTCCTCACAGTGGGCACTATGGTGCACATTTGCCGATTGTTGGGCAAGCCTGTACTGGCCCTATCGCCGGCAAGCCGGCTCCCACAGGGATGTCACTGCACTTGAGGCTGGTGGTGTACCTGTGGGAGCCGGCTTGCCGGCGATAGGGCCAGTGCAGCCAACATCAATCCCTGGCAGGCTCCGCACCTTCAACGGCATCCAAAGGCGCTTCCATCCTGCGGAACCAGGTCGAAAGCAGCGCCCCCGAAATATTGTGCCAAACGCTGAACAGCGCACTGGGCACCGCCGCCAGCGGCGAGAAATGCGCCGCCGCCAAGGCCGCCCCCAGCCCCGAATTCTGCATCCCCACCTCCAGCGCCAGCGATTTGCGCTGGGCCAGCGGCAGCTTGCAGAACTTCCCGGTGAGATAACCCAGCAGGTAGCCAAAGCTGTTGTGCAGCATCACCACCGCCATGATCAGCAGCCCCGATTCGGCGATCTTCGCCTGACTGGCCGCCACCACCGCACAGACGATCATGACGATGCTCACCACCGACACCAGTGGCAGCACCTGCACCGCCATCTGCACCCGCGCGCCCAGCAGACGCTGGGCCAATACCCCGAGGATGATCGGCAGCATCACCAACTGCAGGATCGACCAGAACATGTCCATGAAGGACACCGGCAGCCAGGCCGAGGCCAGGAACCAGATCAGCGCCGGGGTCAGCAGCGGGGCCAGCAGGGTAGTCACCGCGGCGATCGCCACCGCCAGCGCCAGGTCGCCCTTGGACAGCCAGACCATCACGTTCGACGCTGTGCCGCTCGGGCAGCAGCCGACCAGGATCACGCCCACGGCGATTTCCGCCGGCAGGTGGAACAGCTGGCACAGCAGCCAGGCCATGCCCGGCATGATCACGAAGTGCGCCATCACCCCCAGTGCCACGCGCCAGGGCTGGCGGGCGAGGGCGGCGAAGTCGTCGAGCTTGAGGGTCAGGCCCATGCCGAACATCACCACGCCCAGCAATGGCACGATGGCGACCTTGAGGGCGATGAACCATTGCGGTTGCAGGAAGGCCAGGCAGGCGAACACCAGTACCCAGAGGGCGAAGGTATTGCCGACGAAGCGGCTGAGGGCGGCGAGGGCGCGCATGGTAGAGGTCCTTTTATAGTTATTTCTCTGTGATTTTCACTGGCCCAATCGCCGGCAAGCCGACTCCCACAGGGAATATCACAGCCCTTGAGGCTTGCGCTTTACCTGTGGGAGCCGGCTTGCCGGCGATTGGGCCGGTACTGACTCAGGATAACGTCCAGATCAGCACCGGCAGATCAGCAGATTCAGACCCCTTGCGGAATCTCTTCGCCACCCAGTGCCTCGAACAGCACCGGCAGGAACTCGCTGAAGGTCATCATCATCAGCAGGAAGCTGGCATCGAACTGTTGCGCGGCCTCATCGCCACCATCCTGTTCGGCCTGCTCCTGCAGCAGCTCTTCGAACTTCAGGCGCTTGATCACCATCTTGTCGTCGAGCACGAACGACAGCTTGTCCTGCCAGGCCAGGGCCAGCTGGGTGACCACCTTGCCGGTGCTCAGGTGCAGCTGGATTTCCTCGCCGGTCAGGTCCTGGCGCTTGCAGCGCACGATACCGCCGTCTTCGGCGGTGTCGCGCAGTTCGCATTCGTCCAGCACATAGAAGCCTTCGGCGGCTTGTTGCGACTTGACCCAGTCGGTCATGGTCGCGGTCGGGGCGATCTTCACCGTGGCCGGGCGCACGGGCAGCGAGCCCATCACTTCACGCAGGGTCGACAGCAGGTCTTCGGCGCGCTTGGCGCTGGCCGAGTTGACCAGGATCATCCCCAGGCGCGGGGCGATGGCGGCGAAGATCATCGAGCGGCGGATGAACGCACGCGGCAGGAAGGCCTGGATGATCTCGTCCTTGATCTGGTCGCGTTCCTTCTTGTAGACCTTGCGCATCTGCTCGGTCTCGATCTCTTCGACCTTTTCCTTCACCGCATCGTTGACCACGCTGCTGGGCAGGATGCGTTCTTCCTTGCGCGCGGCAATCAGCAGGAACTCGCCGCTGACGTGCACCAGGGGAGCGTCCTCGCCCTTGCCGAACGGTGCGACGAAGCCATAGGTGGTCAGCTCCTGGCTCGCGCATGGGCGGGCCGGCTTGCTGGCCAGGGCAGCTTCCAGAGCTTCAGCCTCGAAGGGGACATCCTGGGTCAGGCGGTAGGTCAGCAGGTTCTTGAACCACATGGGGGGCAATCTCTCCTTAAGGCATAAGGCGGGCATTATTCTCCGAGCAGCCGCTCCAGGCCAGCCCTGTCATTGGGCCAGTAGCTGTATATAAGGAAAGAAATGGGCGTCGAAGCTAGGTTGTTGAAAGGCCTGATAATTTTTTTGAAAAACTTGAAAAAAGTGCTTGCCAGGCTAGCAGGCCCTCCGTAGAATGCGCGCCACACCGAGACGAAGGGTGATTAGCTCAGCCGGGAGAGCATCTGCCTTACAAGCAGAGGGTCGGCGGTTCGATCCCGTCATCACCCACCACTCGATGTATAGCGCAGCGGTAGTTCAGTCGGTTAGAATACCGGCCTGTCACGCCGGGGGTCGCGGGTTCGAGTCCCGTCCGCTGCGCCATATTCCACTTCCAGGGCCCACTGAACACCCGGAAGTAACAGAGAAAGCGACCTTAGGGTCGCTTTTTTTGTGTCTGAATTTCCAGTTTTGTCGTAATTGGAAAAATAAGTTGTTCAATGACTTGCGGGGATGCTCATTCCTCCGTAGAATGCGCGCCTCACCGAGACGAAGGGTGATTAGCTCAGCCGGGAGAGCATCTGCCTTACAAGCAGAGGGTCGGCGGTTCGATCCCGTCATCACCCACCACTCGTTGATTAGCGCAGCGGTAGTTCAGTCGGTTAGAATACCGGCCTGTCACGCCGGGGGTCGCGGGTTCGAGTCCCGTCCGCTGCGCCATATTTCACTTCCAGGGCCCACTGAACACCCGGAAGTAACAAAGAAAGCGACCTTAGGGTCGCTTTTTTTGTTTCTGCGCTGGGCTCATCGCTGGCAAGCCAGCTCCCACAGGTACCCCACTGCTCTCAAGCACTGTGGTTTACCTGTGGGAGCCGGCTTGCCGGCGATTGCGCTGCAAAGCAGCCCCGCCAATCTCAGCGGTTACGCTCTTCTTCCCGCAACGTCAGCACCTCGACCCCATCCTCGGTCACCGCCACCGTATGCTCCCGCTGCGCCGACAAGCAGTGGTCGCGGGTAATCACCGTCCAACCGTCGCGCAACGTCCGTGTCCCGCGGCCACCCTGGCCAATGGCTCTTGCTTGCCACGCTCCATCAGTTGGTCAATGAACTTGCCACGGGAGCTTCCTTCTTCAGTCGCACCGCTTTGATACGCCTCAGGTCGCGTTATTTGTTTGGAAGCATGTCTAGCTCAGTGGACTGATATTTCTGACAGTTTTCAGGTATCACGGTCTAGTGCACGCTTAGGGTCTCGCTATCCCGCCAGTAAAGGAGGTGTATCTTGAAAACACTCGGAGCGATGGCTACAGAGGTGGTGCCAAAATTTTTCTACAGATCTGGTGTTATTACTACGATCGTCGGGTTTAAGCGTGGTATTTCGCTGATGCGCAAAAACTATAGCATTCTAGGTGCACTTGGCGAGGGAGAGCATTCAAGAATTTTTGCCTGTGACAAACTGGGCTCAGTTATGCTTGATATGTGTCGCGAAAGTAACACCCCTCAAAGGTTCACTCCCTACGGATTTTCTACCCGCATCCCGCTATCGCCAGTTTCATTCAAGGGGAATTACTTTGATCCGATCTCTCAGGGGTATCTGCTGGGCACGGGTTATCGTATGTACAGTCCAATCTTGATGAGATTCAAAAGTCCAGATAGCCTCTCACCGTTCGGGGTGGGGGGGTTGAACCAGTATGCATTCGTTTAGGCGATCCCATCAATCTGAACGATATTGATGGACATTCTCCGACCTTGACCGGAGGGTCTCGATTTTATTACAGGGGACCAATTAGAGTTATCGATGGGCTTCGAGTATTTTATACTGACGGACCTTCAGGTAAAAAAGTATTGAACATAGGCGCGCATGGCTTTCCTGGCCGTATAGGTAGCCACAGAGTCAATCATCGGGCAGCTGCTATAGCGGATACTTTACAAAAAAATGGAGTGGACTTGGCGGGGCAGGAAACGCACATCCTGGCCTGTCAATCCGCAAATCGCCAGTCTGTGGGTGGGTTGTCGTTCATAGAAGAGATGGCGAATATTACTAAAGCGCCTTCGACGGGTTATCACGACAGTTTATGGACTGACGACAATAGACCAGCGATTATTAATGGAGACTTTGAAAAGTATTGGATCAAGCTAATCAAAGAAATGGAGGTTGATGATCCAGATTATGCTCGGTTCGCGTATCGTCCTGTCACTGTCAATCCCTCGAGCTCATCGTCTGTGGATGAGATAGGTCGCAAAAATCAGTTCATCAGAGCAGGGAAGTCTTCACGTTAGGGTGAAAAGAGAGTGCTCGGCTTTCATATTTTCAACAATGAACCTCGGCACCCGTATCAAGTGCCGCACTTGCTGTATTTCCTGGAGATTGCTCTGCAAGGCAGCCTGGCCAGGACGGCCGACATTCTGGTGATCAGTTAGCCGGGGATTTCCAAGACTCTCAAGGAACTCGAGGTCCTGCTCAAGAGGCACTTGTTCGAACGCAGAAAGTACTGTGGTGCCTACACAAACGCTATGGGGCACTTGTAATCAGGGTGGTCACTGGTGTCAGCGCACAGCTGCTTGGGCAGTTGTACCTATGGAGGCTGGCTTGAGGGCGATGAGGCTGCAAAGCAGCCCCGCCAATCTCAGCGGTTACGCTCTTCTTCCCGCAACGTCAGCACTTCGACCCCATCCTCGGTCACCGCCACCGTATGCTCCCACTGCGCCGACAAGCAGTGGTCGCGGGTAATCACCGTCCAACCGTCGCGCAACGTCCGTGTCCCGCGGCCGCCCTGGTTGATCATCGGCTCGATGGTGAACACCATCCCGGGCTTGAGCTTCATGCCCATGCCGCGCTGGCCGAAATGCAGCACCTCAGGGCCTTCGTGCATCTGCTGGCCAATGCCATGCCCGCAATACTCGCGCACCACGCTGTAGCCTGCCGCTTCGGCATGGGCCTGGATGGCATGACCAATGTCGCCCAGCGTCGCGCCAGGGCGCACCTGGGCGATGCCTTTCCACAGCGCGTCGTAGGTGGTGTCGACCAGGCGCCGGGCCTCGTCGCTGATCGGCCCGATCGCGTACATCTTCGACGAATCGGCGATGTAACCACCTTGTTCCAGGGTGATGTCGACATTGATGATCGAGCCTTCCTGCAACACTTCATCGACCTTGGGCATGCCGTGGCAAACCACATGGTCCACCGAGGTGTTGAGCGAGTAGGGGAAGCCGTACTGGCCCTTGCTCGCCGGGCGGGCCTTGAGCGTATCGAGGATGAACGCCTCGGCGCGGTCGTTGATCTGCATCGTGGTCACGCCGGGTAGGATGAAGCTGTCGAGGTCGGCGAATACTCGGGTCAATAGCTGCCCGGCGTTACGCATCAGGGCGAGTTGGGCGGGGGTCTTGAGGATCACTTGGGACATGGAATGCGGGTAGAAGCTCTTGCTGGAAATTGCCCCAGCATAGCGCCATGAGTCTTTGGCCTGCCACTGCATGGTGCGTTGGTAGTACTGGCCCTATCGCCGGCAAGCCGGCTCCCACAGGGATTGCACATGCCTCAGGGGCGGTGGTGTACCTGTGGGAGCCGGCTTGCCGGCGATAGGGCCGCAACAGCTGGCCCACTAATTGCTGACACACCCCCATCCCGGGCCATCAACGTCGATAGCCCGCACACCTCACGACAAAGGCGCCGTGTTGCCCTGCTTGCCCTCTGCAAGCCAGGTCAGCCGGCGCCTTTTTGCGTTCCTGAAGGAGAGACCGCCCATGGCCAGCACCGAAGTACGCAGCGTCTGCCCCTATTGCGGCGTCGGTTGCGGCATCGTCATGAGCGTGGCCGACGGCAAGGTCAGCAAGATCAGCGGCGACAAGCAGCACCCGAGCAACTTGGGTCGCTTATGTACCAAGGGCCTTACCGCCCACGTGCCGTTGACTGCCGCCGGCCGCATGGAAACCGCCTTCGTCCGCCAGCAGCGTGACCATGAGCCGGCGCGCAGCAGCCTCGACCAGGCCATCGCCCAAACCGCCGAGCGCCTGTGCGGCATCATCGACCAGCACGGCCCGGACGCCGTGGCGCTGTACGTTTCCGGGCAAATGTCGCTGGAGGCGCAGTACCTGGCCAACAAGCTGGCCAAGGGCTTCATCCGCACTCGCCACATCGAGTCCAACTCGCGCTTGTGCATGGCCAGCGCCGGCACAGGCTACAAGCTGTCGCTCGGTGCCGACGGCCCGCCGGGCAGCTACCAGGATTTCGACCGCGCCGAGGTGTTCCTGGTGATCGGCGCGAACATGGCCGACTGCCATCCGATCCTGTTCCTGCGCCTGCTCGACCGGGTAAAGGCCGGGGCGAAACTGATCGTCGTCGACCCGCGTCGTACCGCCACCGCCGACAAGGCCGACCTGTTCCTGCAAGTGCGCCCTGGCAGCGACCTGGCGTTACTCAACGGCCTGCTGCACCTCTTGCACCGCAATGGCCACACCCACCCCGAGTTCATCGCCAACCACACCGAAGGCTGGGATGAACTGCCGGCCTTTCTCGACGATTACCCCCCTGAACGCGTGGCCGCCATCACCGGGCTGAGCGAAGCCGAAATTCGCCAGGCCGCCGAGTGGCTGGGTACGGCCGGCGAGTGGATGAGTTGCTGGACCATGGGCCTGAACCAGAGCGTCCACGGCACCTGGCACAGCAATGCGCTGTGCAACCTGCACCTGGCCACCGGGGCCATTTGCCGCCCCGGCAGCGGCCCGTTCTCGCTCACAGGTCAGCCCAATGCCATGGGCGGCCGCGAAATGGGCTACATGGGGCCGGGCCTGCCGGGCCAGCGCTCGGCCCTGGTGGCGGCAGACCGCAGCTTCGTCGAGGCGCAGTGGAGCCTGCCTCCCGGCAGCCTGCGGGCTGAAGGCGGCGAAGGCACGGTGGCATTGTTCGAGCAGATGAAGGCCGGGGAGGTGAAAGCCTGCTGGATCATCTGCAGCAACCCGGTGGCCAGTGTCGCCAACCGCCAGCAGGTGATCGACGGCCTGCGCCAGGCTGAGCTGGTGATCAGCCAGGACGCCTTCCTCGACACCGAGACCAATCGCTTCGCCGATATCCTCTTGCCCGCCGCGCTGTGGGCCGAAGGCGAGGGCGTGATGATCAACAGCGAGCGCAACCTGACGCTGATGCCGCGCGCCGTCGAGGCGCCGGGGCAAAGCCTGCCCGACTGGCAGATCATCGCCAGGGTGGCGCGTGCCATGGGCTTTGCCGATGCCTTCGATTACCCCGACGCCGAGGCCGTGTTCGATGAGATCCGCCGTTTCAACAATCCGCAGACCGGCTATGACTTGCGCGGCATCAGCTACGCCCAGTTGCGCGACAAGCCTCACCAGTGGCCAAGCGAACCGGGCCAAAGCAACGACCGCAGCCCGGTGCGCTACTGCGCCGAGGGTGCCTTGTCGACGTTGACGTTCCCAACGCCCAGTGGCAAGGCGCGCTTCTTCGCCCGCCCCTGGCTGCCCGCCCCCGAGCTGCCCGACGCCGACTACCCGCTGGTGCTCAACACCGGCCGCGTGCAACACCAATGGCACACCCTGACCAAGACCGGCAAGGTGCCGGCGCTGAACAAACTGGAGCCCGGCCCCTTTGTCGAATTGCATCCCGAGGATGCCGAACGCCTGGGCATCCACGACAAGGACCAGGTGGCCATCCGTTCGCGACGTGGCCAGGCGGTGCTACCGGCGCGGGTCAGTGACCGGGTCATGCCCGGCAATTGCTTTGCCCCGTTCCACTGGAACGATGTGATCGGCGAGCAGTTGGCGATCAATGCCGTGACCTGTGATGCAGTCGACCCGCTGTCGCTGCAGCCGGCTTTCAAACACTGCGCCGTGGCCCTGGAGCGGGTCGCCGGCGAACGCATCGACGCCCTTGAGCTGGGCGCCGCCACACACGTTTCGGAGCCTGCCCGCATGCCGACCGCGACCCTGTCCCGCCTGCTTGGCCTGGATGCCTTGCCAGCCCCGGTGCTGGCCGAAGATGAACGCCACTACCTGCAGGGCTTTCTGCTTGGCCTTGAGCAGGCGCGCGGCGAAGGTGTACCGAGCTTGCCGGCCAGTGCGCCGTTGGCCGCTGCCCGACGTTTGTTCGTCGACGGGCTGCTGGCCGGGCTGTTCGCACAACCGGGCGGGGCACCGGCCCTGCTCGCCGAGGCGCCGTGTCACCAGGTGCTGTGGGCCTCGCAGACTGGCAATGGCGAGGCGCTGGCCGAGCGCTGCGCCGAGCGTCTGCGTGGCGCGGGTCTGGAGGTTCAGCTCCGTTGCCTGGAGGCGGTCAGCCCTCAGCAGTTGCAAGGTGCAGCGAGCATCGTGGTGATTGCCAGCACCTGCGGCGATGGCGACGCGCCGGACAGCGCCGCAGCGTTCTGGCAGGCGCTGCAGGGCGAGGCGGGCGTCGTTTGCGGGGCGTTGCCCTATGCCGTGCTGGCCCTGGGCGACTCCAGCTACGACCAGTTCTGCGGCTTCGGCCGCAAGCTCGACCAGCGCCTGGCCGAGTTGGGAGGGCGGCGCCTGTTGCCGCGTGTCGATTGCGAGCCGGATTATGATGCGGCCTTCGCCACCTGGCTCGATGCCTTGCTGCCCGCGCTGGGCGCGGCCGCCGCCACGGCACCTGCCGGCGAGCCTGCCGTCCGCTACAGCAGGCAACGTCCCTTCACCGCCCGTCTGCTGGAAAACCGCGTGCTCAATGGGCCAGGCGCCAGCAAGGAGACCCGTCAACTGGTATTCGACTTGTCCGGCAGCGGGTTCAGCTATGCCGCCGGTGACGCCCTTGGCGTGTGGCCGCGCAACTGCCCGGCGCTGGTCGAAGAGCTGCTGACCCTGATGCAGCTCGACGGCCAGACCATTGTCGAACTCAAGGGCGAGCCTGCAATGCCGCTGGCCATCGCCCTGCAAGCGCACCTGGAAATCGCCAAGGTGACCCCGCAGCAATTGCAGGCCTTCAGCGCGCAGGCCGCCGATCTGCAACGCCTGTTGCAACCGGCGTGCAAGGCACAGTTGCAGGCGTGGTTGTGGGGGCGGCAACTGGTCGATGTACTGCGCGCGTTCCCTCAGCAGCTGCCGCTGGCCGACTGGCTTGCCCTGCTCAAGCCCTTGCAGCCGCGTCTGTATTCGATCAGTTCCAGCCCGCTGGCCCACCCGCAGCAAGTGCACCTGACCGTTTCCACCGTGCGCTATGGCGAGCGCAAAGGGGTGTGTTCGAGCTTTCTTGCTGACCGGGCGCTTGAGGTGGCGATCTTCCCGCAAGTGTCGAAGCATTTTCGCCTGCCCGAAGACGACAGCGTGCCGGTGATCATGGTGGGGCCTGGCACCGGCATCGCGCCGTTCCGAGCCTTCCTCGAAGAGCGTGAGGCGCGGGGGGCGACAGGGGGCAATTGGCTGTTCTTCGGCGAGCAGTACGCGGCCACTGATTTCTATTATCGGGAGCAGCTGCAGGCCTGGCAGGCGTCGGGGCATTTGCGCCTGGACACGGCGTTTTCCCGTGACCAGACCGAGAAGATCTACGTGCAGCAGCGCCTGCGCGAGCAGGGCGCACAGGTGTGGCAGTGGTTGGAGGCGGGGGCCTGCTTGTATGTGTGTGGCGATGCCCAGCGCATGGCCAAGGATGTGGATGCGGCGCTGCGCGAGATCATTGCCGAGCACGGGGGCGTGGATGCCGATGCCTACATGGATACGCTGAGCAAGGCCAAGCGTTATCGGCGTGACGTGTACTGAAACGCCCCAGGATGGGGAGTCCTGCACCTGGAATGTGCGTTGCCGGTGCGGGCCCTTCGCGGCTAAAGCCGCTCCTACAAGCTGCGCAGGCCGTGTAAGAGCGGCTTTAGCCGCGAAGGGCCCACGCAGGCAAAACAATTGGCACAGTCCCTGCTAGATCCCTTCTACAAACAGCCCCCTTGGTCAACGGCGATCAACCCGGGCACACCGTGATGAATACAGGCAAAGGCGCCTGGAGCTTCGGCTCCAGGCGCTTTTTTTTTGATCGAGGATCGGCATATGAAGGCAACAGCGAGCAGCGGGCAACGAGAGCGACTGATCATCGTCGGCAACGGCATGGTCGGCCACCATTGCGTCGAGCAACTGGTCGAACGCGGCGCGCTGGCGCGCTTCGAAGTGCGGGTGTTCGGCGAAGAACGCCAGCGCGCCTATGACCGCGTGCACCTGTCGGAGTACTTCGGCGGCAGCTGTGCCGAAACCCTGGCCCTGTGCGAGCAGGGCTTCTACGGGGCCAGTGGCGTGCACCTGCACCTCGCTGAAGCGGTGCTGGAAATCGACCGCGAGCGTTGCCAGGTGGTCACCCCCCAGGGCCGCTACGATTACGACCACTTGATCCTGGCCACCGGCTCGTACCCGTTCGTGCCGCCGATCGAAGGCTCCAGCGGCAATGCCCGCCTGGTTTACCGCACCCTTGACGACCTCGATGGGATTCGCGCCGCGGCCGGCGATGCTCGCCGTGGCGTGGTGGTCGGTGGCGGCCTGTTGGGCCTGGAGGCAGCCAATGCACTCAAGTCGCTTGGCCTGGAAGCACACGTGGTGGAGTTCGCCCCACGGTTGATGCCGGTGCAACTGGACGGCGAGGGTGGCGCGGCGCTCAAGGCACAGATCGAAGCCCTCGGCGTAGGCGTGCACCTGTCGCGGGCCACCCAGTCGATCAGCGCCGGTGAAGACTACCGCTACCGCATGAACTTCGACGGTGGCGAACACCTGGAAACCGACCTGATCGTGTTCTCTGCCGGCATCCGCCCGCAGGACGCCCTGGGTCGGGCCAGCGGCCTGGAAATCGCCGCACGCGGTGGCGTGGTGATCGACAACCATTGCCGCACCAGCGACCCCCGCATCTTCGCCATCGGCGAGTGTGCCTCGTGGAATGGCAGTGTGTTCGGCCTGGTGGCCCCCGGTTACAGCATGGCGCGCAACCTGGCGGCGCTGCTGTCAGGCGAGGCGGCCGAGCCATTTACCGGGGCCGACATGTCGACCAAGCTCAAACTGTTGGGCGTGGATGTCGGCTCCATTGGCGACGCCCACGGTGCCACGCCCGGCTCGCGCAGCTACCGCTTCATCGACGAAGCCAATGCCGCCTATCGCCGTCTGGTGGTGGATGCCAGCGGCAAGCACGTACTGGGCGCCGTGCTGGTCGGCGACAACAGTTACTACGACACGCTGCTGCAGTACGCCCAGAACGGCATCGCCCTGCCAGCCGACCCGGCCGCGCTGATCCTGCCGCAAAGCGGCGGTGCGCCGACCCTGGGCGCCGATGCGCTGCCGGACAACGCGACCATCTGCTCGTGCCACAACGTCAGCAAAGGGGCGGTGTGCGCTGCCATCGACGGGGGCTGTGGCGACCTGGCCGCCGTCAAGGGCTGCACCAAGGCCGCCAGTGGCTGCGGCGGGTGCGCGGCCTTGCTCAAGCAGGTCTTCGAGCATGAGCTGACGGCCCGCGGCGTAACCGTGGACAAAAGCCTGTGCGAGCACTTCGCCTACACCCGCCAGGAGCTCTACGGCCTGGTGCGAGTCGAGGGGATTCGCACCTTCAGCGACTTGCTCGAACGCCACGGCAAAGGTGTCGTGGGCTGTGACATCTGCAAGCCGGCGGTGGGCTCGATTCTCGCCTCGTGCTGGAACCAGCCGATCATGGACCCGGCGCTGGTGCCGCTGCAGGACACCAACGACACCTTCATGGCCAACATGCAGAAGAACGGCACCTACTCGGTGGTGCCGCGCATCCCCGGTGGCGAAATCACCCCCGACAAGCTGATCGTGATCGGCCAGGTGGCCAAGAAATACGACCTCTACACCAAAATTACCGGTGGCCAGCGCATCGACCTGTTCGGCGCCCAGTTGCACGAACTGCCGCTGATCTGGGGCGAGCTGATCGAAGCCGGCTTCGAGACGGGCCACGCCTATGGCAAGTCGACCCGCACGGTGAAGTCGTGCGTGGGCAGCACCTGGTGCCGCTACGGCGTGCAGGACAGCGTCGGCATGGCCCTGCGCCTGGAGGACCGCTACAAAGGCCTGCGCAGCCCGCACAAGCTCAAGTTCGCAGTTTCCGGCTGTACCCGCGAGTGCGCCGAGGCGCAAAGCAAGGACATTGGCGTGATCGCCACCGACAAGGGCTGGAACCTGTACATCTGCGGCAACGGCGGCATGCGCCCGCGCCACGCCGAGCTGTTCGCCACTGACCTGGACGATGAAACCCTGGTGCGCCTGATCGACCGTGTGCTGATGTTCTATATCCGCACCGCCGACAAGCTGCAGCGCACCTCGGTGTGGCGCGAAAGCCTGGAAGGCGGCCTGGATTACCTCAAGCAGGTGATCCTCGACGACAGCCTGGGCCTGGCGGCCGAGCTGGAAACGCAGATGCAGCATGTGGTCGACCAGTATGAATGCGAGTGGGCCAATGCCCTCAACGACCCCGAGAAGCTCAAGCGCTTTCGTACCTTCGTCAACGACCGGCGCGCCGACCCGGATGTGCATTTTGTTCGTGAGCGGGAACAGCGCCGGCCTGCTGTACCCCTGCACCTGATCCCCACCGTCGAGGAGGCTGTGTGATGAACCTTTCCAATGCTGCTGAGAAAACCCACGCGAACTGGCAAGCGGTGTGCCAGGCACATGACCTGGTGGCCGACTCGGGTGTGGTGGTGTGGCTCGGGGGTGTCCAGGTGGCACTGTTCTATCTGCCAGGGCTGGAGCAGAGCCTGTATGCGGTGGACAACCGCGATCCGCGTTCAGGGGCCAACATCATCGGCCGTGGGTTGGTCGGCAGCGTGCAGGGTGAGTTGGTGGTGGCGGCGCCGCTGTACAAGCAGCACTTCAGTCTGCAGAGCGGGAAGTGTCTGGAAGATGCCGGGCAGCGGCTGCGGGTGTGGCCGGTGCGGATGAACGGGGAGGCTGTGGAGCTGGCGGTGGCCTGATGCAACTGCGCAGGCCCCATCGCCGGCAAGCCGGCTCCCACAGGTACGCCACTGTTCTCAAGGCAGTGATGTCCCTGTGGGAGCCGGCTTGCCGGCGATGAGGCCGGTACAGACAACATCAATGCGTTAAGCTTGCCCGCATGAACCTCGACACCCGCATCAAGTACCGCCACCTGTTGTGTTTCCTGGAGATTGCCCGGCAGGGCAGCCTGGCCAGGGCGGCCAACATCCTGTCCATCAGCCAGCCGGCCATCTCCAAGACCCTCAAAGAGCTCGAAGACCTGCTCGAGGCGCGCTTGTTCGAACGCAGTCGCCAGGGTGTGGTGCTGACCTCCGCCGGTAGCCGCTTCATGCGCTATGCCGGTCCCAGCGTGCAGGCCCTGCGCGATGGCGTGAGCAGCTTGCGAGGCGAAGCGCGGGCGCCGTCGCAGGTACGCATTGGCGTGCTGTCTACGGTCGAGGGCCTGCTCATGCCGGAAGTCCTGTGCCGCCTGCACCAACGCCATGAAGCGCTGGTGATCAGTGTGGTCACCGGTGTCAGTGCGCAGCTGCTTGGGCAGCTGCACCTGGGAGAGCTGGAGCTGGTGGTCGGGCGCATGACCGACAGCCCGCAGATCCAGGGCTTGTCGTTCGAGCACCTGTACAGCGAATCGATGGCCCTAGTGGTCCGCCCCGGGCACCCCCTGCTGGCGAAAGTGCCGGTGGAGCGGGCGCAGGTGAGCCGCTACCCCCTGGTGCTGCCACCGTCGGGCACCACCATTCGCCAGCACGCCGACAGCCTGTTCGTGCAGTGCGGCATCCAGATGCCGGCGCAGCGCCTGGAGACCTTGTCGCTGGCGTTGAGCCGGCGCTATCTGCTGGGCAGTGATGGGGTGTGGGTAGCACCGCGCGATGCCGTGTTGCTCGATTTGCGCCGTGGCGAGTTGGCCGAGCTTGACCTGGGGGTGCGCGAACCGGGCGGTTCGGTGGGTATCTGCCGCAATGCCGCCTTGCCGCAAAGCCTGCCGGGGCAGTGGGTATGCGAGGTGCTGCGCGAGGTCGCGGAGCAGTATCGCAACGATGTTTATCCCTGATCAGCTGTCCGCGCTCAGAACTTTAAGACATTAATCGCCATAAATTTCGAGCAAAACCGCAATCAAGGGTCAATACTGGCCAGTGGCTGTGTTCTGTGGATGAATTACCTTTTAAGCACTGAACTTCCTTACCAGAACCCGCTCTTATGCCGGTAGCCATTGGTAATGGCCGCCTGATAAGCTCGCGGCTTTACCCTGATTGCCCACATGGCGCATGAACAAGGAAATAGCATGAAACAGCATCGTTTGGCGGCTGCGGTTGCCCTGGTAGGCCTGGTACTGGCTGGCTGTGATCAACAAGCCAGCAGCCCCGAGCTGAAGACTCCGGCACAGAAAGCCTCCTACGGTATCGGCCTGAACATGGGCAAGAGCCTGGCCCAGGAAGGCATGGAAGACCTTGATTCCAAAGCCGTCGCCCTCGGCATCGAAGACGCCGTTGGCAAGAAAGAACAACGCATCAAGGACGAAGAGCTGGTAGAGGCCTTCACCTCGCTGCAGAAGCGCGCCGAGGAGCGCCTGGCCAAGGCCAGCGAAGAAGCGGCCAGCGCCGGCAAGAAATTCCTCGAAGAAAACGCCAAGAAGGCAGGCGTGGTCACTACCGCCTCGGGCTTGCAGTACGAAGTGGTCAAGAAGGCTGACGGCCCACAGCCCAAGCCGACCGATGTGGTCACTGTCCACTACGAAGGCAAGCTCATCGACGGCAAGGTGTTCGACAGCTCGGTCGAGCGCGGCAGCCCGATCGACCTGCCCGTCAGCGGCGTGATCCCGGGTTGGGTCGAAGGCCTGCAACTGATGCACGTCGGCGAGAAGTACAAGCTGTTCATTCCGGCTGAACTGGCCTACGGCGCACAGAGCCCGAGCCCGCTGATCCCGGCGAACTCGGTCCTGGTGTTCGACCTGGAACTGATCGCCATCAAGGACCCGGCCCAGCTGCAAGGCGAGGCGCCTGAAGCCGAAGCCCCTGCCAACTAAGCAAGACAGGTAGGTGATAACGCCCCGTTTCGACGGGGCGTTTTCGTTTGTGCCGCCGGCTTCGAGCGAACCTCAGGACAGCGCTACTGTCCGAGCAAGGACGGTGTGAAGAAAGGGGACGCCTGCGACGCAAATCGTTTGCGCAACTGTAACGACTGTGTAAAAAACGCCCGATCTGACCGGGGCCCTTGCCTTGTGGGCGCCTGCCGTCAGAAACTTCGCCCTGTTCACAAGGTTATCCACAATAAATGTGGATAACCTTTTCCCCGCTGGAGGCCCTATGAGCGCACCCTGGAATTTCGCCCGCTTCCTGCCCTTGGCCGAGCGCTTGCTCAGTCGTGGCCGGCTGCCGGCCTTGCTGTTCGCGGTGGCCCGCAAGGGGCCGCGCCTCGGTCAACTGCGTGAAGACGTCAAGTTGTTGCAGGCGTTGTGCCTGGCCTGGTGGCGCGGTGAGTACCGTTCGATCAGCCCCAAGGCGCTGGTGACCATCGTCGCCGGCCTGCTGTATTTCGTCAGCCCCATCGATGCCATTCCTGACTGGTTGCTGGGGGTGGGTTTTCTCGATGACATCGCCGTGCTCGGCTGGGTACTGAAGACCGTGTCTGATGAGCTGGCGCGCTTCAAGGCCTGGCGCGACAGCCAGGCGCCAGAGCGTCTGCGCGTGGTCGAGCGACTGCCCGACACCCCCGAAGCGCTGCGCCTGGAGCGCAAAAGCCACTGAAAGCGCGCCGATCCCCACACACTCCCACACTTGGTAATATAATTGGCATAAGGGTTATGCCTACGGATTACATGCTGTAATCCAAAGTAAGGGGGTTTGTAATGGGTATTCAGGTTATTAGCCGGGACGGTCAGCCCGAGTACGCCGTCGTTCCCTGGGAGCAGTACCAGGCGCTGCTCAAGGCAGCTGGCCAGGCACCTGCCGAAGCGGTTACCGCGGCAGACGAGCAGGCCGCACCAAGCGTCAGTTTGCCCGCATTCAGTGAGGTGGCGCAGTTGCGTCAAGCCAAGGGCATTGCTGCCGAGCAGTTGGCGCGCAATGTCGGCGTCAGCCCGGCCTACCTGGCCATGATCGAATCCGGCGAACGCCAGCCGGATGCGGCGATCCGCCGGGCCCTGGCCTGGCACCTGGGCGTCACCGGCTGGAGCGAACCGTCATGAGCCAGGTCAGGATCAGCCGCCAGCACTGGCAAAGCCTGCTGGACGAGCTTGACCTGGCCCGCCGTCAACGTCATTTGCTGACGTACCGTGCGCTGATCGAGCGCCTGCAATTGCCCAGCCCTGCCATGCAGACGCTGACCGCCGCGCTTGAATACCTGGCCGTGCTCGATGCCCGCGCCGAGCAGCCGCTGCGCAGCTCGCTGGTGATCAGCCAGGGCGCCAGCCGCCTGCCGCGCACGGGGTTCTTCGAGTGTGTGGAGCGTCTGGGGCGTTTTTCCGGGCCGGTGGATGGCATGGAAGCGGCGTCCTGGCATGCCTCTGAAGTGGTCAGGGTGTTCGAGTACAGTTATCCCGAGATTGCCTGAGCCCCGGGGGCGCCCGGCTTTGGTTTTCTAGCATCATGAGATCGAGCGCCGTCCGCGCGGCGCTCGATGTCCGCGGCGCTACAAAACCCAAGGCAAGCACTTCCCGCCCCGCAAAAAAAAAGGCCAGGCATCTGCATGCCTGGCCTTCGTTTCACGACTAACCCTTACTTCTTGGCCACCTTGGTGCTAGCACTCAGGTAGTCGATCAGGATGCGACCGGTCTCCGCCAGATAGGCGTCGTCTTCCGGTTTGGTGTTCTCATCCTCGGTCGGCAAGGCGTCTTCGTCCTCTTTCTTCAGCTCCTTGAGCGGTTCCTCACCCTTGGCCTTGCGGCGGGTGTTCTCCAGCGCCAGTTGCTTGGCCTCGATCTGGTCGTGACGCGCACGGCGTTCTTGCTCATTGAGGCTGACGGTCTTCTCGTTCATCAGCTTTTGGGTCAACGCCAGGCGGTCACGGATGTAGGTGAACTCCGCATCCTTGTCGCTGCGCGCTTCATGCTGCGCCTTGAGCTGGGCCAGGAACGGCCTGAACGGGTCAGCGGCTGGCTTGACCACCGGGCGGATGGTGTCCCATGGCATGGCTTCGGGCAGGGCGCTTTCGCCGATTTCCTTGGTGTCGATGATCGACGGATAGTCGATATCCGGCAGCACGCCCTGGTGCTGGGTGCTCTGCCCGGAAACCCGGTAGAACTTGGCCAGGGTCAGCTTCAGTTCACCATGGTTGAGCGGCTGGATGGTCTGCACGGTGCCTTTGCCGAAGGTCTGGCCACCGATGATCAGCGCGCGGTGGTAGTCCTGCATGGCACCGGCGAAGATCTCCGAAGCCGAGGCCGAGAGGCGGTTGACCAGCAGCGCCAGCGGGCCTTTGTAGAAGGCGCCGGGGTTTTCGTCTTCGAGCACGTCGACGCGGCCGTCGCTGTTGCGTACCAGCACGGTCGGGCCCTTCTCGATGAACAGGCTGGTCAGCTCGGTGGCTTCCTGCAGGGAACCGCCGCCGTTGTTGCGCAGGTCGATGACCACGCCGTCGACTTTTTCCTTCTGCAGTTCGGTGAGCAGCTTCTTCACGTCGCGCGTGGTGCTCTTGTACTCAGGGTCGCCGGCACGGTAGGCCTTGAAGTCCAGGTAGAAGGCCGGAATCTCGATGATGCCCAGCTTGTAGTCGCGGCCATCTTGCTTGAGCTTGAGCACCGACTTCTTCGCCGCCTGCTCTTCGAGCTTGACCGCTTCGCGGGTGATGGAAACGATCTTGCTGGTCTGGTCGCTTGGCGCATTGCTCGCCGGGATGATCTCCAGGCGCACCACCGAGCCTTTCGGGCCACGGATCAGCTTGACCACTTCGTCCAGGCGCCAGCCGACCACGTCGACCATTTCCTTGTTGCCCTGGGCCACGCCGATGATCTTGTCGGCCGGGGCCACCTGCTTGGTCTTGGCCGCCGGGCCCGCCGGCACCAGGCGCACGATCTTGACCTGGTCGTTGTCGCTCTGCAGCACCGCGCCGATGCCTTCGAGCGACAGGCTCATGTTGATGTCGAAGTTCTCGGCGTTATCCGGCGACAGGTAGTTGGTGTGCGGGTCGTAGGACTGGGCGAAGGTATTGATGTAGGCCTGGAAGATATCCTCGGCACGGGTCTGGTCCAGGCGCGCAAGCTGGTTCTTGTAGCGCTTGGTCAGGGTTTCCTGGATGTGCTTGGGCTCTTTGCCCGCGATCTTCTGGCGCAGCACTTCGTCTTTCACGCGCTTGCGCCACAGGTCGTCGAGTTCGGCCTGGTTCTTCATCCACGGCGCATCCTCGCGATCGATCAGCAAGGTTTCCTGGGTGGTGAAGTCGATCTTGTCGACACCCTTGTTCAGCTCGGCCAGGGCGAAGTCCAGGCGTTGCTTGACGCGGTCCAGGTAGCGCTTGTAGATGGTGAAGCCAGGGTCGAGATTGCCGCTCTTGAGGAAATCGTCGAACTGCGTCTTCCACTTGTCGAATTCGGCGATGTCGGCCGCGGTGAAGTAGCTGCGCGCGGGGTCGAGCAGCTTGATGTAGCTGTCGTAGATGATCACCGAGCGGGCGTCATCGAGCGGCGGCTTGCTGTAATGGTGGCGCTTGAGCAGCTCCACCACGTTGAGGCTGGCGACGATCTCGTCACGGTCCGGCTGCAGGCTGTCCCACTTGTTGGCGGCCGCCGCATTGCCGCCGAGCGTAAGGCTGCCCAGGCCGATCATCAGGGCCAGGGCGGTGCTTGGGAGGAAATGCTTCATGCTGATTCGACGTGTAGGCAATTGATCACGCATAGTAGGCCGTCTTTTCCGTTGCCGGTTCCATGGAGCCGGACAAATACTGCAAAAAGCCTGGGGCACGCGTTCCCCAGGCTCAGTCATGATTCAACTATGGAGGCACTGTGAAAGCATTGCAAGGCGAAGACGGACATGTGGCCTGGGTCGAGGCCGAACGCCCGGCCTGTGACGCCGGCCAGGTACGCATTCGGGTGGCCGCTGCGGGGCTGAACCGCGCCGATCTGCTGCAGATGAAGGGCCTTTACCCGCCACCACCCGGCGCCAGCCCTTTCATGGGCCTGGAGTGTGCCGGGGTGATCGAGGAAGTGGGACCGGGCGCCGACTGGCGCGTGGGTGACCGGGTGTGTGCGTTGCTGGCCAGCGGCGCCATGGCCGAGGAAGTGGTGGTGGACGCCCGCCATGTGCTGCCGGTGCCCGAGGGCCTGACCCTGCAGGAAGCGGCCGCGTTGCCCGAGGTATATGCCACGGCGTGGCTGAACATTTTCCAGTTGGGCGCGGTGAAGGCGGGCGAGAAGGTGCTGGTGCACGCTGGCGCCAGTGGCGTGGGCTCGGCGGCGATCCAGCTGTGCAAGGCCTTTGGCAACCCGGTGTATGTCAGCGTGGGCTCGCAGGACCGCCTGGCCTACTGTCAGGACCTGGGTGCGGCCGGTGGCGTGGTGCGTAACGAGAATCTCGACGCGCTCGAAGGTGTTGGCCCGTTCGATGTGATTCTCGACCCGGTGGGTGCCAGCTATGGCCAGCTCAACCTCAAGCTGCTGGCCCGTGATGGCCGCTGGGTCATCATCGGCCTGATGGGCGGGCGCAAGGTCGAGCTGGACCTGGCGCAGGTGTTGGGCAAGCGCCTGGAAATCACAGGGTCGACGTTGCGCAACCGTGACGACGGGTTCAAGGCCGAGTTGCTGCGCGAGCTGCAACAGCAGGTGTGGCCGCTGTTCAGCGAAGGGCGTTTGTCGCCGCAACTGGTCGATACCTACCCGGTCGAGTTTGCCCAGGCGGCGTATGCCGAGCTTGAGAGCAACCAGGTGTCGGGCAAGCTGGTGATGGTGATCGATCCGGCTGTGGTTTGAGATTGCCGGGGCTGCTTCGCAGCCCTTTCGCGACACAAGGCCGCTCCTACAGGAGTTGTAGGAGCGGCCTTGTGTCGCGAAAGGGGCGCAGAGCGCCCCCATGGTCCTCAAGCCCAGCTCAAAATCGGCCACCCATTGATCTCGGCATGCTCGCGCAGCACTGCATCGGGATTCACCACATGCGGGTAGTCCACCTTCAGCAACAACGGCAGATCATTGCGTGAATCGGAGTAGAAACTGGCCCCTTCCAGGTTCTCCTGCTCCTGATCCAGCCACTCCAGCAACCGAGTGACCTTGCCTTCGCGATAGGTCAGCACCCCATGGGTCTTGCCGGTATATACCCCATTCACCGCCTCCAGCTCGATCGCCAAGTATTCGTCCACCCCCAGACGCGCCGCGATCGGCCCGACCAGGTGCGTACCCGAGGCCGAAATGATCAGGACGCGGTCACCACGCTTGCGGTGCTCGGCGATGCAGCGGCACGCATCGCCGTAGATGATCGGCTCTATCACCTCCTCGACCCACGGCTGGACCAGATGCTCGACCTCTTCCAGGGTACGCCCGGCAATCGGCTCCAGGCTGAAGGCCATGTACTCCTCCATCTGCAGGTGCCCCTTGCCGTAGGCCTCCATCAGCGCATGGTCTCGGCGCAGGAAGTCCTTGCCGTCGACCCAGCCCAGCCGCGCCATCTGCTCGCTCCACAGCGATGCGCAGTCACCGTGGATCAGGGTTTCGTCCAGATCGAAAATTGCCAGTGCCATGTGTTGAATCTCCTTAGGCCACTTCCCGTAGCGCGGTAGGGTCGATCGACAAGGATACCCGCTGGCCGTCTGCATGCAGGTCGGCCGATGAGCGATTGAGCACATCGACCACCAGCTCCACGTCGCGCACCCGGACCCGGTAGCGGATCACGTTACCGAGCAGACTATGGCTGCGGACTTCGCCGTCGAGTTCGCCATTGCGGCCCAGTGTGATCGATTCCGGGCGGATCGCCAGGCGGCTGGCCACCGGGCGCTGCAACAGGCGGCTGGCGCTGTCCGGGTCGAGCAGGTTGTAGTTGCCGATGAAGCCCGCGGCGAACAGGTCGACGGGGGCGGTGTAGAGGGTTTCGGCATCTCCGCTCTGGACGATGCGGCCCTGGTTCATCAGGAAGATGCGGTCGGACAGGATCAGCGCTTCTTCCTGGTCGTGGGTGACGAAAATGGTGGTCAGCCCCAGCTCGCGCTGGATGGCGCGAATCTGCTCGCGCAAGTGCTTGCGGATACGTGCATCCAGCGCCGACAGCGGCTCGTCGAGCAGCAGCAGGCGGGGCCGGGTGACCAGCGAGCGGGCCAGGGCCACGCGCTGGCACTGGCCGCCAGACAGCTGATGCGGGTAGCGACCGGCGAAACTGCCCAGCTCCACCAGCTCCAGGGCCTCGCGCACGCGCACCTGGCTCTCCTCGAGTTTTACCTTCTGCATGCGCAGGCCGAAGGCGACATTCTGTTCAACCGTCATGTTGGGAAACAGCGCATAGCTCTGGAACACCATGCCGATGCCACGCTTCTGCGGGCTCAGTGGCACGATGTTCTGGCCATCGAGGAGGATCTGCCCGCCGTCCACCGGCGTCAGCCCGGCGATGCAGCGCAGTAGGGTGGATTTGCCGCAACCGGACGGGCCGAGCAGGGTGACGAACTCGCCGCGTTCGATCTGGCAGTCGATGTTCTCGAATACTGGGATGCCGGCATAGCCTTTGTGCAATTTCTGTACGCTGACGAAGCTCATGTCAGGTCTTGTCCTTGTTCAAGCGGTTGGCGACCCAGGTCAGCACCAGCACGAAGGCGAAGTACGAGATCACCAGGGCGCTGTTGAAGTGGCCGCTGCTGTTGCGCATGTTGTTCAGGTACACCTGCAGGGTCTCGTAGCGGGTGCCCACCAGCAGGTTGGCGAACACGAACTCGCCGAACAGGAACGAGAACGACAGCAGCAGGGCCACCATCAAGCCCTTGCGCAGGTTCGGCAGCACCACCAGGAACGCTGCCTGCCAGGTGCTGGCACCGAGCAACTGGGCCGCGTCCATCAGGTCGCGCAGGTTGATCGCCTGCAGGTTGTTGGTGATGGCCCGGTACATGAAGGGCAGGGCGATGGTGAAGTAGCAGCCAATGAGGATCCACGGCGTGCCGACCATGGCCATCGGCCCGCTGCCATAGAGCTGCAGCAAGCCAACCGACGACACCACCGGCGGCACCGCGAAGGGCAGCAGGATGAGGATGTTCATCAGTGCGTCGAGCCGAGGGAAGTGGTAGTGCACCACGAACAACAGCGGCAGGATCAGCACCACCGACAGCACCAGGGCGCCGACGCACACCAGCAGCGACTGGCCGAACGCCGCGAGAAAACGAGGCTCGCTCCACAGTGCCAGGTACCATTTCAGGGTCAGGCCGCTGGGTAGCAGGCTGGCCGACCAGCTGGTAGCCAGCGAGTAGAGCAGGGTGCCAGCCAGCGGCAGCAGCAGGATCAGGAACAGCAGGTAAACCACCAGCCGGTGGTACAGGGCTGCGGAGCGGGGTTTGTAGGAGGACTCAGCGCGCATGGTAGCTTCTCTTCAGCAGCCATTGGTGCACCACGGTAACCAGCGTCATCAACCCCACCAGTACCATGGCCAGCGCGCTGGCCAGGTTCGGGTCGAGGGTGATGTCACCGGCCACCAGGCCGGCGATGCGGATAGGCAGCACGTTGAAATTGCCGGTGGTCAGCGCATACACCGTGGCGTAGGCGCCCAGGGCGTTTGCCAGCAGGATGACGAAGGTGCCCAGCAGTGCCGGGGTCAGCACCGGCAGGCCGATATGCCGCCAGTATTGCCAGTGGCTGGCGCCAAGCAGCGCTGCCGACTCGCGCCAGTCTTCGCGCAGGGCGTCGAAGGCTGGGTAGAGCAGCAGCACGCCGAGCGGGATCTGGAAATAGGTGTACACCAGGATCAAGCCGCTCTTGGAATAGATGCTGAAGTCCTCCAACAGGCCGACCTGCTTGAGCAGCAGGGTCAGCGCGCCATTGAAGCCAAGCAGGATGATGAAGGCGAAGGCCAGCGGCACGCCGGCGAAGTTGCTGGTCATGTTGGCGAAGGCGCTGACGAAGTCGCGCAGGCGCGAATCCACCTGGCGCAGCGAGTAGGCGCCGAGGGTGGCGATGACGATGCCGAACAGGCTCGACCAGAAGCTGATCTCCAGGCTGCGTTGCAGGGCCTGCAGGTAGAACTTCGAGGCGAACACCTTGGTGAAGTTTTCCAGGCCCCAACCGGCGTCCGACTGCACGCTGTTGATCGCCACCCAGGCCAGCGGGGCGATCTGGAAAATGACGAAGAACACGGCGAAAGGTAGCAGGCAGAGCAGGGCCAGGTAACGGCCGCGGGTGCTGCTGCTATTGGCTGCAGTCACTTGAGCAGCTCCCGGCACACGGTCTTGTCGTGGGCCGCGCCGAGCAGTTCGCAGATGGTGCCGCACAACTCGGTCTGCAGCGGCTTGGCCACAGGGTCGAGGCTGAAGGCATCGCCGAACACGAACAGCGGCACTTCGCGTTCTTCGGCCAGCAGGCCGTTGTGCGAGCGGTCGTTGTTCATGCCGTGGTCGGCGGTGACCAGCACCTGGTAGCCCTCTTCGAGCCAGCGTGGCAGGTAGTCGGCCAGGAGAATGTCGGCGGTGCGCGCGGCGTTGCGGTACTGGCTGCTGTCCAGGCCGTGGCGATGGCCGGCGTCGTCGATGTTCATCGGGTGCACCAGCAGGAAGTTCGGCGCGTGGCGACGGCGCAGGTATTCGGCGTCGGCCAGCAGGTGCGAGTCGGGGTAGTGGTCGGCCCAGTAGAACAGGCCGTGCTGGATCGGCATTTTCGGCGCGTGGGTGTGGCGGTCGCGCAACGGGTCGAAGGGCGAGCGGTTGTACAGCTCGCTCATCCAGTGATAGGCCGCCGCTGCCGTGCCCAGGTTGGCCTCGCGGGCGTAGTGGAACACGCTGCGCTGGTTGGACAGGCGGTTGACGTTGTTGTGCACGATGCCGCTGTCGATCGGCGGCACGCCGGTGAGGATGCATTCGTACAGCGGGCGCGACAGTGAAGGCAGCTCGCATTCCACACGGTACAGCGCGGCGCGGTCGGCTTCGACATAGGCATGCAGGTGGCCCATGGCGTGGTGGGCTACCTGATGGTTGAGGCCGTCGAGCAGGACCAGGATGACGTTGTGTTGCATGATTGCTCCGCTGGGGTGTCGGTCATTACCGCGTCGTCCCCTTCGCGGGCTTGATCCGCGAAAGGGCCGGTTCAGGCACTAGAAAAGCCAGGCCCTTACTCCATCTCGATGATCACTTGCTCCTGCCACATCTGCGGAAGCTTCTTGGACGTCGCTTCCCACACCTCGGCATTCTTGATGGGTTGCGCAGCCCCGTACTGCTCGTTGGGCAGCAGCTTGGCCTGCACATCGGCCGGCAACGTCAGGTGCTCGGCGCGAATCGGGCGGGCATGTCCCTTGGCCAGGTTGATCTGCCCGGCATCGCTGAAGATGTACTCACGCGCAAGCTTGGCCGCATTGGGGTTCTTGGCGTACTTGTTGATGATGGTGGTATAGCCGGAAATCACCGAACCGTCGGATGGGATCAGCACCTCGAAGCGCTTGGGGTCGATCTGTTCACGGTAGCTCAGGCCGTTGAAGTCCCATACCACGCCAACTTCCACTTCGCCTTTCTCCAGCGTCTGGATGGTCGGGTTGGCCATGGACAGGCGCTTCTGCTGGGCCAGCTTGGTGAACAATTGCAGCCCTGGCGCGATATTGGTCTCGTCGCCCTTGTAGGCAATGGCGGCGGCGAGCACGCCGTTGGCCGCCTGGGCGGCAGTGCTGACGTCACCTATGGCGACCTTGTACTTGCCCTTTTCCAGGTCGTGCCAGGATTTCGGCCGCTCTTCTTCCTTGACCAGGTCCTTGTTGATGATGAATGCAATGGTGCCGGTATAGGCCAGCGCCCAGTGGCCGTCCTTGTCCTTGGCCCAGGTAGGCACCTGGTCCCAGGTGCTCGGCTTGTAGGGCTGGCTCACGCCTTTGGTCACGGCGATCGGCCCGAAGGCTGCGCCGACGTCGCCGATGTCGGCACTGGCGTTGTCCTTCTCGGCGTCGAACTTGGCGATCTCCTGGGCCGAGCTCATGTCGGTGTCGGTGTGCTTGAGGCCGTACTTGCTGGCCAGGTCTTCCCAGGTGCCTTTCCAGTTGGCCCAGGCATCGGGCATGCCCACGCTGTTCACTACGCCTTCCTTGCGGGCGGCGTCTTCCAGGGCCTTGAGGTCGGTGCCTGCGGCCATGGCCGAGGTACACAGGGCGATAGCCGAGCCGAGCAGTGACGCCATGAAGAACTTTTTCATCCGAAGCTCCTTGGGTGGGTGCCTTTAGCGATCGTGGTGATGCATGAAACCGTTGCTTGGGAACCGTTGGTCTAGGTCAGCAAACCTTGCGCCAAGGTAGGCCGCTTGCGTGACAGTTTGATGTAGGGAAAGGCCTCGAGCGCTGGCCACGGTTACCTGAAAGTACAGCGTAGACCAGTTCGCACCCTTGAATTTGCGGGCTTGGCGCGCTTCTGGCAGTGGCTTGGCCGAAGCCTCTGTCACAGGATGTTCATCAGCCCTGCCTAGGCTTGCACTATTCTCCAGAGGCCCTGTCGTGGGGCTGGACTAGTCCAGATAGGTAACCCTTGATGCAGTCGACGCCACCGCGTGCGGTAACAGCCATCTGCCATGCCCTGCAGGAGCAGATCGAGCACGGCTTGCTTGCGCCGGGTGGCAAGCTACCCGCCGAGCGCAAGCTCAGTGAGGTGTTCGACACCACGCGCATCACCCTGCGCGAGGCATTGGTGCAGCTGGAGGCCCAGGGCCTGATCTACCGTGAGGAGCGGCGCGGCTGGTTCGTCGCACCGCAACGGCTGACCTACGACCTGATCGAGCGTAGTCACTTTCATGCAATGGTGCGGGCCCAAGGCCGCCAACCTACCACCGAGCTGTTGTCGGCCCGCCTGCAGCCGGCCCCGGCGACCATCTGCGCACGTCTGCACCTGCCGGCGTTGTCCAGCGTGGTGCGGATATGCCGGTTGCGGCGGATCGATGGGCGGGCGGTGCTGTATGCCGAGCATTACCTCAACCCGCAGTATTTCCCGGGTATTCTCGAACAGGAGCTGGCGCAGTCGCTGACCGAGATCTATGGGCGGGTGTATGGCATCGAATATGGGCAGGTGCGCTTCGAGATCTTGCCCACCGCCTTGCCGGTGGACGCGGCGGCGGCGCTGAAGGTGTCTGCGGGCAGCCCGGGGCTGCATATCACCCGGGTCAACAGTGACCAGCATGGGCACCTGATCGACTGTGACCTGGAGTATTGGCGGCATGATGCGATCCGCATCCGCGCGCAGGCTGGATAGGGCGTGATCCCCATCGCCGGCAAGCCGGCTCCCACAAGGAATGTGGGATACCTGTGGGAGCCGGCTTGCCGGCGATGAGGCCCTAACGGGAGGACCCGGACTCCGTCATCCCCCCACCCCCGGCCGTGACCACCTGCACCGACAGCCGCGGCGTCGCCAAATCGAGCCCCGCTTCGTCGAGCTGGCGCTTCAGCGCCAGGTTGAACGCCCGCGACACTTCCCACTGCTTGATCGGCGCCGTCTTGAAGCGCGCCCGCAGGATGGCCGACCCCGACTCGAAGCTCTCCACCCCCTGCAGTTCCAGCGGCGACCAGATGTTGCGGCGCATCAGCGGGTCGTTGCGCAGTTTCTGCCCCACTTCCCGTATCAGCGTGATGGCCTGGTCGATGTTCATGCTGTGCGGGATCGCCACGCGGAAGATCGCATAGCCGAACTCGCGCGAGTAGTTCTTGATGCTCTTGATTTCACTGAACGGAATGGTGTGCACGATGCCGTCGATGTCGCGCAGCCGCACGGTGCGGATGGTCAGGCCTTCGACCGTGCCCAGGTGGCCGCCGACATCGACGTAGTCATCGATGGCCAGCGAGTCCTCGATGATGATGAACAGCCCTGTGATCAGGTCGGCCACCAGCGACTGCGCACCAAAACCGATGGCCAGGCCGATCACACCGGCACCGGCCAGCAACGGCGTGACGTTCATGCCCATGTTGGCCAGGGCGACGATCACCGCGACGATGAAAATGGCCACGAACATCACGTTGCGAATCAGCGGCATCATGGTTTGCGCACGGGCGTTGGCAAGGCCCCGGCGCGAACGCACCAGGGCGTGGTGCACCGCCGTGTCGGCCAGGATCCACACCAGCCAGGCGGCGATCAACGTCCCGGCAAGCCCCGCCAGGCGCATGCTGACTTCGTGGCCTTCGCCCTCGGCGAAGCCGACCATCGACAGGCCCCACACCCGCAGCCCCAGCTCGATGAACACCAGCCAGATGCCCAGGTGCAGCAGGGCGTAGGCGAAGTTGCGCAGGCGTTCGGTGTAGACCGCCTGGCGCTTGTTGGCGCGTTTCGGGTTGGCGGCGTGGCGGCGGACCAGGCCGTTGAGCACCATGCTCACTACTACCAGCACCGTGCACATCAGTGATTGTCGCAAGGCGGTGCTGGTGTCGCCGGCAGAAACGAACGTGGCGATCAGCGAAATCGCCACCAGGATCAGCGGCGGCACGAACCAGAAACTGCCCAGCAGTTCGATGGTGTCGCTCAGGGTGCGGCGGGTCAGGCGACGATCCAGAGGCTGGTTGCGGATAAGGTGAGCGATCGGCCTTCTGAAGCGCAGGATGAACAGGCCCGTGCACAGCGCGGCGATGATGTTGGCAAGGGTGGCCAGGGCATGCGCCAGGTGCGTGCCGAGGGCGACGGTCAGGCGTGGGTCGCTCATGGCTTCGCCAAAGGCAGCGAAGCTGCCGATCAGCCACAGCGGGCGGAAGGCCTGGTGACGCAGGATATGCAGGGCACGGTGACGATGGGGGCCGTCGAGCAAGGAGAAGGCGATCACGCAGATGGCCGAGAAGCAGGTGCCTACCACCAGTGCATAGGCCAGCACCATGGCCATCGATTTGCCGAGCGAGGAGGGCAGGGCAAAGCTCAGGTACACCGTGAACACCAGCGCCACCAGCCACGGCCCGAGCTTGCGCAGGGCGAAGCGCACCAGGTCCCAGGTGCGTGGGTGCTGGGGCAGTTCCTCGGTCAAGCCGAAGCGCACTCGCACCCGGTGGCCGATCCAGTTGAAGGCATAGGCCAGCAGGCTCCAGACGGCGATGATCGCGGCAAAGCCGAACAGGATCGCCGGCCACTCGCGCACGGGCACCATCAGTTCGGTCAGTTCTGTCTGGGCCTGGTCGATTTCCAGCGCCCATCGATTGAACGGGCTGGCCTCACCGCTGAACTGCTTTTCAAGGTCGTGCAAGGCACCGCCGATCAGGCCCAGTACGCCCTGTTCGGCGGCGGGTTGCGATTGCTTGGTGGCATCGCGCAGCTTCTTCAGGTCGGCCAGCAGCTTGGCGCGTTGCTGGTCGTTCTCCAGGTTCTTGATCACCTCGTCCAGCGACTTGCCCAGTGGCTCGGTCGCCTCGGGCTGGGCTGGCGCTTTCGAGCCGAGCAGGCCGGGCAGGCCCGCCGCCTGGGCCGGGGAAACGAAGAGAAACAGCAGCAGGGCAAGGCAACGCAGGAGGGCAGGCACCGGGAAATCAACCTCAGGTCAAACGATTGACCGAGTGTAGAGGTTTATGTGGGGAGTTTCTCCAGGATCTTCCAGCAGGTCAGGCCGAAGATGCCCAGTGTACCGATCCACATCATGAATACGCCGATGTTGCGCTCGCGCATGCTGAAACCGATGGTCAGCAGCATCAGGAACAGGAACACCGGTACGAACAGGGACAAGAACGGGGACATGGACAGCAAACCTTATGGCATGGGGGCATGCGTTAAGCATAGCGGGTTGAAGGGGGGCGGGGATTGATCCTGGGCAGGTGTAGTGCCTGTGCCGGCCTCTTCGCGGGACAAGCCCGCTCCCAAAGGTCCGACGCAGATCCTGTGGGAGCGGGCTTGTCCCGCGAAGAGGCCGGCACTGACAACATCAATCTCAGGGCAATTCGCGGCTGCGATAGAACGCCGTCAACACCTTCACCAGGTGCGCCAGGTCCTGGCTGCCACACAACTCGCGAATCGAGTGCATGGCAAAGGTCGGCAGGCCGATATCCACGGTACGCACGCCAAGGTGGCTGGCGGTGATCGGGCCGATGGTCGAACCGCAACCCATGTCGCTGCGCACCACGAAGCTCTGCACCGGCACTTCCTCGGCCATGCACAGGTGGCGGAAGAAGCCCGCTGTTTCGCTGTTGGTGGCGTAACGCTGGTTGTTGTTGACCTTGATCACCGGCCCGGCGTTGAGCTTGGGCCCGTGGTTGCCGTCATGCTTGTCGGCGTAGTTGGGGTGTACGCCGTGGGCGTTGTCGGCCGAGACCATCAGCGAGCGCTGGATGGTGCGTACATAGGCGTCGCCGTCCGGCAGCAGGCGCTGCAGGGTCTGTTCCAGCATCGGGCCGTCGGCGCCACAGGCCGAGCAGCTGCCCACTTCCTCGTGGTCGTTGCACACCAGCACACAGGTTTCGTCACTGTCGGCGGCCAGCAGCGCCTGCAGGCCGGCATAGCACGACAGCAGGTTGTCCAGGCGGGCACCGGCGATGAAGTCGCCGTTCAGGCCGATCAGCGCGGCATCCTGGGTGTCGTAGAAGCTCAGTTCGTAGTCCAGCACCACATCGGCGTTGAGGTCGTGCTCGCGGGCCAGCTGCTCGGTGAGCAGGGCGCGGAAGTCGATGCGCTCGTCACCGGCCACCTGGGCAAGGATCGGCGGCAGTTCGGTCTGCGGATTGATCTGCCAGCCTTCGTTGGCGGTGCGGTTGAGGTGGATGGCCAGGTTGGGAATGACCGCGATCGGCAGCTTGAAGTCGATCAGCTGGCTTTCCACCTTGCCGTCACGGCGGTAGGTGACACGCCCGGCCAGCGACAGGTCGCGGTCGAACCACGGCGCCAGCAGGGCGCCGCCGTAGACTTCCACGCCCAGTTGCAGGAAGCCCTGGCGCTGCAGCTCAGGCTGCGGCTTGACCCGCAGGCACGGGCTGTCGGTGTGCGCGCCGACCATGCGGATGCCGTTCAGCAGGGGCGCTTGCTTGCCCAGCTTGATGGCAATGATCGAGGAATCGTTGCGGGTAACGTAGTAGCGACCGCCAGGCACCGTGGCCCAGCTGTCACGCTCATCCAGGCGCTGGTAACCGGCAGCCTCGAGGCGCTGGGCCAGGCTGGCGGTGGCATGGAAGGGCGTCGGGGAGGCCTTCAGAAAATCAATCAGGCCGGTATTCAGTGCTTCGCGCATAGCTCACTCCAGACAGCAGTGGCGCGAGTTTAACGCAGATAGATCACAAATTGTGTCGGGCCCATCGCCGGCAAGCCGGCTCCCACAGCTATTCCACTGTTCTCAAGGGCAGTGATCCACCTGTGGGAGCCGGCTTGCCGGCGATGAGGCCAGGACAGCCAACACACAAACTCAGAACGGTGCCGCGCACTCGAACTTCAATCGCTCGCCGGTAACCGGGTGGGTAAAGCTCAGCATCGAAGCATGCAGGCACAGCCGTTCATGCGCCGCCAACGCCTCAGGGTTGGCATACAGCCGGTCGCCCAGCAGCGGATGCCCGATCGACAGCATATGCACGCGCAGCTGGTGCGAGCGCCCGGTGATGGGCGTCAGTTCGACGCGGCAGTGGTCGCCACAGCGCTCGACGATGCGCCAGAAGGTCAAGGCATGCTTGCCCAGTTCATGGTCCACCACATGGCGTGGCTTGGTGGGCGGGTCGTAGCGCAGCGGCAGATCGATACTGCCGCTGTCCAGCGCCGGCTGGCCCCAGCACAGGGCGGTGTAGGCCTTCTCGGTCTCGCGGTCGTGGAACTGGCGCGACAGCTCGCGGTGGCTGTCGGCATCACGGGCCAGCAGGATGATGCCGGAGGTTTCCCAGTCCAGGCGATGAACGATCAGCGCGTCCGGGTAGCCGTTTTCCTGCAAGCGGGTGATCAGGCAGTCCTTGTTGTCGTCGGCACGGCCTGGCACCGACAGCAGCAGGGTCGGCTTGTTGACCACCAGGATGGCGGCGTCTTCATGGAGGATCTGCACGTTCGACAGCGGCATTGCGGGTTCTCTGTGAGAGCGGTGTAAATCATTTGGGGCCGCTTTGCGGCCCTTTCGCGACACAAGGCCGCTCCTACAGAGATCACTAACCCCTGTAGGAGCGGCCTTGTGTCGCGAAAGGGCTGCAAAGCAGCCCCGGATTAGCCAGATCAGCGATCCGGCAAGGTGATGTTCAGTTCCAGAATCGAGCAGCTACCCTGGTTTTCCAGCTCGATGTGCACGTCATCGTTGCCGATGTTCACATACTTGCGGATCACTTCGAGCAGTTCTTTCTGCAGGGCCGGCAGGTAGTCCGGCTCGCTGCGCTGGCCGCGCTCATGCGCCACGATGATCTGTAGACGCTCTTTCGCCACCGACGCGCTGGTCTGTTTCTGTCTGCCACGAAAGAAGTCAAAAAGGTTCATGGTTTACTTGCCTCCAAACAGGCGCGCGAAGAATCCTTGCTTCGGCACTTCGATGAAACGCAGGGGTTTCTCTTTGCCCAGGAGGCGGTCGACGGTGTCGCTGTACGCCTGGCCAGCATCGCTCTGGTCGTCGAGGATGACCGGAATGCCCTGGTTGGAAGCCTTGAGAACCGCCTGAGACTCGGGAATCACACCCTTGAGCTTGATCGCCAGGATCTCTTCGACGTCGGCAATGCTGAGCATTTCGCCCTTTTCGACGCGCTCGGGGTGGTAACGGGTGATCAGCAGGTGTTCCTTGATCGGCTCCTCGCCGTTCTCGGAGCGGCGCGACTTGCTCGACAGGATGCCCAGCATGCGGTCGGAGTCACGTACCGAGGATACTTCCGGGTTGGTCACGACAATGGCTTCGTCGGCGAAGTACATCGCCAGATGCGCGCCCTTCTCGATACCGGCCGGCGAGTCGCAAATGACGTATTCGAAGGTTTCCTTCAGCTCCATCAGTACTTTTTCGACGCCTTCCTGGGTCAGTGCATCCTTGTCGCGGGTCTGGCTGGCGGCCAGTACGAACAGGTTCTCGAGGCGCTTGTCCTTGATCAGGGCCTGTTGCAGATTGGCTTCGCCGTTGACCACGTTGACGAAGTCGTACACCACGCGACGTTCGCAACCCATGATCAGGTCGAGGTTACGCAGGCCCACGTCGAAGTCGACGATGACTGTCTTGTGGCCGCGCAGTGCGAGGCCGGTGCCGATGGCGGCGCTGGTGGTGGTCTTGCCCACACCCCCCTTGCCGGAAGTAACGACGAGAATCTTGGCCAAGGTGTTTCACCCCTAAATTAAGTCGGGACGCGTGTCCCAGCAAAAATGCAAAAAAACGGCAACGAGTAAAAAAGTTGCTCTAAAAATGACGGCAAGTATCCGTTAAAGACGGGTGATGTTCAACACGTCACCGGACAGGCTGACTTGCACGCCGGAACCCCACAGCGGGTCGCGGCGCAGGTCTTCGCAGACCTTGTACTGGCCAGCGATGGAGACCATTTCGGCGGTCATCTGCTGACAGAAGATGCGTGCCCTGGTATTGCCTTTGATGCCGGCCAGGGCGCGGCCGCGCATGGCGCCGTACACATGGATGTTGCCATCGGCGAGAAGTTCCGCGCCTGGGCTGACGGAGCCTGTGACCACCAGGTCGCCGCCCTGGGCGTAGATCTGCTGACCGCCGCGCACCGGCGAGGTGATGATCCGGGTAGGACGGATTTCAGGCTCGGCAGCGGGGGGCGGCGCAGGGGCCGGGGCCGGTTCGGGCTTCTTCACCTCGGGCTCCGGCTCCAGCGGCCGCTCGCGGGCACCGGAGGGCGGCAGCACGGGCAGGTCGATGGCGATCGCCGCGGCGATGTCCTCGATGCGGTTGGCGCGGATGGCCAGGGTGCGCAGGCCGTGGTGGCGGCAGATGCGCATCAGCCCGGGCAGGTCGATGGCGCCTTCGTCGGCCGGCAACTTGTCCAGGGCCAGCACCAGTGGCGTGTTGCTGAAGAAGTTCGGTGCCTGGGCCACTTTCGCCGCCAGTTGGCGGTCGAGGGCTTGCAGGTCGTTGCGCCCCAGTTCCAGCACAGTGATGGCGAGCATGCTGCCCTTGAGCTGGAACACGGAGGCGGTGTCGGGTGTGGGGTTTGGGCTCATGGTCTGCATAGACGGCAAGTTGCGAAAAAAGTGCCCTGACTTATAACGATAAGACCGGTTGGCCGCAACCGGCGCGGATCCGATGTAGAATGCTCAGCCTTTGTCCTACCGGAAGCTTCAATGGAACGCCCGCGTTTTCGTCCCTATTTCCTTCACCCACGGTTCTGGGGCCTGTGGCTTGGCCTGGGCCTGCTGTGGCTGGTGGTGCAGCTGCCGTACCGGGCCCTGCTGTGGCTCGGCAGTGCCCTGGGCGCGCTGATGTACCGCGTGGCCGGCGAGCGTCGGCGCATTGCCGCGCGCAACCTGGAGCTGTGCTTCCCGGAATTGTCCGTCGACGAACGGCGCCGTTTGTTGAAGGCGAATTTCGCCTCCACCGGCATTGCCTTCTTCGAAATGGCCATGAGCTGGTGGTGGCCCAAGGCCAGGTTGGCGCGCCTGGCGCACATCGAAGGCCTCGAACACCTGCAGGCGGCGCAACAGGCCGGGCAGGGCGCGATTCTCATGGCGGTGCACTTCACCACCCTGGAGATCGGTGCCGCACTGCTGGGGCAGGTCCATACCATCGACGGCATGTACCGCGAGCACGGCAACCCGCTGTTCGACTTCATCCAGCGCAACGGCCGCGAGCGGCATAACCTCGACTCGCTGGCGGTGGAGCGCGAAGACGTGCGCGGCATGCTCAAGCTGCTGCGCGCTGGCCGTGCCATCTGGTATGCGCCGGACCAGGACTACGGTGCCAAGCAGAGCCTGTTCGTGCCGCTGTTCGGTATCCCGGCGGCGACGGTCACCGCCACCACCAAGTTTGCCCGGCTGGGCAAGGCGCAGGTCATTCCCTTCACCCAGAAGCGCCTGGAGGATGGCAGCGGCTATCGTCTGGTGATCCATCCGCCGCTGGAGGACTTCCCCGGTGAAAGCGAAGAGGCCGACTGCCTGCGCATCAATCAGTGGATCGAAGGCGTGTTGCGCGAATGTCCCGAGCAGTACCTGTGGGCGCACCGTCGCTTCAAGTCGCGGCCCGAGGGTGAGCCGCGGCTGTATGACAAGAAAAAGCGCTGACCGCTTTTTTTCAGGCCCGGCCCTGACGCCAGGAAGGACTCGATGACCCCAACCACCGGCCTGATCCTCTCCGGCGGCGGTGCCCGCGCCGCCTACCAGGTCGGCGTGTTGGCCGGCATCGCCGAGCTGCTGCCCCCTGGCGCGAACAACCCGTTCCCGGTCATCGTCGGCACCTCGGCCGGCGCCATCAACGCCGTGGCCCTGGCCAGCGGCGCCAGCCGCTTCAGTGAATCGGTGCAAGCGCTCACCCGTTTCTGGCAGGGCTTTCGCAGCCACCTGGTGCTGCGCAGCGACTGGCCAGGGGTGATTCGCCAAGCCAGCCGCTTCGTCAGCCAGAACCTGCTGGGCCTGGGGGGTAACGCGCCGGTGGCCCTGCTCGACAGCAGCCCCTTGCGCCAGCTGCTGCAGTCGCACCTTGACCTTGGCGGTATCGACGATGCCCTGGCCGCCGAGCACTTGCGTGCGGTGGCGGTGACTGCGTTCGGCTACGACGCCGGCCAGGCGGTGACCTTCTACCAGGGCCGCGGCACCATCGACGCCTGGTTGCGCCACCGCCGCATCGGCGTGCCTACGCCGCTGACCATCGACCACCTGCTGGCCAGCGCGGCGATTCCGCTGCTGTTCGCGCCGGTGCGACTGGGCGACGAGTATTACGGTGACGGCGCGGTACGCCAGTCGGCGCCGATCAGCCCGGCGTTGCACCTTGGCGCCAGCCGCGTGCTGGTGGTCGGGGTCAGCGGCAACCCGCAACGGCCGGCGCCGCCTTTACCGACCCAGCGTGTGTTCAGCGGCCAGCAACCGAGCCTGGCGCAGATTGGCGGGCATATGCTCAACAGCACCTTCATCGACAGCCTGGAAGATGACATCGAGCTGCTGCAGCGGCTCAACCACCTCAGCCACCTGCTGCCTGCCCACCTGGATGCCCGGCGCCTGGGCCTGGCGCCGATCGAGGTACTGGTGGTGGCGCCCAGCCAGCCCCTGGACGAGATCGCCGCGCGGCACCGGCGTGAGCTGCCGGCGGCGTTGCGGCTGTTCCTGCGCGGGCCGGGGGCGACCCGGACCAGTGGGGCGGGGGTGTTGAGTTACTTGCTGTTCGAGGCCAGCTACTGCAGCGAGCTGATCGAGCTGGGGCGGCGGGATGCGTTGGCCAAAAGGCGGGAGCTGGAGCAGTTTCTGGGCCTGTAGGAGCGGCCTTGTGTCGCGAAAGGGCCGCAAAGCGGCCCCATCGATATGTGCTCCGGCGCTGAAAACCTGGGGCCGCTTCGCGACCCTTTCGCGACACAAGGCCGCTCCTACAACGACTGCGCAGGCAAACCTTTACTCCGCTATCTGCAACTTGCGCGCCTGGGTGTACACATACCGCACTTTCTCGTACTCGAACGGCGAGTTGAGCTGGCCATAGCGGAAGCGCGTGGTATAGCGCTTGTCCACCACCTGCAACAGCAGGATCTCCGGATGATCGGTGCTGGTTTCCGGCACATTGAGGAAGTTCACTGCCTGTTCCCCGGCATAGTCCACCACCACCCCGGTGGTGTCACGCAGGTTCGACGGGCCCAGCACCGGCAGCATGATGTACGGCCCTTCCGGCACGCCATAGAAGCCCAGTGTCTGGCCAAAGTCTTCGCTCTGGCGCGGCAGGCCCATCTTGGTCGCCGGGTCCCACAGCCCGCCCACGCCGATGATGGTGTTGAACATCAGGCGGGCGGTGATTTCTGCCGAACGCTTGGGTTTGAGCTGCAGCACGCTGTTGAGCAGGTTGGGCACGTCACCCAGGTTGTTGAAGAAGTTGCTCACGCCGGTACGCACGAAACTTGGGGTGACGTACTGGTAGCCGCTCACCAGCGGCAGCAGCACCCATTGGTCCACGCGGTAGTTGAAGTGGTAGATGCGCCGATTCATCGACTCCAGCGGGTCGTACACGTTCAAGGCTGCCAGGGTCGAGCGCTCGAACTCGCGCTGGTCGAGCCCGGGATTGAATTTCAGTTCACGCAGCGGGTCGATGAAGCCATCGGACTCCGGTTCCAGCGGTTGTGTTGTCACCTGCGGGTCGGCTTCGATCACACTGGCGCGTGGCGCGGTTTCCGCGGCCAGGGCATTGCCGGCAACCAGCAGGGCGGTGGCGAGGAGGCATTTGTTAACCACGGAAGAACTCCAGCATGGCGTCGCTGTTGACGCGGTAATTGAGGTTGCCGCAATGGCCGCCATGGGGGTAGAGCGTCAGGCGATCGCCGAATACCTTGCGCAGGAAGCCGATGTCGCCAGGGCCGAGGATGACGTCGTCGGCGTTGTGCATCACGGCGATCTTCGGGCTGTCACGCAGGTAGTCCTCCAACGCGTACAGGCTCACCTGGTTGACCAGCTGCAGGATGCTGCCGCCATCGGTGCGGGCGCGCCACATCGGAATCACCTGCTCGGTCATGTAGCAGTCGAAATCGCACTGCAGGGCGCGCTTGAAGAACGGCGTGAGGCTGCTGCCTTCGGTGATCGGAAACTTCGGCGGAATGATCAGGCCGCGGCGGTTGATCAGGTCTGAAGTGAAGGCGATATCGGCTGCCGAGAAGCGGAACGAGGTGCCGATGAGCATGGCCATCTGTTCATTGGACAGGTGCTGGCGCGACTGTTGGAAGTCGTACAGCAAGGCGTCGTTGAGGTCGATGTAGCCCTTGTCCTGGAAGTAGCGGGTGAGCTTGTCCAGCATCAGCTCATAGAACGTGGTGCTGCGGTCGATGCCCTTGACCTGGGTCTGTACCAGCTTGTCAAGGTTGTTGACCGAGGTGTACAGGTTGACCGGCGGGTTGAGCAGCAGCACGCGCTTGAAGTTGAAGCTGCGGCGGGTTTCGTCCAGGTGGCTGACGAATGCCGCATCCAGCGCGCCCAGGCTGTAGCCGGTGAGGTAGAACTCGCTGATCGGCAGGCGTGGGTGCTGGGCACGCACCGCCTGCATCACCCGGTACATGTCCTCGGCATCCTCCTTGCTGACGCCGGGGGTGGCGAAGCGCGAGGCGGCGCTCATGAAGTCCCAGCTGGTCGGTGACGACAGTTGCACCACATGGAAGCCGGCCTGATAGAACAGCTTTTTCAGGTACTCGTTGATACTGCTGGAGTAGGGCGCACCGGTGCCGGCGATGAGGAAGATCAGGGGTGCTTCATGGTCCTGCTTGGCCAGGCGGTACTTGAGTTTTTTCACCGACCAGAAGTTGTCGGGTAGCGTGAACTCACGCTCCGGGCGCAGGTTGAGGCTGTAGTCGGCCTGGTCGATTTCATCGTCGCTGGGCAGTGTCGGTCGCTGTTCGGGCGGTGTGGTAGCGATGGTCGCCTCGAACGGGTTGGTCAAGGGGAAACCGTAGCTGGCGGCGTCGATATCCCGAGCCGACGCGGCAGCAGCCATGAACAGGCCGCCAAGAAGGGCGACAAGGCGCCAAGATCGAAGCATGTAATCCCCCAGAAGGTACAAGGTCGTGCAATACGCAGGCTAGGACCACATCCAGGCCTGCAAAGTTGCCAAGTGCAGGGGTCTTTGGTGTCCCTGCTAATTGCAACATAGCTGCTAAGCCGCGGTTTTGCCTTGAGACAGGCCATGGGCGATCATAGTGCCTTTCGATGACCGCCATGGGAGAACAGGATGTCTCGTTCGCTGCCGGCCGCTTCGTTGTTGCTGTGTCTCGCGCTGTGGCTCGCTGCCAGCTATGGCGTGCGTTATGGGTTGATGGAAGACGCTCGGTGGGTCGGGCTGTGCACGGTGCCGGGTGAGTACTGGCAGTGCCAGGTGCGATCGGTGCTTGGGCTGGGGATTCACTTCCAGGTGTTGGCTTGGGCCGGATTGGGGCTGGCATTGCTGGCGCAGGTGGTTTCTGGTCGCGGCGGAGGGTGGCTGGCGGCGCTGGCGCTGGTGTTCGGGGTACCGGCCTTGGTCTTGTATACCGCTAGCATCGCGGTATTCGCAGTAGTGCTGGCGGGGTTGCGCCTGGTCCGGCAAGCGCGTCGGCGCTGACAGGGGCTGTCATCCAGCCCGGCGCAACCTCAAGCTGCGCCACAACGCTGCAGTCATTAACACACTGACCACCGCCCAGCCCCAGGCCTGCTGGTTCTGCAGCCCTTCACGGTAAAGCTGCGGCAGTACGCCAGCGCCGACGATGAAGGCCAGCAACGCCACTTCCGCCCGCGCCGCCGCCACCGGCCGCAGCAGATACACCACCGCCGGCAAGGCCAGCGCCGCTGTCGGGAAGCTGCGGTATCGCGGGTCGAACACCATCGCCAGCATGCTCACCGCAGCCGCGAACCCCGCCGCCAGCAACAGCCACCCGGCACGCGCTTCGAGCCAGGCGAACAGGCGCTCACGCCACCCCGCACGCCGCGCTAGGGCCAGGCCGGCATGAATCAGTACCAGCAGGTTCAATCCCGCCAGCAACACCGCCCACAGCCACTCCCCGGCAAACCGTGCATGGGTACGCATCAGCTCGCCCCACAGCCCCAGGCAACCTGCGCCAAACGCCGCCAGCAGCGGCAACAGCAGGGCGCCGGCAGCCGTAGCGGGGCGCCCTGCGAGCACCAGCATGGCGGCCATCAGCACCACGCTGGCCAGCAACCACTGCGGCCATAAATGTAAGTTGCTCACCGGCCCTTCGAGCACGCCCTTGTCTTGCCGGTCGGCATCGTAGAGCCCCCAGTAACCGCCCACTGCCCCTTCGTTGGCGCGTTTCCACGGCTGGTCGAAGGCTTCGATCAGGTTGTAGTGCCAGCCGTTGGCCTCGGCCATGGCGATGAAGCCGCGCACGAAGCGCGCTTCATTGGCCCTGCTGGGCACGGCGGTCTCGCGCTGTCGGCCTTCACTGGGCCAGCCCGTTTCACCGATGAGCACGTCCTTGGGCGCAAAACGGTTGGCGAACACCTGGTGCACCTCGGCGACATGGGCCAGGGCGTCATCGATGCTACTGGGGTCGTCCTCCCAGTACGGCAGCAGGTGGATGGTCAGGAAGTCCACCGCCGGCGCCACCTGCGGATGCTGCAGCCAGAACTCCCAGACATCGGCGTACGTTACCGGCACCTTGACCTGGCGCTTGACCTCGCCGATCAGCGCCGCCAGGCGCTCGCCGGTGACTTCCTTGCGCAGCAGTGCCTCGTTGCCGACGATGACCGCGCTGACCACGTCGGGGTTGGCGTTGGCGGAAGCGATCAGCAGCTTCACTTCCTTGTCGGTGTCGACCGGGTTGGCATTCACCCAGGCCCCGAGCATCACCTTCAGGCCGTGCTTGCGCGCCAGTGCCGGGATGGCCTCCAGACCGGTCATGGAATAGGTGCGGATGCACTGAAATCGCTCGGCCAGCAGCGCCAGGTCGGCGTCCATGCGGGCCGGCCGCAGGCGGAAGGGCTGATCAAAGGGCGACTGGTCCTTGTCGAACGGGGTGTACGACGCGCATTGCAGCTTGTGCGTGGGGCTGGCGGCGTCTGGCAGGTGCAACGGCTTGCCCAGCCCGTACCAGAGCGCGCCGAGCCCGAGCAGGGCGAGCAGGCAGGCGAGCAGGTAGAGTGGCAACAGCAGGCGGGCAGGGTTGGGCATCGGGCGGTCCGTCGTCAGGCGCAAAACGATAGATAGTAGCCCGGCGCCAAACCTTTGGCATGCAAGGATCGCGCAGAACTGTATGGGCCCCTGCCGCTAATGGCATAGTGCTGTCGCAATGGGTTCGGGTACAGGTCGCAGATGGAGCAGGTCGACGGTGGTTGCAGGCACATGATGCATTCTCCAAGACCTGACGAGGGGATGCTTTGATGAAGATGCGACGTTTCCTGGGAGTGGGTACCGCTCTGGTATTGGCCATGAGCGCTGCGCAGGCAATGGCTAAAGAGGTAAGCATCGGCTACGTGGATGGTTGGGCCGACAGTGTGGCGACCACCAACGTGGCCGCCGAAGTGATCAGGCAGAAGCTCGGCTACGACGTGAAACTGCAGGCGGTTGCTGCAGGGATCATGTGGCAGGGCGTGGCCACCGGCAAGCTCGATGCCATGCTTTCGGCGTGGTTGCCGGTCACCCACGGTGAGTACTGGGCCAAGAACAAGGACAAGGTGGTCGACTACGGCGCCAACTTCAAGGACGCCAAGATCGGCCTGATCGTCCCCGAATACGTCAAGGCAACCAGCATTGAAGACCTCAAGACCGACGAAAGCTTCAAGCAGAAGATCGTCGGTATCGACGCAGGCTCCGGCGTGATGATCAAGACCGAGCAGGCGATCAAGGATTACGACCTTACCGGCTACAAGCTGCAGGCCAGCTCCGGGGCGGGCATGACGGCGGAACTGGGGCGTGCCTATCCCAAGCAACAGTCGATTGCCGTGACCGGCTGGGTGCCGCACTGGATGTTCGCCAAATGGAAGCTCAAGTTCCTGGAAGACCCCAAAGGGGTGTATGGCGCGGCGGAAACGGTCAACAGCATCGGCAGCAAGGAGCTGGACAAGAAGGCGCCGGAAGTTGCCGAATTCCTCAAGAAGTTCCAGTGGCAATCCAAGGATGAGATCGGCGAGGTGATGCTGGCGATTCAGGATGGGGCCAAGCCTGAGGCGGCTGCGAAGGACTGGGTGGCCAAGCATCCGGAGCGGGTCAAGGAGTGGACCGGTAAGTAATGGTGGATGCGGGGGCTGCTTTGCAGCCCTTTCGCGACACAAGGCCGCTCCTACAAAGGGTTCGCGGTCCCTTGTAGGAGCGGCCTTGTGTCGCGAAAGGGGCGCAAAGCGCCCCCGCTTTCTTACAGATCCTGCAAAACACTCTTGCATCTAAGACTAAGGTCGTCTGGTTGGCGTCCAACGGCAGCATAAAGTGACGGTGTGGGTTCCATCCCCTATCTGTGCTGCTAGGACAAAAACAATGAACGACAGCATTTACCTCTCGATACAAAACAGCCCCCGCTTCAAGGAGCTGGTCAGCAAACGCGAGCGCTTCGCCTGGATTCTCTCGGCGATCATGCTTGGCCTCTACTGCGCATTCATCCTCCTGATCGCCTACGGTCCTCACCTGCTGGGCGCCAAGCTCAGCCCCGAGTCGTCGATTACCTGGGGTATTCCCCTGGGCGTCGGCCTGATCGTTTCGGCATTCGTCCTGACCGCCATCTACGTGCGCCGCGCCAACGGCGAATTCGATGAGCTGAACAAGGCCATCCTCAAGGAGGCGCAACAATGATTCGCCACGCCAAAGCCCTGGCCGTCCTGGCCTGCGGCGCTTTCGCACCCGCCGTGTGGGCAGCCGATGCCATCACCGGCGAGGTGCAGAAGCAGCCGCTGAACGTCTCGGCGATCGCCATGTTCGTGGCCTTCGTCGCCTTCACCCTCGGTATCACTTACTGGGCCTCCAAGCGCAACAAGTCGGCGGCGGACTACTACGCGGCCGGCGGCAAGATCACCGGTTTCCAGAACGGCCTGGCGATTGCCGGCGACTACATGTCGGCGGCCTCGTTCCTGGGGATTTCCGCGCTGGTGTTCACCTCGGGCTACGATGGCCTGATCTACTCCATCGGCTTCCTGGTCGGCTGGCCGATCATCCTCTTCCTGATCGCCGAACGCCTGCGCAACCTGGGCAAGTACACCTTTGCCGACGTTGCCTCGTACCGCCTCGGGCAAAAGGAAATCCGCACCCTGTCGGCCTCCGGCTCGCTGGTGGTGGTGGCGTTCTACCTGATTGCGCAGATGGTCGGCGCCGGCAAGCTGATCGAGCTGCTGTTCGGCCTGGACTACCACGTCGCGGTGATCCTGGTGGGCATCCTGATGTGCCTGTACGTGCTGTTCGGCGGCATGCTGGCCACCACCTGGGTGCAGATCATCAAGGCGGTGCTGCTGCTCTCCGGCGCCAGCTTCATGGCACTGATGGTGATGAAGCACGTGGGCTTCGACTTCAACACCCTGTTCTCCGAGGCGATCAAGGTACACGCCAAGGGCGAAGCGATCATGAGCCCGGGCGGCCTGGTCAAGGACCCGATCTCGGCGTTCTCCCTGGGCCTGGCGCTGATGTTCGGTACCGCTGGCCTGCCGCACATCCTGATGCGCTTCTTCACCGTCAGTGATGCCAAGGAAGCGCGCAAGAGCGTGCTGTATGCCACCGGCTTCATTGGCTACTTCTACATCCTGACCTTCATCATCGGCTTCGGCGCGATCCTGCTGGTCAGCACCAACCCTGACTTCAAGGATGCCGCTGGCGCCTTGCTGGGCGGCAACAACATGGCGGCGGTGCACCTGGCCGATGCCGTGGGTGGCAGCATCTTCCTCGGCTTCATCTCGGCGGTAGCGTTCGCCACCATCCTGGCGGTCGTCGCTGGCCTGACCCTGGCCGGTGCCTCGGCGGTGTCCCATGACCTGTACGCCAGCGTATGGCGCAAGGGCAAGGCCAACGACAAGGACGAGATCCGCGTGTCGAAGATCACCACCATCGCCTTGGGCGTGCTGGCGATCGGTCTGGGGATTCTGTTCGAGAAGCAGAACATCGCCTTCATGGTCGGCCTGGCGTTCTCCATCGCGGCCAGCTGCAACTTCCCGGTGCTACTGCTTTCGATGTACTGGAAGAAGCTGACCACCCGCGGTGCCATGATCGGCGGCTGGCTGGGCCTGATCAGTGCGGTGACGCTGATGATCCTCGGCCCGACCATCTGGGTACAGATCCTGGGTCACGAGAAAGCCATCTACCCGTACGAGTACCCGGCGCTGTTCTCGATGATCATTGCCTTCGCCGGTATCTGGTTCTTCTCGGTCACCGACAAGTCCAAGGCGGCCGATGACGAGCGTGCGCTGTTCTACCCGCAGTTCGTCCGTTCGCAGACTGGCCTGGGTGCCAGCGGCGCGGTGTCGCACTAAGCTTGCATCTGTAGCTTGAACACAACGCCCCGCCTGTCGGGGCGTTGTTGTTTTTACTGGCCTTATCGCCGGCTTGCCGGCGATCCCTCGGAAATTTCAACAACTCGCTCGGAGCGATCCCGTATTTCCCCTGCAGACAAATCCGAATAATTCACCTGTCAACGGCGCTTTGCCTGATTGGCGATCATTCGAAGATGTTAACTACAGGTTTCAAGGAGATACATTCGTGAAAGCATTGCTTCTGGCGCTCCCCTTCGCAGTTCTGGCCGCAGGCCCCGCCATGGCCGAGGACCCGATCGAGAAACAGGTGCTGATCACCGCCACTGTCCCCACTGCCAACTTCTACGTCGAGCCCGTCGGCGGCAACTGGATGAACGACCCGCAAGACATGGCCTGGAACTCGTTTCAAGGCACCCTGACCCCGGTTCGCAAGCAGCTCCAGGCCAAGAGCACCATCGGCCCGATCACCGCCCACCTGCTGTCCCCGGCCGTGGTCAGCAGCGGCCTGGACGCCATCGACCTGGACGTCAAGATCGGCGAAACCGTCCTCACCACCAACGCCACCGAGATCCTCTCCGAGGCCCAAGCCGCGCCGGGTGCGATCGTCGACTTCGAAGTCGCGCCACAGGTACCGGCCGGTGGCTACAAGCCAGGCAACTACCAAGGCCTGGTCAGCATGATGTTCGAAACCGCTGCACCGTGATCTGACGCCCTCGCACATTTTTCCTTTCACCCGTTGTTGCTCACCTTCGCCCCTGGGTCGCGCCGGGGGTGAGGGCGACGTTTTGCTCGCAGACAGGGTCATGGCCTTTTTTTCAACTACAAAGACTTTGCTGCTCACGGCATGCCTTGCCGTGCTCCCATTCACTGCCGCTGCCGAAGGCAGCGCCATGGGCGTGGTCAGCCAGGCCCAGGGCCTGCCACGGGAGTTCGAGGAACACTTCTTCGACGTGCCGCTGGCGGTTCGGGTCGACCTGGATGGCCGCTACCTGGGCGATGCCATGGTGGTGCTCAGCCGCGACGAGCGGGTGCAGTTGCTGGAATTCACCGACCACCTGGAAAGCCGCGAGCCTGACACCTTGCGCCGCCGCTGGCAGGAGCGCCTGGCCGCCGGCCGGCCGCTCGGCGACTGCCAGAAGGACTGTCCGGACGGCTTGCGCGCGATCCACTACAGCCTGGTCAATTCGCAGCTCTCATTGCTCACTCATGCCGCTGAACTGGCCGGCGATGCCCCGCGTTTTCACACGCTGCCCGAACAAGGCAGTGGCCTGCTGCTGCGCAACCAGCTCAACCTTGTGAGTGACGGGCGCGACACCAGCGGGCTGTTTTCACTTCAGGGGCAGGGCAGCCTCGACAACTGGACGACCCTGGCCGACGCCCAGGTCGACCGTGGCGGTATCAGCGGCCAGCAGACCCGCCATCGGGTCAGCCAGCTGTACGCCGAAAGCCTGCACGCCGAACATTTCTTCCGCCTGGGCTATTTCACCCCTGGCGCCCAGGGCCTGACTCGCCAGCCCCGGCTGCTCGGCCAGAGCCCCGATACCACGCTCGGCCTGATGTTTGGCAGCAGCGACAGCCTGCTGATCGACAACGGCCAGCCCAGTACCACGCCGATCTATGTCACCCCCAACCGCCCCGGCGTGGTAGAGATCTACCGCAACGGCGTGCTGATCAACAGCCAGCCCGTGCAACCCGGCCTGCAAGCCCTGGACACTCGCGTGCTGCCAGGTGGCATCTACCAGGTCGAGGTGCGCCTGCTCGAGGACGGCCAGGAAACCTCGCGCACCGACGAATTCGTCTACAAGCCCAGCAACTGGCGCAACGCCGACAGCCGCTGGCGCTACAACCTGTACCTGGGTCAGCAGACCAGCCTGCTGAGCAACTGGGACGAAGAACACGACGACAGCCTCAGCGCCGGCGTGCTGGCCAACTACCTGCTGCACCCGCGGGCGGTGCTCGGATTTTCCGTGCAGCAGGTCGACGAGGCCATGCAGTACGGCACATCGCTGGACTGGGACCCGCTCGATCGGCTCAAGCTCTACGGCAACCTCTACCGCACCGAGGACCAGGGCAACGGTTACGACCTGCAGGTCATTCACAACCATGAATACGGCTCGTTGGTGTTCAGCCACAGCCGGTCGTGGTTGGAAACGGTCAGCCGCCCGACCCATAGCCAGATCGTGCGCTATTCCGAGCAGAGCCAGACCTCGCTGTTGCTGACCCAGCGCCTGAACAACCGCAGCTCGGCAACAATCCGCCTGGCGCAAAGTTCCGGCGCCGCCGCTGGCCTGGGCGTGGACCTGGGCTGGTCGTACTACGGCAAACTTCTCGGATCCGACGCCAACTGGCGCCTGAGCCTGTTCGACCGCCCCGGGACCCGCAGCAGCGGCGAGGCGCGCAACCGTGGCGTCAACCTGGCGGTGAGCATGAGCTTGGGGGGGCCAGGCGAGCGCATTGCCGCCAGCATCGGCAGCCGCACTTCGCACGATGGCGGGCGCGACCAGAATGCCTCGCTGGCCTACCAGCGCGATGTCGACCTGGGGCTGGTGCGCAGCCTCGGCGCAACCGTCACGGCGGACCGTTACGGCGCAGGCTTCGGTGGCAATGCGCAGTTCCAGAACCAAGCGCTGTACGGTGACGCCTATGCCCAGAGTTCTTCCTACAACGGCGAAGTCAGTACCGGCCTGAACCTGCAGAGCATCGTGGCGGTGGGCGAGGGCAAGCTGGCCATGACGGGGCAGTACCTGCCTCACGATGCTGGCCTGATCGTGGATGTCGAGAGCGATATCGAGGGCCTCAAGCTGCGCGCCGATGACCTGCAGGGGCTGAGCGCCGCGCTGCAGCCCGGGCGCAACGTGATCCCTGTGGGCGCCTACAAGTCAGGCTACGTGCAGTTCGATTTCGACGGCGACAACGAAACGGCAGCGGTCATCCAGCCCACCAGTTTCGATTACCACCTCAATCGCGGAGGCGTCGGCTACCGCAAGTTGCGGGTGATGCGCACGGTGACCGTGCTTGGCCGCCTGCTCGACCGTGACGGGCAACCCCTGCAGGGCGCGCAGGTGGTCAACCACGCCAGCCGCAGTGTCAGCGAGGCCGGCGGGCATTTTGCCGTGGAAATGAGCGAGTCGACGCCGACCCTGGAAGTGCGTAAGGGCGGCGCGGCGTTGTGCCTGCTCGAACTCGACCTGAAGCAGTTGCAGCGGGAAGGGGATGTGATGCTGGTGGGGGATGTGTCGTGTGCCGAAGGTCGCATGGCCGATGCCGCGCCCGTGCAAATGGAGAACAGAAGTTGAGCGTTCGCAAACTGATGTCCCTGGCATTGCTGCTGCTCTCTGGCAGTTGGTCGCTGGCGAGCCAGGCAATCGACATGACCCTGACCATGCGCTACCGCGGCCAGCCCGATGGACGATTCGAAAACGTCACGCCACCCGCTGCGTTCTGTGCGGTATGGCCTGCGGCGTGTACGCAAGGCAACAATTACACGGCTGACCTGCCGATTACCTACAACAAAACCATCATCAACCAGGCCCCGGATATCCGCGACAGGCATTTCATCCAGATGCCGGGTGAGCGCCAGGTGGAGGTCGTCAACGACAATGGGGCGCGCTACACCCTTACTTTTCGCATTCGCGCGCTCAGCCAGCACTTGCGAAGGCTGACTCAAAACGGGCGATTGGCAGCGTCGGCACGGGGTGGTTGCCAAATGATCATCGGGGTGAGTAACACTACCCGTACCCAATTCCGCTGGTCGATCAACAACCCGTCGGCACCGCAAGCCTGTCACGAGGTTACCGACACCAATCTCGGCCTGACCAATGACGTGGCCGTGAGCCAGTTCGGGGTCAACTACGAGCTGATCATGCCGCGCCCGATCGGCATGCCCCAGGGCATCTACCGCGGCAGTATCGCCTACAGCATCGGCCCGGGCGGGGAGTTCGACTTCGGCAACGCCGTCACCGACCTCAATGCCAGCCAGCTCAGGGTGCATTTCGAACTCGACGTGCAACACGACCTGTACCTGCAGTTCCCGCCCGGCTCAGACCGTGCGGTACTGGAGCCACCGGGCGGCTGGATGGCCTGGCTCGGCGGGCGCGGCGCTCCGACCCGGCTGTACCGTGACCTGCCGCTGCGCATCTGGAGCACCGGCCCGATCAAGCTCTACAAGCGCTGCCAGTATGAACTCGGTGGGCTGTGCGGCCTGCGTGAAAACGCCGGGCACATGGTGCCGGTACAAGTGGCGGTGACCCTGCCGGCGAGCATGCAGCACAACGGCGCGCCCATCAGCAAACAAGCGATCCCCACCCGTGAAGCGGCGGCACTCAAGATCGAGCCGACCAGCACCGTCTGGAACCAGCCCGGGCAGCTGCATTTCGAGGTGGCGGGCAGCGAGATCCCGAGCATGCTCGACCATCCTGGCAGCCGCTATGAGGGCCTGGTCACGGTGGTATTCGAAGCGCAGCTCTGAGTTGCCCAGATTGTCTTTAGGAAATTTCCTCAGCCCGTAGGGAAATTTCCTGCTTTTTGCGCGAAAGCAAAAGACCACAATGATTGTCGTGATGCCTATTGGCTATCAGCGGCCTTTTGCTATGAGGATTTTTCCATGAAGCTGTTGCGCCCATTCTGCCTCGCCTTGACGCTGCTGCCGTGCGTCGCCCAGGCGGCCCCGGAACTGAACGTCGGCGGGCTCTACGATTATCTGGAGGAGGGCAAGAGCACCCTGCTCAAGCGGGTACGCAACGGCGGTGACTCCACCGCCTTCGTCAAGGTCAGTGTGGTCGAGCTGGTCTACGACGGCCGCGAAGCGCCCCGTGAAGTCGCCCTCGACGGCCTGGCCCTGGAGCAGCGCGGCCTGGTGGTCAGCCCGGCCCGGCTGATCGTGCCGGCCCGTGGCATGCAGGCGGTACGCCTGTTGTACCGCGGTTCGCGGGACCAGGAGCGCTACTACCGCCTGCGCTTCATCCCCGTGTTGCCGGAGCAGGGCGACGGCTTTGCCGTCAGCGAGCAGGAGGCCGAGGCCTACCGCGACAGCCTCAAGGCCGGCGTCAACCTGCTGGCCGGCTACGGGACCCTGTTGTTCGTGCACCCGGCGCAAACCCGCTACCAGACCCCGATCACCCGCCAGGGCGGCGCGCTGACCGTGAGCAATCAGGGTAATGCCACCGTGGTGCTCGACCACTTCCGCCAGTGCCAGGCCCAGGACCAGCTCTGCGAGCCCGCCACCAAGCACCACCTGCTGCCCGGGCGCACCCGCCAGTTCGACGGTCAGGCGGCCAAGGTGCACCAGTTCGAGCTGCACGAGGGCATCGCGCGCAAGCCCATGGTGCTGGAGGGATGAGCGGCCGGCAGCGTGATCCCGCAGGGGAGGTTGCCCATGGCTAGCGCACTGGTGGTGGATGACCACCCGTTCATTCGCGCCACGGTGTGCATGCTGCTGCGCCAGGAGCGCCTGGAGATCGTCGGCCAGACCGACAACGGCATCGATGCAGTGCGTCTGGCGCGTGAGCAGGCGCCCGACATCATCATCCTCGACATCAGCCTGCCCGGGCTCGACGGCATGGAGGTGATCGCCCGGGTCAAGCGACATGAGCCTCCGGCCAAGACCCTGGTGCTGACCTCGCACATGGCCGAAGCCTATTCCCTGCGCTGCATGCAGGCCGGGGCGGCGGGCTTCGTGTCCAAGACCAACGACCTGGGTGAGCTGAACAAGGCGGTGAGGGCGGTGCTGTCGGGGTTCACCTACTTCCCCGATGTAGCCCTGAGTTCGGTGCACAGCCAGGAGCTGCACGCCACGGACGCGCAGCGCATCGCCAGCCTCAGCGACCGCGAGCTGATGATCCTGCAGCACCTGTCCCGGGGTTTGAGCAACAAGGCCGTCGGCGAAGCCATGCTGTTGAGCAACAAGACCGTCAGCACCTACAAAGGCCGCTTGCTGGAAAAGCTGCGCTTGAACTCACTCATCGACATGGCGGATTTCGCTCGTCGCAACCAACTGATCTGAACCGTGCGTGCACTCTGGCTGATGTTGCTGTGTTGTCTGTTTCCCTTGCCGGGCCTGTCGGCGCCGGTGTTCCACGGTCGCGCGGCGTTCGATGGGCCGCGTGCCGAGCCCGACAGCGGCGACCTGCGCTGGCTGTGGCGCCATCGTGTGCTGCGCCTGGGGGTGCTCGGCAATGACCAGCCACCGCTCGACATCCTCGGCACAGGCCGTGCCTACGAGGGCATCACTGCCGATTATGCCGGTCTGGTGGCCGAGCACCTGAACCTCGACATGCAGGTTCAGGTGTTCGAATCCTTCGAAGCCGCGGTGTCAGCGTTGCATGACGGCACGGTGGACCTGCTCGGCTCGGTGACCACCCAGCAGGCGCTACAGGCCGGCTTGCGCCTGTCGCCGCCCTACGCCGAGGACCACCCGCTGCTGCTCGCCCAGGACTTGAAAACCAGCATCCAGCGTCCAGGGTCGTTGCGCCTGGTCATGGTAAATGGCTATCGCACAGCAGACCAGGTGAGCCAGTTCTACCCCCAAGCCCAAGTGCAGGTGCATCCGACTGCCTTCAGCGCCCTGGCTGCCTTGACCCTGGGGCAGGCCGACCTGTACCTGGGCAACGCCCTGATCGCACGCTACGTGCAGGGGCGTAGCCAGATGAGCGGGGTGGAAGAAATCGGCCACGCAGCCCTGCCGCGCCAGGGCATCGGTTTTGCATCGCTCGACAATGGCTCGCCGCTGCCACGCCTGGTGGACGATGCCCTGGAGGGGATCAGCGACGTCCAGTTGAGCGAAGCCCAGCAACGCTGGCTGCGCGACAACCCGAGCGTGCGAGTGCTGGTGGATGACCAGTTGCTGCCATTGAGCTACCGCGACAGCAAGGGCCAGTTGCACGGCCTGACCCTGGATGTGCTGCAGCTGATCACCCGGCGCACGGGGCTGAAGTTCGAGGTGCAGGCCGGGGCGGGCGTCGAGCAGATGATCGAGCAGGTCAGCCAGGGCAAGGCGCAGCTGATCGCCGGCTTGCCCCATAGCGCCAGCCTGGAGCAGCGCCTGGGCTTCAGCCGGGCCTACTTGAGCGCTTCTCGGGTATTGGTCAGCCGCAAGGGCGCCAATGCGCCGCAGAGCCTTGAGCAACTGGCCGGACGGCGCGTGGCGCTGGTCTGGGGCAGCGCCATGGTCGAGGTGCTGCAAGGCCGTTACCCGCAGGTAAACCAGCGCCTGTTGTCGAGCCCGCTGCATGCCCTGCGTGCCGTCGCCGATGGCAAGGTGGATGCCGCCTTGCTGACCCTCGACGACGCCCGTCCGCTGGTCGCGCGCTGGTACCCCGGGCAATTGCAGATCAGCGCCAGCCTTGCCCTGCCACCGGCGCACTTCGCCCTGGCCGGTGCCCGGGGCGCCAGCGAACTGCTGGGCATCATCGACAGCGCCTTGCTCAGCCTGACGCCGCGCGAGACGGGCACCTTGGTGCGCCGCTGGCGCAACCCGATGATCGTCCCCGACGGCGTCTGGTCGCGCCATCGCGGCAAGATCCTGTTCGGCTTTGGCACGGCGTTCGGCCTGCTGTTCCTCGCCCTGCTGTGGATCCGCTACCTGCGCCGCCTGCAGGTGCGGTTGCGGCGGGCCAAACGTGCGGCCGATGCGGCCAACCAGGCCAAGACCGAGTTTCTCGCCACCATCAGCCACGAAATCCGCACCCCCCTGCATGCGGTGCTGGGCATGCTGGAACTGGCCCAGCGCAAGGCCGCCCAGGGCATCCTCGACCGACTGGCCATCGAGGTGGCGACCGATGCCGCACGTGGGCTGAAAGAGCTGATCGGTGACATCCTGGACATCACCCGCATCGAGACCGGCCACCTGCAGCTGGCGCCCCAGCGCGTGCGCCTGCGCGAACTGGTGGCACGGGTGATCCAGCTGTTCGAGCAGCAGGCCCGTGGCAAGGGCCTTGATCTGCAGATGCAGATGAGTGGCGCGGTGGACACCGAGGTGATGCTCGACCCGCTGCGCTTCAAGCAGGTGCTGGCCAACCTGCTGAGCAATGCCATCAAGTTCACCGAGCGCGGCCGCATCGTGGTCAGCCTGCAGGCCATGCTTGATCAGGGTCAGATGAACGTGGCGCTGCAGGTCAAGGACAGCGGCGTGGGCATCGCCGCCAGCGAATTGGCAAGCCTCGGCCAACGGTTCCGCCAGGCCAGCAACCACAGGCAGTCATCCCGCGCCAGTGCCGGGCTGGGCCTGAGCATCAGCCGCAGCCTGTGCCAACTGATGGGGGGCGAGCTGCGCTTGCGCAGTACCCTGGGGCAGGGCACCGAAGCGCATGTGCAGCTCAAGCTGCCACTGCTGCCGGCCGTGGCACCGTCGCCTGAAAGTGTCCCTCTGCTTCCGGCGCAGGGTGGGGCGCGACTGCGGGTACTGGTGGTCGATGACTATCCGGCGAACCGGCTGTTGCTGGCCCAGCAGCTGGACTACCTGGGGCATCAGGCGCGGGTGGCGGAAGACGGTGCCCAGGCTTTGCGCCTGTGGCTCAAGGAGCATTTCGACGTGGTCATCAGCGATTGCAACATGCCCCGCCTGGACGGTCACGGCCTGGCCCGCGCCATCCGCGAACACGAACGGCGCAGCGGGCGCCCGCGCTGCCAGGTGATCGGCCTTACCGCCAGCGCTCAGGAGGTGGAGCGCCGGCGCAGCTGCGAGGCAGGGATGGACGACTGCCTGTTCAAGCCGCTGGACCTCGACAGCCTGACCCAGGCGCTGATCAGTGCCCAGCCGACGGTTGTGCAGGAGGAAGAAGGTGCAGTGCTCTGCCTGCAGCACTTGAGGCATCTGGTGGGTAATGACGAGGCCGCGCTCAAGGCGCTGCTTGCTGACCTGCGGGCCAGCAACCGTGAAGACCTGCAACGCCTGGAAAACCTGGGCGATGCCCCAGCCGCCGTTGCCGAACTGGCGCACCGGGTCAAGGGCGGCGCACGCATTGCCCGCGCCGAAGCGCTGGTTGCATTGTGCGAGCAGGTCGAACGTTGCTGCCACGCGGTACCGCTGGAGCGGCTGGCGCTCAGCCTGGCGGTCCGTGCCATGGGCGACGGCATGCGTCGCCTGGAACGGCATCTGGAGCGCCAGGCCGGGCAGAACGCATTGGGGTCATATCATGCCGAGCAACAACAGCACCAACAGAATCACCAGCACCACGCCGACGATGCCGGAAGGGCCGTAGCCCCAGCTGCGCGAGTGAGGGAAGACCGGTAAGCCACCAATCAACAGCAGGATCAGGATGATGATGAGGATCGTGGTCATGGCGGAGTCCTTGCGTGGTTGAGGGTCAAGGGCCTCGGACTGCTGGCCTCTTGTTAATTGGGACCAGTGCCGCTTGTGAAAGATTCCATTCGTATGTGGCCTGTCCTGGCCCTATCGCCGGCGAGCCGGCTCCCACAGGTATCCCACTGAATCCAAGTGCTGCGCAGTTCTTGTGGGAGCCGACTTGCCGGCGATAGGGCCAGGACAGAGTCATGCTCCCCCATTCACTAACCTGATCGACCCTGCCAGCCCCCATGGCCTTGTTTAGACTTCGCTCAATCTCACCAGAACAAGGCCTGCCACCATGCACAATCGCATCATGATCACCGGCGCCGGATCCGGTCTCGGCCGCGAGATCGCCCTGCGTTGGGCGCGCGAGGGTTGGCGCCTGGCGCTGGCCGATGTCAACGAAGCCGGCCTGCGGGAAACCCTCGACCTGGTGCGTGCAGCGGGCGGCGAGGGCTTCGTGCAGCGCTGCGACGTGCGCGACTACAGCCAGCTCACCGCCCTGGCCCAGGCCTGCGAGGAGAAGTTCGGCGGCATCGATGTGATCGTCAACAACGCGGGAGTCGCCTCGGGCGGATTCTTCGCCGAGCTGTCGCTGGAGGACTGGGATTGGCAGATCGCGATCAACCTGATGGGCGTGGTCAAGGGATGCAAGGCCTTCCTGCCGCTGCTCGAACGCAGCAAGGGGCGCATCGTCAACGTGGCGTCCATGGCCGCGCTGATGCAGGGGCCCGGCATGAGCAATTACAACGTCGCCAAGGCCGGGGTGCTGGCGTTGTCGGAAAGCCTGCTGGTCGAGCTGCGCCAGGTGGAAGTGGCCGTGCATGTGGTGTGCCCGTCGTTCTTCCAGACCAACCTGCTCGATTCGTTCCGCGGCCCGAACCCGGCGATGAAGGCCCAGGTGGGGAAATTGCTGGAGGGCTCGCCGATCAGCGCGGCCGATATTGCCGATTACATCCACCAGCAGGTGGCCGCCGGCGAGTTCCTGATCCTTCCGCACGAAGCCGGGCGCCAGGCTTGGCAGCTCAAACGGCAGGCGCCGGAGCGGCTGTATGACGAGATGGCGGACATGGCCGTGAAGATGCGTGCCAAGGCGCAGACGCGTTGATTGCGGGAAGAATCTGTAGGGATTTTTACCTGCCTACGTAGGACGGCTCTGATTTTTAGTGGATGTATTGAGTTGCTGAATATCCACATGCAATCTCCGGTTTTTCCTCTTGTCGGAGAGTCAAGCATGCTGGTCATAGGGCGCGAAGTAGGCGAAGTCATCACCATTGGTGACGACATTCAGATCAAGGTCGTGGAGATGCGCGAGGGCACGGTGCGGTTTGGTGTGAGTGCGCCGCGCGAAGTGACGGTGCATCGGGCCGAGGTGTACAAGCGGATCAAGGCGGGGGAGGCGAGCAAGGCCAAGTCGGCCTGATTGTGTCAGTGCCGGCCTCATCGCCGGCAAGCCGGCTCCCACAGGTACGTCACTGAACGTGAGAACAGTGGGGCACCTGTGGGAGCCGGCTTGCCGGCGATAGGGCCCGTGATATCAGTCGAGCAACTCGCGCGGCACATCATGCTTGGCCAGCAACTGGCACTGCTGACTCTCCAGGTCGAACAGAATGAACGCCTGGCCCTTGGCCAACGCCTGGCGCACCCGTAGCACACGGGTTTCCAGCGGTGTGTCGTCGCCATTGTCGGTGCCGTCGCGGGTCACGAAGTCCTCGATCAGGCGGGTCAGGGTTTCAGCTTGCAATTGGTCGTAAGGAATCAACATGGCAGCGTTCGGCTTGGTAGAAGAATCCGACAATGCTACGCGAAACCCGCCCCCCCTTGCTCACCCCTTGTTCCCCACCAGGCTGTCCACCGCCGGCACCCGTGTGTCGCTCTCCATCTGCGCATCGTGCTCCAGCTGGTGGCTGAAGCGCTCAAGCGACGCATTGGCCGGGTTCGAGTCGCTGGCGAATACCGGCGGGCTGAGCAGATAACCCGACAGCAGGCGGCTGAGCGCGGCCAGGCTGTCGATGTGGGTGCGCTCGTAGCCATGGGTGGCATCGCAGCCGAACGCCACCAGCGCGGTGCGGATGTCGTGCCCGGCAGTGACGGCCGAATGGGCATCGCTGAAGTAATAACGGAACACATCCCGGCGCACCGGCAGGTCCTGGTCGCCGGCAAGTTTGAGCAGGTGGCGCGACAGGTGGTAATCGTACGGCCCCGAGGAGTCCTGCATGGCCACGCTGACGGCGTGTTCGCTGGAGGCCTGGCCGGGCGCCACCGGGGCGATATCGATGCCGACGAACTCGCTGACGTCCCAGGGCAGGGCGGCAGCAGCGCCGGAGCCGGTTTCCTCGGTGATGGTGAACAGTGGGTGGCAATCGATCAGCGGCTGGCGGCCGCTCTCCACCACAGCCTTGAGGGCGGCCAGCAACGCCGCGACACCGGCCTTGTCGTCCAGGTGGCGGGCGCTGATATGGCCGCTTTCGGTGAACTCCGGCAGCGGGTCGAAGGCGACGAAGTCGCCGACGGCTATGCCCAAGGCTTCGCAGTCGGCGCGGGTGGTGCAGTAGGCATCCAGGCGCACCTCCACGTGCTCCCAGCTGACCGGCATCTGGTCGATGGCCGTGTTGAAGGCATGTCCGCTGGCCATCAGTGGCAGCACGCTGCCGCGGTACACGCCGGTGTCGGTGAACACACTGACCCGGCTGCCTTCGGCGAAGCGGCTCGACCAACAGCCGACCGCCGCCAGGGCCAGACGGCCATTGTCCTGCAGCTGGCGCACGCTGGCGCCAATGGTGTCGAGGTGGGCCGAGACGGCGCGGTCGGGGGAGCTCTGGCGGCCCTTGAGGGTGGCGCGGATGGTGCCGCGGCGGGTCAACTCGAAGGGGATGCCCAGTTCGTCCAGGCGTTCGGCGACGTAGCGCACGATGGTGTCGGTGAAGCCGGTCGGGCTGGGGATCGCGAGCATCTCCAGGAGCACGCGCTTGAGGTAGTCGAGGTCGGGTTCGGGGAGGTGTTGGGACATGGGGTACTCCTTTGGGGCCTATCGCGGATAAATCCGCTCCTACAAGGATTGCGCTGCCCTTGTAGGAGCGGATTTATCCGCGATAGGGCCAGTGAAAATCACGCCAACGGCCGGCTATGTGGAAACAGCAAGTCGACAAAGCGCTCGGCGGTTGGCTGCGGTTCATGGTTGGCCAACCCAACCCGTTCGTTGGCCTCGATGATCACGTACTCCGGGCTTTCGGCATCGCGCACCATCAAATCCAGCCCCACCACCGGAATATCCAGCGCCCGTGCCGCGCGCACGGCAGCGTCGGCCAGCACCGGATGCAAACGCTCGGTCACGTCTTCCAGGGTGCCGCCGGTATGCAGGTTGGCGGTACGGCGCACGGCCAGGCGCTGGCCGGCGGGCAATACGCTGGCGTAGTCGAGGCCGGCATCACGCAAGGTGCGCTCAGTCTCCTCGTCCAGCGGAATGCGGCTTTCGCCCCCGGTCGCGGCCCGGCGACGTCGGCTCTGGGCTTCGATCAGCGCCTTGACGCTGTGCTTGCCGTCGCCTACCACCTGGGCCGGGTGGCGAATGGCGGCAGCCACCACTTCAAAGCCGATCACCACGATGCGCAGGTCCTGGCCGGGGTGGAAGCTCTCCAGCAACACCCGGCTGTCGAAGCGCCGGGCCTGGTCGATGGCCTGGCTGACTGCTTCGTAGGTCGTCAGGTTCACCGCCACGCCCTGACCTTGCTCGCCGTCCACCGGCTTGACCACTACCGCGCCGTGGTCGTCGAGAAAGGCCAGGTTATCGTCGGCATTGCCAGCCAGCTGCTGCACCGGTACACGCAGGCCGGCGTTGTGCAGGGCCTGCTGGGTCAGGCGCTTGTCCTGGCAGAGGGTCATGCTGACGGCGCTGGTAAGGTCGCTGAGCGATTCTCGGCAACGCACCCGGCGCCCTCCAATACTGAGGGTGAACAGCCCGCCAGCGGCGTCGTCGACCTGCACCTCGATGCCCCGTCGGTAGGCTTCGTCGACGATGATCCGGGCATAGGGGTTGAGCCCGGCTTGCGGGCCGGGGCCAAGGAACAGCTGCTGGTTGATACCGTTCTTGCGTTTGACCGCGAACGTCGGCAGGTTGCGAAAGCCCAGCTTCTTGTACAGGCGCTTGGCCTGGCGGTTGTCGTGCAGCACCGACAGGTCGAGGTAGGCCAGGCCCCGGCTCATGCAGTGCTCGATCAGGTGGCGCACCAGCACTTCGCCGACACCGGGGCGGGTGCACTGCGGGTCCACGGCCAGGCACCACAGGCTGCTGCCGTGTTCCGGATCGTCGAACGCCTTGCTGTGGTTCAGGCCCATGACGCTGCCGATCACCGTCCCGCTGTCTTCGTCCTCGGCCAGCCAGTACACCGGGCCACCGAGGTGGCGCGGGGTGATCCGCTCAGGCTGCACCGGCAACATGCCGCGGGCCTGGTACAGGCCGTTGATCGCTTGCCAGTCGGCGTCGGTTTGCGCACGGCGGATACGAAACCCGCGGAACACCCGTTGCGCCTGGCGGTAGTCGGTGAACCACAGGCGCAGGGTGTCGGACGGGTCGAGGAACAGCTGGTGGGGCGCCTGGGCCAACACTTGCTGGGGCGCGGCCACGTACAAGGCAATGTCGCGCTCTCCCGGTTGCTCTTGCTGCAGCGCCTCGGCCAGGCTCGCTGCATCCGGGTACGTGTGGCCGATCAGCAGGCGGCCCCAGCCGCAGTGCAGGGCACGCGGCTGGTCGTGGGGCTCGCTGCCGTCGCCGGCCAGGCGGGCTTGCAGGCGCTCGTAGGACGGCACCTGGCCGCGCAGCAGGCGCTGGCCGTAAGCGATTTCGTGGGCTTTCATCGGTCAGATTCCTTGTTCGCTGAGCCACAGGTTCAGCGCCGCCAGTTGCCACAGCTTGGAGCCGCGCAGGGGGGTGAGCTGGCCATGCGGGTTGCTCAGCAGGCGGTCGAGCATGGCCGGGTTGAACAGCCCGCGGTCCTGGCTGGGGTCGGTCAGCAGCTCGCGCACCCAGTCCAGCGTGGCGCCTTGCAGGTGCTTGAGGCCGGGCACTGGGAAGTAGCCTTTCTTGCGGTCGATCACCTCGTGGGGGATCACCCGCCGTGCGGCCTGCTTGAGCACCTGCTTGCCGCCGTCAGGCAGCTTGAAGCGGGCCGGGATGCGCGCCGACAGCTCGACCAGGCGGTAGTCGAGGAACGGCGTGCGCGCCTCCAGGCCCCAGGCCATGGTCATGTTGTCGACCCGTTTGACCGGGTCGTCGACCAGCATCACCGTGCTGTCCAGGCGCAGCGCCTTGTCCACCGCATCCGGGGCGCCGGGGCGGGCGAAGTGTTCGCGGACAAAATCGCCGGCCACGTCGGTTTCCAGCAGCCATGGCGCCTGCACCGTGTCGCGGTACTCGGCATGGCTGCGGTCGAAGAAGGCGTCGCGGTAGGCGCCAAAGGCATCCTCGGCGCCGTCCACCTGCGGGTACCAGTGGTAGCCGGCGAACAGCTCGTCGGCGCCCTGGCCGCTTTGCACGCCCTTGCAGTGCTTGGCCACTTCTCGCGAGAGCAGGTAGAAGGCGATGCAGTCGTGGCTGACCATCGGTTCGCTCATGGCACGGAAGGCCGCCGGTAGCTGTTCGATGATTTCGCTTTCGGCAATGCGCAGCTGGTGGTGGCGCGTGCCGTAGTGACGGGCGATCAGGTCGGAGTACTGGAACTCGTCGCCACGCTCGCCACCGGCATCTTCGAAACCGATGGAGAAGGTCGACAGGTCATCCACGCCGACTTCCCGCAGCAGGCCGACCAGCAGGCTCGAATCGACGCCACCGGACAGCAGCACGCCGACGTCCACGGCTGCACGCTGGCGGATGGCCACGGCATCGCGGGTAGCGTCCAGCACGCGGGTGGTCCAGCCTTCCAGGTCGAGGTCGCGCTCGTCCGGGTTGGGGCCGTAGTGCAGTTGCCACCAGGTCTGACGCTCGACTTCACCGTGGCGGTCGATGCGCATCCAGGTGCCGGGTTCGAGCTTCTGCACGTTGGCCAGCAGGGTGCGCGGGGCGGGCACCACGGCGTGGAAGTTGAGGTAGTGGTTGAGCGCCACCGGGTCGATCATCGGGTCGATGTCGCCACCCTTGAGCAATGCGGGCAGGGTCGAGGCAAAACGTAGCCGCTCGCCGTTGCGCGACAGGTACAGGGGTTTGACGCCAAGGCGGTCGCGGGCCAGGAACAGGCGCTGGTTGTCGCGCTCCCAGATGGCCAGGGCGAACATGCCGTTGAGCTTGGGCAGCAAGGCCGCGCCCCAGGCGTGGTAGCCCTTGAGCAGCACCTCGGTGTCGCCGTCGGAGCAGAAGGTGTAGCCCAGCGCCTGCAGCTCCTGGCGCAGTTCCGGGAAGTTGTAGATGGCGCCGTTGAAGGCCAGCGACAGACCCAGGGGGTTGTCGACCATCGGCTGGGCCGAGCCGTCCGACAGGTCCATGATCTTCAGTCTTCGGTGGCCGAGGGCGATCGGGCCCTGGCTATGGAAGCCCCAGGCGTCTGGTCCGCGTGGCGCCAGGTGATGGGTCATGCGCTCTACCGCGGCGAGGTCCGCCGGGCGAGGGGCTTGGTCGATAGGGGTGAAACGCAACTCTCCTGCTAATCCGCACATAGGTCCTTACCGGTTTGTCCGTTGGGGAATCAGTGCCCCGGATTAGGGCACCTGTAAGGAACTGACCTAGGTGATTTGTGAGAGTTTTAGATCGATCTGTTATATGGCGGTGGTGCATGGCGTTAGGTTGGTGGGGATTTTGAGATCGAGCGCCAAATATCCAACGCCGAGCCCCACCAATTTCACTTCCCGCGAATCACCCTGCGCAACACAAACCGGTTCGGATGACAGGCCTCGGCCACCGCCCGGGGCAACGGCAATGGCTCGCCACTGGCCCACGCCGCAATCAACTCGCCTGAAAGCGGCGCAGTGATCAACCCTCGCGAACCATGCCCACTGTTCACATACAGCCCTTGCAGCCAAGGGCAGGGCACCTCGGGCACCTGCCGCGCATCCTTGCCCAGCACGGCAAAGGCTTCGACGAACGCCTCTGGATCAGCAACCGGCCCGACGATCGGCAAGTAATCCGGGCTGGTGCAGCGAAACGCCGCACGCCCTTGCAGTTGCTCAGGATCGAGCTTTGCTGTGCCCAGGCGCTGGGCCAGGTCGGTGGAGATTTCGTCCAGCAACGCCAGGTTGCCCTGGTGCTCGGCCACGGTGGGTGCCAGGTCATCGCTATGGAAATCGAAGCTGGCCCCCAGCGTATGTTCGTCACCCCGTGGTGGCGCCACATAGCCCTCGGCGCAGACCACGGTACGCAGTTCGCGGCTTGTCTCGGTGGCCGGCAGACGGGTGATCTGCCCGCGGATTCGCTTGAGTGGCAATTGCGCGCACGGCTCGAAACGGCGTACATCGGCGGCGCCGGCCAGCACCACCAGCGGTGCACTGGCCAGCAACTGTTCGCCATCCCAGGCCTGCCACAGGCCGTCGGCTCGACGCAGCTCCACCACGTTGCGATGGACCTGCACCTGAATATTCGGATGCTGCAGCTGTGCCTGGCACAACGCGGGCGGGTGCACCCAACCCCCTTCGGGATAGAACAGGCCGCCCGCAGGCAGTGCCACGCCGGCAATCGCCTCGGCTTCAGCCTGCTCCAGCGCACGCAGCAGGCCGCTGTCGAAGGCCTCGGCGAGCTTGCCCTGGCGTTCGGCCTCCTTGCTGTCGAAGGCCAGCTGCAGCACCCCGCAGGCATCCCAGTCCCGGCCTTTTTGCAACTGTTCGAGCTGGCGCCGGGTGTAGCCGAAGCCGGACAGGATCATCTGCGACAGGGCCGTGCCATGGGCGGAAAGTTTCAGGTAGAGCACACCCTGCGGGTTGCCCGAGGCTTCCTGTGCGGGTGCGTCGTGCCGTTCCAGCACCACTACCTGCCAGCCGCGCGCGGCCAGGCTGGCGGCGCTGGCGCTGCCGGCCAGCCCGGCGCCTATCACCAGCGCCTGGCGCGGCCCTTCGATCGGGGCAGGCCGGGCATACCATGGCGCTGCCATGGCGGCTGGAGGCTGACCGGTGTACTCCCCACTCATCACCTCCCATTTCTTGCCCAGGCCAGGCACCTTCTTCATGGTGAAACCGGCTTCGATCAACCCGCGTCGAACCCAGCCTGTGGTGGTGAAGGTGCCCAGCGCGGTCCCGGCACGGGACAGCCGCGCCAGTTGCGCGAACAGGGCGGGAGTCCACATGTCGGGGTTCTTCGCCGGGGCGAAACCGTCGAGGAACCACACGTCGATGCAAGCGTCGAGTTGCGGCAGCTGTTCCAGCACATCGCCGATCAGCAAGGTCAGGGTGACCCGGCCCTGGTCGAAGGTGAACTGCTGAAAGCCCGCGTGCACCGCCACGTACTGCTTGAGGAAGGGCTCGGTGAAGGCGGCCAGTTCCGGCCACAGGCGCACGGCGCGGGCCATGTCATCGGCACCCAGTGGGTACTTCTCGACACTGACGAAATGCAGGCGGGCGTCATCGGGGGCGTGTTCGGCGAACAGCTGCCAGGCACAGAAAAAGTTCATGCCGGTACCAAAGCCGGTTTCGCCGATCACCAGGCAGGCGTGCGGCGCGAGTTCGGTGCAGCGCTGGCGCAGGCGGGTCTGTTCGAGGAACACGTAGCGGGTTTCCTCGGTGCCTTCGTTTTTCGAAAAGTAGACGTCGTCGTAATGCCGCGAATGAGGGCGGCCCTGGTCGTCCCAGTCGATCTGGGCGTGCTGGAGGAGGGTGGACATGGTTGGCTCGGTTGCAGCGGATGTGCGGATTTTATGTCATCTGCGAAGTTTGCGCTGTGCTTGTACCGGCCTCATCGCCGGCAAGCCGGCTCCCACAGGGGGGCGCGCTGAACCCTGTGGGAGCCGGCTTGCCGGCGATAGGGCCATTACAGACCCGCACAAAAATCCGCTAGTCTTGCTAATCCAATGAAGGAGCCCAGCATGTTCGAATCCGCGGAAATCGGTCACAGCATCGACAAGGACACCTACGAGGCCGAAGTGCCCGCCCTGCGCGAGGCGCTGCTCGAAGCCCAGTACGAACTCAAGCAGCAGGCGCGTTTCCCGGTGATCGTGCTGATCAACGGCATCGAAGGCGCTGGCAAGGGTGAGACGGTCAAGCTGCTGAACGAGTGGATGGACCCGCGCATGATCGATGTGCTCACCTTCGACCAGCAAACCGACGAGGAACTGGCCCGGCCACCGGCCTGGCGCTACTGGCGGGCATTGCCGCCGAAGGGGCGGATGGGCGTGTTCTTCGGCAACTGGTACAGCCAGATGATCCAGGGGCGGGTGCACGGTGTGTTCAAGGATGCCGTGCTCGACCAGGCCATCGCCGGTGCCGAGCGCCTGGAACAGATGCTCTGCGACGAAGGCGCGTTGATCATCAAGTTCTGGTTCCACCTGTCCAAGCGGCAAATGAAGGATCGCCTCAAGTCGCTCAAGGACGACCCGTTGCACAGCTGGCGGATCAGTCCGCTGGACTGGCAGCAATCGCAAACCTACGACCGCGTCGTGCGGTTCGGCGAGCGCGTGCTGCGCCGCACCAGCCGCGACTATGCGCCGTGGCACATCGTCGAAGGGGTCGACCCGCACTACCGCAGCCTGGCGGTCGGGCGCATCCTGCTCGATAGCCTGCAGGCGGCGCTGGCCGTCAACCCGAAGGGCAAGCACCAGGGCAATATCGCGCCGCTGGGCCGCAGCATCGACGATCGCAACCTGCTGGGCGCGCTGGACATGACCTTGCGCCTGGACAAGCAGGACTACCAGGAGCAACTGGTGACCGAGCAGGCCCGCCTGGCTGGCCTGCTGCGGCACAAGCACATGCGCCGGCATGCCCTGGTGGCCGCCTTCGAAGGCAACGATGCCGCCGGCAAGGGCGGGGCGATCCGTCGCGTGGCGGCGGCGCTCGATCCGCGTCAGTACCGCATCGTGCCGATTGCCGCGCCCACCGAAGAGGAGCGTGCGCAGCCTTATCTGTGGCGTTTCTGGCGGCATATCCCGGCACGCGGCAAGTTCACCATCTTCGACCGCTCGTGGTACGGGCGGGTGCTGGTGGAGCGGGTCGAAGGCTTCTGTACGCCCAGTGACTGGATGCGCGCCTACAGCGAGATCAACGACTTCGAGGAGCAGTTGGTCAACGCTGGCGTGGTGCTGGTCAAGTTCTGGCTGGCGATCGACCAGCAGACCCAGTTGCAGCGCTTCGAGGAGCGTGAGCAGATCCCGTTCAAGCGCTACAAGATCACCGAGGACGACTGGCGCAATCGCGACAAATGGGGCCTGTATGTCGATGCGGTGGGCGACATGGTTGACCGTACCAGCAGCGAGATCGCGCCGTGGACCCTGGTGGAAGCCAATGACAAGCGCTGGGCCCGGGTGAAGGTGTTGCGCACCATCAACGATGCACTGGAAGCGGCGTTCGCCAAGCACAAGAAATAGCCCTGACATGCCGTCGGGGAATGAACTGATGAATTCTTTTCCCGGCATTTTTCCCGGAAGTCCTTAGAATCCAGGCACCCCCACCCCGGGTTCGATCGAGGACGTTATGCACAAGACTTCCGGCCGCTGGGTCTATGGCCTGTTCCTGGCACTGCTCACCGCGCTGCTGTGGGGCATTTTGCCCATCAAGCTCAAGCAGGTATTGCAGGTGATGGACCCGGTGACCGTCACCTGGTACCGCCTGCTGGTGTCCGGCGGCCTGCTGTTCTGCTGGTTGGGTGTAAAGCGGCGCTTGCCGGCCGTGGGCAAGTTGCCGGCCAAGGGCAAAGGCCTGTTGGTGGTCGCCGTGTTCGGCCTGCTGGGCAACTACGTGCTGTACCTGATCGGCCTGAACCTGCTGAGTCCGGGCACCGCGCAGCTGGTGGTGCAGATCGGCCCGGTGCTGCTGCTGGTGGCCAGCGTGTTCGTGTTCAAGGAGCGCTTCAGCCTGGGGCAGGGGATCGGTCTGTTGATTCTGCTGGGCGGTTTCGGCCTGTTCTTCAACCAGCGTCTGGAAGAGTTGCTGACCTCGCTGGGCACCTACACCACCGGTGTGCTGACCATTTTGCTGGCGACCAGCATCTGGGTGTTCTACGCGCTGAGCCAGAAGCAGCTGCTGACGGTGTGGCATTCGCAGCAGGTGATGGTGGTGATCTACCTGGGCTGCGCCGCGTTGCTGACGCCCTGGGTGCATCCGCTGCAGGCGCTGCAGTTGACACCGCTGCAGGGTTGGCTGCTGCTCGCTTGCTGCCTCAATACCCTGGTGGCCTATGGTGCCTTTGCCGAGGCATTGGCGCACTGGGAGGCCTCGCGGGTGAGTGCCACGCTGGCGATGACGCCGCTGGTGACGTTCGTGGCGGTAGCGCTGGCGGCCTGGGTGTGGCCTGACTATGTGCATGCCGAGGACATCAATGCCCTGGGGTATGTGGGGGCGGTGACGGTGGTGCTGGGGTCGACGCTGGTGGCGGTGGGGCCTTCGCTGGTGGCGGGGTGGCGGGCGCGCATGGCCAGGGTTGCGGGTTGACGCTACCGGCCCTATCGCCGGCAAGCCGGCTCCCACAGGTACCCCACAATATTCAAGGTTGTGGTGATCCTGTGGGAGCCGGCTTGCCGGCGATAGGGCCGGTACAGATCAGCCCTTGCCTCCGGGAGCCAGCATGTTCTCCGGCCGTACCCACTGATCGAACTGCTCATTGGTCAGGTACTTCAACTCCAGCGCCGCCTCGCGCAAGGTCTTGCCTTCGCCGTAGGCCTTCTTGGCAATCTCCGCCGCCTTGTCATAGCCGATATGCGGGTTCAGCGCCGTCACCAGCATCAATCCCCGCTCCAGGTGCGCCGCCATCTGCTCGGCATCCGGCTCGATCCCGGCCACGCAATGCAGTTGGAAGTTGCGACAGCCATCGGCCAGCAGCTCGATCGACTGCAGCAGGTTATGGATGATCACCGGCTTGAACACGTTCAGCTGCAGGTGCCCTTGGCTGGCGGCAAAGCCGATCGCCGCGTCGTTGCCCAGCACCTGACAGGCCAGCATCGACAGCGCCTCGCACTGGGTCGGGTTGACCTTGCCGGGCATGATCGAGCTCCCCGGCTCGTTGGCTGGCAGGCGCACTTCGGCCAGCCCCGCGCGTGGGCCGGAGCCGAGCAGACGCAGGTCGTTGGCGATTTTCATCAAGGCCACCGCCAGGGTCTTCAGGGCCCCGGCCAGACTGGTCAGCGGCTCATGGCCGGCAAGGGCGGCGAACTTGTTCGGCGCAGTGACGAACGGCAAGCCGGAGAGGGCGGCCAGCTCGGCGGCGATGGCTTCGGCGAAACCGTGCGGCGCGTTCAGCCCGGTACCCACCGCCGTGCCACCCTGGGCCAGCTCGCACACCGCCGGCAACGTGGCGCGGATGGCGCGCTGGGCATAGTCGAGCTGAGCGACGTAGGCGGAAACTTCCTGGCCGAAGGTGATCGGCGTGGCGTCCATCATGTGCGTGCGGCCGGTCTTGACCAGCTTGTGGTGGCGTGCCGACAGCTCGGCCAGCCCGGAAGACAGCTCGGCAATCGCGGGCAGCAGATTGTCGTGCACCGCGTGTACCGCGGCGATGTGCATGGCGGTAGGGAAGCAGTCGTTCGAGCTCTGCGAGCGGTTGACGTGGTCGTTGGGGTGTACCGGGGCCTTGCCACCGCGGCCCTTGCCGGCCAGCTCGTTGGCGCGCCCGGCAATCACCTCGTTGACGTTCATGTTGCTTTGGGTGCCACTGCCGGTCTGCCAGACCACCAGCGGGAACTGGTCGTCGTGCTCACCGCCGAGCACTTCGTCGGCGGCCTGTTCGATCAACCGGGCGATGTCGGCCGGCAGGTCGCCGTTGCGGTCGTTGACCCGCGCCGCGGCTTTCTTGATCAATGCCAGGGCGTGCAGCACCGCGAGCGGCATGCGTTCCTTGCCAATGGCAAAGTTGATCAGCGAGCGCTGGGTCTGCGCCCCCCAGTAGGCGTCCTCCGGAACTTCGACCGGGCCCAGGCTGTCTGTCTCGATACGGCTCATGCTGCGTTCACTCCTTTGTCAGTCAGAATCAGCAGTTTAGGCCCTCATGCGAACAAGCGGTTCAATCGCTCGTCGTGCTACTTGAGCGCTGCGCCCTTGCGGGAGCAGAATGCTCTACTCTGAGGTTTCGCCTCCCCTCCTTGAAGGAAATGCAATGACCCGTCTCCGTGTCCTCTGTGCCGCCGTCGCCCTGGCCTGTGCCAGCGGCCAGGTGCTCGCTGCCACCGCCAGCCACAACGCTGCCGCCGAGAAATTCCTGACCCTGGCCAATGCCGACAAGCTGGGCACCCCGGTGTACATGCAGGTCCAGCAGATGTTCGCCCAGCGTTTCGCCCAGACCAAGGCGCCGTCCTCCAAGCAGCCCGTGCTGCAGAGCTACCAGGCCAAGGCCAACGCTGCGCTGGACAGTGCCATCGGCTGGAACAAGCTGAAGCCGAAGATGGTCGACCTGTACACCCAGACCTTCACCGAGCAGGAGCTCAAGGACCTGGTCAAGTTCTACGAGTCGCCGCTGGGCAAGAAAGTCCTGCGCGAGATGCCCAAGGTCACCCAGCAGTCGGCCCAGCTGACCCAGCAGAGCCTGGAGCCTGCGGTACCGGTGGTGAACAAGCTGCTCGAAGACATGACCAAGGAACTCGACCCCAACGCTGGCAAGGCCGCACCGGCCAAGAAGTGAGTAGCGACCGATGAGCATGCAGCAACGCATCGAGCAGCAGCTGGCCGCGCTGGCCCCGCAGCACCTTGAAGTGCTCAACGAAAGCCACATGCACAGCCGTGGCCAGGAGACCCACTACAAGGCGGTGATCGTCAGCGAGCAGTTCGCGGGGCTCAACAGCGTCAAGCGTCACCAGAAGGTGTACGCCACCATGGGTGAGCTGATGGGCGAAATTCATGCCCTGGCAATCCACACCTACACCGCCGAGGAGTGGGCCCAGGTGGGCGCTGCACCGGCATCGCCGGTGTGTGCTGGCGGCGGGCACTGAATCCGTTTCGTCGTTCTGGTACAATCCGCAACATCCCAAAGGGGGCCGCTGCGCGGCCATCGCTGGCAAGCCAGCTCCCACAGGTACAGCGCATGTCGCACCTGTGGGAGCTGGCTTGCCAGCGATGGCTGCGCAGCAGCCCCCTGTTTCATGTCAAACCCGGTCCGCCCCTTACGAGGGCAACCACCTGGAGATTCACTTACATGTCCCAACCGATCGTCGTGGCGGCGCTGTACAAGTTCGTCACCCTGGAAGACTACGTCGAACTGCGCGAGCCACTGCTCAAGGCCATGCTCGACAACGGCGTCAAAGGCACCCTGCTGATCGCCCATGAAGGCATCAACGGCACCGTCTCGGCCACCCGCGAAGGCATCGACGGCCTGCTCGCCTGGCTGCGCAGCGACCCGCGCCTGGTGGATGTCGACCACAAGGAATCCTACTGCGACGAACAGCCGTTCTACCGCACCAAGGTCAAGCTCAAGAAAGAGATCGTCACCCTCGGCGTGCCCGGCGTGGACCCGAACCAGGCGGTCGGCACCTATGTCGACCCCAAGGACTGGAACGCCCTGATCAGCGACCCCGAAGTGCTGCTGATCGACACCCGCAACGACTACGAAGTGGCCATCGGCACCTTCAAGGGCGCCATCGATCCGAAGACCGAGACCTTCCGCGAGTTCCCCGAGTACATCAAGGCCAACTTCGACCCGAGCAAGCACAAGAAGGTTGCCATGTTCTGCACCGGCGGCATTCGTTGCGAAAAAGCTTCCAGCTACATGCTCGGTGAAGGCTTTGATGAGGTCTATCATCTTAAGGGCGGCATCCTGAAATACTTCGAGGAAGTGCCTCAGGAAGAAAGCCTCTGGGACGGCGACTGCTTCGTCTTCGACAACCGCGTCACGGTGCGCCATGACCTGAGCGAAGGCGAGTACGACCAGTGCCATGCCTGCCGCCACCCGATCGATGTGCAGGACCGCGCGTCCGAGCACTATTCGCCAGGTGTGAGCTGCCCGCACTGCTGGGACAGCCTGAGCGAAAAGACCCGGCGCAGCGCCATCGACCGGCAGAAGCAGATCGAGCTGGCCAAGGCGCGCAACCTGCCACACCCGATCGGTTACAACTACAAAGCCGAGGCTTGATGCATGACTGCACGCCTGCTCTATGTGATGGACCCGATGTGCTCCTGGTGCTGGGGTTTTGCGCCGGTGGCCACCGCCCTGATCGCCCAGGCGCGTGATGCAGGCGTGCCGACTCGGCTGGTGCTGGGCGGCCTGCGCAGCGGCGGCAGCGCGCTGGATGCCTCGACCCGGCGCTACATCCTCGAGCATTGGCAGGCGGTCGCCGAGGCCACCGGGCAGCCGTTTCGTTTCGACGGCGCCATGCCCGATGGGTTCGTCTACGACACCGAGCCGGCCTGCCGCGCCCTGGTCACCGCCCGCGAGCTGGATGCCGAGCGCGCGTGGCCGCTGTTGCAGCTGATCCAGCGTTCGTTCTACGAACAGGGCATGGATGTCACCACGGTGCTGCAACTGGTCGAGCTGGCCGAGCAGGCCGGTTTCGACCGCGCCACCTTCGCCGAGGCCCTCACCCGTGCCGATACCCGCGCCGCCACCGCAGCGGATTTCAGCTGGGTGCAGGACCTGGGCATTGCCGGCTTCCCGACCCTGCTGGCCGAGCGCAATGGCCAACTGGCCCTGCTGACCAACGGCTACCAGCCGCTGGACAGCCTGCAACCCCTGCTTGGCCGCTGGCTACAGCAGGCCGCCTGTGCTTGACCTGCCAGGGTCTCCCGACCCTGTGCCAGGGAAGCCCGCTGCTGTGCCTGATCGCCTGAGCTGGGCGGAAATCCGCCGCCTGGCACTGCATCACAAGAAAAACCTGTGGACCGCCAACATGGTCGCCGTCCTGGCGGCCTGCTGCAGTGTGCCGATTCCGCTGTTGCTGCCGTTGCTGGTCGACGAAGTCCTGCTTGGCCATGGCGATGCGGCCCTGAAGTTCATGAATCACTTGTTGCCCAGCGGCTGGCAGGTGGCGGCCGGCTACATTGGTCTGATGCTGGTGGTCACCCTGTGCCTGCGCCTGTCCGCGCTGGCGTTCAACGTGGTACAGGCCAAACTGTTCGCAGGCCTTGCCAAGGACATTGTCTATCGCTTGCGCATCCGCCTGATCGAGCGGCTCAAACGAATCTCGCTCAAGGAATACGAAAGCCTGGGCAGCGGCACCGTGACCACGCACCTGGTTACCGACCTGGATACCCTCGACAAGTTCGTTGGCGAAACCCTCAGTCGCTTCCTGGTCGCCATGCTGACGTTGACCGGTACGGCGGCGATCCTGATCTGGATGCACTGGAAGCTGGCGCTGCTGATCCTGCTGTTCAACCCGCTGGTGATCTACTTCACCGTGCAGTTGGGCAAGCGCGTCAAGCACCTTAAAAAGCTCGAGAACGACAGCACCTCGCGCTTTACCCAGGCCTTGGCGGAAACCCTCGATGCGATTCAGGAGATCCGTGCCAGCAACCGCCAAGGTTACTTCCTCGGCCGCCTGGGTCTGCGCGCCCGCGAAGTGCGCGACTACGCCGTGGACTCGCAGTGGAAGAGCGACGCCAGCGGCCGCGCCAGTGGTCTGCTGTTCCAGTTCGGCATCGATATCTTCCGCGCCGCGGCCATGCTCACGGTACTGTTCTCCGACCTGTCGATCGGGCAGATGCTGGCGGTGTTCAGCTACCTGTGGTTCATGATCGGCCCGGTCGAACAGTTGCTGAACCTGCAGTACGCCTATTACGCCGCCGGTGGCGCGCTGAGCCGGCTCAACGAGCTGCTGGCACGTGACGACGAGCCGCAATACCCGGCGGCCAGCGACCCGTTCGCCGGCCGCGAAACGGTGGGTATCGAGGTGCGCGACCTGCGCTTCGCCTATGCCGAAGAACCGGTGCTCGAGCACCTCGACCTGTCTATTGCGCCGGGCGAGAAGGTGGCCATTGTCGGCGCCAGCGGCGGTGGCAAGAGCACCCTGGTCCAGTTGCTGCTGGGCCTGTACAGCGCCCAGGCCGGGACCATTCGCTTCGGTGGCGCGAGCCTGCATGAAATCGGCCTGGAGACCTTGCGGGAAAATGTCGCGGTGGTGCTGCAGCACCCTTCGCTGTTCAACGACACGGTGCGCGCCAACCTGACCATGGGCCGCGAATGCACCGACGACGCCTGCTGGCAGGCGCTGCGCATCGCCCAGCTGGACGCCACCATCGCGGCGCTGCCGCAAGGATTGGACAGTGTGGTCGGCCGGTCCGGGGTGCGCTTGTCTGGCGGTCAGCGCCAGCGCCTGGCAATTGCCCGCATGGTCCTGGCCGAGCCCAAGGTGGTGATTCTCGATGAAGCCACCTCGGCGCTCGACGCGGCCACCGAGTACAACCTGCACCAGGCCCTGGCGCGCTTCCTCAGTGGCCGGACCACGCTGATCATTGCCCACCGCCTGTCGGCGGTGAAGCAGGCCGACCGGGTGCTGGTGTTCGATGGTGGGCATGTGGCCGAGGACGGTGGCCACCAGCAGCTGATTGCCGAAGGTGGCTTGTATGCCAAGTTGTATGGGCATTTGCAGCAAACCTGACGCTACGGCTGTCTGCTCTGGCCCTATCGCCGGCAAGCCGGCTCCCACAAAGGTGCAGTGGTGACCCTGTGAGAGCTGGCTTGCCGGCGATAGGGCCGGTACTGTCAGCTCCAATCCCAAATCCCCACCCACAAAATTCCCCGTCACGTAGATGGCAAATGGCCTACGCTGAGCTTGTCTGGGTTGAATCGAGCCTTATCTGCTCTGTGACAGGGACTACATGAAGGGAAATCGCACGTTAGAGGCGCCAAGGTTGCTGGGTATCATCTGGCCCTTCATCGCCGTTGTAGTCTTCCAGGTCTTGCTGGGCAGCCTCAGCCTTTACGCGTTATCGGCCGTGCGTGCCTATGTTGCGGGCGAGAGCCTGTGGTCCAAGGCCCAGAAAGACGCCATCTATTACCTGAACCTGTATGCCGACAGCGGCGACGCGCGCATTTACGAGCGCTATCGCCAAGTCATCGCCGTGCCGCAGGGCGATCACCTGCTGCGCGAGGTGCTCGACCAGTCCAACCCGGACATCGAGGCCGCACGCCAGGCTGTGCTGCAAGGCGGCAACCACCCTGACGACGTCGACCGCATCATCTGGTTCTACCGCAACTTCCGCCAGGTCAGCTACATGCAGACGGCGATCGCCTACTGGAATGTCGGCGACGATTACCTGAACCGGCTGGACGTGCTGGCCAACGAGATGCGCGATGGCTTTGCCAGTGGCCAGGCCACACCTGCTCGGGTCAGCGACTGGCGCGCCCGCATCGTTGCCGTCAACGAAGGCGTGACGCCTGCGGCCAAAGCTTTCAGCGACGCCCTGGGCGAAGGCTCGCGGATGCTGTTGCGCGTGCTGTTGATCACTAACCTGCTGACAGCGTTGTTCCTCATCACCATCGCCTGGCGCCGTTCGAGCAAGCTGCTGGCTCAGCGTCAGGCCTTCGCCAACGCCCTGCAGGAAGAAAAGGAGCGGGCCCAGATCACCCTGCAAGCGATCGGCGATGCGGTGATCACCACCGATGTCGAAGGCTGCATCGGCTATATGAATCCCGCTGCCGAGCAGTTGACCCATTGGCAGGCCGGGCAGGCCCAGGGCCTGCCATTGACTGCGCTGTTCAGCCTCGTTGACGAGCAGGCCGAGCACGATGAGAGCACCTTGCTCGAACAGGTGCTCAGCGGCACCCTCAAGGGCGGCTCTGAGCATGCGCGGCTGATCCAGCGCCTGGATGGCAGCACCGTGTCGATCAATCTGGTTGGCTCACCGATCATCAACGACGGGCAGTTGGCCGGCATCGTGCTGGTGCTGCACGACATGACCCAGGAGCGTCAGTACATCGCCAACCTGTCGTGGCAGGCCACCCACGACGCCCTGACCGGCCTGGCCAACCGCCGTGAGTTCGAATACCGCCTGGAGCAAGCGCTCAATGGCCTGGCGCGCCAGGCCGGGCGGCACACGCTGATGTTCCTCGACCTCGACCAGTTCAAGCTGGTCAACGACACCTGTGGCCATGCCGCCGGTGATGAGCTGCTCCGGCACATCTGCGCCGTGCTGCAGTCGGGCTTGCGTGAGGGTGACACCCTGGCCCGGCTGGGCGGCGATGAGTTCGGCGTGTTGCTGGAAAACTGCCCGTCCGATCAGGCCGAACGCATTGCCGAGAATCTGCGCCAAGCCGTGCAGAGCTTGCACTTCGTCTGGAAGGGCAGGCCGTTCGTGACCACCGTGAGTGTCGGCCTGGTCAACTTGTCGCAGGCGCCCACTACTTTGGAGGCTTCCCTGCGCGCGGCCGACATGGCCTGCTACATGGCCAAGGAGAAGGGGCGCAACCGGGTCCAGGTGTACCACGCCGATGACAGCGAGTTGTCCATGCGCTTCGGCGAAATGGCCTGGATTCAGCGCCTGCATGTAGCGCTGGAAGAAAACCGCTTCTGCCTTTATGCCCAGGAAATCGCCCCGCTCACCACCCTCGAAGGCCCTGGCCATATCGAAATCCTACTGCGCCTGCACGACGAGAGCGGCCGCACCATCCTGCCTGACAGCTTTATCCCGGCAGCTGAGCGCTATGGCCTGATGACCGCCCTCGACCGCTGGGTGGTGCGCAATGTGTTCCAGGTCATCCGCCAGGGCCTGGATGAAGGGCGGGAAGGCCCCCTGGCGATGTGTGCGATCAACCTGTCGGGTTCGAGCATCGGCGATGACATGTTCCTTGAGTACCTGCAGCGGCTGTTCGTCGAATATGCCATTCCGCCACGGCTGATCTGCTTCGAGATCACCGAAACCAGCGCCATCGCCAACCTTGGCAGCGCTATTCGATTCATCAATGAATTGAAAGGGCTCGGCTGCAAGTTCTCCCTCGACGACTTCTGTGCCGGGATGTCGTCATTCGCCTATTTGAAACATTTACCTGTCGACTTCTTGAAGATCGACGGAAGTTTTGTCAAAGATATGCTGGATGATCCGGTCAACCGGGCCATGGTCGAGGTGATCAACCACATTGGCCACGTCATGGGCAAACGGACCATCGCCGAGTTCGTGGAAACACCGTTGATCGAGCAGGCCTTGCAGGAGATCGGCGTGGATTACGCCCAGGGCTATCTGATCGAAAGACCGCAGGTGTTCACCTGCGACAGTCTGCAGCGCCAACGGATTGCTGCACGGCCCCTGCTGTATCGGGCGCCTGGAACGTTTCGCTGAACAAAACATCGGCAGATCACAGGGATCAAGGAGCTGAAAGTGATTGATGCATTCGTTCGGATCGGGCCTTTGATGGATCCCGCCAGTTATCCCCAGTGGGCTCAGCAGCTGATCGAAGATTGCCGAGAGAGCAAGCGTCGGGTGGTCGAGCATGAGTTCTACCAGCGCTTGCGCGACGGCCAACTGCGTCAGGCAACCATTCGCCAGTACCTGATCGGTGGCTGGCCGGTGGTCGAGCAGTTCTCGCTGTACATGGCCCACAACCTGACCAAGACCCGCTACGCCCGCCATCCTGGCGAAGACATGGCGCGGCGCTGGCTGATGCGCAATATCCGCGTCGAGCTCAACCATGCCGACTATTGGATGCACTGGTGCAATGCCCACGGTATCCACCTGCACGAACTGCAGGGCCAGGAGGTGCCGGCGGAGCTCAACGGGCTCAATGACTGGTGTTGGCGGGTGTGCACCACCGAGTCGCTGGCGATCGCCATGGCGGCGACCAACTACGCCATCGAAGGTGCGACCGGGGAGTGGTCGGCGGTGGTCTGCGCCGAGGACACTTACGCCATGGGGTTCCCTGAGGACCAGCGCAAGCGCGCCATGAAGTGGCTGAAGATGCATGCCCAGTATGACGACGCCCACCCGTGGGAGGCGCTGGAGATCATTTGTACCCTGGCCGGCGAGAACCCGACCCTGGGGCTGCGCAACGAACTGCGCAAGGCGATCTGCAAGAGCTATGACTGCATGTACCTGTTCCTGGAACGGTGCATGCAGCTGGAAGGGCGGCAGCAGGGGCGTATGCGCCCGGCGCTGGCTGCTGGCTGATCAATACTGGCCTCTTCGCGGGACAAGCCCGCTCCCACAAATGCAGTGCAGCCTCAGGGCATGTGATGTGTCTGTGGGAGCGGGCTTGTCCCGCGAAGAGGCCAGTACAGATGTTACTGGGCGTTGAACGCCTGCCCATTCACCCCGGTGCTGTCCGGCCCCATCAGGTACAGGTACACCGGCATGATCTCTTCGGGCAGCGGGTTGTTCTGCGGGTTCTCGCTCGGATAGGCCTGGGCCCGCATCGCCGTGCGCGTGGCGCCCGGGTTGATGCTGTTGGAGCGCACCGGTGCCACCCCTTCAAGCTCGTCGGCCAGGGTCTGCATCAGGCCTTCTGTGGCGAACTTCGACACCCCGTAGGCGCCCCAGTAGGCCCGGCCCTTGCGCCCGACGCTGCTGGAGGTGAACACCACCGAGGCATCTTCCGACAGCTTGAGCAGCGGCAGCAGGGTGCTGGTGAGCATGAAGGTGGCGTCGACGTTGATGTGCATCACGCGCATGAAGTTGTCGCCGGAGAGCTGCTCCAGCGGCGTGCGCGGGCCGATGATCGAAGCATTGTTGAGCAGGCCGTCGAGGCGGCCGAACTGGTCCTCGATCATCACCGCCAGTTCGTCGTACTGGTGGGGCAGGGCGGTTTCCAGGTTGAACGGGATCACCACGGGCTGGGGGTGGCCGGCGGCTTCGATCTGGTCGTAGACCTCGTTGAGGTTGGCTTCGGTCTTGCCCAGCAGCAGCACGGTGGCGCCCAGCGCGGCATAGGCCTTGGCGGCGGCGGCACCGATGCCGCGGCCGGCACCGGTGACCAGGATGATCCGGCCCTTGAGCAGGTCGGGGCGGGCGGTGTAGTCGAACATTGATTATTCCCTATCTCTATGGGCTGACACGGGCCTTGTGGGGGCGGGCTTGTCCCGCGAAAGCAGGCACCGTGGTGCCTGGCACGGGCTGCGCCCGTGTTCGCGGGGCAAGCCCGCTCCCACAGAGTTCGCTGCTGATCGTTAAGCTCAGCAGCCGCACAGGGCGCTGTCGATCACCTTGCGCAACTCCAGTGGGTGGTCCACCACCACGTCCGCGCCCCAGTTGTTCGGGTTGTCTTCTGGATGAATATAGCCATAGCGCACCGCTGCCGTGCGGGTGCCGGCATCGCGACCGGACTCGATGTCGCGCAGGTCGTCGCCGACGAACAGGACGCTGGCCGGGTCCAGGTTCAAGGTCTTGCAGGCCAGGATCAGGGGCTCGGGATCGGGCTTGCTGTTCTTCACGTGGTCCGGGCAGATCAGCAGGGCCGAACGCTCGGCCAGGCCTAGGCGCTGCATGATCGGCTCGGCGAAACGTACCGGCTTGTTGGTCACCACGCCCCACAGCAGGTTGCCTTTCTCGATGTCGGCCAGCAGTTCGCCCATGCCGTCGAACAGTTTGCTGTGTACCGCGCAGTCACGCTGGTAACGCTCGAGGAACTCCAGGCGCAGCGGCTCGAAGCCGTCGTCGTCAGGGTTCATGGCGAAAGTCGCGGCGACCATCGCGCGGGCGCCGCCCGAGATCACGTCCCGGATGAGCTTGTCGTCGATGGCCGGCAGGCCGCGCTCGGCCAGCATGGCCTGGCAGATGGCAATGAAGTCCGGCGCCGTGTCGAGCAGGGTGCCGTCCATGTCGAAGAGTACTGCTCGCAAACGCATGCTCATTCCTCGCGCAGGGTCTGGATCATGTAGTTGACGTCGACGTCGCTGCTGAGCTTGTAGTGCTTGGTCAGCGGGTTGTAGGTCAGGCCGATGATGTCCTTGACTTCAAGGCCGGCAACGCGGCTCCAGGCGCCCAGCTCGGAGGGGCGGATGAATTTCTTGAAGTCATGGGTGCCGCGCGGCAGCATCTTGAGGATGTATTCGGCGCCGACGATGGCCAACAGGTAAGCCTTGGGGTTGCGGTTGATGGTCGAGAAGAACACCTGGCCGCCGGGCTTGACCATGCGGTAGCAGGCGCGGATCACCGAAGAGGGGTCGGGTACGTGCTCGAGCATCTCCAGGCAGGTGACCACATCGAACTGCTCGGGCATTTCTTCGGCCAGGGCCTCGGCAGTGATCTGCCGGTATTCGACTTGCACGCCCGATTCCAGCTGGTGCAGCTGAGCCACGGCCAGCGGTGCCTCGCCCATGTCGATGCCGGTGACGGTGGCGCCGCGCAGGGCCATGGCTTCGCTCAGGATGCCGCCGCCGCAGCCCACGTCCAGTACCTTCTTGCCGGCCAGGGCGACGCGCTCGTCGATCCAGTTGACGCGCAGCGGGTTGATGTCGTGCAGCGGCTTGAACTCGCTCTCGCGGTCCCACCAGCGGTGCGCCAAGGCTTCGAACTTGGCGATTTCGGCGTGGTCGACGTTGCTCATTGAACAATCCTCTGAAACTTCTACGAATTGCGGCGGAGTATACCCGAGCGCCCAGGCCCCAGGGTCGCTATAATCGACCGCTTTTGATATCCGAACGACGGGGAGAGGCGATGCGCGAGCGACTTTTGGCGGCGGAGAAGGTGACCGGGATTCGCTGGCAGCACGGCGTCCTGCACCTGCTCGACCAGCGCCTGCTGCCGTCGGAGGAGCGCTGGCTGGCCTGCGACAATGTCGCGCAGGTGGTCGCGGCGATCCGCGACATGGCCGTGCGCGGTGCCGCGGCCATTGGCATCGCGGCTGCGTATGGCCTGGTTCTGGCACTGGAAGAGCGCCTGGCCGAGGGCGGCGACTGGGAGCTGGACCTGGAAGAGGACTTCCTCGACCTGGCCGAGGCACGGCCTACCGCAGCCAACCTGTTCTGGGCGCTCAACCGTATGCGCGAGCGCCTGCAGCGATTGCGCCCCGAGGAAGATGTGCTGGCGGCCCTGGAGGCTGAGGCGATCGCCATCCACGAAAGCGATCGCGAGGCCAACCTGACCATGGCTGAACTCGGTATCGGGCTGATTCGCCGCCATCAGGGCAACGAGCAGACCCTGCTGACCTATGGCAATGCCGGTGCGCTGGCCAGTGGTGGCTTCGGCACGGCGTTGGGGGTGATTCGCGCGGGCTTTCTTGAAGGTATGGTCGAGCGCGTCTACGCCGGGGAAACCCGACCTTGGCTGCAGGGGTCGCGCCTGACGGCATGGGAGTTGGCCAACGAGGGCATTCCGGTGACCTTGTGCGCCGACTCGGCCCTGGCCCACCTGATGAAAAGCAAGGGCATCACCTGGGTGGTGGTCGGCGCCGATTGCATTGCCGCCAACGGTGACATTGCCGGCAAGATCGGTACCTATCAGTTGGCGGTCAGCGCCATGCACCACGGTGTGCGCTTCATGGTGGTGGCGCCGAGCACCAGCATCGACCTGAACCTGGCCACTGGCGAGGACATTCCGCTGGAAGAGCGCGATGCTGATGAATTGCTCGATTATGCCGGCAACCGCGTGGCGCCGCAGGTCGAGGTCTTCAACCCGGTGTTCGACGTGACCCCGGCCGATTTGATCGACGTGATTGTGACCGAGCGCGGCATCGTCGAGCGGCCGGATGCGGTCAAGCTTGCCCAGTTGGTGTGTCGCAAGCGTTTGCACTAGCAGGTCTGGCCCTATCGCCGGCAAGGTCGACGGTGAACCCTGTGGGAGCCGGCTTGCCGGCGATAGGGCCAGTGCGAACACCCTCATATTCATTGCCCAGCGGCAACCCGCCAGATCTCCCCACCGCCACTGCCTTTGTGATAACATCCGGCAGTTTCCAAGACCGCCCATCACGGCGGCCAATTTTGCGCAGATCCATGGCACAACTCATTGATTTGTCGTAAGTCGTCGCACCCTTAAGCGCTGCGGCGGCGAGCTTCGTTCGGCCCTTGATGGAGCTGCGAAGTTTCACCAGAAAAAGGAATCAGGCTTCTCATGGGCGAACTGGCCAAAGAAATCCTCCCGGTCAATATCGAAGACGAACTGAGACAGTCTTACCTCGACTACGCGATGAGCGTGATTGTCGGGCGAGCGCTGCCCGATGCACGTGACGGCTTGAAGCCCGTGCATCGTCGCGTTCTCTATGCGATGAGCGAACTGGGCAACGACTGGAACAAGCCGTACAAGAAATCCGCCCGTGTGGTCGGTGACGTGATCGGTAAGTACCACCCGCACGGCGACACTGCGGTCTACGACACCATCGTGCGTATGGCCCAGCCTTTCTCGCTGCGTTACCTGCTGGTCGACGGCCAGGGCAACTTCGGCTCGGTCGACGGCGACAACGCCGCAGCCATGCGATACACCGAAGTGCGCATGGCCAAGCTGGCCCACGAGCTGCTGGCCGACCTGCACAAGGAAACCGTCGACTGGGTACCCAACTACGACGGCACCGAGCAGATTCCAGCGGTCATGCCGACCCGTATCCCCAACCTGCTGGTCAACGGTTCCAGCGGTATCGCCGTGGGCATGGCGACCAACATCCCGCCGCATAACCTCGGCGAGGTCATCGACGGCTGCCTGGCGCTGATCGACAACCCGGAAGTCACCATCGATGAGCTGATGCAGTTCATCCCCGGCCCTGACTTCCCGACTGCCGGTATCATCAACGGCCGCCAGGGCATCATCGAGGCGTACCGCACCGGCCGTGGCCGCATCTATATGCGTGCGCGCTCCGAGGTCGAAGACATCGACAAGGTCGGTGGCCGCCAGCAGATCGTCGTCACCGAGCTGCCGTACCAGCTGAACAAGGCGCGTCTGATCGAGAAGATCGCCGAGCTGGTCAAAGAGAAGAAGATCGAAGGCATCACCGAGCTGCGCGACGAGTCCGACAAGGACGGCATGCGTATCGTCATCGAGCTGCGTCGCGGCGAGGTGCCGGAGGTGGTGCTCAACAACCTCTACCAGCAGACCCAGCTGCAGAGCGTGTTCGGCATCAACGTCGTGGCACTGATCGATGGTCGTCCGCGCCTGCTCAACCTCAAGGACCTGCTTGAAGCGTTCGTCCGTCACCGTCGCGAAGTGGTGACCCGTCGTACCGTGTTCGAGCTGCGCAAGGCCCGCGAGCGCGGCCACATTCTTGAAGGCCAGGCGGTTGCGCTGTCCAACATCGACCCGGTCATCGCCCTGATCAAGGCCTCGCCGACGCCGTCGGAAGCCAAGGAAGCGTTGATTTCCACTGCCTGGGAGTCCAGTGCCGTGCAGGTCATGGTCGAGCGCGCCGGTGCCGATTCCTGCCGTCCGGAAGACCTGCCTGAGCAATTCGGCCTGCGTGACGGCAAGTATTACCTGTCGCCGGAACAGGCCCAGGCGATCCTCGACCTGCGCCTGCATCGCCTGACCGGCCTGGAGCACGAAAAGCTGCTGGCCGAGTACCAGGAGATTCTCGAGCAGATCGGCGAACTGATCCGCATCCTCAGCAGCGCCGAGCGCCTGATGGAAGTGATCCGCGAAGAGCTCGAAGCGATCCGTGCCGAATACGGCGATGCCCGCCGCACCGAAATTCTCAACGCCAGCCACGACCTCAACTACGGCGACATGATCCCGGAAGAAGAGCGTGTAGTGACGATCTCCCACGGTGGCTATGCCAAGACCCAGCCGTTGTCCGCCTACCAGGCCCAGCGCCGTGGCGGTAAAGGCAAGTCGGCGACCGGCGTGAAGGACGAGGACTACATCGAGCACCTGCTGGTCGCCAACAGCCACGCCACCCTGTTGCTGTTCTCCAGCAAGGGCAAGGTGTACTGGAAGAAGACCTACGAGATTCCCGAGGCTTCCCGCGCCGCGCGTGGCCGCCCGCTGGTCAACCTGCTGCCGCTGGAGGAGGGTGAGCGTATCACCGCCATGCTGCAGATCGACCTCGAGGCCCTGCAGCAGAGCGCCGATCCGGATGAAGAGCTGGAAGACGGCGACGAGGGCGTGATCGAAGGGGAAGTGGTAGAAGTCGAAGAAGTCGACGAAGAAGACGGCGACACCCTTGAGTGGGTGGCGGAACCGACTGGCGCGTACATCTTCATGGCCACCGCTTCCGGTACTGTCAAAAAGACCCCGCTGGTGCAGTTCGCCCGTCCTCGCTCCAACGGCCTGATCGCCCTGAAGCTGAAAGAAGGCGACACCCTGATTGCTGCGGCGATCACCGATGGTGCCAAGGAAGTCATGATGTTCTCCGACGCCGGCAAGGTGATCCGCTTCGCCGAGAGCGTGGTCCGCGAAATGGGCCGTACCGCCCGTGGCGTGCGTGGCATGAGGCTGGGCAAGGGGCAGCGGATCATCTCCATGCTGATTCCCGAGTCCGGCGCGCAGATCCTTACCGCTTCCGAGCGTGGTTTCGGCAAGCGCACGCCGCTGTCGAAGTTCCCGCGCCGCGGGCGTGGTGGCCAGGGCGTGATCGCCATGGGTACCAAGGGCCGCAACGGGTTGCTGATCGGCGCCATCCAGGTGCAGGAAGGGGAAGAGATCATGCTCATCTCCGACCAGGGTACCTTGGTGCGCACGCGGGTTGGCGAGGTGTCCAGCCTGGGTCGTAACACCCAGGGCGTGACGCTGATCAAGCTGGCCAACGACGAGACACTGGTGGGCCTTGAGCGTATCCAGGAGCCGTCGGAGGACGAACTCGATGAACTGATCGAGGCGGACGCGGAAGACGTCGAGGCCAATGCGGCGGACGATGAAAATGCGGGCGCCGAAGAGGCACCCCAAGAGTAAGTAAGCGCAACAACCCGAGCGGGGCGACCAAGGTCGCCCCGTTTGACTGATTAGAGACGTCAATGGGGCCGCTTTGCGGCCCATCGCTGGCAAGCCGGCTCCCACAGGTACAGCGCGAGCCTTGAATGTTGCGCGATCCCTGTGGGAGCTGGCTTGCCAGCGATGGGCTGCGAAGCAGCCCCAATGCAGGCGACATCGAATTACGATTTTGTTCTATTTGGCAGAGCGAGAGTGGATGTGAGCAAACGAGCCTTTAACTTCTGCGCAGGCCCTGCCGCGCTTCCTGACGCCGTACTGCAGCGTGCCCAGGCCGAAATGCTGGATTGGCGCGGCAAGGGCTTGTCGGTGATGGAAATGAGCCATCGCAGCGACGACTACGTGGCCATCGCCGAGAAGGCCGAGCAGGACCTGCGTGACCTGCTGTCCGTCCCCTCGAACTACAAGGTGCTGTTCCTTCAGGGCGGCGCCAGCCAGCAGTTCGCCGAGATTCCACTGAACCTGCTGCCGGAAAACGGCACCGCGGACTACATCGAGACCGGCATCTGGTCGAAGAAGGCCATCGAGGAAGCGCGCCGCTTCGGCAATATCAACGTCGCCGCCAGCGCCAAGCCCTACGATTACCTGGCCATCCCAGGTCAGAACGAGTGGAAGCTGACCCAGAACGCCGCTTACGTTCACTATGCGTCCAACGAAACCATCGGTGGCCTGCAGTTCGACTGGGTGCCCGAGACCGGTGACGTGCCGCTGGTGGTCGACATGTCGTCCGACATCCTCTCCCGCCCGATCGATGTGTCCCAGTACGGCCTGATCTACGCCGGCGCGCAGAAGAACATCGGTCCGAGCGGCCTGGTGGTGGTGATCGTGCGCGAAGACCTGCTGGGCCATGCCCGCAGCAGCTGCCCGACCATGCTCGACTACAAGGTCTCGGCCGACAACGGTTCCATGTACAACACCCCGGCGACCTATTCCTGGTACCTCTCGGGCCTGGTCTTCGAGTGGCTCAAGGAACAGGGCGGTGTCGAGGCCATGGAGCAGCGCAACCGCGCTAAGAAGGACCGTCTGTACGGCTTCATCGACGCCAGCGAGTTCTACACCAACCCGATCAGCCACAATGCCCGTTCGTGGATGAACGTGCCGTTCCGCCTGGCTGACGAGCGCCTGGACAAAGCCTTCCTGGCCGGCGCCGATGCCCGTGGCCTGCTCAACCTCAAAGGCCACCGTTCGGTGGGCGGCATGCGCGCGTCCATCTACAACGCCCTGGGCCTGGAGGCGGTAGAAGCCCTGGTGGCCTACATGACCGAATTCGAGAAGGAGCACGGCTGATGTCCGATCAGGAGTTGAAGGCGCTGCGTGTACGCATCGACAGCCTCGACGAGAAGATCCTGGAGCTGATCAGCGAGCGCGCCCGCTGCGCCCAGGAAGTGGCCCGGGTCAAGACCGCTTCGCTGGCCGAAGGCGAAAAGCCGGTGTTCTACCGCCCCGAGCGTGAGGCGGCGGTGCTCAAGCGCGTCATGGAGCGCAACAAGGGCCCGCTGGACAACGAAGAGATGGCGCGGCTGTTCCGCGAAATCATGTCGTCCTGCCTAGCCCTGGAAGAGCCGCTGAAAATCGCCTACCTCGGCCCCGAGGGCACCTTCACCCAGGCGGCGGCGATGAAGCACTTCGGCCATGCCGTGATCAGCCGTCCGATGGCGGCCATCGACGAAGTGTTCCGCGAAGTGGCGGCCGGTGCCGTCAACTTCGGCGTGGTGCCGGTGGAGAACTCCACCGAAGGCGCGGTCAGCCACACCCTGGACAGCTTCCTCGAGCACGACATGGTGATCTGCGGCGAAGTGGAGCTGCGCATCCACCATCACCTGCTGGTGGGCGAGAACACCAAGACCGATAGCATCACCCGCATCTACTCCCATGCCCAGTCCCTGGCCCAGTGCCGCAAGTGGCTGGACGCCCATTACCCGAATGTCGAGCGGGTGGCGGTGTCGAGCAATGCCGAGGCGGCCAAGCGGGTCAAGGGCGAATGGAACTCGGCGGCGATCGCCGGTGACATGGCAGCCAACCTGTATGGCCTGACCCGCCTGGCCGAGAAGATCGAAGACCGCCCGGACAACTCCACGCGCTTTCTGATGATCGGTAGCCAGGAAGTGCCGCCGACCGGCGACGACAAGACGTCGATCATCGTTTCGATGAGCAATAAGCCGGGTGCCTTGCATGAACTGCTGGTGCCGTTCCACGAGAACGGCATCGACCTGACTCGTATCGAGACCCGTCCATCGCGCAGTGGCAAGTGGACCTACGTGTTCTTCATCGACTTCGTCGGCCATCACCGCGACCCGCTGATCAAGGCGGTGCTGGAGCAGATCAGCCAAGAGGCTGTGGCGCTGAAGGTGCTGGGGTCGTATCCGAAGGCGGTGCTTTGATTTGAGGCTGTCGGGGCCGCTTCGCGCCCCATCGCGGCACAAGGCCGCTCCTACAGGAGTGCGCGGTACCTGTAGGAGCGGCCTTGTGTCGCGATGGGCTGCAAAGCAGCCCCAATGGGTCTCACACACTGTCTTGATTTCTGAACAGGGTTCGAACCAGTGGTAAATGCAGCAAAAACTAAACCCGCACCGATCATCGACCGCCTGGTCGTCGTCGGCCTTGGCCTGATCGGCGGCTCATTCGCCAAAGGCCTGCGCGAAAGCGGCCTGTGCCGCGAAGTGGTCGGTGTCGACCTGGACGCCCCCTCGCGCAAGCAGGCCGTGGCGCTGGGCGTGGTCGATCGCTGCGAAGAAGACCTCGCAGCTGCCTGCATCGATGCCGACGTCATTCAGCTCGCTGTGCCGATCCTGGCCATGGAAAAAGTCCTGGCCCGGCTGGCTCGCCTCGACCTCGGCAACGCCGTGATTACTGACGTCGGCAGCGCCAAGGGCAACGTCGTGCGCGAGGCGCGTGCCGTGTTCGGTCAGCGTCTGCCGCGTTTCGTCCCTGGTCACCCGATCGCCGGTTCCGAGCAGAGCGGGGTAGAGGCCTCCAACGCCACCCTGTTCCGCCGCCACAAAGTCATCCTGACGCCGCTTTCGGAAACCGACCCGGCCGCCCTGGCCTTGGTTGACCGTCTGTGGCGCGCGCTGGGCGCCGATGTCGAGCACATGCCGGTGGAGCGTCACGACGAAGTGCTCGCTGCGACCAGCCACCTGCCGCACCTGCTGGCCTTCGGCCTGGTCGATTCGCTGGCCAAGCGCAATGAAAACCTCGAAATCTTCCGGTACGCTGCGGGAGGTTTCCGCGATTTCACGAGAATCGCCGGTAGCGATCCGACCATGTGGCACGACATCTTCCTCGCCAACCGCGAGGCGGTCCTGCGCACCCTTGATACATTTCGCAGCGATCTCGACGCCTTGCGCGACGCGGTCGATGCTGGGGACGGGCACCAGCTGCTGGGGGTATTTACCCGCGCACGCGTTGCCCGCGAGCATTTCAGTAAAATCCTGGCCCGCCGGGCCTATGTGGACGCTATGAACGCCAACGATCTGATTTTCCTGGCCCAACCCGGTGGCCGCCTGTCCGGGCGAATCCGCGTACCGGGCGACAAGTCGATTTCCCACCGCTCGATCATGCTCGGCTCGCTGGCCGAGGGCACGACCGAAGTCGAAGGCTTCCTCGAGGGTGAGGACGCCCTGGCGACCCTGCAAGCGTTCCGTGACATGGGGGTGGTCATCGAAGGCCCCAACCACGGTCGCGTAACCATCCATGGTGTTGGCTTGCATGGCCTCAAGCCGCCACCCGGGCCGATCTACGTGGGTAACTCCGGAACGTCGATGCGCCTGCTCTCGGGCCTGCTGGCCGGTCAGCCGTTCGATGTCACCATGACCGGTGACGCGTCGCTGTCCAAGCGCCCGATGAACCGTGTGGCCAATCCGCTGCGCGAAATGGGTGCGGTGGTCGAAACCGGTCCGGATGGCCGCCCGCCGCTGACCATTCGTGGTGGCCACAAGCTCAAGGCATTGACCTACACGCTGCCGATGGCCAGTGCTCAGGTCAAATCCTGCCTGCTGCTGGCCGGTCTGTACGCCGAAGGCAAGACCACGGTCACCGAGCCTGCGCCTACCCGTGACCACACCGAGCGCATGCTGCGTGGCTTCGGCTATTCGGTCGAGACCAATGGCCCGGTCGCTTCGCTGCAGTCGGGTGGCAAGCTCACCGCGACCCGCATCGAAGTACCTGCGGACATTTCCTCCGCGGCCTTCTTCCTGGTTGCTGCGTCCATTGCCGAGGGCTCCGAGCTGGTGCTCGAACACGTTGGCATCAACCCGACCCGTACCGGCGTCATTGATATCCTTCGCCTGATGGGCGGCGACATCACCCTGGAAAACCAGCGTGAAGTCGGCGGCGAGCCAGTGGCCGATCTGCGCGTGCGCGGGGCGAAGCTCAAGGGTATCGACATCCCTGAGCACCTGGTGCCACTGGCCATCGACGAGTTCCCGGTGCTGTTCGTGGCCGCTGCCTGCGCTGAAGGGCGTACCGTGCTGCGCGGCGCCGAGGAGCTGCGGGTCAAGGAATCCGACCGCATCCAGGTCATGGCCGATGGCCTGATCACCCTGGGCATCAAGTGCGAGCCGACCCCGGATGGCATCATCATCGACGGCGGCCAGCTGGGCGGCGGTGAAGTGCACGGTCACGGTGACCACCGTATTGCCATGGCCTTCAGTGTTGCCTCGCTGCGTGCCAGTGCGCCGATCCGCATCCATGATTGCGCCAACGTCGCTACCTCGTTCCCGAACTTCCTCAAGCTGTGCGCCGAAGTCGGCATCCGCGTCGCCGAAGAGGGCAAGTCGTGAATTCGCAAGCACCGGTCATCACCATCGACGGCCCGAGCGGCTCGGGCAAGGGCACGATCGCAGGCATTCTGGCCCGCGAGCTGGGCTGGAAGCTGCTGGACTCCGGCGCGCTGTACCGTTTGCTGGCCTTCAATGCCAGCAATCACGGCGTCGATCTGACCAACGAAGAGCTGCTCAAGGCCTTGGCCGCCCATCTGGATGTGCAGTTCATTGCCGCCGAGCCGGGTAAGCTTCAGCAAATCATTCTTGAGGGTGAGGATGTCAGCAATGTCATCCGCACCGAGACAGTCGGTGCCGGTGCATCGAGGGTGGCCTCCCTGCCCGCGGTGCGCGAAGCGCTGCTGCAACGCCAGCGTGCCTTCCGCGAAGCACCGGGCTTGATTGCCGATGGTCGCGACATGGGCACCGTGGTGTTCCCGGACGCGCCACTGAAGGTCTTCCTGACCGCCAGTGCCGAGGAGCGTGCCCGCCGCCGCTACCTACAGTTGAAGGGCAAGGGTGAAGATGTTAGTCTGTCGAGTCTGCTAGATGAGATTCGTGCGCGCGATGAGCGTGACACCCAGCGTTCAGTGGCCCCGCTCAAACCAGCGGCCGATGCCATTCAGCTGGACTCAACCGAGTTGTCCATCGAGCAGGTGTTGCAACGTATCAGAAGCGAGCTCGCCCAGCGCGACTTGGTCTGATCGCCAGGAGAGCCGGCAGGGGCACCAGTCAACGTCCTGCCTGTTTTCCTTTACTTAACGAAACCCACATTGTCTGGAGTGTGGCTAGGGGCGTATGTTTCGCCCGAATCTACAGGAATTAAAATGAGCGAAAGCTTTGCAGAACTCTTTGAAGAAAGCCTGAAAACCCTCAATCTTCAGCCGGGTGCGATCATCTCCGGTATCGTTGTCGACATCGACGGCGACTGGGTTACCGTACACGCTGGCCTGAAGTCCGAGGGCGTCATCCCGCTCGAGCAGTTCTACAACGAAGCTGGCGAGCTGACCATCAAGGTCGGTGACGAAGTTCACGTTGCGCTGGACGCGGTCGAAGACGGCTTTGGCGAAACCAAACTGTCCCGTGAAAAAGCCAAGCGCGCCGAGTGCTGGATTGTTCTGGAAGCAGCTTTCGCCGCCGAAGAAGTGGTCAAGGGCGTTATCAACGGTAAGGTTAAGGGCGGCTTCACTGTCGACGTTAACGGCATCCGTGCGTTCCTGCCGGGCTCCCTGGTTGATGTCCGCCCTGTGCGCGACACCACCCACCTGGAAGGCAAAGAGCTGGAATTCAAGGTCATCAAGCTGGACCAGAAGCGCAACAACGTTGTCGTTTCCCGTCGCAGCGTGCTGGAAGCCGAGAACAGCGCCGAGCGCGAAGCCCTGCTGGAAACCCTGCAGGAAGGCCAACAGGTCAAAGGTATCGTCAAGAACCTCACCGACTACGGCGCCTTCGTGGACCTGGGCGGCATCGACGGCCTGCTGCACATCACCGACATGGCCTGGAAGCGCATCAAGCACCCGTCGGAAATCGTCAACGTTGGTGACGAAGTCGACGTTCGCGTTCTGAAGTTCGACCGTGAGCGCAACCGCGTTTCGCTGGGTCTGAAGCAGATGGGCGAAGATCCGTGGGTAGCTATCACTTCGCGTTACCCAGAAGGTACTCGCGTACAGGCTCGCGTTACCAACCTGACCGACTACGGCTGCTTCGCTGAGCTGGAAGAAGGCGTTGAAGGTCTGGTACACGTTTCCGAAATGGACTGGACCAACAAGAACATCCACCCGTCGAAAGTCGTTCAGGTTGGCGACGAAGTGGAAGTCATGGTTCTGGACATCGACGAAGAGCGTCGTCGTATCTCCCTGGGCATCAAGCAGTGCAAGTCCAACCCATGGGAAGACTTCTCCGGCCAGTTCAACAAGGGTGACAAGATCACCGGTACCATCAAGTCGATCACCGACTTCGGTATCTTCATTGGTCTGGACGGCGGCATCGACGGCCTGGTTCACCTGTCCGACATCTCCTGGAACGAAACCGGCGAAGAAGCCGTACGTCGTTTCAAGAAGGGCGACGAGCTGGAAACCGTCATCCTGTCGGTCGACCCAGAGCGCGAGCGCATCTCCCTGGGCATCAAGCAGCTGGAAGACGATCCGTTCTCCAACTTCGTTGCTGTCAACGACAAGGGCGCTATCGTCAAGGGCATCGTGAAAGAAGTTGACGCCAAAGGCGCCATCGTCACCCTGGCCGACGACATCGAAGCCACTCTGAAAGCTTCCGAAATCAGCCGTGACCGCGTTGAAGACGCGCGTAACGTCCTGAAGGAAGGCGAAGAGATCGAAGCCAAGATCATCAGCGTTGACCGCAAGTCCCGCGTTATCAGCCTGTCGATCAAATCGAAAGACGACGCTGAAGAGCGCGAAGCTATCCAGAGCCTGAAAAACGCTCCGGAAGCTGCTGCCGACACCACCATGGCTGCGCTGCTGCGCGAAGCAATGGCCAAGCAGAACTGAGTTCTGTTTGATCGGTAAAAAAGGGTGGCCTTCGGGCCACCCTTTTTTTATGCCTGATTCTCCTTCGCGCCACCGTCGCCCCTTGTGGGAGCCGGCTTGCCGGCGATGGGCTGCCAGGCAGCCCTACGCTAGTTTCCCTGCACCCCGATCTTGAATTTTTTTATTAAGTCAAGATCCACCCTGTTCAAATCCCTCCCGGCGTGCTACAAACTGATTAAGCAATGATCTAGCTGCTTGATAACGAAGGGAAAAATATGACGAAGTCGGAGCTGATCGAACGTATTGTCACCCATCAGGGGCTGCTCTCGTCCAAGGACGTCGAGCTGGCCATCAAGACCATGCTTGAGCAGATGTCCCAATGCCTGGCCACCGGCGATCGCATCGAGATCCGTGGTTTTGGCAGCTTTTCCTTGCACTATCGCGCACCGCGGGTAGGGCGTAATCCCAAGACCGGCCAGTCGGTCGAGCTCGAAGGCAAATTCGTGCCGCATTTCAAGCCAGGCAAGGAATTGCGTGACCGCGTCAATGAAGACGAGCACGAGCACCCCTGAGCGATGAAGGAGCAGTCTGATGCGTAACCTCAAGCGCGCCCTGGCGGCGTTGTTCGTGCTGCTGTTGGCGGCTGTGGTGCTGTTCTTTGTGCTGGAGAACCAGCAGACCGTGTCGTTGGTGCTGTTTGGTTGGTCGGCGCCGGCGTTGCCCGTTGCTGTGCCGGTACTCGCTGCCTTGGTTGTGGGGTTGGCGGTTGGGCCGCTGCTGGGGGCTTACGGTGTGCAGCGCAGCAAGCGCAAGATTCGTGCCTCGGCGCGGCAGGCGGTATTGAGCAGTAACTAGAGATTATTTCCGCGGTATTGTAAGAAAGTCTCGTCTGTGCGCGCATGCGGCGACAATGGGTGAAGCGCTCTTCATTGTCGACTTGGCAGAATAGATTTTACTGTCGTTTCTCATCGGTACTGGTGCGCGCGGCGTAACCGGTTCCTGCCACCTGCTGCACCTGGGCGACGCATTCAGCTTGTTGATCGGCTGCGGGCTAGTGCGGCGCCCGGGGGCGGAGCATTCACCGATTGGCATTGCGATCGCCGGCATCTAGGCGCTGGTTGCCACTCACTTAAATCTCGACCATTTAGGCTGTATTCCGACATTGCTGGCAGCGGGCGATCGTGGCCCACCCTTTGCGGTGAGCCTTCTGCCAAGCTTCTCCCGCTGGTGCTTGAGGACGCCTACAAACTAGGTATCAGTTTTGATCCTGTGCAGTTTGAGCGCTACCTTTAGCTGCTGCAGCGACTAGTTGAAGCCTTGCCGTTCGAGCAATGGCGTTGAGTGGTGGGGTGGCTGCTCCATTCGCTTGCAGCGAACCGGCCATCTACTTCGCTCGGCCTGCGGGGAATGTGATATTCGTTATCCAAATATCGAGCCCAGTTCGCGGGTATTGTTTTCCGGAGATCTGGGTGCGCCCTGCAATCCTTAGCTACGCGTAGCTCAGTGGCTTGAGCGGGCGGACATTCTGGTGGAGAGCACCTGTGGTGATCGTCTGCAGCCGAATCGCAGCAATCGTCAGCTATCGAGCGCGTGCTAAATGATAGCGGCACCATCCTCATGCCGGCGTTCAGTCTGGGGCGTACAAAGGAGCTGCTGTACGAGATTGGAGATATTCTATATCGCAAGGCGCTGTTGAGCGGGCAGGTCGAGAAGAGGGGCGATGATGCGCTTGTCTTCGTCGGCCGGGGTCGCTTGCTGGTGAGCCTTGCCCCCCCCCTGGCTCAACGGGTCGCCAAGGCCTATCCCGCGCGGCACGATTACTGGAGTTGCGAGGTCAGGCAAAGGCAGGCAGGGGGTAGGGCGTCACTGGGGTTCTGTCAGCTGCTTTGCATCGAAACCCACGAGCAGCCCCAGCGATTGGTGAGCTACCTCAAGAGCACTGGACGGCAGGCAATTGTAATTGCGGTGAATGAAATGGAATGTGTTTGGGTGGGCGGATTGCCAACTACCTCAAGGCGATGCTCGGTGACTCGCGGCATGAAGTGATGTTCGTTGGATACCAGGTACATGGAACACCGGGCGCTGTGATCCAGGCGATTGCGGAGGTCGAAAGGCTTGTGCAGGTCGATCTCGATGGCTAGATGCATGAGGTCAAGGCAAAAGCGGTCACAAACGGCGGCTACTCTGAGCGCTGATCAGTTCGGGCTGTTGCAGTTCGTCGAAAGTATTCCCCGATGGCCGGAAAAAAATCATCCTGGCGCATGGGGCGAGCGTCGCTGTATCTGCGTTGGCCGCGGCATTGGAGCTACGTGCTGCGGCAGGAGTCGCTCATGGAGGATCGACATCGCTCGCTAATGTTCCTATTGTATGGAGCCCGATGAGTGATTTTCTGCTCTGACGAATGTTTTCGCTGGCACACTTCAATCTGTGCGGTATTGTGGGGGGGGGCTCTCCTTTTCTGTTTCCATGGGGCGGATGAGTGCGTCGGGAGCATTGGGTGCTCTGTGTGCTAGATAAAAACAAATGATAAGCCCAAGGAACATTGGATAGATGCGTAAAAGTCGTGGGTACATGGTGAGAGTCGAAACCTCTGGCTTTGCCAAGACAATGACAGGGGGGAGTGGGGGGCTGCTTCAAAGAGGGCTGGCCATGATGCCTCTTGTGTCAATGTCCTTCGCGATTCTGGGCGTGTCTCGCAAGCGCGGCATCAGCTGGAGGTGGCGATTTGCCTGCATGGCTGACCGACCAGTGAGATGTGAGATGCTGCCAGGCAATTGCCATCTAGCGCTGATCCGCATCAAGGATTTCGAGGTGCATGGAGCATGCATGCTTGAAGGTATCACCTCGCACCGAGAATATCTCGCTCGCGTCAGTGAATCGCTGCGGGGCGCGCCGTTCCTTCGGGTGGGCTTTGCGCGATGATTTACGCATCTCGATTACCGTCAATATCCATTTCCCCTCCTTGCGCTGCCCGTGGTTACCTAGCCACTCCTGGCGATGGCCTCTGTGATTTCCATTCTGGCCTATGTGCCATTAGGTCGGAGCGACGACGACCGAAGCAGGGGCTGTGGGTGCCGCTGTCAAGCCAGTCCGCCGGAACTAAGTTGAAATAAGATGTGATTGGCAATAAGGACAGCTTCGATGCAGTTCGAGCATGTAACGGTGTTGGAGGTAGAATCTACTGAGCTCGAATTGAAATCTAGGTTTGGGGATTAAATACAAGAATTGGTGAAGGGAAGAGAGCTGAAGATGTGTGCAAATCGAGCTATAGGTCTGCCTGATGATCAGGATGAGCTGACAGCATTTATTGTGGGGCTGTGGAATCAAAAAGCAACGATCATGATAGGTGCGGTGTTGGGGGGGGTGCTCGCCGCTGCCTATGCTTTTCTAAGCTCGCCTGTCTATCAGGCGACAATGATACTTATGCCACCTCCGAAGAATGGTATTGCCGAGCTAAACTTGGGGCGCATCAAGGATACCGAGCTAGCTGAATACAGTGTCAAGGATGTCTATGAGGTTTTTCAGCGGAATGTACAGGCCGAGTCACTGCGTCGTGATTTTTTCAGAAATGTCTACCTGCCTTCATTAGGTGAAGAGGCGCGCAATAGCTCTCTGGATGATCTGTATGCTCGCTATGTTAAGAAAATTATTATCAGTCCTGAGGGTAGAGGCCCTACCGAGCGAGTTACGGTAAGTGTACTCAATGGTAGTCCTCAAGGCGCAGTCGAATGGGCGAACGCCTTTGTCAGTAAGGCAGATGCTGCAGCAAAAAAAGAGCTGGTTGAAAACGTCAATCGCGAAGTAGATGTTCGGGCTCGAAACTTGGGGCAGCAAATAACGCTATTGCGTCAAAATGCGAAGGTCGCTAAGGAGGATCGTATTGTTCGCCTGAAAGAAGCGCTCGCGATTGCGCAGTCTGTAGGGTTGGAGAAGCCTCCTATGCTGGGCGGCAGGTTGTCTGAGGAAATTTCCACGGGGATGTCTGGCGACCTGACCTATATGAGGGGTACCCAGGCGCTGCAAGCTGAAATTAAAAATCTCGAAGGGCGTGAATATGATGATCCTTTTCTCGTGAGCTTGCGCGACTTGCAGATGAGATTCGAGACGTATAAGGGTATTTATGTGAACCCCGACAAGATATCCGTGTTTCAGCTTGACGGGGAGATTGAGCAGCCCGATAGACCTGTCAAGCCTCAAAAAGGATTGATTGTCGCCATCGGGTTGTTAGTGGGTGGGGCATTCGGGTTGCTGGTTGCGCTGTTAAGAAACATGAGCAGAAAAGTGTTCAAGAAGGCCTAGTTTGCCAGCAGAGGCTATTGAGTGAGTAACGGTGGGGGTGTGAACATTCTCACCGTTTTCGGTAGAAAGGATGCTGGCAAAGGTGCTGGGGCCACTGGCTTGCTGTTCGGGTCGGTGAATAAATAAAGCTGCATGGCGGAGTTCGAGTGTTCTTTTATATTTTCCTGGCCGTGGTGTTAGTTCCATTTTATATTCTGGAGGTTTGGGGGGCGCCCAAGGCGCGCGTCACGGCTGGCTTTCTGGTTTTGATTGCATTCATCTATTTTGTATTCGTTGCCGGTTTTCGGGACGATACCGGTTATGACTGGTACGTTTATAAGAAAATATATGAAGGGGTTGAGAGCTCCGATGGGCTTCTCGCGGCTATTCAATTCGGGAACGAAAATGGGGCCGAGACAGGCTTTTCGGTCCTTCTGTATTTGCTGGGGTTGTGCGGTGTGAGTTTTTGGGGGGTACAGGCCCTCGTGTGTTTGTTCAATTTTTATGCGTTTGTGCGTTTGAACAGCCTTCTTGGGATGGGGCTGGTTTCCGGGTTCTTTGTTTACTACTGCTGGCTGTTCTTGGTTCTGCAAATGGCGGTGATGAGAATGTCAGTCGCTTTATCTTTGCTGATCCTGGGGATGATTGCACTCTTGCGAGGACGGTATCTGGTCTTCGCGCTTCTGGTGGCTGTGTCGACAACGGTGCACTTGTTCTCATTGGCGATCGGGGTCGTGGTGCTGTGTGCAAAGTTAAGGTTCTCTAGAACATTTGTCGCAAGCGTGTTATCAGTTGTTGTAATTTTGTATGGGCTGGGTCTGGATGTCTTCGGAATCGGGCTCGAACAAACGTTGGGGTATATGCCGGCCTTCATCGCGTCGAAGGTGGAAATCTACCTCAGGACGAGTCAGTTGTATGTGCGTGGGGCTGGGGAGTTTCTCTATAAATTATTGATGCTGGGTATTTTTTTCTATGTATTTGTGCGTGCCGACTGGCGAAATGATCTTGAGCGGTATCTTGTCAATTTAGGCTTTATCTACATCGTTTTCCTTTTCTTGTTCTGGAAGTATCCGGTTTTTCATGATCGTATCAAGTACTTTGTTTTGGTGCCGTATTTTCACTTGCTATTAATGGTTGTTATGAGGCAGAAGATTCATGAGCGCGGCCTCGTGGGTATGGGGTTTATGCTGATAAGTCTTGCTGTGCTTGTGCATGAGGTCCGTGGTCCGTTATTTTATCCGTATACGCCGTACTACAACATCGCAGAGCGATGGTTGGGGGGGCAGGAAAATGATGGTGAAGAAAGAACGATGAAATATTACGAAGACTACAACGCTCAATGGTTGGAGAGCGGGGGTGAATAAGGTCATCTACATTGGGGGTGCGTTTGCCCTGAAAACTCTGTGTGCTCTGATTGTAGTACGCTTTCTCGCTTCCGGTTTCGGTGATGAAGGGTTTGGCTACCTCACCCAGTATATGGCTTTTTTGGCTGTTGTCTTTGGCTTGTCCTTGGGGGGGGCAAGCAATTACTTGGTGAAATCGCTGTCCCAAGCGGAGGGGGATAATCATCTGGATAAGGTGATTTCCGAGGTGTTCAGCTACGGGTTGGTCTTCTTTTTACTGCTGGCCATAATGTTGGTCGTTTTCAAGGTGCCGCTTGAAGAGTACGTCTTCTATCAAAAAGTCAGTTGGTGGTTTGTCGCGTATCTCCTTGTGTTGTTTTACGTGTCCAATATATATGGATGCCTGATGGGTGTTGCGCTCGCTCAGGGCAGGATTGCCTTGTACGCCCTGTCTATTGTAGGGGGGGCGGTGGTCTATGCAATAAGTGCTGCGTTGCTTGTGCATTACGATGCCTCCTATTTGGCCTATTGGTTGATACCGCTTTCTTATGTGTTGCCAGTCGTATTCATGCGGGGGGCATATGGCGGAAAGATCAGGGTTGACCTGAGGTGTATGGTGGAATGGTCAAGGTTTCAGAAGGTGTTCCGTTACTGCTTGATCGTATACGCAGGGTTAATCTCTGTGCCGTTGGTCAGCATGTTTGTCCGCGAGGCTTTCAATCGTGACTATGGTAATCTGGCCTTGAGCTATTGGCAGGTGGCGGTTAAGTATTCAGACGCGCAGCAGCAGTTCTTTGGGACCTTTTGTGCGACGTTGCTATTGCCCTATCTTTCCAGGCATGTTGGTCTATTCAGGTTCAAGGGTTGGGTGGCCAGGCTTGCGTTACTTTCCTTGCTGTATGCGGGTGCGGCTACTGTCATTTATATCTTTAGAGATGAAATCATTTTCCTGCTCTTTGGCAGTGGCTACGACGAGGCCAGAGAATATTTTGTCTACTATCTGGTGGGCGACTACTTCCGGATGGCGGCGTTGTTTTGCGTGTTCACGCTCATCTCGGTAGACAGGTTTGGCCGGGCGCTTATGTTTGAGCTCATGCAGGGAGGCATTTTTGTCATGTTGTTCTACTGGATGAGCGGTTGGGGGCAGGTTCAAGGTGTTGGGGGCGCGTATCTGATTACCTACGCGCTGTGTTTCTGTATGATGTTCGCCTACGTGTTTGATTATTTCAGGAGACGCGCACAATGAGAATTCTAGTTCTCTGTACAGCTTATTCATTGAGCCGTGGGCACTCATGGTTGGTCGATAGTCTTTCCGAACATTTGGCGTTGAAGCATGAAGTGGTCGTGATATATCTGGACTGGTCCGGCAAGACAGAGACACCTTGCGAGGTACAAAGGGGTGGTGTTTCTGTGCATGTTTTTCCGGCCAGGAGCAAGTATTACGAAGGCAAGGCGGGTAAGTTGTTGAAGTGGTTCTTTGCCGCGCGAGCAATCAAGGCGCCTGTCAAAAAAATACTTTCCGGCCAGCAGTTTGATCTGGTGCTGAATTTTTCTCCGGCGTTGATCATGGATCCGTTGCGGAAGATGCTTGACGCCAGTATTGCAAAGTCTTACTTGGTGTTGTGGGACTTTTTCCCTATTTATCATCATCAGTTGGGGCTGGTGCCCAGTATTCTGGCGTCGCCATTGCATGCGTTGGAAAATAGGGTTTATAACAATTACGATACAGTCGGTGTGATGTCTCCAAAGAATCTGGAGTTTCTCAAGTCGAACTATCGTTTGCATTCGGCAGTGGCGGCAGAGGTCTTGTATCTTTGGGGGCCTGATGAAGTCTCTCATCGCACTCCTGAGCGCTACCGCCAGGTCCGTGTGCAGCATGGTATCGACCAGTCGCTCGTCTGTGTATTTGGTGGGCAGCTGATCAGAGGGCGTGGAATCGGCAAGGTGATTGAATTGGCGCTATTCGCTAAACAAAGCGGTATTGATGCCAGGTTTTATATTTTTGGTGACGGGCCCGAGCGCCAGCGCATTCTTGAAGATCTGGCACGTCATGGCGTGGATGATATTGTTCTCTATATGGGTTTCAAACCGCGTGATGAATATCTTGAGTTTCTGCTCGGCGCGGATTTGGGTTTGGTGTTCAACTCGGGTGATGTGAAGGTTCCGACTTTTCCCTCAAAGGCCATCGACTTCTTCCGCTCAGCGGTGCCCGTTTTGGCTTATGTTGAAGATGCGACGGATTTTGGCGCGATCCTCGAGCGCGAGATAGGTGCCGGGTGGAGCGCCTCACCGAGTAATCAACATCTTCTTGTGGAGCATTTCAAAGCAGTTGCTCAAGCACCTCGGGAAGCGCTTTTTTCGGCAGGGCATGCAGGGCAAGAGTGGTATACAGAGCGCATGACCGTAAGCAAGATATCCGACCAGATACTCCGCTCGGTTGCGCCCTCGCCGGCACAGTAGAGAACTGCTAAGATTTGGTGTCCAAGCATTTAGCCATGCGATAGAATTCGCGCAGATAGAAAAGACAGTTTCGGGAGATAGAGTATGTTTGCTGGCAAAACGTTAATGATTACTGGCGGGACCGGATCGTTTGGTAACGCCGTCCTGAAAGGCTTTTTGGATACAGATATCGCCGAAATTCGAATTTTCAGCCGCGATGAAAAAAAGCAGGACGACATGCGCAAGCGTTATGCCAGTCCGAAACTGAAGTTCTACATTGGTGATGTTCGCGACTTTCAAAGTGTCTTGAATGCCACGCGCGGAGTTGACTACATCTTTCACGCCGCCGCCTTGAAGCAAGTGCCTTCTTGTGAATTCCATCCCATGGAGGCGGTCAAGACCAACGTCGTCGGCACTGACAACGTACTGGAGGCCGCAATTCAGAACGAAGTGAAGCGCGTCGTGTGCCTGAGCACGGACAAGGCCGTTTATCCCATCAACGCCATGGGCATCTCGAAGGCGATGATGGAGAAGGTCATGGTCGCCAAGTCGCGTAACGTAGACCCAATCAAAACCGTTATTTGTGGTACGCGCTATGGCAACGTGATGGCGTCGCGTGGTTCGGTGATACCGTTGTTCGTCGATCAGATTCGTGACGGCAAGCCGCTTTCCATCACCGATCCCAATATGACTCGGTTCATGATGACCCTGGCGGACGCTGTGGACCTTGTCCTGTATGCATTCGAGCATGGGAATAATGGTGACCTGTTTGTCCAGAAGGCGCCTGCGGCGACAGTCGAAACGCTGGCCAAGGCGTTGACCTCCCTGCTTGGAAAACCGGAGCATCCGGTTCAGGTGATCGGTACGCGCCATGGCGAAAAGCTCTACGAGGCCTTGTTGAGCCGAGAAGAAATGGCCTGTGCGCAGGATATGGGCGCCTATTACCGAGTGCCGCCTGATCTGCGCGACCTGAACTACGCCAAGTTCGTCGAGCAGGGCGAAGAGAAAATTTCCCGTACCGAAGACTACAACTCCCACAATACTGAGCGTCTGGATGTCGCGGGCATGCAGAAGCTGCTGCTCAAGCTCGAATTCATGCAGGCGATCCAGCGTGGTGAGCACGTTGTTCCGGAGGAGTGATCGATGAACGTCCTGATTACCGGTGCCGACGGCTTCATCGGCAAAAACCTGTTGGTGCATCTGCGGGAATTGAAGAATGTTACCGTCGATACTTTCACGCGTGGCGATGATGTGGCCTCGCTACCTGGCAAGGTCGCCGGTGCCGACTTCATCTTCCACCTGGCCGGCATCAATCGCCCCCAGGATCCGCAAGAGTTCACCACGGGCAACGTCGACCTGACTCGAGCTTTGGCCGATGCCATTCGGGCGAGTGGCCGGTCTGTGCCAATGCTTTACAGCTCGTCGACCCAGGCGGCTGCGGACAACGTTTACGGTGCCAGCAAGCGTGGTGCCGAAAAACTCTTGCAGGAGCTTCAGGCAGCTTCCGGCTCGCCGGTTTATCTGTTCCGTCTGCCCAACGTATTTGGCAAATGGGCGCGGCCCAATTACAACTCGGCCGTTGCCACGTTCTGCCACAACATTGCACGGGACTTGCCGATCCAGATCAATGATCCGCAGGCGCGCGTCAACCTGGTGTACATCGATGACGTGATCCGCTGCTTCTTGCAGGTGATGCACGGCGAGCGCGCCGGCGACACGTTCGTCGAGGTCGAGCCGCAATATAACGCCAGTGTCGGCGAGATCGCCGAGCATCTGCACGCATTCCGTGACAGCCGCAAGAGCCTGATCACCGAACCGGTAGGCACTGGCTTCATCCGTGCGTTGTACTCGACCTATGTTAGCTACCTGCCGCAGGAGCGCTTCACCTATGAAGTGCCCAAGTACGGTGACGAGCGCGGGGTGTTCGTCGAAATGCTCAAGACTGGCGACAGCGGCCAGTTCTCGTATTTCACCGCGCACCCTGGCGTCACCCGCGGCGGGCACTACCATCACACCAAGACCGAGAAGTTTCTGGTCATCAAGGGCACGGCGAGCTTCCGTTTCCGTCACATGGTGACCGACGAGTTTTATGAGTTGCAGACCACGGGCGATAAACCGGTCATCGTCGAGACCGTCCCAGGCTGGACCCACGACATCACCAACATCGGTGATGAAGAGATGGTCGTGATGCTATGGGCCAACGAGATCTTCGATCGCGAACTCCCCGACACCTATGCCAAACCGCTGAACGCCTGACCGCTCAGATCCAAGGAATCCCCATGAAAAAGTTGAAGGTTGTCACCGTCGTCGGTACACGCCCGGAAATCATTCGTCTGTCGCGCGTGATGGTGGCCCTGGACCAGCACTGTGACCATGTGCTGGTTCACACCGGTCAGAATTATGACTACGAACTGAACGAGATCTTTTTCCAGGACCTTGGTATCCGCAAACCGGACCACTTTCTCAATGCCGCCGGCGCCACCGGCGCCGAGACCATCGGCAATGTGATCATTGCCGTCGACAAGGTCCTGGCAGAGGTTGTGCCCGAGGCGTTGCTGGTGCTGGGCGATACCAACAGCTGCATGGCCGTGATTCCCGCCAAGCGCCGCAAGATCCCCACGTTCCACATGGAAGCCGGCAACCGCTGCTTCGACATGCGCGTGCCCGAGGAAATCAACCGTCGCATCGTAGACCACACGGCTGACATCAACCTCACCTACAGCACCATCGCCCGTGATTACCTTCTGCGTGAAGGCCTGTCTCCAGACATGGTGATCAAAACCGGTAGCCCGATGTTCGAAGTGCTTAACCACTATCGTCCTTCCATCGAAGCTTCAGATGTGTTGCAGCGCCTAAGCCTGGAAGAAGGGCGCTTCTTTGTGGTCAGCGCGCACCGCGAAGAGAACATCGACACCGACCAGAACTTCCTCAAGCTTGTGGACGTGCTCAATACGGTGGCGCAACAGTACGACCTGCCGGTAATCGTCTCCACCCACCCTCGTACGCAAAAGCGCGTCAATGCACTGGGTGTGAAGTTCCACGCCAATGTACGCCTGCTCAAGCCGCTGGGTTTCACCGACTACAACAAGCTGCAGCTGTCGTCCAAGGCAGTGTTCTCCGATAGCGGCACGATCAATGAAGAATCCTCTATCCTCAACTTCCCGGCGCTGAACCTGCGTGAGGCGCACGAGCGCCCTGAAGGCATGGAAGAGGCGGCAGTAATGATGGCAGGCCTTGAAGTCGAGCGCGTGCTGCAAGGCTTGGCGTTGCTGGAGAGCCAACCCCGCGGCGACCTGCGCGGCCTGCGCCTAGTCGAAGATTACAGCATGCCCAACGTGTCCGAGAAGGTCGTGCGGATCATCCACAGCTATCGCGATTACGTGATGCGTACAGTCTGGAGAAGGTACTGATCGGCCATGGCTACACGCATCCTGCTGCTGACTCAGTGGTTCGACCCCGAGCCGACCTTCAAGGGGCTGGTGTTTGCCCGAGAACTGGTCGCCCAAGGGTTCGAGGTGGAAGTCATCACTGGCTTCCCCAACTACCCTGGGGGCAAGGTTTACCCTGGCTATCGGCTCAAGCTCATTCAGCGAGAAGTGGTCGACGGCGTCACGGTGACACGGGTTCCGCTCTATCCCAGTCACGGTCAGAGTGGGCTCGGACGGATTCTCAATTACGTGAGTTTTGCTGCTACAAGCCTGTTCTATGGGCTGTTCGGTGCCCGCAAGCCCGATGTCATCTATGCCTATCATCCACCGTTGACGGTCGGTATGTCGGCGGCGCTGATCAGAATGTTCCGCCGGGTCCCGGTGGTCTATGACATTCAGGACATGTGGCCTGACACATTGAGGGCGACCGGCATGTTCTCCAATGAAAGGGCGCTGCGCCTGGTTGGCCGGGTTTGTGACTGGGTCTATCGGCGTTCGGACCAGATCGTAGTCCTGTCTCCCGGCTTCAAGCGGCTGCTTGTCGAAAGGGGGGTGACGGCCGAGAAAATCGATGTGATCTTCAACTGGTGTGCCGAAGACGTGTTGAGTGCTGGGGATGTGGCGACGCCTGCGGGGTTTCCGGATGCTTCACGTTTTCGTGTGCTCTTTGCCGGAAACATGGGCAAGGCCCAGGCCTTGGATGCGGTCATTCAGGCAGCAGCTATCCTCCAGCAGCGGGCGCCCAACGTTTCTCTCGTATTCCTCGGTGGCGGGGTAGATGCGTCGCGGCTGAAAGCCTTGGCAATGGAGCGTGATATGAGCAACGTCACCTTCCTGCCAGGGGTGCCCATGGCCGATGTTGGTCCTTATCTGGCCAGTGCGGATGCATTGCTCGTCCATCTGAAAAAGGACCCTTTGTTCACTATTACCATTCCGTCCAAGACCCAGGCCTACATGGCGGCTGGCAAGCCCATCCTTATGGCGGTTGAAGGTGATGCCTCAGACTTGGTGAGAGAGGCGGGCTGTGGTGTGGTCGCTGAACCGGAAAATGCGCAATCCTTGGCGGATGCGTGTATGGCCTTGGCTGCCCTGAGTGCCCAGGAGCGGGCTCGGATGGGAGAGCGGGCGGCTCAGTTCTATCGGCGCGAGTTGTCATTGAAAGTTGGTGCAGGACGGTTTGGCGAGCATTTCCGGCGCTTGCGCAAATAGTCCTGCAGAGTTTGCCAATCAGTTGATGCAGTTAGGAATTGAGATGTTGAAGCGATTGTTCGATGTTGTAGCTGCTAGCCTGGGCTTACTTCTGTTGTCGCCGGTCATTGCTGTCGTTGCGTACCTGATTCGCCGACGGCTGGGCTCGCCAGTGTTGTTCCGGCAGGTACGCCCAGGCATGAACGGCGCGCCTTTCGAAATGGTCAAGTTCCGCACCATGCGCGATGCCGTTGATGCGCAGGGCAATGTGCTGCCTGACGCTGAGCGCATGACGCCGTTCGGCAGTTTCCTGCGCGCATCCAGCCTTGATGAGCTGCCGGAGTTGTGGAATGTGCTCAAAGGCGACATGAGCCTGGTAGGGCCGCGCCCGCTTTTGATGGAATACTTGCCGCTGTACTCTGCCGAGCAGTATCGCCGTCACGATGTCCGCCCCGGTGTTACCGGTTGGGCGCAGATCAATGGCAGGAACGCGCTGAGCTGGGCGGACAAGTTTCGGCTTGACGTGTGGTATGTGGATAACCGAAACCTTTGGCTGGATTTGAAGATCCTGTTCCTTACGATCAAGAAAGTGGTGAAGAAAGACGGTATCAGCGCTGACGGCGAGGTCACCATGAGCAAGTTCACCGGTAACCACCCATGAATCGCTTGGCAATCCTCGGTGCCAGCGGTCACGGCAAAGTGCTAGCCGATATTGCAGAACTTTGCGGCTGGGCAGAGGTAGTGTTCTTCGACGATGCCTGGCCTGCGCGGCAGGTCAATGGCCATTGGCCTATTGTCGGCGACAGCGCTGCACTGCTTGGGCAATTGCCGCATGTGGATGGTGTGATTGTCGGCATAGGCAATAATCAAGTGCGTCACGACAAGCAGCGACAGCTTGCTGCGGCAGGGGCCCCTCTGGTTTCGCTCATCCACCCACAGGCCGTCATCAGCTGTCACAGCACCCTCGGTATCGGTAGCGTGGTGATGGCGGGCGTGGTGGTCAACATCGATTCGCGTATTGGATTGGGGGCCATCCTCAATACGGGCTGTAGCGTCGACCATGATAATATTCTTGGTGATTTCGTTCATCTGAGTCCTGGGGCGCGCTTGGCAGGCGGCGTCACTGTTGGCGATCTCAGTTGGGTAGGCATAGGCGCGTGCATCCGCCAGATGATCCAGGTCGGATCCGAGGTAGTGATCGGCGCTGGAGCCGTTGTCGTCAAATCTATAGCCAACGGCATCACTGCCGTGGGCGTACCCGCACGTTCCTTGGGCAGCAACGAGTGACCTTGATACTGCTGCCACTGACCGAATAATGGACATATTGCTATGCTGAATACTGCTTTTGCTCCTTGGCCGTCCTTCACCGAAGAAGAGGCCAATGCCGTTCGTGATGTGATTCTCTCCAACAAGGTCAACTACTGGACCGGTCAGGAATGCCGGGAGTTCGAGCGGGAGTTCGCCAAGTGGGCACAGTGCGATCATGCTGTCGCTGTAGCTAATGGCACGGTCGCCCTCGACCTGGCACTCAAGGCGTTGGGTATCGGTGCTGGCGATGAAGTCGTCGTCACCTCGCGCACTTTCCTGGCCTCGGTCTCATCTATCGTCAACGCGGGCGCCGTACCGGTGTTTGCCGATGTCGATGCTGATTCGCAGAACATTACTGCCGAGACGATCCGCGCCGTTCTCACAGAGCGTACACGCGCGATCATCTGCGTGCATCTGGCCGGCTGGCCATGCGATATGGACCCGATCATGGCGCTTGCCGCAGCGCATGACCTGAAAGTCATTGAGGATTGTGCCCAAGCCCATGGCGCGCTGTACAAAGGCCGCTCGATTGGCTCCATTGGTCATGTGGGGGCCTGGTCGTTCTGCCAGGACAAGATCATGACCACCGGGGGGGAAGGTGGCATGGTCACCACCAACGACAGGGCACTGTGGTCTGCCATGTGGTCCTTCAAGGATCACGGCAAGAGCTGGGAGGCAGTTTACGAGCGTCAGCATCCACCAGGCTTCCGCTGGCTGCACGAGAGTTTCGGCACCAACTGGCGGATGCTCGAGGTCCAGGCGGTGATTGGCCGGCTGCAATTGCAGTGGATGCCACAATGGCAGGAGAAACGCCTTGAGTACGCCCAACGCATCTGGAGGGCTGCAGAGCAACTACCAGGCCTGCGTGTGCCGGAGGTGCCAAGCGACATCCGCCATGCTGCCTATAAGTGCTATGTGTTCGTTGAGCCGCAGGCGCTGGCAGATGGCTGGGATCGTGATCGTATTGCACGGGAAATCAATGAAGCCGGCGTACCATGCTTCTCTGGATCGTGCTCCGAGGTCTATCTGGAGAAGGCCTTCGATGGTACCGGGTGGCGTCCTGAGCAGCCGTTGCCGGTTGCCCAGGCGTTGGGCGAGACCAGTCTGATGTTCCTGGTTCACCCGACCCTGACGGATGGCCAAATCGATCAGTCATGCCAAGCGCTGGTTTCGGTGATGGGGCGCGCGGTGGCTCACTGAGTCTCGTGATGCCTGGACGCGAAATGGTATAGAGGGATATATGGATACGATTCGCTCAAGGTTGCTGAACCTGACGCGTGGCCAAAAGCGGCTGATCCAAGTGGCCGCCGACGTGGTGCTGGTGTGGGTCGCACTCTGGCTGGCATTCGCCGTGCGCCTCGGCTTAAGTGAAATGGACAATCCGATCACGGAGCACCCCTGGTTGTTTTTCAGCGCTCCACTGACAGCGATTCCCCTGTTCATTCGCTTCGGTATGTATCGGGCCGTAATGCGCTATCTAGGCAACGACGCGTTGATCGCTATAGTCAAGGCGGTGACGCTGTCGTCGCTGATTCTTGGTCTGGTGATTTTCTGGTACAGCAATCACCGCCCACTGGTACCGCGCTCGATTGTTTTCAATTACTGGTGGCTGAGCTTGATCATGGTTGGCGGTTTGCGCCTGGCCATGCGTCAGTATTTTCTGGGTGACTGGTTCGGGATGCCACCAAACGTTCCGTTCGGCAGCCGTGACAACGGCCTGCCCAAGGTCGCGATTTATGGCGCGGGAGCAGCGGGCAACCAGTTGGTTGCCGCACTGCGCGTGGGTAAACTCATGCGCCCGGTGGCTTTCATAGATGATGATGCCAGTATCACAGATCGGGTGATTTCCGGCCTGCACGTATACAGCCCCGCTCAGATCCAGCAGATGATCGAACTGACCGGTGCCGAAGAGCTATTGCTTGCGTTGCCGTCGATCAACCGTGTTCGTCGGCGTGAGATCCTCGGCTTCCTTGAAGGCTTCCCGCTGCACGTACGCAGCATTCCTGGGTTCATGGATCTGGCCAGCGGTCGAGTTAAGGTAGACGATATCCAGGAAGTGGATATCGCCGACCTGTTGGGCCGTGATGCAGTGCCGGCACAGAAAGACCTGATGGCGCGTTGCGTACACAATCAAGTCGTGCTGGTCACCGGGGCGGGCGGTTCGATCGGTTCCGAACTATGCCGACAGATACTTACCCTCAAGCCGCGCGTGCTGTTGCTGCTTGAGCACAGTGAATTCAATCTATACAGCATCCTTTCAGAAATGGATCAGCGCGTGGTTCGCGAGTCGTTATCGACGAAGGTGCTGCCCATTCTTGGCTCAGTACGTAATCCGCACCAGGTGCTGGATGTCATGCGGACGTGGCAAGTCGAAACTGTTTATCACGCCGCAGCGTATAAACATGTTCCGATGGTTGAACACAATATCGCCGAAGGAATTCACAACAACGTCATGGGTACGCTGAACACCGCCCAGGCGGCAGTGCAGGCGGGCGTGCCCAATTTCGTGCTGATCTCTACTGACAAGGCGGTGCGCCCGACCAACGTGATGGGGAGTACCAAGCGGCTGTCGGAGATGGTATTGCAGGCATTGAGCAAGGAGTTGGCTCCGGTACTGTACGGCGACAAAAGCAATGTCGCGCACGTCAACAAGACTCGTTTCACCATGGTCCGCTTCGGCAACGTGCTGGGTTCGTCCGGCTCGGTCATCCCACTGTTCCATCGACAGATCAAGGAGGGCGGTCCAGTTACCGTCACTCATCCGAAAATTACCCGCTATTTCATGACCATTCCCGAGGCTGCGCAGTTGGTGATTCAGGCAGGCTCCATGGGGCAAGGCGGTGACGTGTTTGTGCTGGATATGGGCGAACCGGTGCGAATTGTGGAACTGGCGGAGAAGATGATTCACCTTTCCGGGTTCAGTGTGCGTTCTGAAGGTAACCCCAAAGGTGATATTGCCATCGAATTCACAGGCTTGCGTCCTGGCGAAAAACTCTACGAAGAACTGCTGATCGGGGATAACGTGATCGCCACCGGTCATCCGATGATAATGAGTGCCGCCGAAGATTTTCTGCCGTGGGATATGTTCAAAGATGCTTTAAAGCAGTTGCTCAGAGCAGTGGAAGAGGATGACTTTGTCCGTGTTCGGCAATTGCTTCGTGAAACCGTCATTGGCTATACGCCCGATGGTGAGATTGTTGACTGGGTCTATCAGCAGCGCCGTCAGGAGGTATAGGAACGGCCCCCGCTAAGGTCCGCGACTCGGGGCAAGATCAAGTAAGGTAATCTACGGCAGAACACATCGGTCCTTGCAATTGTAAGGACCGGGGTCGTCAGGCGATTCGCGTGCGGCTCGATCTAAAGGCTCAGAGCCGGACCAATGATGCGTTACTGTTACGGCAGCTGAATCAAAGATTGCGCCAGGTCCCCTTCACGCCATGCCAGGGTTTTCCCACCCCCGCCAACCCGCGTATCATCTCGCTTTACAAATCTGAAACCGCCTCACGCCAGCCTGGGTCCAAAAGTTAAACTCACCCAGCGTGCAAAGCAGTTTCAGATACCAATCGATCATCAGCGACACACCACGACCAGCCAGTTTCATGGCAAGGCCAGGCACGCCAGCCGTCCGCACGATGCGACGGTGCCGATGAGTGTTAAAGGAATGGGTTTTGACTAAGCGTAGAAAGGTTGCAATCGTTGGCTGTTCGTACCGTTTCCCTGGCTCTACCGCCGCCAGCTTCTGGCAAAACCTGATGGCGGGGCGTGACCTGGTCACCCAGGTTGACGCCTCGCGTTGGGAAAAGGCCGAGTTCCTGCACCCGGACAAGGCCAACCCCGCCACCAGCTACACCTTCGCTTCGGGCTCCCTGGGCGATGTCAGTGCGTTCGATGCGGGCTTCTTCAATATCTCCCCGCGCGAGGCGGGGATGATGGACCCACAACAGCGCATCCTCCTGGAAATGTGCTGGGAAACCTTCGAGAACGCCGGGGTCAAGCCGTCCAGCCTGCGTGGCAGCAACTGTGGTGTGTACCTGGGTATCGCCAGTGTCGAGCAGGCCTACCGCCTGGTCGATGACATGGCGGCCATCGACGGCGCCACGGCCACCGGCAACACCATGAGCATCGCCGCCAACCGGCTGTCGTTCTTCTACGACCTGCGTGGCCCGAGCATGGCCATCGACACCGCCTGTTCGTCCTCGCTGGTGGCCTTCCACCAGGCCTGCCAAGCGATCCTCTGCGGTGATGTGGACCAGGCCGTGACCGGTGGCATCAGCCTGCACATGCACCCGTTCGGCTTCATGATCTTCTCCAAGGCGACCATGCTCTCGCGCACTGGCCGGTGCCAGTCGTTCGACGAGAACGGCGATGGCTATGCACGCTCCGAGGGCGGTGGACTGTTCCTGCTCAAGGATTACGACCAGGCCTTGGCTGATGGCAACACCATTCTCGCCGTGGTCGCGGCCAGTGCGGTGAACACCGACGGGCGCAAGTCCAGCCTGACCCTGCCCAATGCCGACGCCCAGGCAGCGCTGCTCAAGCAGGCCTACGCCAAGGCCGGCATTGCACCTGAACAGCTGGATTACCTGGAAGCCCACGGTACCGGTACGTCGGTGGGTGACCCGATCGAGACGCGCGCCATTGGCGAAGCGCTGGGACAGGCGCGTGGCGCCGGCAACCCGCTGCCAATCGGCTCGGTCAAGAGCAACCTTGGCCACCTGGAGGCAGCCTCGGGTGTGGCCGGCCTGATGAAGGCACTCAACTGCCTGGCCGAGCGCACCGTGCCGGCGACCATCGGGGTCAAGGCGCTCAACCCGAATATCCCGTTCGGCGATCTCAACCTGCAAGTGGTCACCGAGCCGCTGGCGCTCAAGCGCGAAGGACAGTTGACCGTTGGCGTCAACTCGTTCGGCTTTGGCGGCGCCAACGCCCACGTGATCCTGCAAAGCCCGGAGCCTGCCCAGGCTGCAGCGGCCAATTCGCATGCCGCGCGGGTGCCGCTGCTGCTCAGCGCCAAGACAGAGCAGGGCCTGCGCGCCACGGCCGAGCGGTTTGCCGCCTATCTGGCCGAGCTTCCTGAAGTCGACTACTACGATGTCGCCTACCAGTCCATGTTCCGCCGCGACGCCCATGGCCATCGCCTGCTGCTGGTCTGCGACACGCCTGCCGAAGCGGCCCAGGCGCTGGACGACTACGCCCAGGACCCGACGCTCAGCGAGCTGAGCGCGGTGCTCGAGGCCGGCCAGGTACTGGAGGCGGCCAGTGGGCCGGTGTTCGTCTATTCCGGCAACGGTTCGCAGTGGCAAGGCATGGGCCGGGCGATGCTCGGCCAGCCCGTGTTCGCCGCAGCCGTCGAAGAAGTGGATGCGCTGTTCCAGCCGCTGGCGGGTTATTCGCTGCGCGCCGAGTTGCTGGGCGAGAACGGCGAAGGCCGCTACGCCCGTACTGAAATCGCCCAGCCGGCGCTGTTCGCCCTGCAAGTGGCGGTCACCCGTGTGCTGGCGGCCGAGGGCATTCGTCCGGTCGCGGTGGTGGGCCACAGCGTGGGTGAAGTGGCCGCCGCCTGGGCCAGCGGTGCCCTGAGCCTGGAAGACGCGACCCAGGTCATCTACCACCGCAGCCGCCTGCAAGGCATGACCCGTGGCACCGGTCAGATGACGGCAGTCGGCTTGTCAGGCGAGGCCACTGCGGCGCTGATCGAAACGTTGCAGCTGGCGGGTCGTGTGGTCGTGGCCGGTGAAAACAGCGCCCGTGGTGCGACCGTGGCCGGCGAGGTCGAGGCCCTGGCCGTGCTGGAAGCAGCCCTGGCCGAGCGCCAGGTCTTTGCTCGCCGCCTGGACCTGGACTACGCCTTCCATTCGCCAGCGATGAACGCTATCGAGCAGGCAGTGATCGCCGACCTGGCGCACATCCGCCCAAGTGCCACGCAGATTCCGTTCTATTCCACCGTGGTCGGTGGCGAGCTGGCCGGCGAGCGCCTGGACAGCCACTACTGGTGGCAGAACATCCGTTACCCGGTGCTGTTCCAGGGCGCCCTGGATGCCCTGGTACGCAACGGCCTGAACCTGTTCGTCGAAGTCGGTCCGCACCCGATCCTGCGCAGCTACGTGAACGACGTGCTGGCCCAGTGCGAGCAGCCTGGGCAGGTGATCGGCACCCTCAAGCGCCACGACCACAGTCCGCAGTTGCTCGAACGCAGTGTGGCGCGCCTGCTGCTGGCCGGCGCCGAACCGCAGTGGCCGCAACGCTTCCCGGTCACCGGGCGTCCGGTCAGCCTGCCGAACTACGCCTGGCAGCGCGACCACTTCCAGTTGCCGGTCAGCGCCGAATCCCTCGGTACCCTGAGCCGTGAACGCGTGCATCCGCTGCTGGGTTACCCGCTGCTGGGCCATGCGCTGACCTGGGAAAACCGGCTGGACACGCAACTGTTCCCGACCCTGGCCGACCACAAGGTCGGCGAGTCGGTGCTGTTCCCGGGCGCTGGCTTTGCCGAGCTGGCCCTGGCCGTTGCTCAGCTGCATCAGCCCGGCGAATTCGTCGACATCGAGGAGCTGGAAATCCACAACCCGCTGCTGCTGGGCAGCGAGGGCAGCAAGAAGGTGCGCGTGCAGGTCGAAGAGGCCGACGGCACCCTGCGCATCACCTCGCGTTCCCTGGCTCAGCGCGAAGACTGGGTGCAACACGTGGTCGCGCGCCTGCCTGGCGAAGCCTGCGGCGTAATGCTGGGCTGCCGTGCGCCGGCCTTGCCGCAGCGCCCGGCGGACTTCAGCGCCGAGCAGCACCTGGCCCTGACCCGCGCGGTCGGTCTCAACTATGGCCCGGCCTACCAGACGGTGGCGGCGGCCTGGGTGGAGGCCGATCGGGTACTGGCGCAACTGGCTGTGCCGGCTACCATCGAAGCTGAGCTTGCCGGGCTGCACCTGCACCCGGCCTTGCTCGACGGCGCCTTCCAGCTGATCACCGAACTGTTGGCCAGCCGCCCGGGCCGCAACCCGGGGCTGGCGTTCATCCCGGTCAAGTTGGGCCGCATCGCCTTCACCAAGGCCGGTGGTGTGCCGGCGTTGGCCGAGGTGCGCCAACTCAAGCGCACCGAGCATTCGTTGCTGGTGGACGTGACCTTGTTCGATGGCAACGGCGATGCCGTGCTGGCGATCAAGGAGGCGCGCCTGCGCGCCGTGCGCCTGCAGTACGACCGCAACGGCGAAATCAAACGCCTGGGCCACGTCGGCCTGGCTGCGCCGGGCGCGGTGGTGCCGATCGAGCGCCATGCCGTGGCCTCCACGGCGCTGGCCAATGCCTTGCAGTGCCTGGCGGACGAGCCGGCGCAAGTGCGCTACCTCAACGAGGTCGAGCCGCTGCTCGACGTGCTGTGCGCAAGCTTCGTGCTCGACCTGGTCGAGCAGGCCGGTGGTCGCCTGAGTGCCGAGCAGGTCGCGCTGTGGTCGCAAGGCCAGGGCGACTTCCTGGCGGCGTTGCTGCGCCAGGTCGAACAGGATGGCAGCCTGCTGCGCGGCGCCGATGGCAGCTGGCAACTGGCCGACAGTGGCGAGCGTCCGGCGTCGGAGGCGATCTGGCAGGAGCTGTTCCAGAGCTACCCCGAGTACTTCCAGATCATCCACTCGGTGGGCCGCATCGGTCGCCACCTGCCGGCGCTGCTCGACGGCAGCCAGGTGCTCGACAGCCTGCTGCCACGCGAATCCAGTGCCGCCAGCCTGGCCCGCCTGGTCCTCGGCGCGGCGGGCCATCAGCGCCTGCTCGCCGGTATCGGCCAGGCCCTGGCCGAGCGTCTGGCGCGGTTGCCGGCCGGACAGCGCCTGCGGGTGCTGGAGTTCGGCTTTGGCGGGGCGTCGTTTGCCGAATTGTTGTATGCCGGGCTGGACTTCGACCGTATCGATTACCTGTACTGCGTGGCCGAGCCAGACCTCGAACAACGCCTGCGCGACGATTGCCCGGCGCTGACGGTGCTGGCCCCCGCGCAACTGGCCGAGGCCGGCCACTTCGACTGGGTGCTGCTGCCGAGTGACCTGGGCGCCCTGGCCGCAGTCGGCGATGCCTTGCGCCAGGCGGCGGCGCAGCTCAACCCCCATGGCCAACTGGCGCTGCTGGGACAGTACCCGGCGCGCTGGGCCGACTTTGTCTTCGGTGCCCAGGCCGATTGGTGGCTGGCCGGCCCTGAACAGGCGCTGTCGCGTCAGCAAGGCCCGGCGTTCTGGCGCCATGAACTGCAACGCTACGGCCTGAGCGCATTGCGCACAGTCGATGCATTGCCGGGCAACGCTTGCGGCAGCTACCTGCTGCTGGCCGACAAGCCGGCAACGACTAAAACGAGTGCCTCCCCTGAGCCTGCCGTGCAGCATTGGGCCGTGCTGGCCGAAGCCGGGCAGGGCGCCGCCCAGCGCATTGCCGAGCAACTGCGCGAAGCGGGCCAACAGGTCAGCCTGCTGCTGCCCGGTGATGCCCAGGCGCTGGCCAGCCAGCTGGCGGCACTGGGCCAGACGCCGGAGCATGTGCTGCACCTGGCCGGTTTCGACAGCGCTGACGGCCTCGATGGCCAGGCCGAGCGCTGCCTGCAGGCTGCAGCGTTGGTACAGGCTTGCGAGTCGCTGAACATGGCCCCGCAGTGCTGGCTGCTCTGCCGCGGCGCCGCCGAGCACCTGTATGGCGCCGACACCGCTGCCGCCATCGACGCGATTGCCGATGCCGCGTTCTGGGGCTTCGGTCGCACCTTGGCCAACGAGTCGCCGAACTGCCGCATTCGCCTGCTCGACCTGGCCTTTGACGCGCCCGTCGAGCTGGCGTTGCCGGCCTTGCTCAAGGCCGATGGTGAAACCGAGCTGGCGCTCGATGGCGCAGGCCGCCGCTACGTGCCGCGTCTGCGCGTGCTGGCCAGCGGAGCCCTGCGCGGCGCTACGGCCGAGCACTGGGTGTGCCTGGGCTTCGACCTGCCAGGCCAGCTGCGCAACCTGCGTTGGGAAGTGCGCGAGCCTCGCGTGCCGGCGGCCGACGAGCTGGACATCGCCGTGCGCGCTACCGGGCTGAACTTCCGCGACGTGATGTTCGCCCTCGGACTGCTGTCCGACGAGGCCATCGAAAATGGTTTCTCCGGCCCGACCCTGGGCTTCGAATTCGCGGGCGTGGTGCAAGATAAAGGCGCCGAGGTGCTGGGCGACTTCGCCCCGGGCGATCGCGTGGTGGGCTTTGGCCCCTGCAGCTTCGCCAACCGCCTGGTGACCAACGCCAACGCCGTGGCCCGAATCCCCGACGGCATGTCGTTCGAAGCGGCGGCGACCATCCCGAGTACGTTCTTCACGGTCTACTACGCGCTGCACCATTTGGCGCGCCTGGAACCGGGCGAGAAGGTGCTGATCCACGGCGCCGCCGGTGGCGTCGGCATCGCCGCGATCCAGATCGCCAAGTGGCTGGGTGCCGAGATCCATGCCACCGCAGGCAGCGACGAAAAGCGCGACTTCCTGCGCCTGCTGGGCGTGACCCATGTCTACGATTCGCGTTCGCTGGCCTATGCCGACCAGGTGCTGGCGGCCACCGGCGGGCGTGGTGTGGATGTGGTGCTCAACTCCCTGGCCGGAGAGGCGATCAACCGCAACTTCCGCGTGCTCAAGCCGTTTGGCCGTTTCCTCGAACTGGGCAAGCGCGATTTCTACCAGAACACCCGCATCGGCCTGCGCCCGTTCCGCAACAACATCAGCTACTTCGGCATCGACGCCGACCAGCTGATGAGCGAACGCCCGCAGCTCACCCGCCGGCTGTTCGGCGAAATGATGGCGCTGTTCGAGCAGGGCATCCTGCACCCACTGCCGTTCCGCGAGTTCGACGCCAACCAGGTGGTCGAAGCCTACCGCTACATGCAGCAGGCCCGGCAGATCGGCAAGGTCGTGGTCACCTACGGCAACCCCATCGAACAGACGGTCGACACCCGCGAGCAGCCCCCGCGTGCGCTGCAGCTGGCGGCCGACGCCACTTATCTTGTCACCGGCGGCCTTGGCGGCTTCGGCCTGCGCACGGCGCAGTGGCTGATCGACAAGGGTGCCCGTCACCTGGTGCTGCTGGGCCGCCGTGGCCCGGCCAGCACCGAAGCGCAGCCGCAGCTGGCGCTGTGGCACGCCCAAGGCCTCGATGTGCAGGCCGTGGCCTGTGACATCACCGACGAAAGTCAGCTGCACGGTGTGTTCCAGCGCATCGCCGCCAGCCCGTGGCCACTGCGTGGCCTGGTGCATGCCGCGACGGTGATCGACGACAGCCTGATCCGCAACCTCGACGGCGAGCAACTGCGCCGCGTGCTGGAGCCCAAGGCCAAGGGCGCACAATACCTGCACCAGTTGACCCAGGGCCTGGCGTTGGACTTCTTCGTCATGTTCTCTTCGGCCACCACCCTGTTCGGCAACCCTGGCCAGGCCAACTACGTGGCGGCCAACCACTGGCTCGAAGCCCTGGCGCGGCACCGCCATGCCCAGGGCCTGGCGGCAACCGCGGTGCTGTGGGGGGCGATCGACGACGTCGGTTTCCTGGCCCGCAACAGCCAGATCAAGGACGCCCTGCAAAGCCGCATGGGCGGCGCCGCCCTGCGTGCCGAGGCGGCGTTGGCACAGCTTGAAGCCATGCTGCTCGACGGGGACAACGGCCACGGCGTGCTCGAACTGGACTTCAAGGCCTTGTCACGCTTCCTGCCAAGTGCCAACACGCCGCGCTTCGCCGAACTGGCCCGCGCCCACGGTGGCGACCAGGACGATGACAATGACGGTGAGGACATCCAGCGCATGCTTGCGGAGCTGGACGACGCTGCGTTGCTCGAACGCTTCGCCGAGATGCTCAAGCACGAGGTCTGCGAGATTCTGCGCTTGCCGCCTGCACGCCTGGACACCCAGCGCCCCTTGCAGGAACTGGGCCTCGACTCGCTGATGAGCGTGGAACTGGTAGTCGCCCTGGAAGAGCGTTTCGACGTTCGTCTGCCGGTCATGGAGCTCAGTGAAAGCTCCAGCATCGACAAGCTCAGTGTGCGCCTGCTGGAACTGCTGCGCGGCGAAACCGATAGCGGCGAACAGCAGCTGGCGCAGAACGTGCTGGCCCGGCATGGCAGCGAACTCAGTGCCGAGCAGGTGGCTGAGCTGAACGCCGAGCTGGCCGATGCCAGTGTGGCGCCTAACCGTTTGATTGATTAAGAGCCTTCGATGACTGCAAGCACTCCAACCGGCCTGGCGGGCGATACCAAGCAACGCCTGATCCAGCAAGCGCTGGCGCGGCGCAGCCAAGGGGCTGCGCAAGCGGCCCAGGGCGCGACCCTGGAGCAGGCGCAACAGGCTGCGTTGCAGGTGCCGGAAGCGTTCTATCGCTTCGACCAGCACCCCGGTTACCAGCAACTGCGGGTCATGCAGCAAGGCGCTGCGCGGCTTGGGTTGAGCAACCCGTTCTTTCGCATGCACGAAGGCACTGCCGGTGCCTCGACCCGTATTGGCGAGCGCGAGTACCTGAACTTCGCCAGCTACAACTACCTGGGCTATTCCGGCCACCCGCACGTGGCCGAGGCGGCCAAGGCCGCCATCGACCGCTACGGCACCTCGGTGTCGGCCAGCCGCCCGGTATCGGGCGACCGCCCGCTGCACCGCGAACTCGAGCGCGAGCTGGCCCGGTTGTACGGGGTGGACGACGCGGTGGTGATGGTCAGTGGTCATGCCACCAACGTCACCACCATCGGCTACCTGTTCGGCCCGCGTGACCTGGTGGTGCACGACGAGCTGATCCATAACAGCGTGCTGCAAGGTATCCAACTGTCCGGTGCCCGCCGGCTGAGCTTTGCACACAACGACTGGCAGGCGCTCGACCGCTTGCTGGGTGAGCAGCGCCAGCATTTCGAGCGGGTGCTGGTGGTGGTCGAAGGCATCTACAGCATGGACGGCGACTACCCGGAGCTGCCACGGTTCGTCGAACTCAAGCGCAAGCACAAAGTGTTTTTGATGGTCGATGAAGCACACTCGCTGGGCGTGATGGGCGCGACCGGCAAGGGCATTGGCGAGCATTTCGGCTTGGCCGGGGATGATGTGGATATCTGGATGGGGACGTTGAGCAAGACCCTGTCCAGTTGCGGCGGCTACATCGCGGGCAGCACGGCGCTGATCGAACACCTCAAGTTCCTGGCGCCCGGGTTCCTCTACAGCGTCGGCATGCCGCCGGCGGTGGCGGCGTCAGCGTTGGCGGCGCTGCAGTTGCTGGCCGGGGACCGCGAGCGGGTGGCCAAGGTCCAGGCGCGGGGGCAGTTGTTCCTGCGCCTGGCGCGTGAAGCGGGGTTGGATACTGCGACCAGCACAGGGTTGGCGGTGATTCCGGTGATTACCGGCAGTTCGTTCAAGGCCGGACGCTTGTCCAGCGCGTTGTTCGAGCGAGGGATCAATGCGCAGCCGATTCTGTACCCGGCGGTGCCGGAGCAGTCGGCGCGGGTACGGTTCTTTGTGTCGTGCGAGCATAGCGAAGAGCAGATACGGCATACGGTGGCCGTGGTGGCCGAGGAGATGGCGCGGCTCGGCTGAGGCAGGGCCGGCCCTATCGCCGGCAAGCCGGCTCCCACACGGGACCTGAAAACGGCGCGGTCTCTGTGGGAGCCGGCTTGCCGGCGATGAGGCCGGGACAGGCTCAGATGTAGGGTGCCTCATAGGCATTCAACTGCTCGATGAAGCGCCAATGGCTCTTCTTGTCGAACCCCATCAAGCGCTTCAGCCGCACATCCCAGCGCATGTGATGATTGGCAATCCACGGCAACGCAAACAGGTGCGCCCCACGCCACGGCAGGAACGGGTTACGCCGCAAGCTGGCATAGATCTCCACCCGGTGGCTGGCCTTGTGGCTGGCGCAGCGGGCATGGAAACCCGAGGTATCGGCGACCACCAAGGTATTGGCCGGCACGGCAAAGCGCCGGGGCGCGGGCAATCCGAGGGCGGCGAGTTGAGGCTCGTCGATGCGCAACGAACCTTCCCGGTGCATCTGCTCGGGCGAACGGGCGGCATCCAGACTTTGCCGGTACTCCCAGGCCAGGCGCTCCGGGGTCAGGCGATGCGAGCCGGGCACATAGCTGAATGGCCCCTGGTCTTCCTCCACATCATCCAGGAACAACCACGCCTTGGCCGTCGGGTGGAAGGTGTCGGCGTGCAGCCGGGTCTGCGGATCCTGGTCGGCGCTGGCCGCATCGATCACGATCGACTGCAATTGATAGGTGATGCCACCGGTATTGGATGACGCATAGGCAATCAGGTCGCGTACGCCGCGGTCCGCCACGAACGCCGCACTCGCAGGATTTCGCGCCAGCACGTCCTGATCGAGGCTGACGCGTCGGGTCACCGCGCGGCCCTGGCGCATTTCCCAGCCGGTGCTGCGCAACTCGCCCAGCTCTGCGCGCAGGGCGGCGAACTGCTCGACGGGCAGGGCGTTCTCACGAATGAAAAATCCGTTCTGCTCGAAGTGCTCGCGTTCGCCGGCATCCAGCCGCTTGGCCAGCGCCTGGCGGCGCCAGGTCGCCAAGGCCATGGCCAGTTGACGGCGCTGCACGTGCAGGCCCAGGGCATTGAGCCGGGCGCTGCCCAGTACGGGGTTGTTCTCGAACGATTTCGCGTGGGTGGCCAGTTGCAAGCAATGCCAAGGGAGTGCCGCGTAGCGGCCGATGTCCTGGATCGAAACAGGCATGGTTCAGTCCTTTGCTGGGAGCAACACTCGGCCGCAGCCGAGCATGGTCCGGGTGTAGTTGAGCAACGGTGCCACTCGCGGGTATTCAGCCAGCCGCGCAGGGCGCGGCATGGCCAGACAGGCGAGGGCGTGCCAGGCATCGCAGGGCAGGGCTTGCTGGGCGTCGGCATAGCGCGCATAGCGCAGCAGGGCGCCGGCTACCAACTGGTCCAGGGTCAGGCGCCGGGTTCGGCGCGGCAAGGGCTGGTGGTCGCGGGTCAAGCCCCAGCCGGCATAGAACGGTGTGCCATAGGTCACCACAGGCAGGCCGCGCAGCAGTGCCTCGAAACCGGCCGTGGAACTCAAGGTGTGCAGCTCATCGACCTGGCCGTACAGCTCGGCGATGTCCGCCCCGGCCACTACCTGGTCGGCCAGGTCGACCAGGTGCTCGCTGGCTACCTGACCCAGGCGCTTGCCCGCTTCCACGTCCGGGTGCGGTTTGTACAGTACCCACGCCTGGGGCAGCGCCGCGCGCACCTGTTGCAGCAGGCGCAAGTTGCAGCCGGCACCGCCACCGCTGCACAGCGCCGAGGCATCGTCCTCGACTTGCCCGACCACCAGTACCCGGCGCTGGCCCGGTTGGCCGAGCAAGGCCGGCAAGGGCCCTTGGCGCAGGTTGAATTTGCTGGTGCCGCTGGCAACGATGCGCTCACGCAGCCGCGCCGCATCGGCCAGGCAGGCCGGGTCGAACTCGCCGTGCTGCAGCAGCTGTTCCAGGTCGCTGGCGGAAGCTGCGTCGTAATGGATGCCGCCACGGTCGAGCACCAGTGACAACGCCGGGCTGTTGTTCACCCCAAGGCCGCTGGAGCGCAGGAAGCCATCTTCCACACGCCATACCGGCACCCCGGCAGCCTTGGCCCGCGCCGCCATGTCTGCCGGCTCACGCGCGGCCCACAGCAGCAGCCGGCCTTGTTCGGCAGCCACTTGATTTACCAGTTCAGGGCTGTCCACGGCAAAGCGCAACTGCCCCCAACGGCTGGCGAAGAAACGCCGAATGTTGTGCTGCTTGTGGCGCTTCACGCCCAACACTGTGGTATGCCCGGCAAACTCCGCATCGCGGGCCTTTTTGCGCGCCAGCTGCCGGGCTACGGTGAGGGCGTCGGTGAGCGCGCCGGTCAGCGGGTCGACATACCGGCAGTAGCGGATGTACGCCGCGGCCACCAGCTGCACCAGGTCAGGCCGGGCCTGGCGTCGGGGGATGGCCATGCGGTCATCGGTCAGGCCCCAGCCGGCATAGAACGGCAGGCCGAAACAGGTCACCGGTACGCCCTGGATCAACGCTTCGAGCCCAGCCTGGCTGGTGCCGATGTACACCCGCCGTGCGCGCCTGGCCAACGACGCCCAGGCCACGGGCCGCGCTTCGAGCGTCACACCACGGGCCTTCGCCGCTGCCAGCAGGCAGCTGGGCTTTTGCCCGCCCAGGCAGTCGGGATGGATGCGCACACGCACATCGGCATCGGGGTTTTCCGCCAGGGCGGTGTCGAGCATGCGCACGTAGTCCGCCTCGCACAGGCCGCCGCCGGGGATCGAATAGTCACCGGCCGTCTGGTCCACCACCAGCACCAGTGGGCGTTCACGGCCCAGCGGGTCGTCGTCGGGCAGGTCAGGGGCATTGTTGTACTTGCCGATGCCGCTGCTGCGCATCAGCGCGATCAGCTCGCGGGCGCAGGCCAGTTCAGGGGCGGTCAGCGCTTCGGGCTGCTGCAGGATGTTCTCCAGCAACGAGGGCCGGTCGGCCAGGTAGTGGATGCCAATGGGATCGACCACCATCGACATGGGGGTGTCGCCCTCGATGCCCAACGATGAAGAACGCAGGAAGCCGTCTTCCAGCGCGATATAGGGCAGGCCCCAGCGCTGGCACAAAACGCGGGCATGGGCCGACGACTGCTTGTAGCCGATACCGGCGATGGCCTTGAGCCCCTTGGGTCTGCTCGAACCTCGGCGCCACAGCCAGAACGGCGGGCCTTCCGGGCCGAGAAACTGCGGCAGGTGCAGCACCTTCCAGGCCACCCACTGGGACATGACGCCGACCCAGCCCGGGCCCTCTACCAGCGCTTGCGGGGAACTCATGGCAACGACCTCCACATGCCGCGCACGGGAGGGAAAGGCACCCAGCGCTTGCGCCGCAGGGTGAATCCGTTGTGCAGGTAAAGGCGTCGGGCGCGCGGGTTATTCAGCGGCACCTCCAGCTCGATACGGGCAAAGCCCTGGCCAGCGGCATGCGCGCAACAGGCTTGCACCAGTGCTGAACCGATGCCCTGGTTGCGCGCGCTGCGGTCTACCCGCAAGCCGTACAACAAGAAACCGTAGCGCCACTCGCGCAGCTCGCTCAGGCAAAAGCCAACGAACCGCACGGCGCCATTGAAAAGCCCGAACTCACGCACGAATGGCCGCCAGTGCAACCCGAACGGCCCACGTCGGTGATGTTTGAACGCGGCAAAGCCCACCGCCCGTTCGCCGTCGAATGCCAGCAGCACGCGGTCCCAGTGGATGCCTGCGCCCAGCAAGCGCAAGCGGCAGGTGCTGTCGCCCAGCAGAAATGCCAGCGAGCCGCGCCCCTGGCTCAGCAGGTGCGCCAGTGCAGGGTCTGCGGCACGCTCGGCCAGCGCCGATCCCAGGACGATATGCACCACGTTGTCAGGCGACCCCGGCAGCCGCCGTGCGTGCCCGCGCGTCGGCGACTGGCGCATGGGCCTGTGCCAGCAGCGCGCTGGACAGTGCCTCGACGCGGATCGGACACGCGTTGCTGCCCGGCTGGCGGCGGTTGGACCACAGCAGGTAATCGGTATCTCCGGCGGGCGCGCCGATAGCCTGGTACACCTCGGGCAGAATCGGCACATGGTCGCCGAAGAAGCACAGCAGGGCCTCGTTGGGGTTCCCCAGCAGCGTTTCGCGCAGCATGCCGAGCATGCGGTCGGCATTGCCGATGTGCCGCAGGTAAGGCGCCAAGTCCTTCATGCCCGGTTGCAGCGGGCGGTCGAACCACGTGGGCAGTTCGTCTGCATCGACGGTTTCAAGGTGCAGCGGGCCGTGGTTTTCCATGGTCACCGCGTGGATGAACAGCGGCTGTTTGCGCCCGGGGGCCTGCAACAGTGCGCGGATTTTTTCGGCGACGGCGCAGTCGCCAATGAATGGGCCGGCTTTTTCCGAGGCGTTGAAGGCACGCACATCGATGAACTCATCGAAGCCCAGCGCTGGCAGCACCTTGTCACGGCCGTAGAAGCTGCCGTCGTAGGGGTGGATGCAGACGGTGCGATAGCCCATGGCCTTGAGGCGCGAAGCGATGCTGGGCAAGCCCTGGCGGGCGAGCACGCGGTAAGGGTTGAAGCGGTGCACGCCCAGGCGTTCGGCCGGAATGCCGGTGAGGTAGGCGAACTCGGTGCGCACGGTGTTGGCGCCCCAGGCGGCGACCTGCAGTTTGCCGTGGGCCAGGGATTCGCGGGCCAGCAGGTCGAACTGGCCGAGCACCTCGGGGCGCACGCCTGGCCACAGGTCGCGGACGTCGAAGAACGATTCGCTCTGGATAGAGATCAGGTCGGGTAGTGAGGCCGGCACTGGCATTGCGGCAAACGGCGACCCCAACCCGGCCCGATCCACCTTGGCCCGTGCCGCCCAGAAGTAACGCCAGAGGCTGGCCGCCAAGCCCCAGCTCAGCAGGTCCTTCTCGGCATCGAAGCTTGGCTTCACCGGCCGATGCCCCAGGCGCAGCAAGCCCAGTCCCAGCACCAACGGCAGCAACGCTTCGATCCGTGCCTTAGGCACTTCAAAGCTCAACCCGGCCCACAGGTAAACGACAAACCCGACTGCCAGCACCGCTGCCTTGGCAACGCCGAAAAACGGCAGATACAAGCGCGGAAACTTCACCGCATCGCTGAAGTACTCGAAGTCCGCACACACGAACGGTTCGCGCAGCGAGTGATACTTCGAATTGCTCACCAGCACGATCAGCAGCCACAGCAGCAACACATTCACGCCACTGAACAACGGCCGCGCCGTCAGCCCGTATAGCAGGCCGAAACCCACGCACCACAAACCCATGTGCAGCAGCCAGCTACTGGTTGGCCGGCGCAGGGGCGGGCGGGGCACCAGCAGGCGCTCGACCAGCACGGTCAGGCCCAGGCCGGCCAGGGCAACCGGCAGCCAGGAAACATCAATCACTGTACTTCAACCCACGCAGAATCATCGAGGAAAGCCACTGCGGGATCAGCCCCAGCAGCCAGGTGCCCAGGTTGAGCGGGAAGGGGAAGCTGATACGCGCCTGGTTCGCCGCCAGCCCGCGCTTGATGCGCTTGGCTGCCTTTTCCGCCGTCCACAGGAACGGCTTCGGCCCGGGCATTTCGAAGCACATCTTCGACTCCACATAGCCCGGCACGATCACGTTGACCTTGACCCCTTCCGGTGCCAGCCAGTCGCGGATCGCCTCGCCATACACGCGGATCGCCGCCTTGCTGGCGCTGTAGGTCGGGGTCACCGGCAGGCCTCGCCAGCCGGCCAGCGAACTGAACAGCGCGATCTGCCCATGGCCGCGGGCGCGCATCACCGGCAAGGCCGCTTCCACGGTGGCCAGTGCCGCCATCACGTTCACCTCCAGCAAGGCACGGCTCTCGTCCCAGCACTCCGCCTCGCCGTTGGCACCCACCGCCGTATTCAGCCCGGCGCCGACCAGCACCAGGTCGGGCTGATGCGTTTCGCTGACGCGCCGCACCATCGCCCGCAGGGCATCCAGGTCACGCACGTCGAGGGCTTCCAGCAGCACCGTGGCGCCCAGCGCGCGGCACTGCGCGGCCATTTCGTCCAGACGGTCCTGGCGCCGGCCCTGCAGGATCAATGTCACGCCCGGCGCGGCATAGGCGGGCGCCAGCGCGCCACCGATGCCGCCGGTGGCGCCGGTAATAAGGATGCAGCGGGGCGAAGCTGTGTGGCTCATAGGTAGTTTTCGATTCTTGAAGTTCTGGCCATCAACACTTCCAGGCAATTGGCCACGGCCATGTCGATGCCGCAGCCGGTGTAGAACCCGCCGTTGATCTGGGTGGTGTGGATGACCGTGTTGCGAAAGCGTTGGAACAATGTGTTATCGGGTGCCTCGGGCTGCTGCCAGAAGCTGTCCAGGCCATCCTGGTGGGTTAGGCCGGGCATGGCGTAGATCGGCTCGGCCAGGGTGCAGGTCGGGCGATGGTGAAGAATCGCCGACGCCCCGGCGGTGCTGTTGACGGTGATCATCCCGGTGATGTGCGAAAGCAGCGTGGGCATGTGCCCGCTTTCCAGGAAATCGACACGGTCGGCCACGTCGTACTTGGCCGCCAGCCGGGCGGTGACCTTGCGGTAGTTGATCAGCCCCGGTGTCAGCGGGTGGTTCTTGACCAGCAGACGGGCATCGAACGGTGCGTTGAGCGAGAACGAGTCGATCACGTGCTCGATCACCTGCTCCATGTTCTGGAAGCGCGAGTGATCGCGGATTTGCGCGTCGCTGTCCAGTTGCAGCGGCAACAGGAAGGTCGGGTGGCGCTCGCGGGCCACCTCGGCCACCAGCGCATCGTCATGCACCCGCGCCCGCAGCAGACGCAGGCCCTGGCGGATGAAGCCGGCATACTCGACGGCAGCATTGAACGGCGCATGGGTGCGATAGCGCGGGTAGCACAGGGCGTTCAGCGCGCCGCCTGCGTGGTACAGCACATCGTGGGTGGCGCGGGCGGCGAACGACAGCTTGAAGGCATTGCCGTTCTGGTAACGCGGGATGTGCTTGCCCACCTCGCGGTACCACTGCGGGTCGCGGGGCAGGCGCGAATGGTTATTCACCCCGTCGCGCTCCAGCGTGACCCAGTACGGGCGGAAGTAACCTTCCTCGAACACATGCACGCGCACGCCATGGCGGCGTGCCAGCGCCACTGCCCCTCGATGCACCGGGCGACAGTCGCCGAACAGCACCAGGTCAGTGATGTCCAGGCGGCGGAACACCTCGGCGAACCATGGCTCGCTGTCTTCGGCGCGACACGGGCAGTTCAGCGACGGGCCGCTGGCGCCATACAGCGCGTCGCCGACACTGAAGCGCACGCTGTGCACGCGCTGGCCGATGCCGCGCAGGGCGTTGGCCAGGCGTGCGAAGAAAGGCGAGCTGACGCCTTGCAGGAGCAGGAAGTTGTGAGTCGGGATGCGCAGCAGCGGACCACGGACCGACCCCGACGTCAGCCGGCCGGGCGCTTCATGCCCAGCAAACTGCTCAAGCGTCGTTTCAAGTCCTGCCATCGAGAGGTAGCTCCTTGCTGCGGTAGCGCATGCCAATGCTGTAGTTCGTAAAGCGTCTGTTCTGCGGTGGTGAAGCGGTTGGTGATGCGACTGACGTAGGTGGGATAGAGCAGTAGTGTCCCGGCCACCAGCTCATCCAGGCTCAGGCGCCGGGAGCGCCGGGCCTGCACATGCAATTGCAGGTCCATGTCCCGGGTCAGCCCCCAGCCGGCGTAGAACGGCTGGCCCCAGGTGGTGACCGGCACGCCGCGCAGCAAGGCCTCGAAGCCCGACTGCGAGGTCAGCACATGCACCTCGTCGACCACTTCAAGCAGCTGCTGTAGCGGTGTGTCGCCGATCACTTCGTCGCACCAGTGCACCGTCTGCGCCTCGTCGTCACCCCGCGCGCGGGTGCCAGCGAGTACTTCGGGGTGTGGTTTGTACAGCACCCATGCGCCTGGGTTGTGCTCACGCACGGCGCGCAGCAGCTGCAGGTTGCTGCGCACTTTGTGGCTACCGAAGCGGATCGAGGCATCGCCCTCGACCTGGCCGGTGACCAGGATCACCCGTTCGGCTGTGGCCGGGCGCTGCCAGCTGGCCCCGGGCAGGTTGTATTTGGTCAGACCGGCACGGCAGATGGCCTGGCGCAAGGCGCCGGCGCGGGCCAGCAGCTCGGCGCCGAAGGTTTCGCTGGCCAGAATGCGTTCCAGCCGTGAAGGGCGAGTGGCGTCGTAGTAGATGCCCAGGTCATCGACCACCCACGACAACGGTCGTGCCTTGCCGGCGCCCAGGCCGACCGAACGCAGGAAACCGTCTTCGACGCGGCTGACCGGGTGAGGGTGGTCGTGGAGGTGGTCGTCACCCTTGCAGCCCCACGACACCACGGGCAGGTCGCGGGTCAACGGTTGCTCGGCCTTGACGAAACGGATGGCCGCGCCGTTGAAGAACAGGTCGGCCAGCGGTTCTTTCCAGCGACTGAAGCCGAGCATCTGCACCGTATCGGGTAGCAGGCTGCGGTGACGACGCTGCAGGCCCAGCCAGTTGATCAGCACTTCAGGCGTGCAGGGGGTGCCGCGCTCGGGGCACACATAACGCGGATAGGCCACCAGGCTTGCGTGAATCAGTTGCGCCAGCGGCACCGGATGGCGCCGCGGCGGGGCTGGCAGACGGTCATCGGTCAGGCCCCAGCCGGCGTAGAACGGCATGCCCCAGGTGTGCACCGGCACCCCCCACATCAGGGCATCGAAGCCAAGCTGCGAAGTCATCACGTACACCGCGCGCATGCGCGGCAACAGTTCGGCCGGGTGCACGTTGCGCGCCAGCACCTGGACACGTGGGTGGTCGGCCAGCGCCGCCAGGTCGAAATGCCCGGCCTTGTGCCCGGCGACCACGTCCGGGTGCACCTTGAGCAGTACGGTGCTGTGCGGATAGCGAGCCAGCGCCGCGTCGAGCATGGCCTTGAAGTCGTTCGCCCCGGCGCCTTGCAGGGAGGCGTCGGCACAGGTCTGGTCGGCCACCAGCACGCAGTCATCCGGCAGTGCAGGGTGCTCAATGCGCGCGTCGTTGTACTTCGACACCCGCTGTTGCTGCCACAAGCTGCGCAGCGCCAGGGCTCGTTCGCTTTGTTCGGCGTTGAGCGACGTGGCGATCAGTTGCTCGAGCCGCGAAGGCTGGCTGGCGTCATAGTAAACGCCCACCTCGTCGACGATCAGCGACAGCGGCGGCTCATCGGCGCCCAGGCCCACCGAGCGGACAAAACCGTCCTCCAGCGTAAGTACCGGCTTGCTCGCCTCGCGCGCCACGGCCATGGCCTTGAGCGCGCTGGGTTTGCGGCCCCAGGCCATCACCCAATCTGCAGCCGGCACGTCGCGCACGGCACCGTTGTGCAGCGCGTAGTCGGGCAACAGGGCGGGCAAAGTGCTGATGCGCTGGGCTCCCTTGGAAAGGACCAGCAGGCGCGGGCGAGGTGACGCGTCATCCATAAACGAGCAGCAGGGTTCCATACCGAAGGCTGAGGAAAGGCGACGGATCCCACAGACAGGATCCAAAATCAGGACAGGGAATCTTAATACAAATTCACATTTGGCGAAGGGTTTTTAGAGGGGATTCTTATAAAGAAATTAGACATTGTGCGGAAATGCCGCTGAATGGGCATCAAAATGCCATCAACTGCGATTTTGCACAATTTTGTGATCGGTCACCGATTTGCGTGCGGTCGTTGAAATCCATCCGAACTTTTGCGCTAGGACTAATCTCGTAATCAGGGTTCGTCACTCGATTCCTGTCATGGAGACTTCCCGCATGCGAACACGCAAATTGCTGCGTCACACCTGCATTCTCGCCCTGATGGGCGCTCCACTGGCGGCAAATGCCGCGCCCAATACCGATCCACTTTTCGTTATAGGCTTGATAGGTGCTTACGATGAGTTCACCTTCCACGGCGGCAGGCAATCGCAAAGCGAATACGTAGGGGAGGGCGGTGTATTCGCAAACTACGGGAACAAGATGACAGCCGAGTCCGGGCTCGTTTACCAGCTCGGTGGCGAAGGCAAATACGCCGAGCAGGACAACTACAAGTTCAAGGACGCCCGGCTGGGGCTCGACCTGGGCTGGCGTGTGGCGCTGGATGCCCGCAACTTCGCCGACGTGATCGTGGGCGCGGGGTACGCCTGGCAGCGCTTCGAGCTGGTGTCCCACAGGCGTGACACCGACCTGACTTACAAATCACCGTTCGTCAAAGCCGCACTGGGCTACAACCACCAGTTCGACACGGCGACCCTGCGGCTCGAGGGCGGTGTGCGCTACGCCGTCGGTGGCGAGGCGAAGCTCGATGTGGACGGTTTTGACGACGAAACCAGCGACACGAAGGACCGTGCCAACCCCTATGCGGAGATCACCTTGCTGATGAACCAGCAGGGCGACTTTCCCATTCAGGCGGGGCTGTACTACATCCAGACCAAGTACGAGCTCGACGATGAGTCGCTGGCCGCTGACAACACCGAACTCAAGCGTGATGAGTATGGGGTGAAGCTGGGGATGGCGTTCTAAGGCAGGCTGTAGGGTGGTTCACAGGCACACCACTGGCTTTGAAAGCAGTGGTTTCCCTGTGGGAGCCGGCTTGCCGGCGATGGGGCCAGAACAGCCCACTCAAGGCGACAGTCTTGTGCTTGGCCATCCAGCAGCCCTGCTAAACGACCTGGTCGGCTTTTGCCTGCCCTGGCCTCATCGCCGGCAAGCCGGCTCCCACACGAATCGCGGGCCGGCACTCAGCCCTGCATCAACCCCAGCAGATAATCATATTTCTCCCGCAACAACTCCATCCGCTCCCGCTCGCGATATTCCTCGACCGTCTCCGGCCGCAGGCAATGGAACAGGGCCGTCAGCAGAAACACATAGCGCAAATTCCCCAGTGCCTGCTGCGCATCCACGCCCGGCGCCAGCACCCCGCGATACGCCTCGACAAACTCCTGCTGCGCCGCCAGAAACACCGCCATGTCCTTGCGCCGGAACAGACTGCCCAGATACGCCCCGCCATCGAACCCGACCCGCCCGACCTTCACCTCGCTCCAGTCGATCAGGTGCAGTTGCCCCTTGTCGACGAACAGGTTCTTGCGCAGGTAATCCATGTGGCTGATACACCGCGGACTTTTCCGTGCCGCGCTCGCCAGCTGGCGGATCAGCGGCACGAATGCCTCGAACCGCACCGCCAGCCCGGCAAAGCGCTCATCTTCACGCCCCAGTTGTGCCAGTGCTGGCAGGCAGCGGGCGAAATTGAAGCGCGGGCGTAACAAGAACCACGGCCGGAAGAAGTCCATGCTCCACAACAACGGCGCCTTGCCCAGTGGCTGCGCCTTGAGCCAGGCATGGCTGAGGCTTTCCAGTTCGGCGATGCCGAGGGCCAGTTGCCGCGCGATGGCGTGAATGCGTGGTGGCTTGCCGCGCACGAACTCGGTGAAGATCAAGCTTTCCCAAGGCGTTTCGATCACCCCCAGGCAGGCGGGGTAGCGAAACTGCGTGCTGCCCGCCAGCAGGCCTTCGGCGCGGTGGAAGCGCGCTTCCTGGCTGCCGAAGAAGGCTACCTTGCGAATCGACTTTTCCACCACTTCCACCGGTTGCCCGCTGCAGGGATCGATCAGGCGATGGTGGCGCACGTAGTTGACGAACGAAGCGTTCGACGCCAGGTCCTGGGAACTGATGTTCAGCGCGTGTTGGTCCCATTCGGGCATCAGCGCGTGCAGGTGGTGTTCGAGAGGGGCCCGTTGCCAGCGGAAGAGCGTCTTGCTCGATGCAGGCGGGCGAGAAGGGTCAGTCATGACATCCGGTCAGGCAGCAGCCGTAGGTCCATTAGTAGCTGTGAAGGGCGGGTATGCTGCGGGATATGGCGCTGGGGCACAATGAAAAAATGCGTGGTTCGTCTTGGTTTTTGGGGTGACGTTGAGATCGAGCGCCGCCCACGCGGCGCTCGGTCTCGAATCCGCCATAAAAATCAAGGCGCCCCCTTGAGGCCCCCACAATCTTCCAGCGATACAGCAACCCTGGCTTGCGCTCCACCGCCAAAGCCAAGGCATCCGCCTGCCCCCAGGCAATTTGCATCGCCCGCAGCCCATGCTGCAGCTGCTGCCGCGTCTCTTCATCCTCGATACGCTCAAGGGCGCGACGGCTGTCGCTGTAGGCGAACATCAAGTAGTGGGACACATTCATCAGCACATGCTCTATCGGCACGATGCCTTCGCCAATGGCGCGACAGAGGGTTTTGCCGGGAGGTAAGTCGAAGGAGTGAGGTGGGTCGGGTACTATTTTTTTCATAGCAATTCCTTGAAGATTAAGGAGCTGCCACCTCCGTTTCCACACGAATGGAGGCAACTGTACGCGGGGTGGAAAACCGGTCTTCAAGGAACCCCGGTAGGCCAAACGGCCTCCCGCGCACAGCTGCCATAACGGCAGGCACCTTGAAGATTGCAAGGGGTTTCCACACCCCGATCGCTGAACCCTCAGCGACCCGAAAATCCTAGAGTGCTAGCTTTCCCGCAGCAATCAGACGCCCGTCGACAGACAACGTAGGATATTTCCCGAGCCCCAACACCTCCACCCCAATTTTGTAGGAAACGTCTGAATCCACAGCAGGAGTACGCCCCTTCAATCTGTGGGAGCCACTGTCTTGCTCAATTTCAAAAAGTTGACGCGATTCCTGTGGGAGCCGGCTTGCCGGCGATGAGGCCGGAGCAGGCAAACACAAGGTAGCGGGACGGTCCCTTGCAGCCAGTTAGGGCCCCATCGCCGGCAAGCCGGCTCCCACAGTGTCCATCGCAGCTATCAAAGCCGGTGGTTGCCCCGCGAAGAGGCCAGCACAGCCCCCATACCACTAACGCCGCTTTGCTAACCATGACAAAAACCTTACCATTCGCCGCTTCGCATTAACTGCAGTCGTCAGGGACGAAAATGAACCACCTCAACATCGCCAAAGAAGCCTTAATCGCCCAGGCCCAAGCCGTCACTCACCTGGCCGATCGCCTGGATGGCGAATTCCAGAGTGCAGTCGAGCTGATCCTCGGTTGCCAAGGCCGCACCGTAGTCTGCGGCATGGGCAAGTCCGGCCTGATCGGCCAGAAGATGGTCGCCACCTTCGCCTCCACCGGCACCCCAAGCTTCTTCCTGCACCCAGCCGAAGCCTTCCACGGCGACCTGGGCATGCTCAAGCCCATCGACGTACTGATCCTCATCAGCTACAGCGGCGAGACCGAAGAGCTGATCAAGCTGATCCCAAGCCTCAAGTCGTTCGGCAACAAGATCATCGCCATGACCGGCAACGGCAAGTCCACCCTGGCCAAGCACGCCGACATCTGGCTGGACATCTCGGTCGAGCGTGAGGTCTGCCCGAACAACTTGGCCCCGACCACCTCGACCTTGGCCACCATGGCCATGGGCGATGCGTTGGCAGTGGCGTTGATCGAAGCCATCCAGTTCAAGCCGATGGACTTCGCCCGCTACCACCCCGGTGGCAGCCTGGGTCGCAAGTTGCTGACGCGTGTGCGTGACGTGATGCACTCGCCAGCACCGGTCGTTGAGCCGACTACCAGCTTCCACGATTGCTTGTTGGTGATGACCCGCAGCCGTCTGGGGATGGCAGTGGTGATGGACGACAACAAGCTCGTAGGCATCGTGACCGACGGGGACCTGCGTCGGGCGCTGCTGGATAACGAAGGGATCGTTCATGAGAGCGTTGCACAGTTCATGACGGCCAAGCCGCATACAATTCTGGAAGATGCGCAGCTCTCTGAAGCCGAGGCCTACATGCTGGACAACAAGATTCGGGCACTGGCTGTGGTGGATGATGCTAATGCTGTGGTCGGAGTAGTAGAAATTTTCGACTGATTAGAGTCAGGCGCCCTTCGCTCCTAAAACTAACAGGGGGCTTAGGGCGCTCGCTTTATCATTCGGTGAGGAAGGCAGGGGCCAGATTTGGATTTTTTGTTTGAAGATCCTTTATGGTCATATATGAGTACTTGCCAATTTTTATGTGTGTGGCGTTGTCGTCAGTTAATTGCCATGATTGGTTGGCCTCTATAAGCGCCTGCTCCCTAGCGTTAGTTCTGATCCAGGGGTCACTAAATGCAATGTTTGGCCTTTCCCATGCAGTGTTTCGCTTAATAGCTTTGCACGGTATGCCGGCAGCAGTGCAGTTGTTGGGGATGGATGCCTTAACTACTGATCTTATCCCAATTACTGATCCTGACCCTATCCTGGATCCTGAGAGTATTACTGAGTCCTCTGCTAGCCAAACGTGCTGGCCTATAATCACGTCTCTTGAAGGGTTTAACCTATTCCCACTTTCTACATCAAATATCGCATGTGAATCTTCAGTTCTAATAATGACGTGTGCGGCGATCATGCAGTCGTCACCGATTATGGTGCAAGTAGATTCTGCGGTATAAATGGCGCACGCCGTGGTGCATGTCACATCGGAGCCAACAACTACTGTGCATTTCCACCCGATTCGTATTTTTCCACAGTAATTGCCATGCGCCCCTACTGCGCAGACACCTGAGTCTGACGGGAAAGATATGAGGGTGTTTTTTATGCCGCTGTTGCTTTCAATGTGTAGGGTGTTGTTTTTTCCTTTGAAGTCAACGTAAACCTTATGCAGACCGGCGGGTGCGATCACTCGATTACCCATGTCATCTTCATAGTTTCCGCTTACTAGTATATCAGTCATTGGGCGGCTCCGTGATGCTTCGAATGTGATGGCGAAATCAGATGTAGGTCCAAGAGCCCAGTCATGGGGGAAAGGGCTCCTGTGTTAGTCGGTCCTACGGCGCTGCAAGTGAAGGGTAGAAATGGCGCGCTCGGGCCCGTTAGGCTAGGCTATTTGTTTTGGCTAGTTGTAGCTTGAGCGCCTCAATTTCATTTTTTAACTCATCTATATGGGTTTGAGTGTAAAGGTATCGATTCTCGATTAATGAATGGCAAGCTTTTATGTATGGTCTGATGTCTGGTGTGATTTCGGTTGATATATCGACCTGGGATTTGTGGTGTGCAGCAGTCGGTTTATGGATTGGTGTACGCTCTCTAATTAATAGTCCGGAAAATCCGAGCGGTACGCAATTTGCCGTTGCATTATATTTGCTCATGCGTGAGAGATCTGTCGGCGGTTGATTGTCTGTTGCGGTTTCAATCTTAGTGCTTCTTGAAATGCTGATTGGGGTGGCGAATTCCCAAACCGAGTAAAGTTTAGAGAAGCATTTGGTGGTAGGAGGTTCGGAGGAAACTCTGACTTGAGAGTAACTATCGCACCATGCTGAGAGGGCAATTATTTCGTTACCAATCGACCACTCGGGTAGGTTGTATGGCTTGCTAAGCGGTAATATTGTCTCTTTGAAGGTGGAGTTTTTCTTTTCCACACAGTTTTGTTTGTCTAGGTCGTGGGCCGAGATAATCGAATAGGCCGGTCCGCAGCTCTGAGTGGGTGTCAGAGTCGATGGGTTCGCCAAGGCATGGTTGGCAATGTTTTGGCCGAGGGTATGCAAATAACCTTCATTCAAATGCCTTGGGTGAGGAATAAGGTTGTAAATATCTGATTCGAGAAGGTCGCGTGCAATCCAGGAGAGATCAATTACCTTGTATCCGTAGGCAAGGCAGTTTGAGTAATGAATGCTATTAATTGCGTTCATTACTGATTGTGATTCAATGTGACGAGCTCGAAAGTTGGCTGGCAGTATGACAACATACACGTTTCTGTTTAGCTCGCTGAGTACGCGATAGTACTCATTTATCTCTGTCTCTAACGTATTTATTGATAATGGCTGCATGCAAGCGAAGTGAGAGTCATTGACATTGGATTCTGTGACGATGAAGTCAGAGTTTCTGATCAGTTCTTTGTTTCTCACAACCTCGTAAAGGTTCTGGATGCAGGTCGTAGCGCCGAGAGCGAGGCGCGTGACTTGGCAAATGCTCTCTAAGCCGGACCCCAAGCCAAATTTTAGAACCGAGTTGCTCCCCCCGAGGAGTGTGCAGCTAATAGTTTTATCCATTGTCAGTTTTTGTTGCCCAGAATTCGTATGTTGAATTTGTGATCACTTGGATCATGACTCTAACTGGGGGCAGTATCCTAAGCAAGGGTTTCGCAGTGTCAACCACTGCTAGCCGATGTTTGAAGCGCCTGGGCTGTCATCCGGCAAGCCTACGTCACGGCTTATGTGACATTGGACCTTTAAGACCTTGACCAGTGCGTGCGTCATGACCAAGGTGTTGGTTGGGGATCATAAATCTCGGCCAGCATCCAGCATGATGTGATTGCAAGGCGGGGGGCGGTGCGTGTTGAAGGCTCAGGCCTTTCACGGCCAAACTACTGGAGTCGGCGTTGTAATAATCACGAGCTGCTAGTTGTCGTATATGTTTGACCTAGTGTGTTGGGCGCGGATGGGGGCTGGCAGCTAGTCCTAAGCGGGTTGGCTGAGGATTTATTCGAATTGAGATATCGGAAACACTGAATGGTACAGTTCAGCGAAACTGTCGCGGCATAGTATCGTTAGGTCTTAGGGAATCGACACATAACAGCTGCGCCTTGTCGGCCTGGCTTTATGTGTCGAAGTATTAAACCGAAATACTAGGTTTTATATGGGTTATTGTGCCATTTTTGCCATTACACTTGCATATCCTGTGGCGGTGCTCAAAACTTCTTCCTTGCCCTGTGCATGTAAAATGGCATCAGCCACCTCTCTGAAGGCGCCGGTGCCGCCGGCGGAGTTCAGCGTGTAGGTTGCTGCCTTGCTTACATATACAGGTGCATCGGCTACAGCAAATGATATGCCGCATGCAGCAAAAGCTGGCAGGTCTATGCTGTCATCACCAATGCAAGCAGTCTGTGCTTTGTTCACCCCTGCTTCTGTCATGAGTTGTTCGCAGGCTGCTAATTTGTCTTTCACGCCAAACTGACAAAGGCTTATGCCAAGGTCGGCTACCCGCTTGCGCAAAGTGGTAGAGTCACGCCCTGATAGTACGGCGACCCGTACGCCGTTCTCTTCTAGCAGACGCATACCCATACCGTCACGTACATGGAAGCGTTTTAGGCATTCTCCAGTCGCGTCATAATAAATGCCGCCGTCAGTAAGCACACCATCCACATCGGTGATTACAAGTCGGACATCTGCTAATGTCGGTTTTGATACGGCCGCCTTACCACTGATGATGGCTCTAACCTGCTCTAAGCATTCTGGTGTATCGACACCTGGGCCGGTAGCTTCGACTTGGAAAGCCCGAATACAGTATCCAGCTGCGAGCAGTCGCAATTGCTCCAGCTTCTCAGCATTCTCCATCATCGGCTGTGGTATCCCTGCATATTCGGCTAGCACTTTCCGACGATAGGCGTATACACCAACATGCTTGAGGTAAGTTGCTGACTCTTTTTCACGGGGAAAGGGAATGGGGGAACGACTGAAATAAAGAGCATTGCCATTGGCCGCCAATACCACTTTCACTGTATTGGGATTGACAGCCTCGAGAGCATCTATTTGATGGCACAGGGTACCAACATTAACGCTTGCGTCGATCAGCATGCCTTCGGCCAATAAGTCAATGTCAGCAGGGCGTACCAGTGGTTCATCACCTTGTAGATTAATGTAAATATCCGCATCGATCTTGGCCATTACTTCTGCCAGGCGATCTGTGCCAGAGGGATGATCGGCTGAGGTCATCACGCACTCGCCCCCAAAACGATGTACGGCTTGCGCAACGCGCTCGTCGTCTGTGGCAATGACTACAGCGTGAGCATTAGCTACCTGCAATGCCCTTTCATAGACGTGCTGTATCATTGGTTTGCCAGCGATGTCTGCTAAAGGCTTACCCGGTAGACGGGTAGATCCATAGCGGGCCGGGATTACAATCGCGACCCGTTGTTCAGTGCTTGCCATTTTCACAATCCTTGCTTCGATTGGCTTGGCTTCAGGCGATGGTCAGCGGTGCAAACGACTTTACCAGATCATCCACTGCTTTGATTTGCTTCAAGAATGGCTCAAGTTTATCCAGTGGCAGCGCGCTTGGGCCATCGCATTTAGCGAGGTCTGGGTTCGGATGGGCCTCAAGGAACAAGCCTGCTAGGCCCACTGCCATGCCGGCGCGAGCCAGGTCTACAACTTGTTCGCGACGACCGCCAGATGCTGCACCGGATGGATCGCGGTTTTGTAGTGCGTGGGTCACGTCAAAGATGATTGGTAGATCGTCGCATGTGCGCTTCATGACGCCAAAGCCGAGCATGTCCACAACCAGGTTATCGTAGCCCATGCAGGAGCCGCGATCACAAAGGATCAACTGATCATTACCAGCTTCTTTGAATTTGTGAACGATATTCTGCATCTGAGATGGGCTCAGGAACTGAGGTTTTTTGATATTTACAGGCTTGCCGGTTTTTGCCAAGGCTACAACTAGGTCGGTTTGACGCGCAAGGAAGGCGGGCAATTGCAAAATATCGACGATTTCGGCCACTGGTGCAGCTTGATAGATTTCGTGTACGTCAGTAATGATTGGTACACCAAACTCGGCCTTCACCTTCTCAAAGATCCGAAGGCCTTCTTCCATGCCAGGACCACGATAAGAGTGAATGGAGGATCGGTTTGCCTTGTCGAAGCTCGCTTTGAATACATAAGGGATGCCGAGCTTTTCGGTAACGCGGACGTACTCAGCGCAGGCAGTCAAGGCCAAGTCTTCAGACTCAAGAACGTTGATACCCCCAAAAAGTACGAAGGGGCTAGAGTTGGAGCATTGAATTGTCGGAGAAATTTTCAATTTAATATCTCTTGTGTTGATGTTGCCAGGATGTCGCATACACCGGCTGAGCAAGAATTTACCAGTGATACGGCTCGCAAGGCGATACTACCTACCAGCCTCGAAGCCAGAGGCACTCCTCCAAAGCATTTCCCACTAATTTGATTGGTTTGTGTGTGTCTTCTTGTCATCAAATTTATCATGGTGGTTAAAGCGCTTGGATCATGCTTCGGTGCTGTTGTGTGGTGTTATGATACTTCTTTAGCTGCTAAAACCTCGTCGCGGATGCTTTCAATCAGCGACTTATAGGAATGTTGATTAGCAAATGTCACAGCTGCAGCCTTTTCAGCTGAGCGTCTGGAATCTTCATTTTTAATCAGTTCAATGACACTTTCTGCAAATGCATTAGCGTCATCGTGGCAAATCAATCCCTCAGAGATATCGATACCTTCAAAGGCGATGCTGGTGCCAACAATTGCTTTGCTATATGCCATGGCTTCAACGACTTTGATCTTCATGCCGGTACCGTAGCGGATAGGGCAAATCATTACCTTGGATTCGGCATATACAGAGGCTAGAGACTCAACAAAACCTTGTTGCTTGATCACTTGCCGGTGTGGAGAGTTAGCAATAGCGCCTTTCACGATTTTTCCACGGGTCACGTTCCCTTGGATGAGGAATCGAACCCGTGGCAAGGATGCCGCGACGATTGGCAGCACTTGCTCGATAAACCATACTAGCCCATCAACATTAGGTGCGGAATTAGAGCCAATAAAGCTGATGTCATAGGTGCGCTTTCTGCTATAGCCAAATCTTGGGTCGTCTGTTGCTTTTAGTGTTACGACTTTGGCGCTTGGTTTGTAAATATCTTCGATTGCTTTTGTCTCAATGGGCGAGATCGAAATTGCCAGGTCGCACTTGTTCAAAGACTTGATTTCGCTATTGGTAAATACCTTGAGGTATTTGGCTTGACGCATTTTTGGTAAGGTGGGGAGTACGTCAGCTTTAATGCGGGCAGATTGCATGTCGTGCATGTCAACGATGATACGGGTTCGCCCTTTTGGCAGATTGCTTGGCATCATTTTCATGTAGTTGAACCAGGCAAGGTCGTAGTCCCCGCTCGCGAGCTGATCCTTTACAAGCTTCTCGAATTTTTCGGGGAGCGCTTGTTTGTTGTTGATCAGGGCATCCTCGTAACGAAGCTTATCCAGTCTATCCTGGATTTTTGCCAATAGACTCTGGATGCGGGTTTTCTTTTTTCCTTTTTCAGAGTAATTGGGGTGGCGGCGAACCTCAACCGTAAGGTTGATAGAGTTGTAGTGAGTTTCTAAGCGCTCTTTCAACTCAGCGGATGAGGTTTTTTCTTCGCTCTGATTCAAGATCAAAAGTTTGATCTTGATATTCAAGTCTAAGAGCGCTCGGATCATCTGATCAGTGCGATGAGCGCTCCCCCGATTAATCGGAATCGGAATGACAGGGCTTACAAAGAGAAGGTTCTTTTTTTTTTAAATTCGTCTGGAAGGTTTACTTTGTCAAAATTAATTTTTCGAGTGATGTTTCTGTACGATCCATCTTTCTGTGCGACGAGTTCGGTCTCGAAAGTGCCGAAAGAGTAGACGGAGTTTACGAGGTGGTGGATAAATCTGTTTCGGGTTTCTTTGTCGAAATGGAAGCCATTTTGCAACAAATAGATGATGTCTTGTGGCTTTTGCACGTTACGGTTGAAGTTGGGGTGGGCGTAGAAGGCGTCACCTGCGTAGAGTACTGGTTTGTCGAACAAGGCGGCGATAACACCCACACCACTGTTTACAAGTAGTACAGCTTCAGACATTTCGATCAGATCGTGAACGTGAGTGTCATCATCGACAAAGATGACATCAGCGACTGGGCGTGTTTGCTCAAGTGGATGCTTTTTGGCAACTACAACCCATTCGTTGGAGAGTTGTTGGAGTTGGGTTTTAGTGTCGGCAACAAGTTTTACAAAGTTCTGGTAGTTGCCTACGGGGCCGCTAAAGAACTTGATGGTGGTGTCAGATGGGCGCTGGAATGGAACAAACAGAACCTTCTTGCCCTCAAGGCCAAGTTCTTTTTTTAGAGCTTCTCCACCAATCGCTGGGCTTTGTGCCTCAAGAGGGGCATGGTTTTTCGCATCGCTGATGTAAGCTTCAACTGCATTGTTCTCGTCTGCAGTGAGTGGTTTATCCCAGCGAATCGGGTGGTATGTCGCGCTGTCTGCGTTAAAGCCAATGTCAAAGAACCACGATCCTGGAAGTGCGCCCCGATCGAAAACCAAAACAGGGAAGCCAAAGTTTTTTAGGTGCGTATAGACCCAGCGGCGGCGTTCATTGCCGTAAGGGTTCGGCATGATGACCATGTCGAAAGAGGAGTTGCGCAGGAAGGAAATAACGTCATCGGCTTTTGCGAAAGACCCTTCTTCCCTGAAGGTAAGTTGGCCGAAATAGCGAATAGTTTCCTCAATGCTTCTGTAGGCCGCCGAAAAGCGGTCGCCCAAGGCCAATATTTCAAATACACCGTTCTTCATCTTTGCAAACTCGAGTGTTGAAAGTTAATTAAATTGCTTGAATCGCTGCAGCTGGCGCTCGACCATATCTATCTTCGAATCGCACAATGTCATCTTCGCCAAGGTAGGTCCCAGATTGTACCTCAATCATCTCTAGAGGAATTTTTCCTGGGTTCTCGAGGGCATGAACGATACCAATTGGGATATACGTCGATTGGTTTTCGGTCAACATTATTTGTTTGTTATCGATAGTCACTTGGGCGGTACCGCTGACAACAATCCAATGCTCAGCCCGGTGGTGATGCATCTGAACCGAAAGTTTCTGCCCTGGCGCAACAGTAATTCGCTTGACTTGGTATCGGGGACCATTATCAATAGAGTCGTAATTCCCCCACGGTCGATAGACTTTCCGATGACTCGTGGCCTCAGTTCGCTTGGCCTGCTTGATCCGGTCAACCAGCAGTTTCACGTCTTGCGCCTTGTCTTTCGCCGCGACCATGACGGCATCCGCGGTTTCGACTACCACAACGTCATCTAGCCCCAGCACCGATACCATGCGGTGTTCAGCATGCACATAAGCATTCTGGGTAGCTTCAAGGATCACATCGCCGTGAGTGGCATTGCCTTGCGAATCCTTGTCTGCGATCTCCCAGACAGCCGACCAGGACCCCACATCATTCCAGCCTGCATCCAATGGCACGACAGCCACTTGGTCAGAACGCTCCATGACCGCATAGTCGATCGAGATGTTCTCGGCGGCGCTGAATGCCTGGGCATCAAGACGGGTAAAGTCGAGATCTCTTTTGGCCGATTCGAGCGCCGCTTCCACAGCGTGCAGTACTTGAGGAGAATGGCGGCGCAGCTGCTCAAGCATCACTGAAGCTTTGAACAGGAACATGCCACTGTTCCAGTAGTACCTGCCATCGTCCAGATACTGTTGGGCAGTCGCCAGGTCAGGTTTTTCGACGAATGCTTCAACAAGTTGTACTGATTGGCCCTTTTCCGCGACGCGAATATAGCCATATCCGGTCTCGGCTTTATTGGGCACGATGCCGAAGGTCACGATGCAGCCATCGCGTGCGGCGACGGCGCCTGTTTCGAAAGCCTTCTGCAGCGCATCAAGGTTTTCGATTGCATGGTCAGCCGGAAGCACCAGAAGCAAGTCATCCTTGCCCGTACTCAATGCCTGCACTACTGCAGCGGCGATGGCTGGCGCAGTATTACGGCCAACCGGCTCAAGCAATATGGCGCTCGGTGTGACTCCCAGCGCCCGGCACTGCTCGGCAACGTGAAAGCGATGGTCCTCGCTGCTTACTACGATTGGCATCAAGGCTTCGCCCTGAATTTTCGCTAACCGCATCAGCGTTGCTTGGAACAGCGAATGGTCAGCGCCGATATTGAGAAACTGCTTCGGATGCATGGCTCGGGAAAGCGGCCAAAGACGCGAACCTGAGCCTCCAGAAAGTACGACGGGGATCATCTAATTTCCCTATTGTTGATGATTGAGTTCATATTTTACTTGTAGGCGCCAGTGGCGTTACCCAACAGCATCGTCTGCACAATCGGCGAAATAACCTTTTGCCATTCGTACACAGCTGCGTTGGTGACATAAATGGTGTCGTCAGGTTTGACAGCAATCTGGCGAGCGTAGAAAACAGCCGCCGGGTCACGCATGTTCAAGCGCAATACGGTGGGTTTGGTATTGGCGCCATTGGCCATACGGAACACAAACACACCTTCCGGGTTGGCATTCTGCTCACGCAGCCCACCCACGCTACCCAGTGCATCCAGCAAGCTGGTGTTCTGGCTAGGCAGATCTTTCAGCCCAGGCTCACCCACAGCGCCCATCGCGACAAACCGCTGACGCGCACGGTCCAGCACTACTTCCGAGTTTGGTCGCAGCACCATGTTGTTGCCGGCCAGCACGTCCTCGTAGTTGAACTGCTGCACCTGGCTACCGGTGCGCACGGTCACGTTGACCAGATGCGGTTCCAGCACCGGCCCGCCAGCCTGGTTGACCGCATCCAGCAGGGTCAGCGGCCCTTGCAGGGTGCTGAAACGCCCTGGGGTCTTCACCGCACCGGCAACCAGTACCGAGCCCGAGAGGTCGCCGACCAGCTCAACGTGGGTCTGCACGTCGGTGGTAATGCCCTTGAGCTTGCGGCGGATCATCTGCTCGACCTGGTTCAAGGTCATGCCGGCCACGAACTCGCGGCCAACGTAAGGCAGCGAAATCATGCCCTGGGAGTCGACGCGGGACTTCAGCTGAGTACCGCCAGTGGCCAGCGGTGCAAACAGGGAGGACCCCTCCGGCGCGGTGTCGGCGATCAGCACGTTGAGCACGTCACCGGATGCCAGGCGCACTTCCGCCGACACCGGTTTGGTCACGGTGGCCAGGGCAGGGCGGGTGGCACCAAACATGTAAGGGGCAATAGTGCTGGCATTGATATCGACGAGGTTGTAGGCCTCGTTCTTGGATTCGATCTCGCCCTTGTACGGGCCGGCGCCAGACAGGGTGCCGCCGCAGCCCGACAGGCCCAGGGTCGCCAGGGCCAGTGCTGCCAGTTTCAAGTTGACGCGTTTGGAGACAGCCAGGGATTTAATCACGGTGATCCTCGATCGAAGCCAGGATGAAGCGGGTAATGCCGTACAGCATCAGCAGGCCCAGCAAAATGGTCGCCAGGTTGTACCAACGCTCTGGGTACAGGGCGAGTTGTGGGGTGTTCGGGCTGACCACGGTGACCAGGGTGCGGATCTTCTTGCTCGCTTCAATGCGGGCATTATCCAGCGCGGCGACGGCAGTCTTGTAGGTTTCTTCGGCAATGCCGGCGTCCAGGGTCAACTGCTGGAAGCGCGAGGCGACCACGTTCAGCTGCGAGCCTTGTGGCGACGACACCAGCAGGCGCTTTTCCTTGGCCAGCTGTTGGGTGATGGCTTGTACCTTCTGCTTTTGCTGGCGCACTTGCGGGGCGTCGGCGCGCAGTTTGAAGGTCATCTCGGTGAGGGCGGCCTGCTCTTTGGTGTACTGGCCTTCGAGGTCGGCGATGATGGTCGCGCGGCTCTGTGCGGTGTTGCCACCGTCCAGTACCTTGTTGTCATTCTGGAAGGTGAGCAACTGGGTCTTGCGCTTGGCGTAGTTCTGGCGCGCGTTTTCCAGTTCGCCCTGGGCGAACTTCATCTGCTCGCGGGCGATGTTGTGGCTCACTTCGTTGACGAAGTGTTCGCTGGCCTGAAGGATCTCGCGCAGCATCTGCTCGGACAGTTCCGGGGTGAACGCCTGGACTTCCACACGCAGCAGGCCGGTGGTTTCGTCGTAGTGGGCCGAGACCATGCGCTGGTAGTACTCCAGCAGGTCTTCACGCGGGGCCTCCTTGTCGAGCCAGAAGAACACGTCGCTGCGCTGGGCGGCGTACTGCTCGATCCAGTGCAGCTTGTTTTCCAGCAGCAGCATCATGTCCATCGAGGTGATGTATTCGCGCAGGTACAGGGTTTCTTCGCGCGAAGCCGGGTTGGTACCGGTCAGCAGGGTGGCCAGGCCAGGCATCTGGGCGCCCTGGTTGTTGCCGTCCTGGCGCACCACCACCTGGGCGGAGCTGACGAAACGGTCGACAGCGAACACGCCGTAGTACACGGCCGCCAGGATCATTGGCAGAACCACCATGGCCAACGCCAGGCGCCAGCCTTTCTTGTTACCCGTACTGCTCATAGTTGGATGCATCCTTGATGTGGAACGGTGCTGCTTAATTGGAAGAAGGGTTGATCAGCTGTTGTAGGCCTTGATGCCTTCGGCGACGTCTTCGTACACCTGGATGCCGCCATCACGTACCAGCAGCACGATGTCGCAGAGCTTTTCGATTTCCGGCATGGAGTGGGAAACCAGCACCACGTTGGATTTCTGCATCTTTTCTTTGAAGACGTCGGCGCACTTGCGCTTGAACTGGGCGTCGCCCACCGACATCACTTCGTCGATCAGGTAGTAGTCGAAGTCGAAGGCCATGCTCAGGCCGAACGCCACACGCGAGCGCATGCCGGAGGAATAGGTCTTGATCGGCTCGTCGATCCAGTCGCCGATCTCGGCAAACTCCTGCACGTAGCGGATCTTTTCCCGCATCGCATCACCGGTGGCGCCGTAGATGCGGCAGACGAACTTGATGTTGTCGCGGCCGCTCATGCTGCCCTGGAAGCCGCCGGTCAAACCAACCGGCCAGGAGATACTGCGGTCGGTGGCGATGGTGCCGGAATCGGGCACGTCGGCACCGCCGAGCAGGCGCATCAGGGTCGACTTGCCGGCGCCGTTGCGGCCGATCAGGCCGATGTTCTTGCCGGGCGGGATGGCCAGCGACAGGTTGCGAAAGACGTACCGGCGGCCGTTGGGCGTGAGGTACGACTTGGTAACGTTTCTGAGCTCGAACACGGGTGGCCTGTAGTTAACCGTTCTTGGTGGAAATCAGGTGCATCCTGCGGGCACGGTAGGCACCCAGCGACAGGAACAGCAGTACCGTTGTGAAGGCGATCACGTAGGTTTCGGATACGCCATCGACCGGGGTGTAGTGCGGCAGCACCTCGGCGCGGATCAGTTCGAGGATGTGCAGGAAGGGGTTGAGCAACAGCACAGGCATCATGGCCGCAGGCAGGTAGGACGCAGGAATCAGCACGCCCGAAATGAAGTACAGCGGGAAGAAGGCGATGCGAATGACGATCTTCAGGCTGGGCAGGGCGTGGGTGACCAGGGCCAGGAGCATGCCCAGGCCGAAGGCGAACAGCAGGCCGAGCAGGAGGGTGGCGACCCATTGCAGCGGGCTGTGGATCGACATGTCGAAGCCGAACCAGGCGAAGCCGAATACCAGGATGGCGTAGACGGTCGCGGCGATGCAGGTTTCGACGATGACCCGGGCGACGTAGGTGTCGAGGGGCTTGATCTGTTTGTAGCCGAACAGCGAGCGGTTTTCGCGCAGGCTGTCCATCAGACGTAGGGCGGTGTTGCGGTAGAGCAGGAAGGGGGCCATGCCGACCAGGATGAACACCGGGTATTCCACGCCGGAGACGGTACGGCCGCGGAGCATGCCGAACAGCAAGGAGAAAATCAGCAGGTGAACGATCGGTTCGAACAGCAGCCACACGGCACCCATGCGGCGGTCACCAAGACGGGAGCGGGCTTCACGCAGGACGAGGGCGAAAATGACCGACTTCTGGATCTGGAGCGAGGAACGAGGCTTCAAGATGTTTACCGCAAAGCAAAGCAGCGCGCCAAGGCACGCCGGAATTCATCTTCAGGAAAGGCCCGACCCCATGGCGCTTTGACCAGGGTGTGTTCCGGAACTTCCGTGTTCTAAGGGGCGCGAGGTTAAGCGCGGGATGGCATAAGCGTCAAGTGAATACCACGTTTTGGTACGAAAGTTCAGACCGTCTGTTTGGTGAATATCGCCGTTGATCGTGTTTCATGTTGGATCCAATGAGGGTATTTCGGCCCAAGTTGCCGTATGTCGGGTTTGTTGTGGCGGGATGCTCGAATGGCAATTTTGGTGGCGCTCTTCAGAAGGGGTTTGGACGTCGCAATGACACTGACCTGGTCAAAATCGATCGGGCCAGCGCCTTCCCTGTGGGAGCAGTGAGTTCAAAGCTGTGGAAGCGACGCTAGCCCCGTGCGGGCGGCCCTTGATCGCGAGGGTACAGAACATCTAACGACAAACCCCTCCCGGCCGATAACGCTTTCAGCGATCCCGTTTACACTTACGGCATCTTCCTACCGACCCGCATGAGATCGACCTGAACCCATGACTATCCTGGTTACCGGCGGCGCCGGCTTCATCGGTGCGAACTTCGTACTGGATTGGGTAAGCCAATCGGGCGAAACCCTGATCAACCTCGACAAGCTGACCTACGCCGGCAACCTGCAAAGCCTGGCCAGCCTGCAAGGCAACCCGCAGCATGTGTTCGTGCACGGCGATATCGGCGACGGGCCGCTGCTGCAGCGGCTGCTGGCCGAGCATCAGCCGCGCGCGGTGCTCAACTTTGCCGCCGAGTCGCATGTCGACCGCTCCATCCATGGCCCGCAGGCGTTCGTCGAAACCAATGTGGTCGGCACCTTCCAGTTGCTCGAAGCGGTGCGTGGTTACTGGCAAGGCCTTGAACCAGCGGCGCGCGAGGCGTTCCGCTTCCTGCATGTGTCCACCGATGAGGTCTACGGCTCGCTCAAGGCCGGTGAGCCGGCGTTCACCGAAACCCATCAGTACCAGCCCAACAGTCCCTACTCGGCCAGCAAGGCCGCCAGCGACCACCTGGTGCGCGCCTATCACCACACCTACGGCCTGCCCGTGCTGACCACCAACTGCTCGAACAACTATGGGCCACTGCACTTTCCGGAAAAACTGATTCCGCTGGTGATCGTCAACGCCCTGGGCGGCAAGGCGTTGCCGGTGTATGGCGATGGCCAGCAGATTCGCGACTGGCTGTACGTCAAGGACCACTGCAGTGCCATCCGCCGCGTGCTGGAAGCCGGCACGGTGGGCGAGGTGTACAACGTCGGTGGCTGGAACGAGAAGCCGAACCTGGAAATCGTCACGCGCGTCTGTGCCCTGCTCGACGAGTTGCGCCCACGGGCTGACGGCAAACCCTATGCGGCTCAGATCACCTACGTCGCCGACCGCCCCGGCCACGACCGCCGCTATGCCATCGATGCGCGCAAGCTCGAGCGCGAGCTGGGCTGGAAGCCGGCCGAAACGTTTGAAACCGGTATCCGCAAGACGGTGCAGTGGTATCTGGACAATGCTGCCTGGGTCGAGGGCGTGCAGTCGGGCAGTTATCGCGAATGGGTAGAAAAGAACTACAGCGCACGTTCAGGGAAGCACGACATATGAGCACACTCAAACAGCGTAAAGGCATCATTCTGGCCGGGGGCTCGGGCACGCGCCTGCACCCGGCGACACTGGCGATTTCCAAGCAGCTGCTGCCGGTGTACGACAAACCGATGATCTACTATCCGCTGACCACGCTGATGCTGGCGGGTATCCGCGATATCCTGATCATCTCCACCCCCCTGGACACGCCGCGCTTCGAGCAATTGCTGGGCGATGGCCACCAGTGGGGTATCAACATCACCTACGCGGTACAGCCATCGCCGGATGGCCTGGCCCAGGCGTTCATCATTGGCGAGCGCTTCATCGGCAACGACCTGTCGGCGCTGGTGCTGGGTGACAACATCTACTACGGCCACGATTTCCACAAGTTGCTCGACGGTGCCATGGCGCGCGACGCAGGGGCGAGCGTGTTTGCCTACCATGTGACCGATCCCGAGCGCTATGGCGTGGTCGAGTTCGACGCCCGTGGACGGGCCATCAGCCTGGAAGAGAAGCCGCAGCAGCCGAAGTCCAACTATGCGGTGACCGGGCTGTACTTCTACGACCAGGACGTGATCGAGATGGCCAAGGGGCTGAAACCGTCGCCGCGCGGTGAGCTGGAAATCACCGACATCAACCGGCTCTATCTGGAACGGGGGCACTTGTCGGTGGAGGTGATGGGCCGTGGTTACGCCTGGCTCGATACCGGCACCCATGATTCGCTTCTCGAAGCCAGCGGTTACATCGCCACCCTCGAGCGTCGGCAAGGCCTCAAGGTCGCTTGCCCTGAGGAAATGGCCTTCCGTCAGGGTTGGATCGATGCGGATCAGCTGCAAGCCCTGGCCGCGCCGATGCGCAAGAATGGCTATGGGCAGTACCTGCTGCGGTTGCTGCGCGACCCTGTCCTGCAGGGCTGAAGGCACTGTGCACGCCTGGCGTAGGATATTTATCCAGCAGGCGTGCAACATGTTGTGACGTCTGATTTGGTAACCATTGCCCACTGGGAACAAGTGCCTGTGAGCCGCTAGGTTGTAGGGGCAGCCAAGGAAACTGCTGCATGCAACTTCAACTCACAGGAGTGACCCTCATGCGCAATACCGTCCTCAATTACCTGCTGTTGCCACTGTTCGCGGGATTGTCGTTTTCCCTCAGTGCCGCGCCTGGTGCTGCCGTTGTCCCGCTGGAGCCGATACCGGTGGTGAGCCAAGCGCAAGCATCAGTGGAGCGGTTGAACTTGAATACGGCCGATGCATTGACGTTGCAGAAGGCGCTGAACGGGATCGGCAAAGCCAAGGCCGAGGCGATCGTGGCGTATCGGGAGGCCCACGGGCCGTTTGCCACAGTAGATGAGCTGCTTGAAATCAAAGGGATCGGCAGCGCGCTGCTGGAGCGCAATCGGGATAGGGTGATGGTGGAATAAGGCTGGTTGGTTTTTGTGGGAACCGGCTTGCCGGCGATAGGGCCTTAGCCGCTTCGTTGCCTGCCATGGCCTCATCGCCGGCAAGCCGGCTCCCACAAGGGTGATTGTGCAAGCCTCAAGGGCAGCTCCCACTCTGTGGGAGCGGGCTTGCCCGCGAAGAGGCCAGAGAATTCAACTTCGACTACCGGTCCTGCGCATCCTTGGCATCCGCCTCGGCATTGCGTTCATGCACCTTGCGCAGTTGTTCTTCGGTCAGCGGCAGTTTTTTCGCCGTATCTCGCAGCATCATCAACCCGCCGACGATCGAGCCGAGGGCTATGATGAGTATCAGCCAGGCATACCAGGGCATTGTCGTTCTCCTGTGGACGTCGAGGGCTTCGCGTGTACAACGGTTGAGCGATTTCCTTGACCATTGGTTCAATTATAGGGGCCATGCCCAGTCGGGCCAATTCTGATGACCCGCGGCCCCCAAAGCCTGCGCCACTTCGTTTACAATGCGCGCCGATTTCGACTTGCCAAGAGACCCTGACCATGTCCGCCTGCCAGACGCCCCTGATCGTCGCCCTGGATTTCCCCACCCGTGACGCCGCCCTGAAGCTGGCCGACCAGCTCGATCCGGCCCTGTGCCGGGTAAAAGTTGGCAAGGAGCTGTTCACCAGCAGTGCTTCGGGCATTGTCGAGACCCTGTGCGAGAAGGGCTTCGAGGTATTCCTCGACCTCAAGTTCCACGACATCCCCAACACCACCGCGATGGCGGTCAAGGCGGCGGCCGAGATGGGCGTCTGGATGGTGAACGTGCACTGTTCCGGTGGCCTGCGCATGATGTCGGCCTGCCGCGAGGTACTGGCCAAGCGCAGCGGCCCGCAGCCCCTGCTGATCGGTGTGACCGTGCTGACCAGCATGGAGCGTGAGGACCTGGCCGGTATCGGCCTGGATGTCGACCCGCAGGAGCAGGTGCTGCGCCTCGCGGCACTGGCCGAGAAGGCGGGCATGGACGGGCTGGTGTGCTCGGCATTGGAAGCGCCGGCACTGAAGGCGGCGCACCCATCGCTGCAGCTGGTGACGCCAGGTATTCGCCCGGCCGGTAGCGCGCAGGATGACCAGCGCCGCATCCTGACCCCGCGTCAGGCACTGGATGCCGGCTCCGATTACCTGGTAATCGGTCGCCCGATCAGCCAGGCGGCTGACCCGGCCCAGGCGCTGGCGGCGGTGGTGGCGGAAATCCGCGGCTGACAGGTCGACAAAAGAAAAGGGGCTGCATGTGCAGCCCCTTTTTTATTACGCGATGACCAGCGGTGGGAACGACTTGACCAGGTCGTCCAGCGCCTTGATCTGGGCCAGGAACGGCTCCAGCTTGTCCAGCGGCAGGGCGCTTGGGCCGTCGCACTTGGCTTGGTCCGGGTTCGGGTGGGCTTCCAGGAACAGGCCGGCGAGGCCAACACCCATGCCGGCACGGGCCAGGTCGACGACCTGTTCGCGACGGCCGCCGGAGGCCGCGCCGGACGGGTCGCGGTTCTGCAGGGCGTGGGTGACGTCGAAGATGATCGGCAGGTTGTCGCAGGTGCGCTTCATCACGCCGAAGCCGAGCATGTCGACCACGAGGTTGTCGTAGCCCATGCAGGTGCCGCGGTCGCAGAGGATCAGCTGGTCGTTACCGGCTTCCTTGAACTTCTGCACGATGTTCTGCATCTGCGAAGGGCTGAGGAACTGCGGCTTCTTGATGTTGACCGGCTTGCCGGTCTTGGCCAGGGCCACCACCAGGTCGGTCTGGCGGGCCAGGAAGGCCGGCAGCTGCAGCACGTCGACCACTTCGGCGACCGGCGCGCACTGGTAGATCTCGTGTACGTCGGTGATGATCGGCACGCCGAATTCGGCTTTTACCTTTTCGAAGATGCGCAGGCCTTCTTCCATGCCCGGGCCACGGTAGGAGTGGATGGAGGAGCGGTTGGCCTTGTCGAAGCTGGCTTTGAAGACATAGGGGATGCCCAGCTTCTGAGTGACGCGCACGTATTCTTCACAGGCCTTCAGGGCCAGGTCTTCGGATTCGAGGACATTGATGCCACCGAAGAGGACGAAAGGTGCGTTGTTGGAGCACTCGATGGTTGGGGTGATCTTGATCATGTTCTTTCTCTGCAAATCCCAGTCACTGGTTTCAGTGGCGATGGGTGATCTTACAAGATCTGGGGGAGCAAAGCTTGCGCGATCCCTGTGGGAGCCGGCAAGCCGGCTCCCACAGGAGGGGAGGTGCTGAGCCCCTGCTTTCGGGTTAGACCTTCAGCACCAGCTTGCCGAAATTCTCCCCGCTGAACAGCTTGAGCAACGTCTCCGGGAACGTCTCCAGCCCGTCCACCACATCTTCCTTGCTCTTGACCTTGCCGCTGGCCAGCCACCCGGCGATCTCCTGCGCCGCCTTGCCATAGTCCTTGGCATGGTCCATCACCACGAAGCCTTCCATCCGCGCACGGTTCACCAGCAACGCCAGGTAGTTGGCCGGGCCTTTGACCGCTTCCTTGTTGTTGTACTGGCTGATTGCGCCGCAGATGACGATGCGGGCCTTGAAGTTGATGCGGGTGAGCACCGCGTCGAGGATCTCGCCGCCGACGTTATCGAAATACACATCCACGCCCTTGGGGCATTCGCGCTTGAGGCCGGCGAGCACGTCCTCGGCCTTGTAGTCGATGACGCCGTCGAACCCCAGTTCGTCCTTGAGGTACTGGCACTTCTGCGCGCCACCGGCAATGCCGACCACGTGGCAGCCCTTGAGCTTGGCGATCTGGCCAACGATGCTGCCCACCGCGCCTGCTGCACCGGAAATCACCACGGTATCGCCGGCCTTGGGTTGGCCCACTTCGAGCAGGGCGAAATAGGCCGTCATGCCGGTCATGCCCAGGGCCGACAGGTAGCGGGGCAGGGGCGCAAGCCGGGGGTCGATCTTGTGCAGGCCCTGGGGCTCGCCAGTGAAATAGTCCTGTACCCCCAGCGCGCCGCTGACGTGGTCGCCAGCTTTGTAGTCTGGGTGCCGGGAGGCCACCACTTCGCCCACGCCGAGCGCGCGCATCACCTGGCCGAGGGCCACAGGCGGGATGTACGACTTGCCTTCGTTCATCCAGCCGCGCATGGCCGGGTCCAGCGACAGGTACAGGTTGCGCACCTGGATCTGCCCCTCGGCGGGCGCTTCGGCGGGTACTGTCTCGAACGTGAAGTCGTCACGGCGCACGGCGCCGACCGGACGTTTGGCTAGCAGGAAGCGGCGGTTGGTCTGGGTCATGGCAGGTCCTTGAGGGCGGTAGGCGAAAGCGATGAATTTAGCCTGCTGATGCAGGGAGGTGCGCAAAATCACTGGTAAGCATGGTAGCCCAACCGTTGCCCTGATGATGCTGCCCAGCCGGGTGGTGGGCTGACTAGACTCATGACCGATATTTCACGATCAGGAGCGAACCATGAGCATGACCTTTTCCGGGCAAGTAGCCCTGGTCACCGGCGGCGCGGCGGGAATCGGCCGGGCGACGGCGCTGGCCTTTGCCCGCGAAGGCCTGAAGGTGGTGGTGGCCGACCTCGACCCGGTCGGCGGCGAGGCCACGGTGGTGCAAATCGTCGAGGCCGGTGGCCAGGCGCTGTTCGTGGCGTGTGACGTGACCCAGGATGCCCAGGTGCGCCAGTTGCATGAGCGCGTCATCCAAGCCTACGGCCGCCTGGATTACGCTTACAACAACGCAGGCATCGAGATCGAGCAGGGGCGCATGGCCGAAGGCAGCGAAGCGGAGTTCGACGCCATCATGGGCGTCAATGTCAAAGGCGTGTGGTTGTGCATGAAGTATCAACTGCCGTTGCTCTTGGCCCAGGGCGGCGGCGCGATCGTGAATACCGCGTCGGTGGCCGGGCTGGGCGCGGCGCCGAAGATGAGCATCTACAGCGCGTCCAAGCATGCGGTGATCGGCCTGACCAAGTCGGCGGCCATCGAGTACGCCAAGAAGGGCATCCGGGTGAATGCGGTGTGCCCTGCAGTGATCGATACCGACATGTTCCGCCGGGCCTATGAGGCCGACCCGCGCAAGGCCGAGTTCGCCGCAGCCATGCACCCGGTCGGGCGCATCGGTAAGGTCGAGGAGATCGCCAGCGCGGTGCTGTACCTGTGCAGTGATGGCGCGGCGTTCACCACGGGGCACAGTCTGACTCTGGATGGCGGGGCTACTGCAATCTGAAAGCTCAAGGCTGCAAGCTCGCCATGGAAGCTCCAGGCCTGTCGAGAATCCTGTGGGAGCCGGGTTGCCGGCGATAGCGCCCGAGCCGCTGCTTGCCTGCCCTGGCCTCATCGCCGGCAAGCCGGCTCCCACAGGGGATTGTGCTTTTCAGCAGGACTGCGCAAGCGGGCTTGCCCGCGCAGACAGCACCAATGCCAGCGCGACCGCTGCACACCCCAGCACCAGCACGCCACCAAACGCCAGCAGCGCCACGCGTGGCCCCAGCTGGTCACTCAGCACCCCGGTAAAGATCACCGGCACACTGAACCCAAGATAAGCCAGCAGGAAGAACCCGGCGCTGCCCCGGGTCTTTTCGCTTCCTGCCAGCTGGTTCACCGCCGCCAGCCCGCCCAGGTAGATGAACCCATAGCACGCGCTGCTCGCCGCCACCGCCCCCAGCAGGACGGCACCCAGTTGCCCACGGTCGGCACCCCAGGCCAGCAGCGCATAGCTGCACGGCAAGATTCCCAGGCCCAGCAACGTAGCCTTGGCGCAGGCCATACGCCGTGCCAGGGGTTGGAACAGTAGGCCACAGCTGATCACGCAGAATGTCGAAAAGCCCGACCAGTCACTCAGGCCGTGCTGGCGCAGAATCCCTGGCAGCAGGGCGATGACCAGCCCGACACAGGCCCAGGCCAGCAGAATGGCCAGGCCATACACCACGCTGCCGGTTGGGTAGCCAGGCAAGCGCAGCATGGCGCTGCGTTGCGTCGGGCGTGGGTCGGGCAGGCGCCAGACCAGCGCCAGGGCCACGGCGGCAAGCGCCAGCTGCAGGTGGAAGCTGCCCGGTGTCAGGCTCGGGCCGCGCAGCAGGAACAGGCTGGTCAGCGCCGCACCCAGGCCAAAGCCCAGCGAGGTGCTGGCGGTCACCCAGTTGGCGGCGCGGGCAGTGCTGTCGGCGCCCATCAGTTCGCCCATGTAGGCCGTGGCAGTGGCCGAGGCCAGGCCGGTGCCAAGGCCCAGGCACAGGCGGGCCAGGCCCAGGGTCTGCAGGCTGGGGGCCAGCAGCATGAGCAGGGTGGCGAGCATCGACAGCAGCAGCGCGGCGAGGATCAGTGGCCGGCGCCCGACCCGGTCGGCCAGGCCGCCGAGGGCCAGCAGCACGGGCAATACACCCAGGACATAGCCGGAGAAGGCCACGGCGGTGGCAGTGGCGCCTTGCCCGGAGAGGTCGGCGTAGGTGATGTAGAGCGGGGCCTGCAGGTTGACCGCGAGGGTGATCAGGCACAAGGCGAAGGCCAGCAGGGCGGGGTGGGAGGGCATGGGGCTGATCCTGGTTTTGAGTTGTCTGTGCCGGCCCTATCGCCGGCAAGCCGGCTCCCACAGGTAAAGCACAGGACTCACTGGCTGTGGAGTACCTGTGGGAGCCGGCTCGCCGGCGATAGGGCCGGTACTGGCAACCTTGCTATCAAGCCAACCTCCCAACAAGGCACACGCACCACCCATTTATGCTTAACTGTTCGCTCAAAACAGCCAAACAGCTAAGCCATGCACTTGCCCCTCGACCGTCAAAGCCAGATCCCGCTGGTGCAGCAACTCACCGACCACCTGCAAGCCTGGATCGAACAGCAGCGTCTGCGCCCCGGCGCTCGCCTGCCGTCGATTCGCACCCTGGCACGCAACCAGGCCGTGAGCGCGTCCTGCGTGATCGAAGCCTACGATCGCCTGGTCGCCAGTGGCTGGCTGGAGGCGCGTCACGGCACCGGCTTCTTCGTCGCCGAGCGCAAGCCTGGCCTGGCCCTGCAGGACCAGCCCGTTTGGGGCGAAGCCGCCGATGGCAGCTGGCGGCAGTTTCGTGAGGGCCACGACGAGCTGCTCAAGCTAGGCTGCGGCTGGCTGCCCACAGCCTGGCGGGCAGACGCCGAACTGGCCCAGGCGATCCGCCAGGTCAGCCGCGGCAACCCGCAGGACATGTTCGACTACTGCCCGCCACTGGGCCTGGCCAGCCTGCGCCTGCAACTGCACAAGCGCCTGGCGCGTCTCGACATCGCCGCTGGCCCCGAGCGCATCCTCACGACCCAGGGCGCCAGCCATGGCCTCGATCTGCTGGTGCGCACCCTGCTGCGCCCCGGCGACACGGTGCTGGTGGAAAACCCCGGTTACTACAACCTGTACAACCTGCTGCGTCAGCACCAGGTGCGCATGCTGCCGTTGCCGCGCACGCCAAGCGGCCCGGATGTCACGGAGCTTGAGCGGTTGCTGGTCGAACACCGCCCGCGCTGTCTGTTCATCAACAGCCTGTACCAGAACCCGACCGGCACCAGCCTGACGCCCAAGGTGGCCTATCGACTGCTGGAGCTGGCGCGAGAGCACGACCTGCGTATCGTCGAGGACGATATCTATGCCGATTTCCAGGAAGGACAGGCCACCCGCCTGGCCACTCTCGACAGCGAACAGCGGGTCATCTACCTGGCCAGTTTCTCCAAGACCCTGAGCAGTTCGTTGCGGGTCGGCTATCTGGTGGCCGACTCGCCGCTGCTGGCGCGCCTGGCGGAGCTGAAGATGGTCAGCGGGATCGGCACTTCGCGCTTCATCGAGCAGGTGGTGGGGCAGATGCTGGCCAATGGCAGCTACCGCAAAAGCGTGCAGCGCCTGCGGGTACGCCTGGGCCAGCACATGGCCAAGCTGCTCGGGCAACTGGAGGGTTACGGCTGGGAGGTGTTCTGCGAGCCGTGCGGCGGCATGTTCGTCTGGGCGCGAGTGCCTGGGCGCGATTTCGCCAGCCTGGAGCGGTTGGCGGCTGAGCATGACGTGCTGCTGACACCCGGCAGCGCCTTCGACTACCAAGGCGCCCCCAGCGACTGGCTGCGGATCAATGTCGCTTACGGGCAGGACACCCGCGCCCAGGCCTTCCTTCTGCACGCAGGGCGACCTTCAGCGCGCTGAAAACGACACGCACATAGCCATTTGACACTATTGTGGCGTCGACCGCTTGTGCGTGGGTCGGCAAGGTTGCCACGCTTGGCCCTCGGGAAAACCTGACAAGGTGAAGGGGGATCGGCGATGGCGGCGAGCAGGCACGGTGTTCTGGCCAACCTGGGCATGGCCCGCAAGATGGGGCTGGGGTTTGCCCTGGTGTTGCTGCTGACCCTGGCGGTGGCGGCCATCGGCATCGGCGCCTTGCACAGTGTCGGCCAGCGTTTCGACAGCCTGCGCGAGCTGGGCCGGTTCAATACCGACCTGCTGCGGCTGCGCCTGCACGAGCAAGCCTTCGCCTTGCGCTCCGACAGCGAGCAGGCCGAGGCCTTGCGCAGCGGCCTGGGCAACCTGAGCGAGCGCGCCCGAGGCCTGCCGGCACTGACGGCTGCCGAGGCTGACCTGGCGGCCTATGGGCAGGCGTTCGACGCGTTCGTCGAGGTGGTGCAGGCCAAGGAGCTGGCGCTGGACATGGCCAGTTGGTCGGTGTCCAGCGTGGCCAACAACCTCGACGTGATGCAGGCAGGGCTGGCCGATGACGGGGCCTACACCCTCAAACAGTCCCAGGGCCAGCAAGGCAGTGAGTTCCTCGAACAGTCCGCGCAGGTGGCGCAAGTGTCGCGCCTGATGCTGCAGGCCATGGACCAGGCCCGGGTGCGCCTGGAACAGAGCCGCAAGGGCGAAGCGGACGCCAGTCAAGGGCGCATCGCCGAGACGGTCGAGGCCGCAGCCCTGGTCGATCAGCTCAAGGCAGTGGTTGCCGACGCCGGTTACCAGGGCGTGCTGGGCGAGGTGGCCGGGCACATTGCCGGATTCACCGACAAGCTCAACGAATACACCGACCTGCTGGGTAAGGAACAAGGCCTCAAGGCGCAGTTGCAGGCGCGTGCCGAGCAGGTCACCGGGCGGGTGGAGCAAGCCTATGTCGGCGAGGAGCAGGCAATGCAGGGCGACTTGACGCGTAACGCGCTGGCCATCGCTGCTGCGACCGTTCTGGCGCTGCTGGTGGGCGTGCTGGCCGCTTGGCTGATCACGCGCGCGGTGGTCGGCCCGCTCAAGCGTGTGATTGGCCGGGCCCAGCGCATCGCTGCCGGGGAGCTGAGCCTGGAGCCAGAAGCGGCACGTGACGATGAGGTCGGGCAACTGACGCAGGCCGTGCAGCACATGGCCATTGCGCTGTCGGGCATCGTCAGCGGCTTGCAGCAGGGGATCGAGCAATTGGCGGGCAGCGCCCAGGCGCTGTCGACGGTGACCGAGCAGACCAACCGTGAAGTGGGCAGTCAGAAGGAAGAGACCGAGCAGGTGGCCACCGCGATGCAGCAGATGACAGCCACCGTGCACGATGTGGCGCGCAATGCCGAAGAGGCGGCGCTGGCCGCCCAGGCCGCCGATGCCAAGGTCGATAGCGGCCAGCAGGTCGTGCGCCAAAGCATGCAGCGTATCGAGCAACTGGCCGCGGCGGCAGAAACCGCCAGTACCGGCATCGAGAGCCTGAGTGCCGAGATCCATACCATTGGCGACGTGCTGGCGGTGATCAAGAGCGTGGCCGAGCAAACCAACTTGCTGGCGCTCAATGCGGCCATCGAAGCGGCCCGGGCGGGCGAGCAGGGGCGTGGTTTCGCGGTGGTAGCCGATGAAGTTCGGGCCCTGGCCCGGCGTACCCGGCAGTCAACCGAGGAAATCGAACGGCTGGTGGCCAGTCTTCGCGGCAATGCCCAGCAGTCGGTGGCGCAGATTCGCGGCAGCACCGAGCTGGTGCGTCTGGCCGTGGCCGACGCGCTGCAGACCGAAAGTGCCTTGGGCAGCATTGCGGCGGCGGTGTCATTGATCCAGCAGATGAACCAGCAGATTGCAGCGGCAGCGGAGCAGCAGAGTTCGGTGGCGGAGGAGATCAGTCGCAGTGTCACGCAGATTCGCGGCAGTGCGGACCAGGCGGCGTTGGCGATGCAGGGCAATGCCCGGTCGAGTATCGAGTTGGTGCAATTGGGCAGTGACTTGAAGGGGATGGTGGGGCACTTCCGTTTGTGATTGCCTGGACCGGCCCTTTCGCGGGGCAAGCCCGCTCCCACAGGTACACCACAGGTCTGGAGCGCAGTGCAGTACCTGTGGGAGCGGGCTTGCCCCGCGAAAGGGCCGGTACAAACGGTGCAAACCTTCAGCCCTTACGCGGGCTCAAGATCAGCAAGGTCAACACCCCGGCGACGATCCCCCAGAACGCCGACCCAATGGAAAACAGGGTGAACCCCGAAGCCGTCACCATGAAGGTAATCAACGCCGCCTCCCGCTCCCGCGCCTCACCCATGGCCACGGTCAGCCCATTCATGATCGAGCCGAACAGCGCCAGCGCAGCAATCGACAGCACCAACTCCTTCGGCAGCGCGGCGAACAACGCTGCCAGCGTGGCGCCGAACACCCCGGCAATGCCGTAGAAAATCCCGCACCACACCGCTGCGGTATAGCGCTTGCTCGGGTCTTCATGGGCATGCGGCCCGGTGCAGATGGCTGCACTGATTGCCGCCAGGTTGACCCCATGCGAGCCGAACGGCGCCAGCAGCAGCGAGGCAAAGCCAGTGGCCGAAATGAGCGGCGAAGCCGGCACCTGGTAGCCATCGGCGCGCAACACGGCCACACCGGGCATGTTCTGCGAGGTCATGGCCACCACGAACAGCGGGATGCCGATGCTGATGGTTGCGGCCAGCGAGAAGCTCGGGGTGGTCCACACCGGCGTAGCCACTTCCAGTTTGAAACCGCTGAAGTCCAGCAGGCCAAGGGCGCCGGACAACGCCGTGCCGACCAGCAATGCGGCCAGCACGCAATAACGGGGCGACAGGCGCTTGACCAGCAGATAGCTGAAGAACATGCCCAGCACCAACAGCGTGCGGTGCTGCGCGGCGACGAAGATCTCGCTGCCGATCTTGAACAGGATCCCGGCCAGCAAGGCGGAGGCCAGCGAGGCCGGAATACGTTTGACCAGGCGCTCGAAGCTGCCGGTCAGTCCGCAGATCAGTACCAGCACGGCGCAGGTGATGTAGGCGCCAATGGCTTCGCCGTAGCTGACCCCGCCAAGGCTGGTGATCAGCAGCGCCGCGCCGGGCGTCGACCAGGCGATGGTAATCGGCGTGCGGTAGCGCAACGACAGGCCGATGCTGCAGACCGCCATGCCGATCGACAGGGCCCAGATCCAGGATGAAATTTGCGCGTTGGTCAGGCCCGCCGCCTGGCCGGCCTGGAACATCAGCACCAGCGAGCTGGTGTAGCCGGTGAGCATGGCGATGAAACCGGCGACCACCGCCGACGGGGAGCTGTCTGCCAGGGGCCGCAGGCGTGCGGAAGTGGCATCGGTCATGGGGTAAGTCCTTGTCCATGTGTAAGCAGTTTTTTCAGACTAACGCGGGCGCGCTTGATCCTTGTCATACAGCGGGCATTGCTTTTAGCCGTACAGTCGCGAACTATTGGGCCCTGACGCGCAACTGCATGGGAGGGGAGGGGCGATGTACAAGGTCTATGGCGACTACCAGTCGGGCAACTGCTACAAGGTCAAGCTGATGCTGAGCTTGCTGGACCGACCGTATCAATGGCACCCGGTGGATATCCTCAAGGGCGAGACCGAAACGCCCGAGTTCCTGGCCATGAACCCCAATGGCAAGGTGCCGGTGCTGCAGTTGGAGGACGGCACCTGCCTGTGGGAGTCCAACGCGATCCTCAACTTCCTGGCCGACGGCAGCGAGTTCCTGCCCAGCGAGCCGCGTTTGCGTACCCAGGTGCTGCAGTGGCAGTTCTTCGAGCAGTACAGCCATGAGCCGTACATTGCCGTGGCGCGGTTCATCCAGTTCTACCTGGGCTTGCCGGATGAGCGGGTGGAGGAGTACCGCAAGCTGCACAAGGGCGGGTACAAGGCGCTGAAGGTGATGGAGCGGCAGTTGCAGATGACGCCGTACCTGGTGGGTGAGCAGTATTCAATTGCCGATGTGGCGCTGTATGCGTACACCCATGTGGCGCAGCAGGGGGGCTTCGAGCTGACGGATTACCCGGCGGTGCGGGCCTGGTTGGCCAGGGTGGCCGCCCATCCTCGGCATGTGCCGATGGTGGACTGAGCCTGCACTGGCCCCTTCGCGGGACAAGCCCGCTCCCACAGGTATTGCACTAGAGCAAAGTCAGTGGAGTACCTGTGGGAGCGGGCTTGTCCCGCGAAGGGGGCGACACCTATCTGTCAGACCGACGCGAACCGTTTGTCCAGGTAAGCAATGATGGCCTTGGACTCATACATCCAGGTCACCTTGCCCGCTTCTTCGATGCGCAGGCAAGGCACCTTCACCCGGCCCCCACCTTCGAGCAGCGCTTGGCGGTGCACCTCATCATGCTTCGCATCACGCAGCGCCACCGGCACATTCAGCCGGTGTAGGGTGCGGCGGGTCTTGACGCAGAACGGGCAGGCATGGAACTGGTACAGCGCAAGGCCCTTGGCCTCCTGCTCGACCTGGGCCTGGGCCGCGGCATCGCGCTTGCGCTTGGCCGGGCGGCTGATCCAGTCGCCGAACACGATGAGCTGGCCGAGGCCGACCCGCAAGGCTTTGACGATCATGGGCAACTCCTGAAATGAAAAAGCCGACCCCACAGGGTCGGCTTGGGTCACGCGCCGATCACTTGATCAGGCTGAGGAACTCGCTGCGGGTGGCGGCGTTTTCACGGAATTCGCCGAGCATCACCGAGGTGAGCATGGTCGAGTTCTGCTTTTCGACACCGCGCATCATCATGCACATGTGCTTGGCTTCGATGACCACTGCCACACCTGCAGCACCGGTCACCTGCTGGACGGCCTCGGCGATCTGGCGGCTGAGGTTTTCCTGGATCTGCAGGCGGCGGGCGTACATGTCGACGATCCGCGCGACCTTGGACAGGCCCAGCACCTTGCCCTTGGGCAGGTAGGCCACGTGGGCCTTGCCGATGAAAGGCAGCATGTGGTGTTCGCACATCGAATACAGCTCGATGTCCCGGACCAGCACCATTTCGCTGTTGTCGGAGGTGAACAGCGCGCCGTTGGTGACTTCTTCCAGCGTCTGCTCATAACCGCGGCAAAGGTACTTCATGGCCTTTGCAGCCCGCTTGGGCGTGTCGAGCAGGCCCTCACGGGAGACGTCCTCGCCGATCTGGCTGAGGATCTCGGTGTAGTTCTGTTCCAGGGACATGTATCTACCTGTGGGAAAAATCGCAAAAACGAAGGGTACGGCGGCAAAGCCTACGCTGCAAGCGCGGCGTTACTCGTCGCGACCTTCCATCATGGTTCGCTTGAGCATTACATACACAGCGCCAGTGCCGCCGTGGCGGGCCTGGCAGGAGGTGAAACCGAGCACTTGCGGGTGCTGGCGCAGCCAGGTGTTGACGTGGCTCTTGATCATCGGCCGCTTGCCATCCAGGCGCGCGGCCTTGCCGTGGGTGACACGCACGCAGCGCACTTCCAGCTTGGTGGCTTCGGCGATGAAGTCCCACAGGGTTTCGCGGGCTTTTTCCACGCTCATGCCGTGAAGATCGAGGCTGCCTTCGAAGGCGATCTGGCCGAGCTTGAGCTTGCGGATCTGGCTTTCCTGCACCCCGTCGCGGCGCCACATCAGCTCGTCTTCGGCGCCGACGTCGATGACGAACTGGTCGGACAGGCCGTCGATCACCAGCGGCTGGTCACTGCGCACGGTCGCGGCCTGACGCAGGCCGGCGAGCTGTTTGCGGTCGGTCTTGGGTTTGCCGATGTCAGCGCGGTCGTGCTTGATCGGCTTGACGCCGCGCACCTCGGCGCTGAACAGGGAAAAATCGTCGTCTTGCATGCTGCCTCCACGTGGGCGACGTAGTTTACGCCATCAACCCAGTGGCGTCAGTACCGGCCTCATCGCCGGCTTGCCGGCGATGAGGCCAGTGAAGCCCCAACATAAACCTTCAGTGGTGCTTCTTCATCAAGTGCGGCGACAGGTTCAACTCCCGCCCCCGACGCAAGCGAATACGGCTGCGCCGCCAGAACCTCACGCCGAAATACAACATCAGCAACCCGGCCACCGTGATGATCCCGGCCAGCGGCCGATTGGCATTGAGTTCGGCCAGCGCCGTGTAGTTGCCGAGCAGCCCGGCGATGCCAGCCATGGCCAGCAGCACACCGAGCGTCGCGAGCAATGCCGACAGGCCGGCAGCCAGGCGAGCACCCCAGTTGCGCGGTTCGCGTGGGCGCAGGCGCTTGGCGTCGAAACTGCCTTTTAGCTTCATTCCGATTTCCTCTGTGGACATCAGAAATTGGACCGGTCGCCGACCCTCGGGTTCCGCCTGGCTGCCGGCCGGTCAGATCAGGCTGGCAGTCGGGGCGACACAGGCGAAGTTGTCGGCCATCACGGCCATTTCGCACTCATGGATCTGCGCGGCGGGGATCACCCGGTCTTTCAGGGCAAGGTCGCGGGTCGCCGAGGCGTCTTCCACCAGGGTGCAACGATAACCATAGTCCTTGGCCCGGCGTACCGTGGTGCTGACGCTGGAATGGCTCATGAAACCGCAGACGATCAGGTCAAGGTGCCCCAGCGCTTGCAGGGTTTCGTGCAACTTGGTGTTCTTGAAAGCGTTGGGCATGCGTTTTTCGATGACGATTTCTCCCTCGCGTGGCTCAAGGCCGGGGATGAACTCGCCGGCCGCACCCTGGGGGTCGAAGCGACCACCAACGGTACCGAGGTGGCGGACGTGGATGATCGGACGGCCGGCCTTGCGGGCGGCGTCGAGCAACCTGGCGATGTTGGCCACGGCCTCGTCCATGCCCGACAGCGCGAGAGGGCCACTGAGGTACTCTTTCTGCGCATCGATGACGATCAGGCTGGCTTGGCTCAGCTTGGCCGGCGGGTAGTCGCGGCCAGTGAGGCGGAACATCGTGGTTGGAACGGACATCAAGGGCTCCTTGGGTAGGGCTTTTGTATACCTATTCTCCCTTGCCTTGGCGCCAATGGGAATGGTTGACATCGCAAGCGGCGTGGTTACTGGCCTGTGGCGGACTGCGGGGCGATCCGCGGCAACAAATGTGCGGGTAGGACTGTTACACTTTTGTCCGGTCTGAATAGGAGTACCCCGTGATCACATCTCGTCTGCGCACGTTGCGCGACCATATCCGCTGGGCGGTCAGCCGCTTCCATGAGCACGAGCTGTTCTTCGGCCACGGTGCCGACAATGCCTGGGACGAAGCCCGCCTGCTGGTGTTGGGTGCCGTGCACCTGCCATGGGAGGTGGCCGACAGCTACCTGGACTGCCAGCTCGAGGACGACGAGCGGGTGCGCCTGCAGCACCTGCTCAAGCGCCGCATCCAGGACCGTGTGCCAACCGCCTACCTGCTGGGCGAGGCATGGTTCTGCGGCATGTCGTTCATTGTCGACGAGCGTGTGCTGGTACCCCGTTCGCCGATCGGCGAGCTGATCGAGAAACGCTTCGAGCCGTGGCTGGCCGCCGAGCCTGCGCGCATTCTCGACCTGTGCACCGGTTCCGGCTGCATCGGTATCGTGGCGGCGGAGGTCTTCCCCGAGGCCGAAGTGGTGCTTGCCGACCTGTCCTTCGAAGCACTTGAGGTGGCCAACCAGAACATCGAGCGCCACGGCCTGGACGAGCGCGTCTTCACGGTGCAGGGCGATGGTTTCGCCGGCCTGCCGGGGCAGCGTTTCGACCTGATCCTGTCCAACCCGCCGTATGTCGATGCCGAGGACTTCGGCGACATGCCGGCGGAGTATCACCACGAGCCGGAAATGGGCCTGGCCTGCGGCAACGACGGCCTGGACCTGGTGCGTCGGATGCTGGCCGAGGCGGCTGATCACCTGACCGAAAAGGGCTTGCTGATCGTCGAGGTAGGCAACAGCCAGGTGCATGTCGAGGCGCTGTACCCCGAAGTGGACTTTGCCTGGCTGGAGTTCGAGCGCGGCGGGCATGGGGTGTTCATGTTGACGGCCGAGCAGTGCAGGCAGCATCAGGAGCTGTTCAAGGCGCGCGTCTGATGCTGGAGCCTGGGGCTGCTTTGCAGCCCTTTCGCGACACAAGGCCGCTCCTACAGAACACCGCGATCCTCTGTAGGAGCGGCCTTGTGTCGCGAAAGGGCCGCAAAGCGGCCCCCGGTTTCAACGAGTAGCAATCCAGATCAGCAACCCAGCCTGAAACACCGCAAACGCCACCAGGCAAGTGATGGTAAAGCGTAACCCGCTGTCCTCGCGCCGATACTTGGCCACCCGCTCATCCCGCTCGCGCAGTTGCGCTTCCTTCTCCAGCAACTGCTGTTCGGCCTGCTGCAGCATGCCGGCGGCCTCCAGCATGTCCACCCGCTGGACCTTCTCGGTATTCCAGCCACCCTTCAGCTGGCCGACGGTCGTCTCCACGGTACTGCCCTTCAGATGCTGCGGGTCGGCGTATTCCACCTCGATGCCGGTGGCAGTCAAGAAGCGATCCCGGCGCAGCCGCGTGTCTTCGTTCATCGCATCCCTGTTCGGCAATGCCATGCCTTCAACCTTGTAGTGCGACCAGCGGCGCTGCAGCCACTGCACCGCCTGGCCCAGCAGGAAGCGGCCGAGGCCGCGGTTGAGGGGCTCCAGCTGCAGGCCGCTGTCGCTGCCGATGCTGACCCTGCGCTCGGTGTGGTCGACGCGCACATCCAGCTGGTTCTGTTCCTTGCGCACTTTCTGGCCGGGCAGGCGGATTTCCAGGCGCAGCAAGCTGTGCACTTTGTCGTGGCGCTCGGCATGGCCGAACTCGACGAAGCGCAGCGGCCGTGCACCGCTGTTGCGGTCGGTGGGCAGCGGCGCCAGGCGCAGCAGCTGGAAGTGCTCGACGGCAAGGTCGTCCCAGGGCAGCAAAGCGCTGTCCGGGGCTTGTGGCGCTTCGGCCGGTTCTACGGCAGCGGGGGCATCGGTCATCAGGGTGTTCTCGAATACAGGCCAATACCGAGCTTATCGGCCGTATCGCCCCGGACCTGAGGCCATTGTGCGTCGATCTCCTCAGGCTGAGGGCAGCTGATGAATGAACGTCACGATGCGCTCGCCCAGCTCCCGGGCCAGGGGCAGTTCCGGGTTGAGGTAGCTGTCGCGCTGCAGGCGCATTTCCTTGGGGCTGATGCGCAGCATGTGGTTCATCCCATCGATCAGTACCAGTTGGGCGTCTGGTTTTGCCGCCTTGAGGCGTTCGGCGTCGACCACGTCGACTTGCACGTCGTTGCGGCCCTGCACGATCAGGGCGGGCATGGGCAGGCGGGCGAAGGCTTGCGCCGGGTCCTGGCGGAATAGTGAGATCAGGTAGGGCTGCACGCTGGGGCGGAACACCTGGCGCAGGGGTGCGGGCACGTCCAGGCTGGTATGCCCAGCCTGCAGGCGGTCGAGCAGGGCGTCGCTGCGTGCCAGTTGCGCCGGCGGCAGGCGCCGCGCCAGTTGTTCGCGCACCACGTCGGCCAGTGGCCTGCCGCTGCCCGCCAGGGTGATCACGGCGCTGGCGCCGGCCTGCTCGGCGGCCAGGCTTGCGATCAATGCGCCTTCGCTGTGGCCGACCAGGATCAATTGGCCGAAGCGCGGGTCAGCCTTGAGCTTGCGGCTCCAGGCGACCACGTCGGCGACGTAGCGCTCGACGCTGAGGTTGCGTTCGTCGGGCGTGGCCGGTTGGCTGGCGGCGACGCCGCGCTTGTCGTAGCGCACGCTGGCGATGTGCTCGTTGGCCAGCAGCAGGGCCAGGCGCTTGAGGTTGTCGATGCGCCCCGAGGCTGGGTTGTTACCGTCGCGGTCGGTGGGGCCGGAACCGGCGATGATCAGCACCACTGGCGGTGGCGTGGCCTGCTGCGGCAGCAGCAGGCTGCCGTGCAGCACGCCCTGGCCGGTGTCCAGGTCGATGGGCCGTTGCAGCACGGTGGGGGAGGCGGCCTGGGCCAGGCCTGCGCAAAACATGAAGAACAAGGCGACGAGGCGCGACATCATGGGGGTACTACATGGTGAGATAGCGGTTTGACACTGTCTTTACCGGAAGGTTCGGCAGCCGGATTGTTGCTCCTGGCCTTATCGCCGGTACAGGCGAGCATTCCTTGTGAAATTTTCCGTATACTGCCGCTTTCGTTCACATCAGGCAGACTCGCGGAGCGTCCATGTCCGGCAATACCTACGGCAAGCTGTTCACTGTCACCACCGCTGGCGAAAGCCATGGCCCGGCGTTGGTCGCCATTGTCGATGGCTGCCCCCCGGGCCTGGAAATTTCCCTCGCCGACCTGCAGCACGACCTCGACCGGCGCAAGCCCGGCACCAGCCGGCACACCACCCAGCGCCAGGAAGCCGACGAAGTGGAGATCCTTTCCGGCGTCTTCGAAGGCCGCACCACGGGCTGCTCGATCGGCCTGCTGATCCGCAACACCGACCAGAAGTCCAAGGACTACTCGGCGATCAAGGACCTGTTCCGCCCGGCCCACGCCGACTACACCTACCACCACAAGTACGGCGAGCGCGACTACCGCGGCGGTGGCCGCAGCTCGGCCCGTGAAACGGCCATGCGCGTGGCGGCCGGCGCCATCGCCAAGAAGTACCTGGCCACCCAGGGTATCCAGGTGCGTGGCTACATGAGCCAGCTGGGCCCGATCGAAATTCCGTTCAAGGGCTGGGAGTCGGTGGAAAACAACGCCTTCTTCAGCCCCGACCCGGACAAGGTGCCGGAGCTGGAGGCCTACATGGACCAACTGCGCCGCGACCAGGACTCGGTCGGGGCGAAGATCACCGTGGTTGCCGAAGGCGTGATGCCGGGCCTGGGCGAGCCGATCTTCGACCGCCTCGATGCCGAACTTGCCCATGCGCTGATGAGCATCAATGCGGTCAAGGGCGTGGAAATCGGCGCAGGCTTCGCCAGCGTCGCCCAGCGCGGCACCGAGCACCGTGATGAGCTGACCCCGGAAGGATTCCTGAGCAACAACGCCGGCGGCATTCTCGGCGGTATCAGTTCGGGCCAGCCGATCGTCGCCCACTTGGCGCTCAAGCCAACCTCCAGCATCACCGTGCCGGGCCGTTCCATCGACGTTCATGGCAACCCGGTCGAGGTCGTTACCAAAGGCCGCCATGACCCTTGCGTGGGCATTCGTGCGACACCGATTGCCGAGGCGATGATGGCCATCGTGCTGATGGATCACCTGCTGCGTCACCGTGGGCAGAATGCCGAGGTGAAGGTCACGACGCCGGTACTGGGCCAGCTCTGATTCGTCTTTACCGGCCCCTTCGCGGGACAAGCCCGCTCCCACAGGATCAATTTCACAGCTGACTCTACCTGTGGGATTGGCTCTGTGGGAGCGGGCTTGCCCCGCGAAGAGGCCGGTACAGACACCGAAAAGGCCCATTTCATGCCCTCGATCCCCTACTGGCGCCTGTCCAGCTTCTACCTGTTCTACTTCGCCCTGCTGGGCTCCACGGCCCCGTTCCTGGCCCTGTATTTCGACCACCTTGGCTTCCCTCCGGCGCGCATCGGCGAGCTGGTGGCGATCCCCATGCTGATGCGCTGCATCGCCCCCAACCTGTGGGGCTGGCTGGGCGACCGCACGGGCCAGCGATTGCTGATCGTGCGGCTCGGCGCCTTGTCGACCCTGGCCACCTTTTCCCTGATCTTCTTCGGCAAGAGCTACGCCTGGCTGGCGCTGGTAATGGCCCTGCACGCGTTCTTCTGGCACGCGGTGCTGCCGCAGTTCGAGGTCATCACCCTGGCCCACCTGCACGGCCAGACCTCACGCTACAGCCAGGTGCGGCTGTGGGGCTCGATAGGCTTCATCCTCACCGTGGTGGGCCTGGGTCGCCTGTTCGAATGGCTGAGCCTTGACATCTACCCGGTCGCGCTGGTGACGATCATGGCTGGCATCGTCGCCGCCAGCCTGTGGGTGCCCAACGCCCAGCCGGTGGAGCAGGGGGAGCGCGAGGGAGCCGGCGGTTTCCTGCGCCAGCTGACGGCGCCAGGCGTGATCGCCTTCTATGTGTGCGTGGCATTGATGCAGCTCAGCCACGGACCGTACTACACCTTCCTCACCTTGCACCTGGAGCACCTGGGCTACAGCCGCGGTGCCATTGGCCTGTTGTGGGCGCTGGGGGTGGTGGCCGAAGTGCTGATATTCATGGCCATGAGCCGAATCTTCGCGCGCTTCAGCGTGCAGCAGGTGCTGCTGGTCAGCTTCCTGCTGGCGGCGCTGCGTTGGCTGTTGCTGGGCAACCTGGCCTCCGAGCCAGGCGTGCTGGTCTTTGCCCAGGTGCTGCATGCGGCCACCTTCGGCTGTTTCCACGCGGCATCGATTGCCTTCGTCCAGGCCAGTTTCGGCGCCCGTCAGCAAGGCCAGGGCCAGGCGCTGTACGCGGCGTTGTCGGGTACGGGCGGTGCCCTGGGGGCGCTGTATTCAGGCTACAGCTGGAAACTGCTGGGGCCGACCTTCACCTTTGGTATGGCCAGCGCCGCAGCACTGGCTGCAGCCGTTATCATTGCCACTCGTTTGAAATCGACCAGGACCCGCCGCTGATGAGCATCCTCTGTGTTTTCCACCCGTCCAGCCCGGACTTGCCGAACAAGGTACTGACCCACCACGACGATATCGCTGCAACCTTGGCCGAGCAGGGTGTGCGTTTCATGCACCAGCCGCTGGATCTGCGCGTACGGCCAGGCATGGGCGAGCAAGCGGTACAAGACGACTGCCGTGAGCTGCTCGACCAACTGATGACCGCGCACGGCAGTGCCGCCTTCCGCGTGCTCGATCGTGATGGCGCGCAACCGGCGCAGGTCGACCTGCGCGACGAGCATGTGCATGACGCCGAAGAAGTATTTGCGGTGGTGAGCGGCCGTGCCCAGGTCGGGTTGCGTCTGGGTGACTACGTGTATGCAGTGTTGTGCGAGAAGGGCGACCAGCTGGTGGTGCCGGCCAAGACGCGGCGCTGGGTGGAGCTAGGGGATAACCCGTTCTGCGTGGCGCTGCGGCTGTTTGCCAGCGAGCAGGGGGTGGAGCCACGGTTTACGGGTGATGAGACGGCTCGGTTGTTTTTGGGCATTGATGAACTTTAGTGCCTGACCGGGCCTCATCGCGGATAAATCCGCTCCTACACAAGTGCCCCGCCATCCCTATGGGCAATGCAGCAACTTGTTGTTGTAGGAGCGGATTTATCCGCGAGAGGCCGGCACAGGCAAACTCAACGATAGGTCGGCAGCGCAAACCGTTGCTGGCTCTGCAGCATCGTGATCACCGGCAGTTCACTGGCCTGTTCGGCCAAGTCACGGCGAATGGCGCTGATCGCCCAGGACAGCTGTTCGGCGCTGTGCAGTTGCGCGTAAGTCAGCACCCGGCGAGTCACTTTGCTGTCAGCGGCGCGAAGGGTAAGCAGGATGCCACCATCGGGACGGGGCTGGGTGGCGACCTGGTAGGCCGGGAACACCGAGACGAACTTTTCCTGGATGAGGTCCATATCAACTCCTGACTGTTGGTGGGCAGACGTGAGTTGATTGTTGCAGTGACCGTGCCAGAACGGTTTCTGAATAAAAACCCTTTAAATTCAATGAATTACAAGCATTTGCAGAAGGCGGCGTCGTGCAGGCTGCATGGTCGTGCATTTTGCACAGTGCATTTTGCACGAGTCACGCAACGCCTATCGGCCCTATAGATTCTGAACCTTTGACCCCGTGCACGTGCCTGACAAACACTTGGGCAATCTTTTCTGCCAGGAGGTTCCAGATGTCCGATCAACATGCGCCCGCTGCCATGACCGATGAAGAAATCGCTGCCTTCGCCGAGCAGGTGTTCGAGCGTGCCCGCCAGGGTGACGCCGAGATGCTTGAACGGTTGTTGGCCAGCGGCCTGCCGGCCAACCTGCGCAACCACAAGGGCGACACCTTGCTCATGCTGGCCAGCTACCACGGCCAGCATGAGGCGGTGCGCGTGCTGCTGGCCCATGGCGCCGACCCGTTGATCGCCAACGACAACGGCCAGTTGCCGATTGCCGGGGCGGCGTTCAAGGGCGATCTGGCGATGATTCGCTTGCTGCTGGAGCAGGGGGTGCCGGTGGATGCCGCCGCACAGGACGGGCGTACCGCACTGATGCTGGCGGCCATGTTCAACCGCGGCGAGATCCTCAACTACCTGCTGGCCCAGGGCGCCGACCCGGCTCACCGCGATGCCCGTGGCGTCACCGCGTTGATGGCGGCGCAGACCATGGGCGCAGTGGAAGCCGCGGCACGCTTGCAGGCGCTGGCCGGCTAACCGTTCGGGGGCGTTTGCGGCTATCCTTGGCGACTTTTCACCCGTCGCAGGCCCCCGTTCATGAAAAACCAGTTGCTCGAATTCATCAGCCTCATTGCCGCCGGCTGCATGCGCGATGAAGACATCGAGCGCATCGCCGACGAGGCCGCCCAAGCCTACGCTGACCCCGCCGCTTTCCTGTCCGCCAATCCGGACATCAATTATGACGACAGTTACCCGATCGCCCTGGGTGAGTGGGTCGTGCTCGGCAGCCTGCCGGATACCGTGGTGTTCCAGGCCGACAGCTATCAGGAGCTGTTCCAGCACATCAGCGATTCGTTCGACAAGAGCGTGCCGTTCACCCTCAAGCCCAAGCAGCTGGCACGCACCGAGCCGCTGACCGCGCTCAACCGTATTCAGGTGCAGATGGGGGCGTTGAATAAAGAGGCGGGGGGTTATGTGCTGCTGAACTTCAGCCAGTTGCTCGATGATGAGCTGCAGATGGTGATGGTGGGGCAGAACGACCTGGCGCGCGTGCTGGAGCTGGGGGCAGAAGTGGGGATCAAGGTGGAGCCGGCGTTGGAGGCCTTGAAGGTCGCGGTTCACGTTTAAGGCGCAATTCTTTTGTAGGAGCGGCCTTGTGTCGCGAAAGGGCCGCGATGCGGCCCCAGCAATAGTTGTAGCGCTCCAACGAACCTGGGGCTGCTTCGCAGCCCTTTCGCGACACAAGGCCGCTCCTACAGATGGGCCGCCAATCAGTTCAATCAGCCCAGCGCAGTATCCAGAAACATCATCACTGCAAACCCACCCATCAACCCCAGGGTTGCCGCAGTCTGATGCCCATTACGGTGGGTCTCGGGAATCACCTCGTGGGACACCACGAAAATCATCGCCCCAGCCGCCAACCCCATGCTGATCGGGTAGGCGAGGGCGAAACCAGTGGAAATCCCCAGGCCAATCACCGCCCCAAGCGGCTCCATCAACCCCGAACCAATCGCCACCAACGCCGCCTTCAAGTTCGAAAGCCCAGTCGCGCGTAACGCCAAGGCCACGGCCAACCCTTCGGGAATATCCTGGATAGCGATGGCGCTGGTCAGCGGCAGGCCGATGTTCATGTCGCCGTTGGCAAAGCTCACACCAATCGCCATGCCTTCAGGCAGGTTGTGCAAGGTGATTGCCAGCACGAACAGCCACACCCGGCTGATCCGCTCGGCCTCGGGGCCGCAGGGGCCGGTGCTTTCATGTTCATGGGGGGTGAAGCGATCGAGGCCGAGCATCAGCAGCACGCCAAGCCCCATGCCCAGCACCACGGTGAACGCTGCCCCCGGGCCATTACCGGTGATCTCGCGGGCGGCATCCAGGCCCGGCAGAATCAATGAGAAGGAACTGGCCGCGAGCATCATGCCAGCGGCAAAGCCGAGCATCACGTCCTGGCTCCGGGCGCTGACGTCGCGCAGCACAACGGCCAGCACCGCCCCCAATGCCGTGGCGCCGAACCCGGACAAACCACCGAGCATTGCCAGGTGCAGGTTGTCGGCATGGTCGCCGTTGATGGCGTTCCAGAAGCTGGCCGCCAGCAGCACGATTACCGCCAGCAGGCTCACGCCCAGGCCGGCGCTGAGCCATGGGGTGTTGATCGCTTGTTGCCGCCAGGCGCTCAGCAGGGAGGGGGAGGCGGCGCTTTGGGGGTGGGCGGGGGGCATGGGCACCTCGAACTGATGGATACAAGCAGTCTATCCAGAGACCGGCTCGCGTGACCAAGGATTCCCTTCTATCGACCTGATAGCCGATCATGCGCGGTCTCGCGCATTTCAAGGGGGCAGCATGGGTTCGACATTCAATTGCCTGGTTGGGCTGATCATCCTGGCCCTGGCCATCTGGGCAATCTTCAATGTGCTCAAAAGCGGTAGCAAGGTAGGCGTCAAGGTACTGTGGATGCTACTGATCGTACTGGCGCCAGTGATCGGGCTGGTGATTTGGGCGATCGCCGGGCCGCGCGCCAATATGCGCGCTTGAAGGCCGCGGCAGACAAAAACCGCAACAGGTCCGTGACAAAATTTTCACATTGGTTTAAACAGAATCCGCACCCGCACAATGCTGCGTTGGTCTAGTGCCAGCGCCATCTCCGCAAACCGCAATCCTAGGACTTCCCCATTCATGGCTAACACGGATGCCTTGAAGCAACAGGGCGCGCGAGCTTTCACGCCGACCTTGAAATCGCACCTGGCCTATACGCTGCTCAGCGGCCTGGTAATCATGTTGATGCTCAGCCTGGTGCGCCTTGCGCTGCTGGTCTACAACAGCGACATGATCGGCGACACCCCTTACGCCACGGTCGCCGAAGGCTTCCTCAACGGCCTGCGCTTCGACCTGCGGGTAGTGGTGTACCTGAGCATTCCGTTGCTGCTGGCGATCCTCAGCCCGTGGGCGATGGCCCAGCGTGGCCTGTTCCGCTTCTGGCTGACGATCACCTCGAGCGTGGTGATGTTCCTCGGCCTGATGGAGTTGGACTTCTACCGCGAGTTCCACCAGCGTCTGAACGGCCTGGTCTTCCAGTACATCAAGGAAGACCCGAAGACCGTGATGAGCATGCTCTGGTACGGCTTCCCGGTGGTTCGCTACCTGCTCGCCTGGCTGTTCGGCACCTGGCTGCTGAGCCTGCTGTTCAAGGGCATCGACCGCCTGACCCGGGGCAATGGCCTGCAACGCGTGGCGCCTTGGTACAACCGCCTCGCCGTGTTCATGGTGATTCTGCTGGTGGCCGTGGTCGCCGCCCGTGGCACTCTGCGCCAGGGCCCGCCGATGCGTTGGGGTGATGCTTTCACCACCGACTCCAACTTCGTCAACCAGTTGGGCCTGAACGGCACCCTGACCCTGATCGACGCCGCCAAGAGCCGCTTCGGCGAAGACCGCGCCAATATCTGGAAGCCGGTGCTGGAGCAGAACCTGGCCACCCAGACCGTGCGTGAGCAGCTGCTGACCCCGAACGACACCCTGGTCGATGCCGACGAGGCTGCTATCCGCCGTGACTTCGTGCCGCCGGCCGAGCGTACCCTGCCGATCAAGAACGTCGTGGTGATCCTGATGGAAAGCTTCGCCGGCCACTCGGTCGGTGCCCTGGGCAGCCCGAACAACATCACCCCGTACTTCGACAAGCTGGCCAAGGAGGGTCTGCTGTTCGACCGCTTCTTCTCCAACGGCACCCATACCCACCAGGGCATGTTCGCCACCATGGCCTGCTTCCCGAACCTGCCAGGCTTCGAGTACCTGATGCAGACCCCGGAGGGCGGCCACAAGCTATCCGGCCTGCCGGCACTGCTCAGCGCCCGCGACTACGACGATGTCTACGTCTACAACGGCGACTTTGCCTGGGACAACCAGTCCGGTTTCTTCGGCAACCAGGGCATGACCACCTTCATTGGCCGTAACGACTTCGTCAACCCGGTGTTCTCCGACCCAACCTGGGGCGTGTCCGACCAGGACATGTTCGACCGTGGCAACGAGGAACTGGCCAAGCACGACGGCAAGAAGCCGATCTACGCGCTGCTGCAGACGCTGTCCAACCACACGCCCTATGCGCTGCCAGCAGACCTGCCGGTCGAGAAGGTCACAGGCCAGGGCCGTCTGGATGAACACCTGACCGCCATGCGCTACTCCGACTGGGCATTGGGCCAGTTCTTCGAGAAGGCGCGTAAAGAGCCGTACTTCAAGGACACCCTGTTCGTGATCGTCGGCGACCACGGCTTCGGCAACCATCAGCAGGTCACCGAGCTCGACCTGGGCCGCTTCAACGTGCCGCTGCTGCTGATCGCTCCGGGCATCCAGGAGAAGTTCGGTGCGGTCAATCACACCGTCGGTACCCAGGTCGACATCGTGCCGACCATCATGGGCCGCCTCGGTGGCCAGGCTCGCCACCAGTGCTGGGGGCGTGACTTGCTCAACCTGCCGGAAGGCGACCAGGGCGTTGGCATGATCAAGCCGTCTGGCAGCGAGCAGATCGTCGGCCTGGTCGAGGGTGACCGCATCCTCATCGAGTCGAAGGACATGAGCCCGCGCATGTACCGCTACCAGTTGGGTCGCGAGTTCAAGGCCGAGCTGATCGAAAGCCCGGACCAGCCGGAAATGCTCAAGAAGCTCGAAGCGTACATCCAGACCGCGACCAAGAGCTTGCTGGATAACACCGCGGGTGTAGTGCACGGCACACCTAAGTAGGTGTGTCCCTATCGCCGGCAAGCCGGCCTCCACAGGTAAAGCGCACAATGCACCTGTGGGAGCCGGCTTGCCGGCGATAGGGCCACCACTGAATTCAGCTGACTGAACAAATCCCCCCGCCCACGGTCAAGCAATTACAGGCATCACCCCGGTGTTCTCTGCTTGAGGGCTATTCAATGAAAGAGTGGGAAGTCATCTTTGCCGACCAGAAAGGCGAGCCGACCACGCTGCTGATGCACGGTGAACAGTGCCCCAGCGAGGAAGAGGCGGCCCGCGCCATTCGTTCGCATCTGTTTCCGGTCATGGATGAGCTGGACCTCAACGACTTCCAGGACCGCGCCCCATCCCCCACGGCACGCTGGCTCAAGGAGCAGAACGGCGTGATCATCACCAGCATCAAAGAAACCCCCTGACCCACAGGTTGGCGTGGTGTCCTGGCAGGCACTACGCTGGTGGGAGGTGTCGGCCTTTTCTGCGGGGCGGCACCCATTCAGTTCGCGTCTTGCATCAGCTCGATCTGCCGGAGGTGTCGGCAGGTGCGTAGTGCACGGAAAGTCTATCCATCGCTTTATTCGGGAGGACGATTCATGAGCAGCCAGAACGACGATATCAGCAGCAATGTCCTGCGCCAGATGAAAGCTGGCGGTTTTGACTTCACCCGCATCCATCCCATCGAGTTCTACGCGGTATTTCCCGACGAAGCCAATGCACGGCGGGCGGCTGGGCAGTTTCAGGGCGAATCGCTCAATGCTCAGGTGCATGAGCGTGACGATGGCGTTTGGCACCTGGAGCTGAGCAAGGTCATGTATGCCACTTACGGGGGCATCGGTGACTTCGAGGAGCGGTTCGAGCAGGTCGTTTCACCTTACGGCGGAGAAGTCGAAGGGTGGGGCGTCAAACACGAACGGCCGATAGCCTGAATATTGCGGTGGCCTCTTCGCGGGACAAGCCCGCTCCCACAAGTACTTCTCTGAATCTGAAAATACTGGGGTACCTGTGGGAGCGGGCTTGTCCCGCGAAGAGGCCACCGCAAGCTCAAGGCTTGCGCTTGGCCATATGCCCCAGATAAGCCAACAAGGCATCCAGCTCCTGCTCGCTCAACACACTTTCGGCAAACCCCGGCATCCGCGCCTGCGGCCATTGCCGCAAGCTTTGCGGGTCACGAATGTACTGGCGCAAGAACGCCGGCTGGAAATACTCGGTCGGGTTGTGCGGGACATTCAAGTCCGGCCCGAACTGCGCATCGCCCGCGCCATTGAGCCGATGGCAGGCCAGGCAATTCTGCTGGAACAAGGCAAACCCGTGGCGCACGGGGTCGTTGGCCGGCAGTTTCGCGTCCGGCAGCAGCGCCGGGAAGCGTTGTTCGACGGGGGCCAGGCGGCGGATCGTGGCGATCTGGAAGGGCCACTGCTCGGGCCGGATGCCGCTCGCCTGTGGGTCGGTCCATACCAGATAGAACGGCCCGGCACTGGGTTTGCCGGTGCCCAGTGCTGGCCAAGGCTCGGCCGGGTCTTCGACCGCCAGCCAGGCGCGTGCAGGGCCGTCCTGCAGCAACGGCCCAGCGGGCATTTCGGCCGCAAAGCCATCGAGTGCCACGGCCTGCAGGTGGTCATCGGCATCGATGCCGTGCAGCAGCGTGGCCAGTGGCACGGCGCGATAGCGCATGGGCCGCTTATAGGAAACATCCTGTTCGAGGGTGATTTCTTGGGCTTGTGCAAGCAATTCGGTACTGTCGAGCTGGCGCGGCGTACCGCCCAGCTCCAGGTGCAACTGCGCCGCCGACAGCGGCAGGCTAGCGAGCAAGGCAAGCAGGGCAAGGCAACGGCGCATAGGCAATCTCCAACCATCAAGGCCGGCAGATTACCTGTGCATTGCCAGTGAAGGCCACAGCCACCGTCATCCGAACAAGCGTGTAAGGTTCGGCAGAATCAGCAGCAAGGTCGTGGCGAACAGAATGAGCCCAGCTTGGCGAAGTTTCGATTGTCTGAACATGGCGGACCGCCTTCTTGTTGTTATTCCTGAATACCCGTTTGGCTTCCTGTCACGTTGGGGTCGATCACAGTGGCGTGTCTGCACGCCGGTACTGAAATACCTCTTGAAATCGATATACAACCAACAGTAGGGGCAACGTCATCCCTGTTTCAGAACCCTTTGTTCTATTGAGTAAAACTGAAATCGCTTTCTGCTATGAGGCCAAGGGCCAGCTCGCTGGCATGTCCTTCCTAGACGGCTGCACTTGCGGGTAAAGTTGTCCGACAAAATGTGACCGTTCGTCAGTGCAGCCTACTTGCTTGTACGTGTCTTTCGCGTCAGTCTCTACAACAGATTCCCACTCATGTCGTTCAGGACTATCCCTATGTCGTTACGCATCTGCATCCTTGAAACCGATGTCCTGCGACCGGAGTTGACCGCGCAGTACCAGGGCTACGGAAGGATGTTCGAGCAGCTCTTCTCGCGGCAGCCGATCGCAGCCGAGTTTTGTGTGTACAACGTGATGAACGGCGACTATCCCCCCGACGAAGCGCGCTTCGATGCCTACCTGGTGACGGGCAGCAAGGCCGACTCGTTCGGCACCGATCCCTGGATCCAGACGCTCAAGGCCTATCTCTTGAAGCTGTACGAGCGTGGCGAGAAGCTGCTGGGTGTGTGCTTCGGCCATCAACTGCTGGCGCTGACCCTGGGGGGCAAGGCCGAACGCGCCGACAAAGGTTGGGGTGTGGGCATTCACCGTTACTCGCTGGCGGCGCATGCGCCGTGGATGGATCCGGAAGTGTCCGAGCTGACCCTGCTGATCAGCCACCAGGATCAGGTCACCGAGCTGCCGGAGGGTGCCACGGTGATCGCCTCGAGCGATTTCTGCCCGAATGCGGCGTACCACATTCGGGATCAGGTGCTGTGTTTCCAGGGGCATCCGGAGTTCGTCCATGACTACTCGCGGGCGTTGCTCGATGCGCGCCAGGATTATTTGGGCGATGAGGTGTATCACAAGGCGGTGGCGAGCCTGGCGAGCGAGCACCAGGGCGATCTGGTGGGCGAGTGGATGATGCGATTCGTTCAGCAGTCGGGCAAGGCCAGCGATAGCGCGGCCTGATCAAGTTGGGGGCTGCTGCGTAGCCCATTCGCGGGACAAGCCCGCTCCCACAGCATTGCTACAGGCCATGAAGGCTGCAGGCATTGTGGGAGCGGGCTTGTCCCGCGAAGAGGCCCTACAGCCAGCCAGATTTCTTGAAGCTGGCATACAACCCCGAACACCCCAGCCCAATCACTCCCAGCACCCCGAAGTACCCGTACTGCCACCCCAGCTCCGGCATGTTCTGGAAGTTCATCCCGTAGATCCCGGCAATCGCCGTGGGAAACGCCAGGATGGCCGCCCATGCCGCGAACTTGCGCTGCACGATGCTCTGCCGTGACGACTCCAGCAGCATGCCGATCTCGATGGTCTGGCTGGCGATATCGCGGATCCCGGCCAAATCCTCCATCTGTCGCGTGACGTGGATTTGCACGTCGCGAAAATACGGGCGCATGTTCTTGTCGATGAACGGGAAGCTCAACCGTTGCAGTTCCTCGCTCACTTCCACCATCGGTGCCACGTAGCGGCGCAAGCGCAGGATGTCGCGGCGCAGGCTGTGCAGGCGCCTGATGTCTTCTTCCTGCAGCGAGCCACCGAGCACGCTTTGCTCCAGCTCTTCGATTTCCCCATGGATCGCTTCGCTGACCGGCTGGTAGTTCTCGGTGACGAAGTCGAGCAGGGCGTAGAGCACGAAATCTTCGCCATGTTCGAGCAGCAACGGCCGCGCCTCGCAGCGCTGGCGCACCAGGGCATAGGATTTCGAGTGGCCATTGCGGCAGGTGATGATGTAACCGTTGCCGGCAAAGATGTGGGTTTCGATGAACTCCAGCTTGCCCTCATGGCGCACGGGCGAATACGTGACGATGAACAGCGCGTCGCCGAAGGTTTCAAGCTTCGGCCGGCTGTGTTTTTCCAGCGCGTCCTCGATGGACAGTTCGTGCAGGTTGAACTGGCGCTGCAGGTTGGCCAGTTCCTCGGCGTTGGGTTCTTCCAGGCCGATCCAGACGAAATGCCCAGGCTTGCGCGCCCACTCGCTGCCTTCATCGATGCTGATGTTGGTGACCTTCCTGCCGGCGGCGTACACCGCCGATGCCACGACTCGACCCATGGTGATCCACTTGTTCGGTTGCACACGGGATACAGCTTGGGCTGTAGTGGCCTGGAGAGCAACCTGTCGGTTCGGGTAGCGGTGCTGGCTTCTTCGCGGGACAAGCCCGCTCCCACAAGCAACCTAGTGGTTGGCCAGCTCGCCTTCCATGCGGTCGATGCACTGCTGCATCTGCGTGCGGCACTGCTCGACCAAGGCCGGCACGTCCTGTTGGCTGAGCCCGGCGGTGGCGATCGGTGGCAGCGAGCGCACGATCACCGTGCGCTGGCGCCAGCTGTTCAGGCTCAGGCGGCGGGTGTAGCGGCTGACACACACCGGCACGATCGGCACGCCGGCCTCGATGGCCATGTGGAAGGCGCCTTTCTTGAACGCCAGCAATTGCTCCTCGGGATTGCGGGTGCCTTCCGGGAAGATCCAGATCGAGGTGTCGTCACGCAGGATCCGCGTGGTCACCTGCATGGCCTTGCGCGCCTGGTAGGCGTTGCTGCGATCGATCAGCACGTTGCCGCCGAGCCAGAACAATTGCCCGAACAGTGGAATCCAGCCGAGGCTCTTCTTGCCGATGGCAACGGTGCGTTGTGGCACCACATGGCCAAGGATGAACAGGTCGAAGTTGGATTGGTGATTGGCGACGATCACGCAGCCGGGCGGTTGGTCCCACAGCGGGCCGACCTCGGCCTTGACCTTGATGCGCATCAGCCAGGTGGCGGGCACGCTGTAGAGCCGGGCGAACACGCGGCTGTTGTCGCGGTTGAAGGGGCGCAGCATGCCGATCAGCAGACCGATGAAACCAACCAGCAAAAAGTGCAGCGCCAGCAGGAGCATGCGAAGGGAGTAGAGCATTGTACAACTCACACCAGAAGTCGCGGCGCAGTGTACGGATGTGCACTGGCGGGGGCAAACCTTGGTGTGTATCTGCGCTGGCCCTATCGCCGGCAAGCCGGCTCCCACAGAGAACGCGCAGGCTTCAAGACCTGCTCTGTACTTGTGGGAGCCGGCTTGCCGGCGATAGGGCCGTGAAGGTCAGCCCATATGCCCCTGGTCCAGCCCGATCGCTTCATCCAGCGCATCGAGCAACCCTTTGCGCACCTTCAGCTTGGTGTTCTTGTGCGCCAGCATGTTGAGCTTTTTCAGCTCGCGCGCCACGGCCAGGGCGGTTTCGTGCAGTTGCTCGGCCGGCACCACCTTGTCGAGGAATCCGGCATCCAGCGCGTCTTTGGGCTCGAACATCTCGGCATTGATCACCGAACGGTGGAAGGCCGCACGGCCCAGGCGGTCGCGCGCCAGCTCGATGCCCGCGTGGTGCATGGTCATGCCGATCTGCACTTCGTTCAGGCCAATCTTGTACGGGCCTTCTACACCGATCCGGTAATCGGCCGACAGCAGCAGGAAGGCACCCTTGGCCACCGCGTGACCAGGGCAGGCAACGATCACCGGGAACGGGTGCGACAGCAGGCGCCGGGCCAGGGTGGAGCCGGCGGTGACCAGACTGACCGCTTGCTGGGGGCCTGAAGTCATCACCTTGAGGTCGTAGCCGCCAGAGAGGATGCCCGGCTGGCCGGTGATGATCACCACGGCCCGTTCCTGGGTGGCGCGGTCGAGGGCGGCATTGAAGGCAGCGATGACATCCGGCGAGATGGCGTTGACCTTGCCGTTGTTCAGGGTCAGGGTCGCGATGCCGTCTTCGGCGTGGTAGGTAATCAGCTCGCTCATGACAGAGTCCTTTAAGTGGCGTGGCGACGACGTTACCCAGCGGCGCGGGCCAGGTAAAGCAGCAAGGCTGACCAGCCAGTCAGCGCGCAGGCTCCACGCCTTGCCGCGCCGGGGCAGTGTGCTGGCAGACAGTAAAAGCGCAGGCGAATTTGGCAGCATTGCCCTGGCAGCCTCGGTTTTTCAGTGGGTTGGCTTAAATGCATGAAAAATTTGAAAAAAATGCTTGCCAAAGAAAAGCTCTTCCACTAAATTAGCGCGCCTCGACAGGGTGAAAGCCTTGAAGGGAAAACGGTGAAGTGTCCGAGTGGTCGAAGGAGCACGCCTGGAAAGTGTGTATACGAGAAATCGTATCAAGGGTTCAAATCCCTTCTTCACCGCCACATTCTGCGAAAAGCCCCCGAGCTGAAAAGTTCGGGGGCTTTTTGCATTCTGGGGCCGCTTTGCGGCCCTTTCGCGACACAAGGCCGCTCCTACAGGGCGGGCGCGATCTTCCTGTAGGAGCGGCCTTGTGTCGCGAAAGGGCTGCGAAGCAGCCCCAAAAGCATCAAAAAGAAACCGAAGCCGACAACCGAGCCGTACGCGGCGCCCCCTGGAACAAATAGTTGTCGCCCAGGTAGTCCCCCACATCCCGCCAATAGCGCTTGTCGAACACGTTATCCACCGTCAGCCGCAGCACCGTGTCATACCCCCCGATACGCAGGCGATAGCGGCTACCGACATCGAACACGGTATAACCGCCCACCTCGACATTACCCGCCTGGCTCGCATACTTGCTGGCGCTGTAGCGGGCGCCGCCGAGCAACGCAAGGCCCGGCACCGGCAGGCTGTAGTCGGCCTGCACGGCGGCGCGCAGGTTCGGCACGTTGATCGCCTGATGGCCCTCGTAGGCATCGGTGCCGCTGTTTTCGACCCGGGCGCGGATCGCTGCGGCGCTGGCCTGCAGCTGCAGGTTCGAAGTCACCCAGCCGCTGGCGCCCAGCTCAAGGCCAATGTTTTTCTGCTGCCCCTCCTGTACGTAGGTGAAGCTGCCATCCCCCTCCGGTCGCGCGTACTGGTAGGCCTGGCGGATCTGGAACAGGGCTGCGTTGAAACTCATGCCTTGCCAATCGCGCTTGATGCCGAGCTCCAGTTGGTGGGAAAGGGTGGGGGCGAGCATTTCAGCGGCGTTGCTGGCATACCACGGCGCCGTTCCACCTGCCGACAAACCTTTGGCATAACTGGCGTACAGGGTGGTATCGGTGCGCGGCTTATAGATGAGCGCGGCATTGGGTAGCAGCTGGTACTGCTCTGTATGGCGCCCCGCGACACCGTTTTCGTCCCAGGTCTGTTCGTCCAGGCGCACTTCACGGGCACCGAGCACGGCCTGCCAGTGTTCGCTGAACGTAATACGGTCGCTGACGAACAGCCCGTACTGGCGGCTGTCTAGGCGGCGTTCGCTGTCACCGATCGGCTTGTCCGAAGGCGGCACGGCCGGTGCGCCGGTGTAGATGTTGCCGCTGCCGACCCACTCGTTGTAGTAGGGGCGCTGGTCGAGGGTGCGGCGTTGCGCGCTGCTGCCGATGGTCAACTCATGGCCGACGCCGAATGCGTCGAAATGGCCGTTGAGCATGGCCTGGACTTCATCGGTACGGCGCGTGTCGTCGGGGCTGCGGAAGTCGTAGATGTCGTAGTCGCCCTCCGGGCTGAAGTGCGACTGCCAGCCGCCTTCGCTGCCCCAGGCAAAGGCGCTGTAGTCATCGATGACCACTTTGCTGCGAGAAGCACTGAGGGTGCCGCTCCAGGCATCGCTGAATCGATATTCGAAGCGCCCGCCCAGGTTCAGCGAGTCGTTTTGCACAGGTTTGGCCCAGTGCTGATAGGCCAGGCGGTCATCGGGGTCGATGCCGTGGGGCACCTCGGTACCGCCGAGAAGCTGATAACCGGGCACCGAGCGCTGCTCGCGGTGCTGGTACTCGGCATCCAGCTGCAGGGTGGCCGCGGGGCTGATCTGCCAGTCGAATGCCAGCGAGGCGAAGTCGCGCTGGCCGTCGGCGTGGTCCACATAGGCGCGGATGTCCTCGTGGGCCAGGTTGGCGCGCAGACCGAACTGGCGCTCGCTGCCGAACCAGCCGCCGAGGTCGGTGGCCAGGTAGCGTTCACCCTGCTCGTTGGTCGAGACCGTCACGCTGCGCACATCCTCGGCGCGCTTGGTCACATAGTTGACCAGCCCGCCGGGCTCAGACACGCCACTTTGCAGCCCGGACAAGCCTTTGAGCAACTCGACCTGCTGCTTGTTTTCCAGCGCTACGTTCTGCTCGCCGGCGATGGTCTGGCCATTGATGCGGTAGCTGCTGGCGGCATTGAGCTCGAAGCCGCGAACGTTGAAGTTTTCGTAATAGCCGATGGGCGCATAGCTTTCGCCGACCGAGGCGTCGCTGTGCAGGACTTCGCTGAGCAGACGCACCTGGCGGTCTTCGATCAGCTGCCGGTTGAACACGCTGACCGCTGCGGGCGTATCGAGCAGCGGCGTGGCCTGGAACCCGCCCACCGAGGCTTCACGCGCCTGGTAGCCCTCGTCGCCGTAGGTGTCGGAAACCTGCAGTGGGGCCAGCACGACACTGTCCTCGGCCATTCCATTGGGGCAGTGCAAGGCCAGGCCCAGGCTGAGCAGGCTCAGGGGCAGGCGAGGGTGAGGCAGGGGCATTACCGGGTCCTTGAATGGCGAAAACCGCATCGCGCCTTCCCAGGAAAGGCGCGGTGCGGTCAAAAGGTCGCCATGTTACCCGAAGCACCTCAGTCTGAGTTGGCGGCCCGCTTGTGCTGACGCCAGCTGTCGTCGATCTTCGACCAGGTCTTGCCGTCGGTGATTGCCATCAACTTGCGGCCATCCTTGAAGGTGGCAAGGAAGGTGGCTTCTTCTTCTTTGCCGCCCAGCCAGAGCCCGGCCAGCAAGCCCACTGGGCCGGCCACCAGGGCGCCGGCAACGCCCCAGCCGATGGCAGTACCCAGGCTGCGGTTGAATTCCAGGCTGGCAAGGCGCAGCTCGCTGATGCGGGCCAGGGATATCCGCTCGCCAGGCGAGGGGCTGCGCGGAGTTTTGAGTGTGAGCGATCCGTTGCGAAATTCACCTTCACCTTGCAAGAAATCGCCGGATTGCACCGTGAGTCTTGTCATTGAGTCGTCCTGTCAGTGATAGGGCTTTGACCAGCGCCTACTGAGCGCCGCCGGGGCAGGCAAGTCAACGAGCAGGCGACGGAGGGTAGCGGTGCTATGTCGCGGGAGCCTGCAGGGCGCGTTGGCGCTTGCGCTCGGCGCATGCCCACACCGCCAATGCCAATGCCCCGATCGATAATCCGGCGACCACGATGCCCATCCAGCCCTGATGCTGGAACAATTGCGTGCCCAGCAACGAGCCTAGCGCGCCGCCGATGAAATAACAGGTGATGTAGCCGGCGTTGAGGCGCGTGCGTGCGTCAGGTCGCAGGGCGATCACGGCATTCTGGTTGCTCACATGCACCAGCTGCACGGCCAGGTCCAGCACCAGTACGCCCAGCAGCAAGGCCGCCAGCGAGTGTTGAGCAAAGCCCAGCGGTACCCATGCCAGCAACAAGGCCACCAGGCCCACGGTAGTGCCCAGTGAGCCCTTGCCGCGGTCTGCCAGGCGCCCGGCCCAGTTGGCCGACAGCGCACCCGCCGCACCGGCCAGGCCGAACAGGCCGATCACCGCATCGGAATAGTGGTAGGGCTCGCTGGCCAGGAGAAACGCCAGGGGCGTCCAGAACAAGGCGAACAGGCTGAACGCCAGCAGGCCCAGCAGCGAACGCAGGCGCAGCACCGGCTCTTGCGCGAACAAGCGAAACACCGAGCCAATCAGCGCGGGGTATTTCAGGCCAGCATGGCTGTTGTGTGGCGGCAGGCTGCGGTACAGGGCAATGGCGGCCACGGCCATGAGCGCGGCGGCCAGCACATAGATGCTGCGCCAGCCACCCAGTTCGGCCATGAAGCCTGCGGCGGTTCGAGCCAGCAAAATGCCCAGTAGCAGGCCACTCATCAGCGTGCCCACCGCACGGCCGCGTTGTTCGGGGGCGCTCAAGGTCGCGGCGAGGGGCACAAGGATTTGCGCCACTACCGAGAACAGGCCGGTGAGCACCGTGCCAAGCAGCAACCAGGGCAGGCTGGGTGCGCAGGCGCTGATGACCAGGCCGAGCGTTGAGATCGTGGTCATCACCACGATCAGTCGGCGTTGCTCGAACAGGTCACCCAGGGGCGCCAGTAACAAAAGGCCGGCGCCGTAGCTGAGCTGGGCGGCAATGATGATGCTGCCGGCGCTGGCGGTGCTCAGGCCAAACTGCTCGGCAATGCTGTGCAGCAACGGTTGGGCGTAGTAGTTGCTGGCCACGGCCAGGCCGGTGGCGGTAGCCATCAGCAGGATCAGGGCACGACTTAAGGTCGGGGCGTTCATGGCAATCTCGTTGCGGACAGTGGTGGTGACAATCAGTATCTGGAACGATAAAGCATGACACCAATGTATAGTTTTCAGCTTATCAATCTCGAAAGCAGATAGATCAATGAACCTCAAGCAGCTCGAATATGCCTTGGCCGTGGCCGACACCGGCAGCTTTACCCGCGCGGCCGAACGCTGCCATGTGGTGCAATCGGCACTCAGCCACCAGGTGGCGCGTCTGGAGGCGCAGTTGGGTGTCAGCCTGTTCGAGCGTAGTTCGCGGCGGGTGCGCCTGACGCCCGCTGGCGAAGCCTTCGTGCTCAGCGCCCGCCCTGCCGTCGAGGCCGCCGGGCGGATTGCCGATGATGTGGCTGCCGCCTGTGGCCAGGTGCGTGGGCGATTGTCGATCGGCGAGATCAGTTCGCTCACTGCATTGGACCTGGTCGAGCTGCTGGCGGTATTCCACGACCGCTACCCGGATGTGGACGTGCGTTGGCTCACCGCCAAGAGCGAGTTGCTGGTAGCCGACGTTTGTGAGCGGCGCCTGGATGTGGGTTTTATCGGCTTGTGGCAGGGCGAAGTGCTGCAGGGCGTACAGCACCGTCTGCTGGCGCGGGAAGCGTTGGTGGCGTTGTTGCCGCTGGGCCATCGCCTGGCGGGCAGGGCGCAGCTGACGCTGGCCGATCTGGCTGACGAAGTGCTGGTGGACTTCCCGGAGGGTACGGGGGCGCGGCGGCAGACCGATGAAGCCTTCAAGGCGGCGGGGCTGGTGCGGCGGGTGCAGTTCGAGATCGGGCATATTCGTCTGGTAGAGAAGTTCGTGCAGCGTGGCATGGCCGTCGGGCTGGTGCCCGAGCGGGTTGCGCAGGGCATTCAGGGAGTGGCGGTCGCGCGGCTGGCCGATGCGCCGGTGCGGCATTTGTATGCGGTGTGGTCGAACAGCCCGACGCCTGCAGCGCGGGCGTTTCTGGAGATGCTGGAGCTGCACCTGATGCAAGGCTGAAGGGGGTTGCCGCTAGCGGCCTTTTCACAGGCCTGTAGCGGCAACCCATTCGATCACGCGGCGAAACCACCATCGGCGGTCAGACTGGCCCCGGTGATGTACCCGGCCTCTGGCCCCGCCAGGTAAGCAACGAAGCTGGCAATCTCGTCCGCCTGCCCGTAGCGCCCAATCGCCATCAGCGGAATCAGGCTCTCGGCGAATTCGCCACTGGCCGGGTTCATGTCGGTGTCCACCGGCCCCGGTTGCACATTGTTCACGGTAATCCCCTGCGGGCCCAGGTCGCGTGCCATGCCTTTGGTGAGGCCGACCAGCGCCGACTTGCTCATGGCGTAGGGTGCCCCGCCTGCAAACGGCATGCGCTCGGCATTGGTGCTGCCGATATTGATGATGCGCCCGCCCTGGCCCATGTAACGAGCGGCGGCCTGGCTGGCCACGAACACGCTGCGCACGTTGATCGCCAGGGTGCGGTCGAAGTCCGCCAGGTCGAATTCGGCCAGCGGTGCTACTGCCAGTACGCCGGCGTTGTTGATCAGGATGTCGAGGCGGCCGAAGGCTTTGACGGTGTCGTCCACCGCCAGCTGCACGGCGGCGGCATCGGCGCTGTCGGCGCGCAGGGCCAGGGCATGGCCGCCGGCTGCCTGGACTTCCTCGGCCAGTGCCTGGGCCGGGCCTTCGGAGCTGACATAGGTGAAGGCTACCTGTGCGCCTTCACGGGCCAGGCGGCGAACGATGGCGGCGCCAATACCACGGGAACCGCCCTGGACCAGGGCCACTTTGCCTTCGAGTGTAAGTTGCTTGGACATGCTGATCTCCTGCTGGAAGCAAGGCCGAATGCCTTGGATGGACGCAGTATCGACCGTTGATTACCAACTGATAAGATCGCAATCACTATCAGCAGAGTGAACCTTTGGTTGATAATCATGGCCACAGAATCCTTCAGCGCCCTCGAGTGTTTCATCCGCAGCGCCGAGGTCGGCAGTTTCGCCGAGGCGGCCAGGCGCCTGAGCCTGACCCCGGCGGCAGTGGGCAAGCATGTCGCCCAGCTGGAAGCGCGCCTTGGGGTGCGGCTGTTCCAGCGTAGTACGCGCAAGCTGACCCTGACCGAAGCGGGGCAGCGTTTTCTCGGTGAAGTGAGTGACAGTTTCCGTACCATCCAGTACGCGGTCGCCAACCTGGCCAGTTCCGAAGGCCAGCCGGCGGGGCTGTTGCGGGTGAGCATGGGCACGGTGTTCGGCCGGCTTTATGTGCTGCCGTTGCTCGGCGAGTTCCTGCGCCGTTACCCGGCGATCACGCCGGATTGGCATTTCGACAACCGCCAGGTCGACCTGATCGGCCAGGGTTTCGATGCCGCCATTGGCGGTGGTTTCGAGCTGCCGCCCGGGGTGGTGGCGCGCAAGCTGACGGTGGCGCACCGGGTATTGGTGGCGTCGGCTGGGTACTTGGAGCGGCACGCGCCGATCGAAGATCCGCAGGTGCTGCAGCGCCATGACGGGATTTTGATCCGCTCACCGCAAACCGGACGTGTGCGCTCGTGGCCGTTGACCAGTCGCGGCCAAGAGCAGCAGCCATTGCTGTTGCGCCAGGCGATGACCATGAGCGATTCGGATGCGGCTTGTGCGGTGGCCGTGCAGGGCTTGGGCATCGCCCTGGTCAGCTTGCCGTTTGCCGTGCCTTACCTGGACAGCGGGGCGCTGCAGCGGGTGTTGCCGGACTGGTATGTCGACGATGGGCATATCAGCCTGTACTACGCCGGGCACAAGCTGTTGCCGGGGAAGACCCGGGCGTTCATCGACTTTGTGGTGGAGCAGTTTGCCGAGCGGGGGTTGGCCGGGCGGTTTGATGCGTTGGCTGAGGGGTAAGGGTGTCAGGGCTGGCCCTATCGCCGGCAAGCCGGCTCCCACAGGGCTCGGTGGGGTACCTGTGGGAGCCGGCTTGCCGGCGATAGGGCCGGTTCAGACAACCTCAGTGACGAAGAAAACCTGCGTACCCAGGCTCACCTCATCATCGATCCTCTTGCCTACCAGCAATTGCCCCAACGGCGAGCGCGGGGTGATGACGGTCACCCGCTCCGCGCCCTCGCCAATCTTCAACCCGGCCGCCTCCGGCCCGAGGAACAGCAACCGCTGCGCGCCATCCTCATCCTCCAGGGTCACCAGGTTGCTCACCTGCACGCCGCGCGTCGGGTCATAGTCACGCAACAGCAACTGCTGGTAGGTCAGCAACGCCTGGCGAATCTCGGCCGTGCGCCGAGCCTGGCCGGTGGCCAGGTACGACGCCTCCAGGCCCAGGGTGTCGTACTTGTTCTCGGCGACGTTCTCTTTGGCGGTGGCGGCTTCGTAGGCGGTCTGGGCGGCGCGGCGCAAGACTTCCATATCCGCTTCCAGCGCGGCATTGATGCGGGCGAGCAGGGTGGTCTTGTCCATGATCAGTAACAGAACTCCAGCACGTTGGACTGGCTCTTGTCGGTCGGTGCAGTGCGGTTCTGCGACAGCCAGAACTGACACTTGGGGCTGTTCAGATTGCGTGGGTTGCCCTGAGCGGCCTCGGCAGCCTGCTGCAGCTCCTGCTTGTGCAAGATGTCCTGGTAGCGTTCGAACATCTGGGCTTGCGCATCCGAAGGTTGTGCGGGCGCGGGCCGCACAACGGCCGGGGCGACAGCCTGGGCCAGCGGTTGCACATGCTCGGGCCAGCGCTGCACGGCCAGCCACACGCTCAAGGCGATGGCCACGGCGCCCAGCCACAGGCCGAACGCCACGCAGAGGATAAGCTGCAGTGGCTTGAGGGTGATCTTCAGTTCACGATGACGGGGCATGGCGGCCTCCTGGCAGGGCGGGTCGAGGGGCCATTGTCGCATGGCATCGGACGGAATTTCAGCGCCGGTACTTTTGTCGGCGACCATTTGGCCGCAGAATTCGCGGTTTTGGCGCAGGCAGTGGGAAGGGCACATGAAGGTCACCTGGGACATTTTCTGCACCGTCGTCGACAACTATGGCGATATCGGTGTGACCTGGCGCCTGGCGCGGCAACTGGTGGCCGAACACGATCTGGCAGTGCGCTTGTGGGTGGACGACCTGAACGCCTTCGTGCCGATGTGCCCGGGCGCTGACGCGGCTGCGGCGCAGCAGTGGCAGGAGGGGGTCGACGTACGCGCATGGCCGGCCGCGTGGCAGCCTGTGCAGCCGGCCGAGGTGGTCATCGGTGCCTTTGCCTGCCAGTTGCCGGCGCAGTACATCGACGCGATGCGCGCCCTGGCCACGCCGCCGTTGTGGCTGAACCTCGACTACCTCAGCGCCGAGGACTGGGTCGAAGGTTGCCATGGCCTGCCGTCGCCCCAGCCCAATGGGCTGCGCAAGGTGTTTTTCTTTCCTGGTTTCACCGACAAGACCGGTGGGCTGCTGCGTGAAGCCTCGTTGCTGGCGCGGCGGGACGCGTTGCAGCAGTCTGCCCAGGCGCGCACGGCATTCTTGCAGGGGCTGGGCGTGCAGGTGCGGAACGATGCGCAGCTGATCTCGCTGTTCGCCTACGAAAACCCGCAATTGGGCGCCTGGCTCGATGCGCTGGCCACGGACACCTGCGCCACGCACCTGCTGGTGCCGCGCGGGCGCATCCTTGGCGACCTGGGCAATTGGCTCGGCGAGCCTGGGTTGAAGGTGGGCGAACTGCACCAGCGCGGCGCGCTGACCGTGCAGATCCTGCCGTTCGTCAGCCAGGACGACTACGACCGCCTGCTCTGGTGCTGCGACTTCAATGCCGTGCGCGGTGAAGACTCGTTCGTACGCGCGCAGTGGGCCGGGCGGCCCATGCTTTGGCACATCTATGTGCAGGAGGAAAATGCCCATTGGGAAAAGCTCGACGCGTTCCTTGGCCATTATCGCCAGGGCTTGTCAGACGATGCCGCGCAGGCGCTGATGGCATTGTGGCGTGCGTGGAACATGGGCGACGACATGGGCCAAGCCTGGCAAGGGGCCCGCAAACACTGGGCGCAACTGCAGCAGCATGCCCGTGACTGGGCGGCCCGGCAGGCCGCTCGGCCGGACCTCGCCAAGGCGCTAGTACAGTTTTACCGAAATTCGCTATGATACGCGGCCTCGATTTTTATAAATCCATCCAGATTCGGATACTTCGTAATGAAAACTGGTAAAGAACTGAAACCCGGTACCGTACTGCGGATCGACAACGACCCGTGGCTGGTACAGAAAGCCGAATTCACCAAGTCGGGTCGCAACAGCGCGATCATGAAGACCAAGCTGAAGAACCTGCTGACCGGCTACAAGACCGAAACCGTCTACGGTGCGGACGACAAGCTGGACGACGTGATCCTGGATCGCAAAGAAGCGACCCTGTCGTTCATCAGCGGTGACTCGTACACCTTCATGGACACCTCCGACTACACCATGTACGAACTGAACGCCGAAGACATCGACGCCGTTCTGCCGTACATCGAAGAAGGCATGGAAGATATCTGTGAAGCCGTCTTCTTCGAAGGCCGCCTGGTATCGGTTGAACTGCCGACCACCATCAGCCGTCAGGTTGTCTACACCGAGAACGCTGCTCGCGGCGACACCTCCGGCAAGGTCATGAAGCCTGCCAAACTGAAGAACGGCACCGAGATCCAGGTTGCCGACTTCATCCAGATCGACGAGTGGATCGACATCGACACTCGCGACAACAGCTTCAAGGGCCGTTCCAAGAAGTAATTCTTCTTGTGATGAGCACGAAAAACCCGGCCTTGGCCGGGTTTTTTTGTGCCTGCAATTTCACAATCCGAAAGCTTGCGCGATCCCTGTAGGAGCTGGCAAGCCAGCACCTACAGGGAAATCAGGGGCTTCAGACTGTTACGTTCAACCGCACATCCACATTGCCGCGGGTCGCGTTGGAGTACGGGCAAACCTGGTGCGCTTTCTCCACCAGACTTTCTGCCTCGGCCTGGGCCAGCCCCGGCAGGTTGATGTTCAGGTCGATATCCAGGCCAAAGCCACCGGGGATCTGGCCAATGCCTACCTTGGCGGTGATCGATGCGTCGGCGGGCAGCTGTTTTTTCTCCTGACCGGCGACGAACTTCAGTGCGCCGATGAAGCAGGCCGAGTACCCGGCCGCGAACATCTGCTCGGGGTTGGTGCCGTCACCGCCCGCGCCGCCCAGTTCCTTGGGGGTGCTCAGCTTGACTTCCAGCTTGCCGTCGCTGGAGCGGGATTTGCCGTCGCGACCGCCGGTGGAGGTGGCTTCTGCGATGTACAGGGGAGTGACCTTTTGCATGGTGAACCTCGCGAGTGTGCTGGGCGCTCTGGTCGATGCAGGTGCGCCGGGTGGGTATGGGACTTAACTTAGCGCGCAATTAGTTTGCGCGCAAGATAAATACTCGCCGTCCATCGGAACGGCAACACACAGCTTAGCCCTCAGAGGTGTTTTTGCAGGTTTTCGCGCAGGTCCAGCAGGTCGGCCTGCAGCTGCTGCAGGCGTTCAAGGCTGCGTCCGCTGGCCTTGAGAATGCACGGTGGAACCGCTTTGGCCTGTTGTTGCAGGGCGCGTCCCTTGTCGGTCAAGTGCACCAGCACCACCCGTTCGTCCTCGCGGCTGCGGTTGCGCTCAAGCAAGCCTTCGCTCTCCAGGCGCTTGAGCAGCGGCGTGAGCGAACCGGGGTCGGTCAGCAGGTGCTGGCTGATTTCGCCCACCGTGCGGCCGTCCTGCTCCCACAGCACGAGCATGGCCAGGTACTGCGGGTAGGTCAGGCCCAGTGCCTGAAGCAGTGGCTTGTAGACCTTGGTCATCAGCAACGAGGTGGAGTGCAGGGCGAAACAGACCTGGTTGTCCAGCAGCAGCTCGTCACAAGAGGCTTGGGTGTCGGCGTTCATGCAGGTCCTTGAATGTCATCGATAGAGAAATCTAGCACGCTGATGGTTAGTGCGCTCATTGCCAGCGTAGTTCGCTGCGCAAGGCCAAGTCCCAAGGAGGGATCGGACTGAAGCGGCTCTTGAGAAATTCGAGCAGCAAGCGACTGCGAGAGTTCGTTTCATGTTCCAGACGGAGCGCATAAATACCGCTGGTCTCCGCCGCGGGCAGGCCGTTGTGGCAGAACAGCGGCACCAGTTCGCCACGCAGCAGGTAGTCGCTGATCAGCCACGTCGGCAAGTGGGCGATGCCCAGACCGGCAAGGGCGCCGAACAACAAGGTTTCGGCGTTGTTGGCGGTCATGCGCATGCGCGAAGGGCGAAGCTGGCGCGGTTGGCCGTCGACCGTGAAGCGCCAGGCGAAGGGCGGTGCCAGGCCGTCCCAGTCCAGGCCGTCGTGCTCGGGCAGTTCACTCGGGCAATCGGGCATGCCGCGGTTGGCCAGGTAGGCGGGGCTGGCGCAGGCGATGCGCACCATGTACGCCAGCGGTGTGGCCACCAGTCGGGTATCGGCCAGAGGGCCGGCGCGCAGCACCAGGTCGACTTCGCCCAGGTGGCTGCCGTGCAGGTCGACGAAGCTGTCGATCAACCGCAGTTGCACGTCCAGGCCCGGGTAAGCCACCAGGAAGTCGGCGATGGCCGGTGCCAGATGTCGACGGCCGAAGGCGGCGGGCGCATCGATACGGATCAGGCCTTCCGGGGCATTGCTCAGTGACACCGCTTCGGCGCGCGCCAGGCGCAGTTCCTCGATGATGCGCCGAGCGCGCTCGGCGAAGGCCTTGCCAGCGGGGGTCGCGCGCACCGCATGGGTGCTGCGGGTAAACAGCCGGCTGCCGACCGCGTTTTCCAGGTTGTCGATACGCCGCGCCACGGCGGACGGGGTCAGCGGATGGCGACGGGCGGCGGCAGAAAAGCTCCCGGCCTCCAGTACATCGAGGAACAGGCTCAGTTGGTCGGTCAGGGTATCCGGGCTCATGGCGACTTCGCTTTTGCATAAAACGCATAGCCATTGTGCGTGGCTGTGCGTTTCCGTGCCAGCCCCCAATCGTTAGCATGCTCGCATTAACAATGCAGGCGGATGAGGCCCTGATGATCGAGTGGTTGCTGTATATCGCCTTGGGCGCTGGCCTGGGCACCATGGGTGGGTTGTTCGGCATTGGCGGCGGGCTCATCGCCATCCCGGCCTTGGGTGTGTTGTTTGGGCTCGACCAGCAGTTGGCGCAGGGCACGGCCCTGGTCATGGTGGTGCCGAACGTGTTGCTGGCGCTGTGGCGCTATCACCAGCGCAACCGCATCGAACTGCGCCATGCGCTGCCGCTGGCGCTGTGCAGCTTCCTGTTCGCCTGGTTGGGCTCGATCTGGGCGGTGGGCATCGATGCGCAGTCCATGCGCCTGGGCTTCGTCGGTTTCCTGGTGGCGCTGGCGATCTGGAATGTGGCGCGGATGTTTCTCAAGGTGGCGCCGGCGAGCACCGAGTTGCGGTATCCCTGGCCTTGGCTGGGGGTGTTGGGAAGCTTTGCCGGGGCCATGGGCGGTTTGTTCGGGGTGGGCGGCGCGGTGGTGGCCACGCCAATCCTGACCAGCGTATTCGGCACGACCCAGGTGGTGGCGCAGGGGCTGTCGCTGGCGCTGGCGGCGCCGAGCACCACGGTGACGTTGCTGACCTATGGGGTGCACCAGAGTGTCGATTGGAGTGTGGGGATTCCGTTGGCGGTGGGTGGGCTTTTGAGTATCAGCTGGGGGGTGCGGCTGGCGCATGCGCTGCCGGAGAAGGTGTTGCGGGGGATGTTCTGTGGGTTTCTGGTGGTGTGTGCCGTGATGTTGGGGTTTGAGCTTTGAGATTTTGGGAGGGTGTCAGAAATTTTGTGTTCGGGCATAACATGAGTAAGAGGTGCATGTATGCCAACCAAAAAGAAATCTGAACGCCAACCAGTGCGAGA
>NZ_JBIVID010000012.1:0-168345 GCF_044749525.1 Pseudomonas sp. NPDC089395
GCTCTCGCACTGGTTGGCGTTCAGATTTCTTTTTGGTTGGCATACATGCACCTCTTACTCATGTTATGCCCGAACACAAAATTTCTGACACCCTCAGGCAGCACGTCTACCCTGCCATTTTTTGTTACCATCAACCCACTACGAGCGCACAGCGCCACAGCCAAGATGGAAACCGCCTGATGAGCCAACCCTTCGACGTCGCCGCCCTGGCCGCGACCTATGCCAACAAGTCCCCGCAGGACATCCTCAAGCTTGCCTTCGAACACTTCGGCGACGACCTGTGGATTTCCTTCAGCGGCGCCGAGGACGTGGTGCTGGTCGACATGGCCTGGAAGCTGAACAAGCAGGTCAAGGTATTCAGCCTCGACACCGGCCGCCTGCACCCGGAGACCTACCGCTTCATCGATCAGGTGCGCGAGCAGTACAACCTGCCGATCGAGATCCTCAGCCCTGACCGCGCCAAGCTCGACCCGTTCGTCAAGGAAAAAGGCCTGTTCAGCTTCTACAAGGACGGCCATGGCGAATGCTGCGGCATCCGCAAGATCGAACCCCTGCGGCGCAAGCTCGCCACCGTCAGCGCCTGGGCCACCGGCCAGCGTCGGGACCAGAGCCCCGGTACCCGCAGCCAGGTGCCGGCGCTGGAAATCGACGGCGCCTTCTCCACGCCAGAGCGCACGCTGTACAAGTTCAACCCGCTGGCACAGATGACCAGCGCGGAAGTCTGGGGCTACATCCGCATGCTTGAGCTGCCGTACAACAGCCTGCACGAACGCGGCTTCATCAGCATTGGTTGCGAGCCGTGCACCCGCCCGGTACTGCCGAACCAGCACGAGCGCGAAGGGCGTTGGTGGTGGGAAGAGTCGACCCAGAAGGAATGCGGGCTGCATGCTGGCAATCTGATCAGCAAGGCTTGAATAGCTGGGGCCGCTTCGCGCCCCTTTCGCGACACAAGGCCGCTCCTACAGGAAATTGCGTACCCCTGTAGGAGCGGCCTTGCGTCGCGAAAGGGCCGCAAAGCGGCCCCATGCATTACCCGATCAGTGCACCGGCAGTTCGACACCCTCGAACAGCTCTTCAAGCTCTTGCTTGTTATGGCACTGGATAGCCTTGGCCATCACTTCACGCGTCAGGTGCGGCGCAAACTTCTCGATGAAGTCGCACATGAAGCCGCGCAGGAAGGTGCCACGGCGGAAGCCGATCTTGGTGATGCTGGCCTCGAACAGCTCGCTGGCATCCAGCGCCACCAGATCGCTGTCGAGCTTGCTGTCGACCGCCATCCTGGCCACGATGCCCACACCCAGGCCCAGACGCACGTAGGTCTTGATCACGTCGGCGTCGGCGGCGGTGAACACCACTTTCGGTGTCAGGCCGCGGTGGTTGAAGGCCTCGTCCAGCTTCGAACGACCGGTGAAACCGAACACGTAGGTCACGATCGGGTACTCGGCGACCGCTTCCAGGGTCAGCTTCGGCAGCTTGGCCAACGGGTGGCCCTGGGGCACCACCACGCAGCGGTTCCACTTGTAGCACGGCATCATGATCAGGTCGCCGAACAGCTCCAGCGCCTCGGTGGCAATGGCGAAATCGACGGTGCCATCGGCCGCCATTTCGGCGATCTGCATGGGCGAACCCTGATGCATGTGCAACGCTACTTCCGGGTACTGCTTGATGAAGCTGCTGATGACGGGCGGCAAGGCATAGCGTGCCTGGGTATGGGTAGTGGCGATGGACAGCGTGCCCTTCTTCTCGTTGGAGAATTCCTGGGCGATCTGCTTGATGCTCTCGACCTTGCGCAGGATTTCACCCGCGGTATTGATGATGCGTTCGCCGGCCGGAGTGACGCGGGTCAGATGCTTGCCGCTGCGGGCAAAGACTTCAACGCCCAGCTCATCTTCGAGCAGTCGGATCTGCTTGCTGATGCCCGGCTGCGAGGTGTACAGACTCTGCGCCGTCGCGGAGACGTTGAGGTCATGGTGCGCCACTTCCCAGATGTAGCGCAGTTGTTGAAGCTTCATAGGTTTCCCTCGAATCAGCGGTAAGTCAGCGGCAGCAGGCAGCGACGAGATATAACTATATTAGTGGTTCTCGAAATAAAACTAGAACTATTTTGTTACACGCCACTCCGAATGAGCCTACTGCCATCTTCACATTTTCCTACGCCCGAGGTGCTGCGAGAGCGGCACCATGTACACCGGAACCGGTGACAGCTGCAGCAGGCGTACCGCCGTTCGACCAATCGGCACGTCCACCCCTGCACCGGCAGCGTGGCTGCCGAAGATCAGCAAATCGACGCTCAGTCGCTGCGCCTGCTCCAGGATGACCTGGGCCGGATCGCCTTGGCGTACACGCACCGCCTTGATCACCGCCAGGTCGGCGTCTTCACCCAATTCGTCGCGGAAGTTTTCCAACACACGCTGCTCGATGTTGGCCATCACTGTGTTCACACCCTCGCTGTGCAGCTCATCCAGGGTCTGCTCATCGAGGTAACTTTGCAGGAGGGATTCGGCGAACTGCCCCATGGGCTCCACCGCGTGTATGACATACAACTCCGCACCGAACGTGCGGGCCAGGGCCAAGGCATGCTGCATGACAAAAGGGGCGTAGACACCGAGGTCGGTGGCGTACAGCATGGAGCGGATCATTCGACCTCCTCGACTGCCGTTGCGGCAGAGCAAGCTTCAGCTTAGCAGCGCGCCGGACGCTCGCTTTGCCGTCCGGCGCACTGCCACAGCGGGCTGCAGAGGTTTCAGCCGGCCCGGTTGGCGCGGTCGATGAACGCCAATGACTGGTAGAGCATGTGCATGCGCGGCAGGTCGCAACCGGCTGCGCGCGCCTGTGCCAAAGGTTCGTGATAGATAGCCTGGAGCTCCAGCGGGCGTTGCTGGGCGTGGTCGTGATACATGCTCGGCCAATAGTCAGGCATTTTCTCGGTGATACGGAACAGGTGTTCGGCGTACCCCTCGGGCAGCACATGGCCACAGGCCGCAGCGCCCTCCACCACTTCGGCCATCAGGGCCTGGATAAGGTCGCGGCTGTCGGCATCGGCCATCAGCGCTGTGGTGCTGGCGCCCAGCAGTACCGACAGGCCATTGTAGGGCACGTTCCACACCAGCTTCTGCCAGCGCGCCTGGGCCAGGTTGGACATGGCCTGGGAGTCGATGCCTGCGGCGCGGAACAACCCGGCTCCTTCCTCGACGACGGCAGCTCCGCCATCGCGAGCAGGCCCGCTGTGATAACCAAGGTTGACCGCCCCCAGTGCCTGATGACGGATCTCGCCGGGGCCTTGGCGATTGGCGCAAATGAAGCACAGACCACCCAGCAGGTGCAGGTTGTCGGGCAAGGCGGGTCGCATCTGCTCTTCGACGCCCAGGCCGTTTTGCAACAGCACGACCTTGGCATCGGCCGCGGCGGCTTGCACGATCAGCGGTGCCAGCTCGGCGTTGCTGGTGGCCTTGGCACCCACCAACAACCAGTCGCACGGCGGCATGTCGGCGGCGCTGGCGTAGGCCTGCACGGGTATCTGCAACGCGCCATGCAGCGCGCTGTCGAGCTTCAAGCCCTGTTCGCGGACCACGGCATACTCACTGCGCAGGAGGAAATGCACGTCAAAACCGGCGCGCGCCAGCATCAACCCATAGAAGCCTCCAATGGCACCACTGCCAATAATGCCGATGCGCGGTTTACGTGGGGCCATGCTGTTCTCCTGATAGTTGTGGATGCACTTTTTTGACACAGATTACAGCTTTGTGCGCACCCCAATAGCGGCACTAGCCCAATCTACCAGGGAAAAACCCTGCTACAGCGGGCTCAGGCCATTGTCGCGCCCCCAGTAACGCGCTAAGGTTCGGCTCCCCGCTGCGAACATTCTTGCTGCTGGGCCGCACGGGGATTGCTGGCGGCCGGCACCCGTGACCTGACGAGTAACACGATGGCTGATTTACCGATCGATGACCTTAACGTTGCCTCCAACGAGACCTTGATCACCCCCGATCAGCTCAAGAAGGAAATCCCCCTCAGCGCCAAGGCCCTGCAGACTGTGACTGCTGGTCGCCAAGTGGTGCGCAACATTCTTGACGGCAAGGACCATCGCCTGTTCGTCGTGGTCGGCCCCTGCTCCATCCACGACATCAAGGCGGCGCACGAGTATGCCGAACGCCTGAAAGTGCTGGCCGAGGAAGTGTCCGATACGCTGTATCTGGTCATGCGCGTGTACTTCGAAAAACCGCGCACCACCGTCGGTTGGAAAGGCCTGATCAACGACCCGTACCTGGATGACTCGTTCAAGATCCAGGACGGCTTGCACATCGGCCGCCAGTTGCTGCTGGACCTGGCCGAAATGGGCCTGCCGACCGCCACCGAAGCCCTCGACCCGATCTCCCCGCAGTACCTGCAGGACCTGATCAGCTGGTCGGCCATCGGCGCCCGCACCACCGAATCCCAGACCCACCGTGAAATGGCCTCGGGCCTGTCTTCGGCGGTCGGCTTCAAGAACGGTACCGATGGCGGCCTGACCGTGGCGATCAACGCCCTGCAGTCGGTGTCCAAGCCTCACCGCTTCCTCGGCATCAACCAGGAAGGTGGGGTGTCCATCGTCACCACCAAGGGCAACCCGTATGGTCATGTGGTGCTGCGCGGTGGCAACGGCAAGCCGAACTACGACTCGGTCAGCGTCGCCCTGTGCGAGCAGGATCTGGCCAAGGCCAAGATCAAGGCCAACATCATGGTCGACTGCAGCCACGCCAACTCCAACAAGGACCCGGCCCTGCAGCCGCTGGTCATGGAGAACGTCGCCAACCAGATCCTCGAGGGCAACCAGTCGATCATTGGCCTGATGGTCGAGAGCCACCTGAATTGGGGTTGCCAGTCGATTCCGAAGAACCTGGACGAACTGCAGTACGGCGTTTCGGTCACCGACGCCTGCATCGATTGGTCGGCCACCGAAAAGACGTTGCGCAGCATGCACGCCAAGCTCAAGGACGTACTGCCTCAGCGTCAGCGCGGCTGATACAAGACAGGGCCGCTTCACACCTCCCTCATTGCCGGCAAGCCGGCAGAGGGGGGTGTGAAGCGGCCCTGCTTTATCTGAAGGGGGTCAGGCCTTGCTTGAATGGCGCTGCTGACGCTCCATGTAGCGCTCTACATACGAGCAGGACGGAATCACCGTATAGCCCATCTGGTCGGCGTACTCCAAGGCCTTCTCGGTCAGCGCCGCAGCGATCCCACGGCCGCGCAGGGCGTTGGGCACGAAGGTGCGATAAATGTCCAGCGTCTGCTTGCCCAGGTCCATGTACGTCAGGTAGGCACGATGACCGTCCACGTTGGTTTCGAACTGATGACCGGCCTGGTCATGGTGGATAGTCAGCGCTTCACTCATCACTACTCCTCGCAGGCCTTTTCGGCAGACCCTTACCTTAACCGATGGTGGTTTATCCGGCGGAGGAACCTCTACGCCACCTCTGCCCCTTGGACCGCAAGCCGAATGCACTGGTTCTGCCGGGCCGGGCACCCCAAATAGTAGGCGCGGGAACCTCGATTGCTCAAGGTGGTGACGCTTAAAAAAATGGCAGGATCGAGCGCTTCAGGCGGTGATCCGCCTGGCTTGCAACAGCAGCCGGATGTTCTAGGGCTTAAGACGCCGGGCGACAGTTAAAGTCACCGTTAGTTCAACAAAAAAGTTCCTGTACTACAATCGCTTGCGACCGCTACACGGTTTTTTCACAAAACCCCCACAAATCTTGTCGACGTGACCTACAGCAACATTTTTTTTGCAGTTCTTGCGCTCTGTCAGTTTACTTACTACAAGTAATGGGTACTATGTACGCCGGCCAGTTTCTCTTTTCCGAGAGATGGCTATTTAATAGAAAGTCCTTGAAGGGGAACACGATGAACAACGTTCTGAAATTCTCTGCTCTGGCTCTGGCCGCAGTTCTGGCTACCGGTTGCAGCAGCGTATCCAAAGAAACCGAAGCTCGTCTGACTGCGACTGAAGACGCAGCAGCTCGCGCTCAAGCCCGTGCAGACGAAGCCTACCGTAAGGCTGACGACGCTCTGGCAGCCGCTCAGAAGGCTCAGCAGACCGCTGACGAAGCCAACGAGCGCGCTCTGCGTATGCTGGACAAAGCCAGCCGCAAGTAATAATCCTCACGGATTGTTATGAAGCCGACCCACTTGTGGGTCGGCTTTTTTATTGCCTCGGCAACGACCCCTGGCAGAAAGCAAAAGGCCCACTCCTGGCGTTCAGCCGGGAGCGGGCCTTGATGTAGCGAAAGCCGTTACTGCAGTTCTGGCGGGATGCTCGTGACCATGGGCGCTGCACCCTGGTTATTGACCGGCACGGCAATCTCCACCGGCATACCATCTTCCGTTGCAACCACGTCACGTACCATGTCCCAGTTCATGCGCAGGTTGTTGGCCAGGTCTTCACGCTTGAGCAACGCGTTGATCACTGCCGTATGCTTGTCGACCACCGACGGGTTGCCGTGATCGTCCAGCGGCGTGTGCGCCTCGAGGTAAACCTTGCCACCACTGATACCGAACTTGTAGGGCTCGTTGATGATGCGCACCGGTGTTCCTACAGGGACCATCTTCGACAGTTCAAGCACATTGTTGTTGAGCATGCGGAAGCAACCATGGCTAGTACGCATGCCGATACCGAACTTCTTGTTCGAACCGTGAATCAGGTAACCCGGCACGCCCAAGGTGAACTTGAACGGGCCCAACGGGTTGTCCGGACCCGCTGGCACAACGGCAGGCAGGATGTCGCCATCCGCAGCATGCTCGGCACGGATCGAGGCTGGCGGCGTCCAGGTCGGGTTCGGCGTCCTGGCGGTGATCTTGGTGTTGGCGATGGGCGAACCCCAGCCTTCGCGACCGATGCCCAGGGGGAAGGTATGCACCACGTTCTGCCCTTTCGGGTAGTAGTACAGGCGGTACTCGGCCAGGTTGATGACGATGCCTTCACGGGCACCCGGCGGCAGCACGTAGCGGGTCGGCAGGATGATCTCGGTGCCGGCGCCCGGCAACCAGGGGTCGACACCGGGGTTGGCGGCGATCATTTCCAGGTAGCCGAGGTCGTTGGCGGTGCCGATGTCGGCGAAGGTGTCCTCGTACTTGGCCTTGATCACCCGTACCTGACCAACGATGTCTTCACCGGGTGGCGGCAGGGGCAGTTCCAACGCAACGGCGGGGCCCGCTACCAGCAGGGAGGCCAGGGTCAGGCAACGGGTGACGGCGGGAAAGCGCGGCAACATCCGGTAAATCCTTCGAAAGGTGGGTCAAGACCATCGATTGTACACCCGCCCCGATGCAAGCGGGAGGCATTGGCGGCTTACAAGCGTTTCAGATGATGAAAGGTGCTCAGAGTTCCGGCCATACAGGGCGCATGCCGCGCCGCTGGGCATCGAGAATCGCCCGGCACAGGTCGCACAAGCGACCGTCGCGGTAGATCGAGCGCGGCACCCCTGACCAGCGTGGTTGGGCCGGCAGCAGGCCGCCGCACAGGGTGCGATCGACCGGCACGCCAAGCTCAAGCTGACGGGCCACGAGGTGGACGCGGATTTCCTGGCAAGCGAACAGGTCGAGCTGCTCATCGGGCTCGATCAGTTGGTAGGCAAACAAGGACCAGGAGGGGCGCGGCATTGGGGGGTCTCGAAACGGGGGGCGCAACATTAGCCGAAAGCCGGCCCCGTTTAAAGCGTTACAGCAAGGGTTTTATCGCCGGCCAGGCATTTTCCAGCAAGCGCTGCTGGGCCCCCTGTGCCGGATGGATGCCATCGGCCTGCATCAGCTCCGGCACGCCCCCTACGCCTTCGAGGAAAAACGGCACCAGCGGCACCTGTTTTTCCGCTGCCAACTGCTCATACACCTGGGCGAATGCGGTGGTGTAACGCACACCGTAATTGGGCGGCAGGCGCATGCCTAACAGCACCACCTTGGCACCCGAGGCACGCGAGCGTTCGATCATCGAAGCAAGATTTTGTTGCAATTGCTCTGGGGGCTGCCCGCGCAGCCCATCGTTGCCACCCAACTCCAGCACCACAAGGCTCGGCTTGTGCGCTGCAAGCAGCGCCGGCAGGCGCGCCTGGCCGCCCGCGCTGGTGTCACCACTGATCGACGCATTGACTACCTGATCGTCGAAACCTTCGTCCTTGAGCCGGGTCTGCAACAGAGAGACCCAACCCTGGCGGGTATCCAGGCCAAAACCGGCGCTGATACTATCGCCGACAACCAGCAGTGTTCCCGCCACCGCGCTCTGGGCCAGGCAATACAAGGCCAGACCCGCACTCAACCACCACACTCGCATCGGATTCTCCATGGGCCCCAGCATTCTCGTTGCGCAGCACCTTAGCAAAGTGGTCCCCAGCGCGGAAGGCGACCTGACCATCCTCCACGCATTGTCCCTCGACCTTGCCCAAGGCGACAGCCTGGCCATCGTCGGCGCGTCAGGCTCAGGCAAGTCGACCCTGCTCGGGCTGCTCGCCGGCCTGGATCGCCCCAGCGCCGGCAAGGTCATCCTCGCCGGGCATGACCTGGGCCCGCTGGACGAGGACCAGCGCGCCCGGGTGCGCGCCGAGCACGTTGGCTTCGTGTTCCAGTCGTTCCAGCTGCTCGACAGCCTCAACGCACTGGAAAACGTCATGCTGCCACTGGAGCTGGACGGCCGTCGCGATGCCCGCGAACAGGCCCGCACCCTGCTCGAGCGCGTTGGCCTGGGCAAACGCCTGAGCCACACCCCACGCCAGCTGTCGGGCGGCGAACAGCAACGGGTGGCGATCGCCCGCGCATTCGCTGCACACCCCGCGGTGCTGTTCGCCGACGAGCCCACCGGCAATCTCGATAGCCACACCGGCGAACGCATCAGCGACCTGCTGTTCGAACTGAACAAAGAGCGCGGCACCACCCTGGTTCTGGTTACCCATGATGAGCGTCTGGCTCGGCGCTGCCGTCGGCTGATCCGCCTGGACGCAGGCCGCCTGGTGGCGCCGGTGGAGGCCTGATGACACACATGCCACTGCCCCGCCTCTGCGGCCTGGCGCTGCGCCAGTTGCTGCGTGATATCCGCGCCAGCGAAGTGCGGGTGCTGTTCTTCGCGCTGTTGGTAGCGGTAGCCGCCAGCACCGCCATCGGCTATTTCGGTGCCCGCCTCAACGGCGCCATGCAGTTGCGCGCCAGCGAGTTTCTGGGTGCCGACCTGGTGCTGCAGGGCAGCGCCCCCGCCCGCGCCGAGCAGATCCAGGCCGGCAAGGCGCTGGGCTTGCGCCACGCCCAGGTGGTCGAATTCACCAGTGTGGTCGGCGGTGATGCCGGTATACAGCTGTCGAGCATCAAGGCTGCCGACCGGGCCTATCCATTGCGCGGCCAGGTGCGCAGCGCCGCCACCCCCTATGCCGAGGAAACGCCCGGCGGCGGGCCACCGCCGGGCGAGGCCTGGGTCGAGCCACGCTTGCTGGCAGCGCTGGGGTTGAAGGTTGGCGACAGCATCGATGTCGGCATGAAGACCCTGCGCATGAGCCGTGTGCTGACCTACGAACCGGACCGCGCCAACAACTTCTACAGCCTGACGCCGCGGGTCATGATGAACCTGGCTGACCTGCAGGCAACCGGCGTGATTCAGCCCGGTAGCCGGGTCAGCTACCGTGACCTCTGGCGCGGCGACACCCAGGCCCTGGCCCAGTACCGCCAGGGCTTGGCAAAGGATCTGGCGGCCAACCAGCGCCTGCTCGATACCCGTGATGGCAACCGCCAGATCGGCGGCGCCCTGGGCAAGGCCGAACGCTACCTGAACATGGCCAGCCTGGTAGCCGTGCTGCTGGCGGGCGTGGCCGTGGCGTTATCGGCCAGCCGCTATGCGGCACGCCGCCTGGATGCCAGCGCATTGCTGCGCTGCCTGGGGCTCTCGCGTCACCAGGCGTTGGGCCTGTATTGCCTGCAACTGGCCATGCTCGGGCTGGTCGCGGCACTGGCAGGCGCCCTGCTCGGCTGGCTGGCTCAACTGGGCCTGTTCCGCCTGCTGCACGGCCTGCTACCGAGCGAAGTACCGCCCGCTGGCATCGTGCCAGCCCTGGCGGGCATCGCCACCGGCCTGGTCGCCCTCGCCGGGTTCGCGTTGCCGCCGATCGCCGCCCTGGGTCAGGTGCCACCACTGCGGGTCCTGCGCCGCGACTTGTTGCCTGTACCACCGAGCAGTTGGCTGGTGTATGGCGCCGCACTGTTCGCGTTGGGCCTGATCATGTGGCGCCTCAGTCTCGACCTGCTGCTGACGTTTGCCCTGCTCGGCGGCGGCCTGCTCGCGGCATTGCTGCTGGGCGGCCTGCTCCTGCTCGGCCTGCGCAGCCTGCGCCGGCTGCTGGTGGGCGCACCACTGACCTGGCGGCTTGGTCTCGGCCAGCTGTTGCGCCACCCCATGGCTGCCGCCGGCCAGGCCCTGGCCTTTGGCCTGATCCTGCTGGCCATGGCGCTGGTCGCCTTGCTGCGCGCGGAACTGCTCGACACCTGGCAAGCGCAGTTGCCCAAGGACGCACCCAATCATTTCGCCCTGAACATTCTGCCCGATGATCGTGAGGCCTTTGCCCAGCGTCTGCATCAGGTGAATGCGGCGTCGGCACCGTTGTATCCGGTCACGCCCGGCAGGCTCGTCCAGATCAACGACCAGCCGGTACGGCAAGTCGTCAGCAAGGACTCGGCCGGCGAGCGCGCAGTACAACGCGACCTGAGCCTTACCTGGGCGGCCGACTTGCCCACGGGCAATAACCTGACGGCGGGCCAATGGTGGCAGGCGCTGCCGCCAGCCGGCGAAATCCCATGGGTTTCGGTGGAGGCCGAATTGGCCACAAGCCTGAAGCTGCAACTGGGCGACCTGCTGACCTTCGACATTGGCGGCGAGCAACGCCAGGCGCGCGTAAGCAGCCTGCGCAGTGTGCATTGGGACAGCTTCCAGCCGAACTTCTACATGATCTTCCAACCTGGCACCCTGCAGGGCCTGCCAACGACCTACCTCACCAGCTTCTACCTGGCGCCGGGGCATGACCTGGACGTGGTAGCCCTGTCACGGGCCTTCCCGGCGGTTACCATCCTGCAGGTCGATGCCTTGCTGGGGCAGCTGCGCAGCATCCTCGCGCAGGTCACTCTGGCGGTCGAGTATGTGCTGATGTTCGTGCTGGCAGCGGGGCTGGCTGTGCTGTTCGCCGGCCTGCAGGCGACGCTGGATGAGCGAATCCGCCAGGGCGCCTTGTTACGCGCCCTGGGCGCTGCGCGACCACTGTTGGTGAAGGCCCGGCGTATCGAGTTCGGATTGCTGGGTGCGGTGAGTGGTGCGCTGGCGGCGCTGGGCTGCGAGCTGATTACGCTGGTGCTGTATCGCTATGCGTTCGACCTGCAGTGGAGCCCGCATCCGTGGTTGCTGGTGCTGCCTGTGGTTGGGGCGCTGCTGGTAGGTGGGGCTGGGGTGCTGGGGACGCAGCGGGCGCTGAATGCCAGCCCGTTGGCGGTGTTGCGGGAAGGATAGGGGTTGCCTGGGCCGGCGATGAAGCCGGCCCAGGCAACATCACTTCATTGCCCGTAGCTGATCCTGTTCACGTACCAGGTCGCCTCGCCCGTGGGCGTATGCACCACCACCTCGTCGCCCTCCTGTTTCTTGAGCAGGGCACGGGCCATGGGCGAGTCGATCGAGATGTAGTCGTTGCGCCCATAGATCTCGTCATAGCCGACAATGCGAAACTTCATGGTTTCGCCCTCATCGTTCTCGATCTCGACCCAGGCACCAAAGAAAACCTTGCCCTCCTGCTGCGGCGAATAGGCCACCACCTTGACATCCTCGAGGCGCTTGCGCAGGTAGCGGACCCGGCGGTCGATCTCGCGCAGCAGCTTCTTGTTGTACTGGTAGTCGGCATTTTCGCTGCGATCACCCAGCGAGGCCGCCCAGGCGACCTTCTGGGTGATTTCCGGGCGGTACACACGCCAAAGATGGTCCAGCTCCTTTTTCAGCGCCTCATGACCCTCGGTCGTGATGATATTGGTGCTCAACAGCGCGCTCCTCAGCGTCGGGTAATCAGGCCCTGACGCGCGATGCGGGTGAGATGACCGATTACCTGGGCAGCGTCTTGCGCGACAGGTGCCTGGATCACTGCCAGGTCGAAACGGTCGTTGCCAAACTGCTCCAGGTGGCAAGCAGTTTCAGCAAACTGGATGAGGAAAGCGCGGGCCTGGCCCTTGCGCCGGGAAAGGCCTTCAAGGTGCCGCAAAAGGGTAGGCTGATGCTGGCCACCGAGCAGGATGCGCGGTGTGCGGGAGGCCTGGTGAACAGGCAGTGGGCTCAAACAGACACTGGTACGTGGGCAACTCATGGAGTTTCTCTCCGCCTCGCGAATCCCGCTGGGCAGCGGTGGGAGGCGTCACCGAACCAGCGCTTTAGCGGTATTTCGGATGACCTGGTGCCAGGGCTGTCCTGCGCCCCGCAAGTAGCTGTTTAAATCGGCGCAAGCGGTATCCTAGAGGCTCGAGCGACAAGCTGCAAGTAGACCTTGATCGCAGCCAGGCGCCCGCTGGGCTGCAGTGCTCTGCCAACTGGCGAGGTCAGCGTTTGGCCACCCTCTCCAGCACCGCCCGTTCACGATTGAACGCCAGGAAGTACTTGTTCACGCTATTGACGAAATTGACCGGCCCCATGCCCACCTGCTCCATGGCCACCCGCTCGGTCTGGAAGAACCATTGATTGCCATTGAGGCCACGCTTGCGGGCCTCGACGCGCATGGCCTGGACCCGTTCGGGCCCAAGGTTGTAGGCCGCCAGGACGAAGGCCATGCGCTCGCGCTCATTGATCTTCGGGCTGGCAAAGAACTTGCGCCGGATCAGCGCCAGGTAGCGGGCGCTGGCCTGGACATTGCCGTCTACCGTGGAGGTATTGCTGACGCCGACCCGCTGGGCGGCCGAGGGGGTGATCTGCATCAGGCCGTGCGCACCGCCACTGCCACGCGCCTGGGTATCGAGGGTCGACTCCTTGAAGGCCAGCGCGGCAAGGTTCAACCAGTCGATCTGCTGCGCCTGGCCATGCTTTTGCAACACCGGGCGCAATGCCGCCAGCCGCTGGCGGTCCTTGCTGTCCAAGGGATTGTGCACCCGGTACTGGCGCCGATAGATGCGCTCGAACGCCGCGTCCTGGTTCTCCGGGGCGCGATAGCCTTGCAGGTATCGGTCGACCGTCGCCAGCAACATGGTCGCGTCACGCCGTACATACCAGCGCATGGCTTGTGGCTGGCCCAGTTGCAGGCGACTGTCCAGGCGCAGACGTGGCATTACCCGCGCCCAACGCTGGGCAATCGGTCGCTCGACCATGGTCAGGTGGTAGATACCGGCCTGGACCATTTCCAGCACATCTTCCACCGCCAGGGTCGAGTCGACCCATTCGATCTTGATCGGCGGCCGCTTGCGCAATGCCAGCTGCTGGTTCAACTGCTGAATCAGCGCGCCCGCGGCGCTGGCACTGGTCAGCGCCACGGTGCGTCCGGACAACTGCTCGACACGGGTAAAACTCCGCTCCCCCTTGCGACCGACCAGCCACAATGGCACCTGATCCAGTAAAGGGGCGCTGCCGTTTACCCCACCCACCACTGCCGGATCCAGCAGCTCACCCGGTGCGGCAAGGTCGCCTTCACCGCGCTGCAACGCGCCCAACAATTGCTCCTTGGCCCGGGGAATGAGTTGCAGGCGGATCTGCTGGCCATCGCCGGCGCGAGCGTTGAGGTAATGTTCAAGCCCACGCAAACGGTAGTACTCGATACCGACCGGCTCACCCTTGACCTCACCAGAGCTGTTACGGCTCTGGTTGACCAGCACGCGCAACACTTTACTGGTGCGAATCTGATCAAGGTCTCGGACTTTGCTCGCAGGCACATGCTGCTGGGGCCCCGGCGGGCGGGCGTAGGCGGGACCGACAGCCGTCAGCCCGAGCATCAGCAACAGTGTCAGCAGGTATCGCAGCATGCGAAAACGTGTCCGAGGTCGGTGGGCGTTGTCCATGGGGTGCGAGAATTCTTGATAAATGACGCTAAAAGACCGCCACAACAGGCTGAAGTTCTTCGTTTTTTTCCGAATATCACGCTTTTTGCTATGCTGGCCGGCCCGCGGCACGAGGTAGCACCATGCAACTGATCGATATCGGCGTCAACCTGACCAACAGCAGTTTCCACGACCAGCAGGCGGCCATCGTCGAGCGCGCCATCGAGGCCGGCGTGGTGCAGATGGTCCTCACCGGCACCAGCCTGGCAGTCAGCGAACAGGCCCTGGAGCTGTGCCACCAGCTCGATGCCGACGGCCAGCACCTGTTCGCCACGGCGGGTGTGCACCCTCACGATGCCAAAACCTGGGATGCCGAGAGCGAGCGACAACTACGCCAATTGCTCGGCGAACCGCGTGTACGTGCCGTGGGCGAATGCGGGCTGGACTTCAACCGTGACTTCTCCCCTCGCCCACTGCAGGAAAAAGCCTTGCAGGCCCAACTGGCGCTAGCTGCCGAGCTGCGCCTGCCAGTATTCCTGCACGAGCGCGATGCCAGCGAGCGCCTGCTGGCCATCCTCAAGGATTACCGTGACCACTTGCCGGCGGCGGTGGTGCACTGTTTTACTGGTGAGCGTGAGGCACTGTTCGCCTACCTGGACATGGACCTGCACATCGGGATTACCGGTTGGATCTGCGATGAGCGTCGGGGCACGCACCTGCACCCGTTGGTGGGCAACATTCCCCAAGGGCGCCTGATGCTGGAGAGCGACGCGCCGTACCTGCTGCCACGCAGCCTGCGGCCGAAACCTAAAAACGGGCGCAACGAGCCGGCGTTCTTGCCCGAGGTGCTGCGCGAGGTGGCGCTGCACCGGGGCGAACGCGTCGACGCCACGGCGGCACATACCACTGCGACTGCCCGGTCGTTCTTCCAGCTTTCCTGAGCCAGACGACGAGCGCGAAGCATCCGTTGATACACATCAAGGCTTCCCCGGTGTGAGCGGGCACAATGATGGCACCTTGCCAATACTGTTTCCGCTCAACTCAGAGAAGACCTACCCATGGGTGCCTGGCTTAGCAATATTTCCCTGAAGTACAAATTCTGGGCCGTCAACGCGGTGGCCTTTGTCACGACCCTGATACTGGTGCTGTATGCCGTGCACCTGGAGCAGCGAGCCCGAACCGACGCGGCGCAGGCACAGGCGCAGGCCCAGGCCGAGCTGCTGTCGGCATGGCCCATCGGACAGCCCCTGCCCCACCAGGCCAACCTGATTACCTGGCAGCCCGGCCAGGCTCCAAGCTTTGCCGGCGAAACCCTGGACGCCCTGCGCAATGCCCAAGGCTGGGTGGCCCTGCCCGCGGCCTGGATTCTGGGCGACAACCCACTGCGCGGCGCGCAGGTGCTACGCCATGGCGAGCAACAAGTGGCCGTACTGGCCAAGGCGCCGAGCCTGCGCCAGGTGTTCCTCGAGCGCTTCGCCAATTATGCCGTGTGTGTGCTGATCCTGATGCTGGCCATGCTCTGCGCCTCGCAGTTGCTGATCCGCTTCCTGCTGAGCCAGCTCAACACGCTCAAGGACGTGATGCTGCACGTGGAAAAGACCGGTGACCTGTCAGCCCGGGTGCCGTTGGCCAGCGGCGACGAAGTCGGCCAGATGGCCGGTGCCTTCAATGCCATGCAGACCACCTACCACCGCGTGGTCGGCACCGTGGCCCGCACTGCCGCGCAACTCGACGCCGGCGCCGCCCGCCTGGCCGCGAGCATGAACGACGTGCGCCACGGCATGCTCGGCCAGCAGAGCGAAACCGACCAGGCCGCCACGGCGATCAACGAGATGTCAGCCACCGTGCACCATATCGCCCAGCACGCCGGCGCTACCCGTGACCTGTCGCAGACCGCCGACAACCTGGCCGGCAGCGGCAAGGACGTGGTCGGGCGGGTGCAGGACTCGATTGCCGGGCTGTCCAACGGCGTGCAACAGACCGCCGAAATGATCCGCCAACTGGCCGATGACAGCCAGAAGATCAATGGCGTGGTCGGGGTGATCCACAGCATCGCCGAGCAGACCAACCTGTTGGCGCTCAACGCTGCCATCGAAGCTGCCCGCGCAGGCGACCTGGGCCGTGGTTTCGCCGTGGTGGCAGACGAAGTGCGCAACCTGGCCAGACGCGTGCAAACCTCCACCGACGAAATCACCCATATGGTCACCGACCTGCAGGCCGGCACCCGCGATGCGGTGGAGTTCATGCAGGAAAGCTCGTACAAGGCCGATGACTGCGTCCGCCAAGCCCAGGAAGCGGGCGCCGCGTTGGCCGAGATCACCGGTGCGGTCGCGCAGATGCGCGAGAGCAACACGCAAATCGCCGTGGCCGCCGAGCAGCAGAGCCAGGTGGCCGAGGAGATGAACCGCGCCGTGGTCAGCATTCGCGACGTCACCGAGCAGACCGTGCAGCAGACGGTCGGTTCGGCCACCACCAGCAACGAGCTGGCGGCATTGGCTGGCGAGCTGAACAAGGCGATTGGCCAACTGAAGCTATAGTCACCATAGCCAGCCTTGATTGGCTGCCATCGAGCGGCAGCACTAAGCTTTGGGCATGACCCCGAGGAAATGCCCATGAACAAGCGACTGCCCAATTTGCCCGCCTGGCAATGGCGCGGCTATCACCATAACCACCGCCACCCGACCAACCTGGTGCTGCACCTGATTGCCGTACCGCTGTTCATTCTCGGCGTGCTGCTGGTGCTGTCCGGACTGTTCGCCCTGGACCTTGGGCAGATCGCCGTGGGCATCATTGCCCTGCTCGCGGGCCTGGGCCTGCAGCGCCAGGGGCATCGGCTGGAAGCAGAACAGCCAGAACCGTTCGCCGACCGCAAGGACGCCATGCAGCGGCTGCTGACCGAACAGTTCATCACTTTCCCTCGCTTTGTGCTTAGCGGCGCCTGGTGGAAGGCCTGGCGCGAACGGCACAAGCATCGGCATTGAAACCAATCGCCTACAAGCCGGCGATTGGGCCAGCTCGATCGTCAGGCAAACACAGTCACGGTCTGCCGACTCAACGCTAACAGCTCGCCGTCTGCTGTCCACAGCGCAGCCGCTGCATGTCCGTAGCCATCCCGGGCATGCTCGGTCTCGACACAGTAACGGCACCAGTCCAAGGTCGACAACGACGCAACCGGCTGGATGAACTCGATGGTCCAGGTCAGCGTGCTGCCCGCGGCAGGCTGCTTGAGAAACGGCATCAGGCTCGGTGGCCAGGCATCCACCAAGGCCAGCAGGTGGGCCTCGTTGACCTGCTCCTCGGCCACATCTCGCAGCCGCACCCATCCCCCCATCTGCCGTGACTGATTGCCACTGAATGGCAACCCGCCGACCGCCCAGCGCAAAGCAACATGACGCATGAACTCGGGGGTGACGCCCTGGATATAGGGAAGCTCGGGAGCCGCCTGATCAAGCGGTTTCATCTCCATGGCCGGCAACGTCGGCACCTCGACCACCGATGGCCGTCCCGCGCCAAAATTACCCTGCACCAACGTCACCACCTGCCCTTCCTGCACAGCGCGGCCAAGTAGCGTGCTGACCGCCTTGCCCTCGCGCAGTACCTCGACCTCGAAACGGATTGGCACGTCCGGTGTCGCGGGCGCAACGAAACTGATGGCCAGGGAGCGCACAGGACGGTTATCGGAGAGTTTCTGGCGCATGGTCTGGTAGACCATGGCCGCCATCAGGCCACCGAAGGCGGCACGCCCCTGGGCCCAGTTAGCCGGAATGCAGACCCCTTCGGGGTGTTCCTGCACCGCGTCGAGCAGTTGATTGAAGTTCATGGGCCGGCTCCTGCATACGGCAATAGGTGTCTGTCCATACTATCCAGCCAGGCGCGCTCGATCAGCCCGCATATCGGTCATTTGCCGGGCTTGCGCCGCTCCAGCGCAGCCTGCAACGCTGCCAGCGTGGCGTCTGACTTGCCTTCTGCCCCATGCAGCTCTTGCTCCCAATCGGCCTTGCACGGCGCCAGATCGGCGTGTTCACGCGCCTGCAGCAGCCATTGCAGACGGTCATGCCAGTTGCCCAGGTCACCCTGGGCTTTTTTCAGCAGGTCCTGCAGTTTCGGGCCCGCATGCTCGAGTTGCGGATAAGCCTGGTCGCCATAGCGCACGCGCTTGATCAACAAACGCAAGCGATGGCGATCATGGGCGGGGTCTTGCAAGGCTTTGAGCAGCGTGCGCCATTGCTTGACCAGGCGTTTGTCGACGCGCTTGCCCAACGACTTGGCCAGGCCTTCGCGCCCCGCGGCACGCAAGAACAGCGGAAACGCATCGAGGATTGCCAGCACCCTGTCCAACTGGGGGCTAGCAGCCACACTGGCAAAGGTCGTGGCGCGCCCTTGCAGGCGATGCTGAGCGGCGTCTACAAGACCTCGATTGCTCAATTCAGCCGCCAACACCTCACGATCGCGCAAAGGCGTCGTCAGGGTACCAAGGGCCTTTGCCGCATCCTCCAACTGCTCGACCCCAGGCAACTGGCGCAGCGGCCGCAACAAGCTGCGCAGACGCCGCACACCGATGCGAAGGTCATGCAGCGCCTCGCTGTCGGTATCGGCAGCCAGGCGCTCGCGGCACGCCAGCAGGCGCACCTGCAAGGCGAGGATCTGGGCAACTACATGGTCGAGCATGGCAGACATACGACGCTCCTCGGTCAGCGCCCGGCGCGCGACTCACGAATGTAGAAACGCGCCTTCTCGGCTTTATGGGTGCAACCTTCGAAGCCTTCGAACTGCTGCTGGGTCTTGGCCCCGGTCAGCAGCGACAATGCCTTGGAGTAGCTGACCGTACCGGCAAAACCTTCAGCCTTGGCCAGGTCGAGTTCCTTCCAGGCGGCATCCAGCTGCGTCGCGCAGCTATCACGGTAGGCCGTCTTGCCCGCGCAGCCAGCCAGGGCCAGGGCAATCAGAGGAAGGGAAATCCAGGCTTTCATCAGGGGTACCTCAATGGTTGAAATAGGAGTGGCTGTTCGACGCTCGGGCACCCGAAAAGTGCCGCTTCGGGCCCGTTTTGCCTAGAGTCTACATTGAAGCACAGGCAACGCTCGGTGCATTGTAGGACCATGGTTGCACAGCGCGGGGGGCAGATCATGAGCAAACGTGTAGCACTGGTGTTGGGATCGGGGGGCGCCCGGGGCTATGCCCACATCGGCGTGATCGAGGAAATCGAGCGGCGCGGCTATGACATCGCCTGTATCGCCGGTTGCTCCATGGGCGCGGTCATTGGCGGTATCTACGCAGCAGGCAAGCTTGAGGAGTACCGTAACTGGATCGAAAGCCTGGACTACCTGGATGTGCTGCGCCTGGTCGACGTCAGTTTCCGCCTCGGCGCGATTCGGGGTGACAAGGTGTTTGGCCAGATTCGCAAGATCGTCGGCGAGATCAACATCGAGCAATTGCGCATTCCCTACACAGCCGTGGCCACTGACCTGACCCACCAACAGGAAATCTGGTTCCAGGAAGGCTGCCTGCATCAGGCCATGCGCGCTTCGGCGGCGATTCCGAGCCTGTTCACCCCGGTGATGCAGGGTAACCGCATGCTGGTCGACGGCGGCATTCTCAACCCGTTGCCAATCGTGCCGGTGGTGTCCAGCCATTGCGACCTGATCATTGCGGTCAACCTCAACTCCACCAACCAGAAACAGTACCAGTTGCCAGTGATCGAACGGCCGGCGGCGTTCAAGATGCGCTTCGATGCCCTGCTCAGCTCGCTGGGTTCGCGCCTGCCGTTCCGGCGCAAGCCCGCCGAGGAGCTGATCCGCATCGAGCAGGAGATCGTCGCCGAAGGGTTGGCGCCACCCAACCCCTGGCTGGCCGACGCGGCTGATCCTGCAAACCAGCAACCGGCGGCGGCCCCGGAAAGCGAGGGGGCACCGAAGTCTGCCACCGGGTCGTTCATCATCGACAACGTCGGGCCGGCTTCGCTGCTGGACCTGATCAACCAGAGTTTCGAGGTGATGCAGACGTCGCTGGCACAGTACAAGATCGCGGGGTATCCGCCGGATGTGCTGATCAACGTGCCCAAGCGGGTATGCCGGTTTTTCGAGTTCTACAAGGCGCCGGAGCTGATTGCCCTGGGGCGCGAGATTGCGCGGGATACGCTGGATAACTACGAGGGGGAGAAGCGCTAGCCTTTGTTCGCCTGTGCTGGCCCTTTCGCAGGACAAGCCCGCTCCCGCAGATACAACCCAAGCATCGAGATCAACGGGCTCCCACAGGAATCGCGAGAGCTTTGCGGCTTGCACAAACCTGAGAAACGAAACAGGCCGCATTACGCGGCCTGTTTCGTTACCCGACAACCACTCAGTAGCGCGTGATGTCTGCGCTGCCTTCCAGCTGCTTGCGGTACGCCGCGAAGTCCTGCTGGCCAGCACGCGAAGCGAGGTAGCGGCGGATCTGCTGCTTCTCCTCATCGCTGGCGGACGCGCCTTCGTTGACGCCCTTGAGCTGCAGCACGACCAGGCTGCCATCGGCCAGGACCACACTGCCATACTCCGGCTTGTCCTTGGCTTGTGGCTTGGCAAGGCGGAACAGCGCCTGCAGCTCGGCGGGGTCGATGCCCTCCTGGCCGCGGGTGACCGCTTCGTAGGCCTTCCAGTTCTGACCATCCTGGCTCGCAGTGAGGGGGATCGAACCGTCACGCAGGCCGGCGATCAGCTTGTCCGCCTTGGCCTTGAGTTCGGCGGTCGCCTTCTCCTTGGCAAGGTGATCGCGGATGCTCTTGGCTACAGCTTCCAGCGGCATCTGCTCAGGCTTGCGGTGCTCCTTGACGCGCAGCACCACGGTGGTTTCCGGGTCCAGCTCGATGGCGGTGCTGTTGGCAGCCTCTTCCAGCACTTCCTCGGAGAATGCAGCCTGGATCACGCCACGGTTGGCCGTGATGCCCTCACCCCCCTCACGCCCGAAAGGCGCCGAGGTATGTACCTTGAGGTTCAGGTCCTGGGCCGGCTGGGCCAGGTCTGCAGCCTCGTAGGCGGCATCCTGCAGTTGCTTGGCGGCATCGACATAACGCTGCTCGACCAGCGGCATTTTCAAGTCGTGGGTCAGCTTGTCCTTCAGGCTGGCGAAGCTCGGCACTTCAGGCGCCTGCTTACCTAACAGCTTGATCAGGTGATAGCCGAAATCGGTGCGCACCGGCGCCGATACCTGCCCGTCGTCGAGCTTGTACAGGGCGCTTTCAAATGCCGGGTCGTACACGCCTGGGCCTGCAAAACCAAGGTCACCACCGTTGTTGGCGGAACCTGGGTCCTGGGAGAACTCCTTGGCCAACGTGGCAAAGTCTTCACCTTTGGCCAGGCGTTGCTCGACCTCTGCGATGCGGGCCTTGGCCTGGTCATCGGAGACCTTGTCGTTGACCTCGATGAGGATGTGCGCCGCATGGCGCTGCTCGCCGAGGTTGGCGATTTCCTTCTCGTACTGGGCCTTGAGCGCTTCGTCAGTGACCTTGACCTGGTCGAAGAAGGCCGACTTCTTCAGCTCGACGTAGTCGATGACCACTTGGTCAGGGGTCATGAACTCCTTGGCGTGCTGGTCATAGTGCGCCTTAATCTCGTCATCGCTCACCTGAACCGCAGCCGGGTTGGCCTTGAGGGTCAGAGAGGCGAAATCGCGGGTCTGGTTTTCCAGGCGGGCGAACGCATCGACTTGCTGGTCGGTGACGAAACTGCTGCCAGCGATACCAGTGCGCAGCTGGCCGATCAGCATTTCTTCGGCAAGCATGTCGCGGAATTGCATACGGCCATAGCCCATCTGGCGGATGACCTGGTCGAAGCGGTCGGCGTCGAACTTGCCATCGACCTGGAACTCAGGGGTCTGCAGGATCACTTGATCCAGCGCGGCCTCCGAGAAGGCGAACTTGGCGTCTTCAGCACCCTGCAACAGCAGCTTGCGGTCGATCAGCCCTTTGAGCGCGGCATCGCGCAGCAGCTTTTCGTCCAGCATTGCCGGGTCGAAATCCTTGCCCAGCTGTTGCATCAGCTGGCGGCGCTGCATGTCGGCCGCTTGGCTCAGCTCGTTCTGGCTGATGGTTTGCCCGTTCACCTTGGCGGCGTCCTGGCTATGGGTGGCGGCCTGGAAAATGGCTTCGAAGCCGGTCAACGCCATCAGCACGACGATGAGGCCGATGATGGTCTTGGCAATCCAACCTTGTGAATTGTCCCTGATATTTTGCAGCATGCGTCCCCCAGAAACGGCTGTACCACTGCGTCGACAACCGCGGAGCGTGGGTAGAATCCTGATAAAAGAAAGGCGCATCCGAGGATGCGCCTTTTCTTAGCAAACGTGTCAGGCGGGAACGTTTGCGGCCCGCCTTCAGCGTGCTCGAACCCGGCAAGGCCAGGTCCGGCTGAAAGAGACGACTTAGTTGACGGCGTCTTTCAGGCCTTTGCCAGCCTTGAAGCCTGGAACCTTGGCGGCAGCAATCTTGATCGCATTGCCGGTTTGCGGGTTACGGCCGGTGCGCTCTGCGCGCTCCTTCACCGAGAAGGTACCGAAGCCAACCAGGACGACATCGTCGCCTGCTTTCAGGGCACCGGTCACGGAGTCGATCACAGCATCCAGAGCCTTGCCGGCGGCAGCCTTGGAAATGTCAGCCGATGCAGCGATAGCGTCAATCAGTTCCGACTTGTTCACTCTAAGTCCCCTTATTTCTCTATTGAGTTTGTTTCTAAGTATGTAATGAAAAGCTTATGAAACGTGCGCTGGGTGGCTTGTTGACAATAGCGTGCCGCTTTATAGCAAGGCCCCGAAAAAACTGTCAAGGAAAGCCCCCCAAGCAAAAACTGCTAATGCGTGCTGATTCTTTCCTTAGCATCGCCGTCGCGCTTTTCTTCTTTCGCGACAATCTCAGGAGCCACATCTGGCAAGGGCTCCGGGGCGTATTGCAGCGCAATTTGCAGGACTTCGTCAATCCATTTGACCGGTTTGATCTGAAGATCCTGTTTGATATTTTCCGGAATTTCCTTCAAATCGCGAACATTCTCCTCCGGAATGATCACCGTCTTGATTCCACCACGGTGCGCTGCCAGCAGTTTTTCCTTCAGCCCGCCAATCGCCAGAACCTGCCCACGCAGGGTGATTTCGCCGGTCATGGCGACATCTGCGCGCACTGGAATCTGCGTCAGCGCCGAGACCAGCGCGGTGCACATGCCGATACCGGCACTCGGGCCATCTTTGGGCGTAGCACCTTCGGGCATGTGGATGTGCACGTCGTGCTTCTCGTGGAAGTCGGCGGCAATGCCCAGGCTGCGGGCGCGGCTACGGACCACGGTCTGTGCAGCAGTGATGGATTCGACCATGACATCGCCGAGCGATCCGGTCTTGATCAGCTGGCCCTTGCCGGGGATAACCACCGACTCGATGGTCAGCAGCTCACCGCCCACCTGGGTCCAGGCCAAGCCGGTCACCTGGCCGATCTGGTCCTGCTGTTCAGCCAGGCCGTAACGGAACTTGCGAATGCCCAGCAGGTGCTCGAGCTGCTCGCTGGTGACCTTGACCTTCACCTGCTTCTGCCCGGCGTGCTCCTTGACCACCTTGCGGCAGACCTTGGCGATTTGCCGCTCAAGGCCACGCACACCCGCCTCACGGGTGTAATAACGGATGATGTCGCGAATCGCCGAGACGTCGATCTCCAGCTCTTCCTTCTTCAGCCCGTTGGCCTTGACCTGCTTGGGCGTCAGGTACTTGACCGCGATGTTGATCTTCTCGTCTTCGGTGTAACCCGGCAGGCGGATGACTTCCATCCGATCGAGCAGCGCCGGCGGAATGTTCATCGAGTTCGAGGTGCACAGGAACATCACGTCCGAGAGGTCGTAATCGACTTCCAGGTAGTGGTCATTGAAATTGTGGTTCTGTTCGGGGTCGAGTACCTCCAGCAGCGCCGACGCGGGATCACCACGCATGTCGCTGCCCATCTTGTCGATCTCGTCGAGCAGGAACAGCGGGTTGCGCACACCCACCTTGGTCATCTTCTGGATCAGACGGCCCGGCATGGAACCGATGTAGGTACGCCGGTGGCCACGGATCTCGGCCTCGTCACGCACGCCACCGAGGGCCATGCGAACGAACTTGCGGTTGGTCGCCGAAGCGATCGACTCGGCCAGCGAGGTCTTGCCGACGCCGGGCGGGCCGACCAGGCACAGCACCGGACCGCGGATTTTCTTGACGCGCTTCTGCACCGCGAGGTATTCGAGAATGCGTTCCTTGACCTCTTCCAGGCCATAGTGGTCGGCATCGAGGATTTCCTCGGCCTTCGCCAGGTCCAAACGCACCTTGCTCTGCGCCTTCCACGGTACCTGCACGAGCCAGTCGAGGTAGGAGCGCACCACGGTGGCCTCGGCCGACATCGGCGACATCTGCTTGAGCTTGTTCAGCTCGGCTTGAGCCTTGGCCAAGGCATCCTTGGGCAGGCCAGCAGCTTCGATGCGCTTTTTCAGCTCTTCGACTTCGTTGTGGCCTTCGTCACCGTCGCCGAGCTCTTTCTGAATGGCCTTCATCTGCTCATTCAGGTAGTACTCGCGCTGGCTGCGCTCCATCTGCTTCTTGACCCGGCCACGGATGCGCTTTTCAACCTGCAGCAGGTCGATTTCGGCGTCCAGCAGGGCCAGTACGTGCTCGACGCGGGTCGACAGATCGACGATCTCGAGGATCTCTTGCTTCTGCTCGATCTTCAGCGCCATGTGCGCGGCCATGGTGTCGACCAGACGCCCTGGTTCTTCGATGCTGTTCAGCGAAGACAGCACTTCGGCCGGGACTTTTTTGCCCAACTGCACGTACTGCTCGAATTGCGACAGCAGGGTGCGCACGAACACTTCCGATTCGCGCTCGGCGGCATCGGTTTCGTCGATCAGGGAGACTTCGGCACGGATGTGCCCTTCTACTTCGCTGAACCGCTCGACGGCACCGCGTTGCTCACCCTCGACCAGCACCTTGACGGTGCCATCGGGCAGCTTGAGCAGTTGCAAGACGGTTGCGACGGTACCGACCCGGTACAGGGCATCTTCGCCTGGATCGTCGTCGGCTGGATTCTTCTGGGCCAGCAGGAGGATCTGCTTTTCGCCCGTCATCGCCGCCTCGAGGGCTTCGATTGACTTTTCACGCCCCACAAACAGCGGGATGACCATGTGCGGATAAACAACGACATCGCGCAATGGCAAGAGAGGCAAGTCGAGGGTGGTCTTCATGATTTCGCCTCTACAGCGGCCTTATGGCCGGAAACCGGTGGAAATGATGCTTGGACCTAATGTGGGGGCACGCCTGGGAAATTACAAGCGCTTGTATAGGAAAAGCAGAAAGGGGCCCGTAGGCCCCCTCCTGCTTGTAACCAGTACCCAACGTTCGCCTGAATCAGGCGTCGGGTGCGGCCTTGGCTTGCGGCTCGCTGTTCTCGTAGATCAGCAGCGGCTTCGACGTGCCTTCGATGACGCTCTCGTCGATCACCACCTTGCTGACTTCCTTCTGCGAAGGAATCTCGTACATGGTATCAAGCAGCACGCCTTCGAGGATCGAACGCAGGCCACGGGCGCCAGTCTTGCGCTCCAGGGCCCTGCGTGCAACGGCCTTGAGGGCATCACTGCGGAACTCGAGGTCCACGCTTTCCATCTCGAACAGCTTGGCATACTGCTTGGTCAAGGCGTTCTTCGGCTCGGTGAGGATTTGCATCAGCGCCGCCTCATCCAGCTCGTCGAGGGTCGCCAGGACCGGCAGACGGCCGACGAACTCGGGGATCAGGCCAAACTTGACCAGATCGTCCGGCTCGACTTCGCGCAGCGATTCACCGACCTTCTTACCCTCTTCCTTGCTGCGCACTTCGGCGCCAAAACCGATGCCACCCTTGGTGGAGCGGTTCTGGATGACCTTTTCCAGGCCCGAGAAGGCGCCACCGCAGATGAACAGGATATTGCGGGTATCGACCTGCAGGAATTCCTGTTGCGGGTGCTTGCGACCGCCCTGCGGCGGTACGGAGGCCACGGTGCCTTCGATCAGCTTCAGCAACGCCTGCTGCACGCCTTCGCCCGAGACATCACGGGTAATGGACGGGTTGTCCGACTTGCGCGAGATCTTGTCGATCTCGTCGATGTAGACAATGCCCATCTGGGCCTTTTCCACGTCGTAGTCGCACTTTTGCAGCAGTTTCTGAATGATGTTCTCGACGTCCTCACCGACATAACCGGCTTCGGTCAGGGTGGTGGCATCGGCAATGGTGAACGGTACATTCAACAGGCGTGCAAGGGTTTCGGCGAGCAGGGTCTTGCCCGAGCCCGTAGGCCCGATGAGCAGAATGTTGCTCTTGCCGAGTTCGACTTCGTCACCCTTCTTGTCACGCTGATTCAGGCGCTTGTAGTGGTTGTACACCGCTACGGACAGCACCTTCTTGGCGCGCTCCTGACCAATCACGTATTGGTCCAGGATGCCGCTGATTTCTTTCGGCGAAGGCAATTTGTGCGCGCTGCTCTCGGCCTGGGCTTCCTGCACCTCCTCACGGATGATGTCGTTGCACAGGTCGACGCACTCGTCGCAGATAAATACCGAGGGCCCGGCAATCAGTTTGCGCACTTCGTGCTGGCTTTTGCCGCAGAAGGAGCAATAAAGCAATTTGCCGCTGTCCTCGCCGTTACGGGTGTCAGTCATTCGATCGATCCAATCCGGTAGGCTTGCAACACAAGATGAAGGCAATTGCGGGCTTTTTCAAGTCCGCAGGTAGGCGCTTTCGGCGCCTACCTGCTCTGGCACCTAGGTTCAGGATACCAGTTGCCGCTTGTCGTAGACCGAGTCGATCAGGCCGTACTCGGCCGCGCGCGAGGCGCTCATGAAGTTGTCACGCTCAGTGTCGCGTTTGATGGTCTCAAGCTCCTGGCCGGTGTGGTAGGCCAGCAGTTCGTTCAGGCGCGCCTTGATATTGAGAATTTCCTGGGCGTGGATCTCGATATCGGTGGCCTGGCCCTGGAAGCCGCCCAGTGGCTGGTGAATCATCACGCGCGAGTTCGGCAGGCAGTGGCGCTTGCCCTTGGCACCTGCGGCCAAGAGGAAGGCGCCCATGCTGCAGGCCTGGCCGATGCAGATGGTCGAGACGTCTGGCTTGATGAACTGCATGGTGTCGTAGATCGACATGCCAGCAGTGACCGAGCCGCCTGGGGAGTTGATGTACAGATGGATGTCCTTGTCCGGGTTTTCCGCTTCAAGGAACAGCAGCTGCGCCACCACCAGATTGGCCATGTAGTCCTCTACCGGGCCAACCAGGAAGATCACACGCTCCTTCAACAGGCGCGAGTAGATGTCGTAGGCACGTTCGCCACGGGCGGACTGCTCGATAACCATCGGGACCAGGCCGCCTGCGGCCTGGATGTCAGAGCTCTGCTGAATATAAGAATTGCGGGACATGTCCTGCGCTCACTCCCAAATAGTCATGGCTTGAATACGCACAAGCCAGCGCGAAGGCTGGCTTGTGGGGGTTTCCTACGAGAGAAACGTATTACTCAGCTTCGGCAGGCGCCTGTGCTGGCTTTACGGCATCTTCGTACGAGACCGATTTGTCGGTCACAGTCGCTTTCTGCAGAACAGTATCTACAACTTGTTCTTCCAGCACAACCGAACGGACTTCGTTCAGCTGCTGGTCGTTCTTGTAGTACCAGGAGATGACCTGCTCAGGCTCTTGGTAAGCCGAAGCCATTTCCTCGATCATCTCGCGAACCTTGGCGTCATCCGGCTTCAGCTCGAACTGCTTGACCACTTCAGCGACGATCAGGCCCAGCACCACACGGCGCTTGGCTTGCTCTTCGAACAGCTCGGCCGGCAGTTGCTCAGGCTTGATGTTGCCGCCGAACTGCTGAACAGCCTGCACGCGCAGACGGTTGACTTCGTTCTCCAGCAGGGCCTTAGGCACTTCGATCGGGTTTGCGGCCAGCAGACCGTCCATGACCTGGTTCTTGACCTTGGTCTTGATCGCCTGGCGCAGCTCACGCTCCATGTTCTTGCGAACTTCGGCGCGGAAGCCTTCCAGGGTCGATTCCTTGATGCCGAACTGGGCGAAGAATTCTTCGTTCAGTTCTGGCAGCTGAGGGGCCGACACGCTGTTGACGGTGATGGTGAACTCGGCGGCCTTGCCGGCCAGGTCCAGGTTCTGATAGTCCTCAGGGAAGGTCACGTTGACAACGCGCTCTTCGCCCGCCTTGGCGCCTACCAGGCCGTCTTCGAAGCCTGGGATCATGCGGCCGGAGCCCAGTACCAGCTGGGTGCCCTTGGCCGAACCACCGGCGAAGGCTTCGCCGTCGATCTTGCCGACGAAGTCGATGTTGACCTGGTCGTCTTTCTCGGCGGCTCGCTCAACGGCCTCGAAGCGGACGTTCTGCTTGCGCAGCACTTCCAGCATGTTGTCCAGGTCGGCATCGGCCACTTCGGCGCTCAGGCGCTCGACCTTGATCGACTCCAGGCCAGCAACGGTGAACTCAGGGAATACTTCGAAGATGGCGACGAATTCCAGGTCCTTGCCCTTTTCGAAGGACTTCGGCTCGACGGCCGGAGCGCCAGCCGGGTTCAGCTTCTGCTCGACGATGGCTTCGTAGAAGGAAGCCTGAACCAGGTCGCCGAAGGCTTCCTGACGGGCATCGGCTTCGAAACGCTGGCGGATCACGCTCATCGGCACTTTGCCTGGGCGGAAGCCCGCGACTTTGGCGCGCTTGGCAGTCTGCTGCAGACGCTTGTTGACTTCGTTCTCGACGCGCTCGGCCGGAACGGCGATGGTCATGCGGCGCTCGAGAGCGGAAGTGTTTTCAACAGAAACTTGCATGGATATTCCTCGTTGCACAGACGTTAGCCGGCGATAACCCGACTCCAGAATCAAGGGCAAGCATTCTAGTGAGTCACGCAGCAGAAGTCACCCCACTCGGGACGACGGGAATCTACGCCGGTCGATTAGCTTCAAAGGCCCGCACGGCGTGCCGCCGGGCCTCTTTATATAAGTAAGCTGCACAGCGCTTCAGGCGACGCGCAGCCGAAATACCTTGTCAAACAACTGCAGCCTGCGAAAACGCCGTTATTGCGGGTCGATTTCGTTGAACTGACAGTACTCTTCCCACTCCATGCCCAGCGCCTCGGCCACCTCGCGATGGGTTTCCAGGCGCATGGCCTGAAGCTGCTCGGGGCTGTCGGCGATCAGTTGCAACGCCAGCTCCCAGGGCTGGATGCCCTGCTCATCGGCTGCATCCTCGAATGCCCACTCGATCTGCTGGGCCTGCTCGCGCGCATCGAGCTCGCGGATTTCTTCGAGCAGTTGCGGGTTCGCTTCGGCGAACCGCTGCAGCGCCAGGGCCTGGCGGGCTTCTTTAGCAATCATGGGGTAATTCCTCTACCGGCCTACGGGCCGGTGTTTCAACCGGCTGAAATCTATCAGCTTTTATTGGGGTGCCACCAGAGGATTACAAGGGGGATTGTGCGGTGACAGCGATGCGCTCGTCTTGAGGATTGCGCAGATGCGCAAATCGAGCGCCGCGCGGGCGGCGCTCGGTTTGCGCAACACCACACATCCGAGGCAAACACCCAGCAGCACCCCGAAAATCAAAAAAGCCGCAATAAGCGGCTTTTTCAGGCATCTCGCCCCAATCAGGTGAGAACGAAAGCAAATATGGTGCGGACGAAGAGACTCGAACTCTTACAGCTTGCGCCGCTGGAACCTAAATCCAGTGTGTCTACCAATTCCACCACGTCCGCGCGAGGCAGAAAAAACAAAGGCGCCTGATTATACAATCAAGGCGCCTTCGAAGAATATGGGGTGGACGATGGGAATCGAACCCACGACAACTGGAATCACAATCCAGCGCTCTACCAACTGAGCTACGCCCACCATATTGCGGTCTTGCGATGCTGCGGTACTGCCTTTACAGAAACATGGTGCGGACGAAGAGACTCGAACTCTTACAGCTTGCGCCGCTGGAACCTAAATCCAGTGTGTCTACCAATTTCACCACGTCCGCGTAGCGCTTAAAACAAAGGCGCCAGATCTACAATCAAGGCGCCTTCGAAGAATATGGGGTGGACGATGGGAATCGAACCCACGACAACTGGAATCACAATCCAGCGCTCTACCAACTGAGCTACGCCCACCATATCGCTAAACAGCCTTACTTGCTTGCCCATGCGGCCTAATGGCGCACCCGGCAGGACTCGAACCTGCGACCATCCGCTTAGAAGGCGGATGCTCTATCCAGCTGAGCTACGGGCGCATAAGCTTAAAGCCTAACCGAACGAGCGACAAACCACTCATTCTGCCCGACTTAGCCAACCAGTGCTAGGCTGTGCCCGACAAGTGCGGCGAATCTTATAGGCGAGCCGGTAGAGCGTCAACACCTTTTTCAAAAAAATTTAAATTATTTAAGGGGTTAGGGGATTTGCCCGACCACCCGCCTTTGCCCTCGGGCCGTGTCGTGCGAGAATGCGCCCTCTTTATTGTTCCTTTCTCGATGGTTAATCACGCGTCTATGACTGCACACCTAATCGATGGCAAGGCGATCGCCGCCAACCTGCGCAAAGAGATCGCTCAACGTGTCGAGGAGCGTCGCCAGCAAGGCCTGCGCACGCCAGGCCTGGCGGTGATCCTGGTCGGCACCGACCCCGCCTCCCAAGTCTATGTCTCGCACAAGCGCAAGGACTGCGAAGAGGTCGGCTTCATTTCGCAAGCTTTCGACCTGCCCAGCGATACCACGCAGCAAGCCCTGACCGAGCTGATCGACCGCCTCAACGACGACCCGGCCGTCGATGGCATCCTGCTGCAGCTGCCGCTGCCGGCGCACCTGGATGCCTCGCTGCTGCTCGAACGTATCCGCCCGGACAAGGATGTCGATGGCTTCCACCCTTACAACATCGGCCGCCTGGCCCAGCGTATCCCGCTGCTGCGTCCGTGCACGCCAAAAGGCATCATGACCCTGCTGGAAAGCACCGGTCAGGACCTGTACGGCATGAACGCGGTGATCGTCGGCGCGTCCAACATCGTTGGCCGACCGATGGCCATGGAACTGCTGCTGGCCGGTTGCACCGTAACCGTCTGCCACCGCTTCACCAAGGACCTGCCCGGCCACGTCGGCCGCGCCGACCTGGTGGTGGTAGCCGCCGGCAAGCCGGGCCTGGTCAAGGGTGAGTGGATCAAGGAAGGCGCCATCGTCATCGACGTCGGCATCAACCGCCAGGACGATGGCAAGCTGGTCGGCGACGTGGTCTACGAGACCGCCCTGCCCCGTGCTGGCTGGATCACGCCGGTGCCGGGTGGCGTCGGGCCGATGACCCGCGCTTGCCTGCTGGAGAACACGCTGTATGCCGCCGAAGAGCTGCATCAGTAAGATCGCGTGATGTGAAAACGGCACCTCTGGCAGGTGCCGTTTTTTTTGCCTGTGATTTGTTGGTTGGCTGTACTGGCCGCTTCGCGGGACAAGCCCGCTCCCACAGGTTTTGCGCATCATTTAAGCGTTGTGTAGAGCCTGTGGGAGAGCCTGTGGGAGCGGGCTTGTCCCGCGAAGCGGCCAACGCCATCTCTAGCCAATCACTTGCGCGCCGCCTCCCACGACTTGAGCAATTCCTCGTAGCTGACCGTCTCGCCCTTGGGCTTCTCGTTGGCCAGCTTAGGCTTCGGCGCCCCCGGCTGGTCATACCAGTACTGGGCATCTTTCTCTGGGTTGAGCTTCGGCGCACAGGTAGCCTGCGCATTGGAGCGCTGCAGCCGCTCCATCATCTTGTCCTGGTCGCGCGCCAGGCCATCCAGCGCTTCCTGCGGGGTCTTCTCGCCACTGGCCACTTCGGCGATATGGCTCCACCACAACTGCGCCAGGCGTGGATAGTCCGGCACGTTGGTACCGGTCGGCGTCCATTGCACCCGCGCCGGGCTGCGGTAGAACTCCACCAACCCACCCAACTTGGGCGCCAGGTCGGTCATGGCCTGGGAGTTGATGTCCGACTCGCGAATCGGCGTCAGGCCGACGATGGTCTTCTTCAGCGACACCGTCTTGGACGTGACGAACTGGGCGTACAGCCACGCGGCCAGACGCTGCTTTTCCGGCGTCGACTTGAAGAAGGTCCAGGAGCCGGCATCCTGATACCCCAGCTTCATCCCCTCCTCCCAGTACGGCCCCTTGGGCGATGGCGCCATCCGCCACTTCGGCGTGCCGTCGGCATTGACCACCGGCAGCCCCGGCTTGGTCATGTCGGCGGTGAACGCGGTGTACCAGAAGATCTGCTGGGCAATGTTGCCCTGGGCCGGCACCGGGCCGGCCTCGGAGAAGGTCATGCCCTGGGCTTCCTTGGGCGCGTAGGCACGCATCCAGTCGACGTACTTCTGCGTCGCATAGACCGCCGCCGGGCCATTGGTATCGCCGCCGCGGGTCACACTGGAGCCGACCGGGTGGCAATCCTCCACGCGAATCCCCCACTCATCGACCGGCAAGCCATTGGGCAGGCCCTTGTCGCCGCCGCCAGCCATGGAGAACCAGGCATCGGTGAAGCGCCAGCCCAGCGAGGGGTCTTTCTTGCCGTAGTCCATGTGGCCGTACACCCGCTTGCCGTCGATTTCCTTGACGTCCTCGGTGAAGAACTTGGCGATGTCCTCGTAGGCCGACCAGTTCACCGGCACGCCCAGCTCGTAGCCGTATTTTTCCTTGAACTTGGCCTTGAGCTCCGGCCGCTCGAACCAGTCGGCGCGGAACCAGTAAAGGTTGGCGAACTGCTGGTCGGGCAGTTGATAGACCTTGCCGTCTGGGGCGGTAGTAAAGGACAGGCCGATAAAATCCTTGATGTCCAAGGTTGGCGAGGTGTAATCCTTGCCTTCGTTGGCCATCAGGTCGGTGATCGACTCCACCTTGCCATAGCGAAAGTGCGTACCGATCAGGTCAGAGTCGTTGACCCAGCCGTCATAGATGTTCTTGTCCGACTGCATCTGCGTCTGCAGTTTCTCCACCACATCGCCTTCTTGCAGCAGGTCGTGAGTCAGCTGGATGCCGGTGATCTCGCTGAAGGCCTTGGCCAGCACCTTGGACTCGTACTCATGGGTGGTGATGGTTTCCGACACCACGTTGATCTTCATCCCACGAAACGGCTCGGCCGCCTTGATAAACCACTTGAGCTCGGCCAACTGCTGTTCAGGTGTCAGGGTGGACGGTTTGAACTCGCTGCCGATCCACTTTTTCGCCGCGTCCTCGTACTGGTCGGCCCACGCCGTGCCCTGCACGCTGGCCAGTACCAGCCACGCGGCCAGGGTCAAATGTCGCCGTTTGTGATTGTTCTGGAACATTGTGATCTCCCGATTGAGTTATTCCCCGGAGCCGTCGCTCAGCCCCAGCGCATCACCACCACCAGCCAGCCCAGCGACAGCAGCGAGGCCACCCACAACGGCCAATCGCTGAGCCCGACCACCAGCAGGTGCAGATAGGCGCTGGCCAGCAGGCCGATGAACAACCGGTCGCCACGGCTGGTGACGATCGGCAAGAAGCCGCGCCGCTCGACACAGGGGCGGCGCAGCTCGAACAAGGTCATGCACAGCAACAGCACGCCGACGGCCGCGAAGAACAGCGCCGTGGGCAGGGTCCAGGCCATCCACTCCATGCGTGCTACCTCCCTATACCCGGCCCAGGGCGAAGCCCTTGGCCACGTGGTTGCGGACGAACCAGATCACCAGCATGCCCGGCAGGATGGTCAGCACGCCGGCCGCGGCCAGCACCCCCCAGTCGATCCCTGAGGCGGACACGGTGCGGGTCATCACCGCTGCGATCGGCTTGGCATTGACCGACGTCAGGGTGCGCGCCAGCAGCAGCTCGACCCACGAGAACATGAAGCAGAAAAACGCCGTCACGCCGATGCCGGAACCGATCAGCGGAATGAAGATCTTCACGAAGAAGCGCGGGAAGCTGTAGCCATCGATGTAGGCGGTTTCGTCGATTTCCTTGGGCACGCCGGACATGAAGCCTTCCAGGATCCACACCGCCAGCGGCACGTTGAACAGGCAATGGGCCAAGGCCACGGCAATGTGTGTGTCGAACAGGCCGATCGACGAATACAGCTGGAAGAACGGCAGCAGAAACACCGCCGGCGGCGCCATACGGTTGGTCAGCAACCAGAAGAACAGGTGGCGGTCGCCGAGAAAGCGGTAGCGTGAAAAGGCATAGGCCGCCGGCAGCGCCACCAGCAGCGAAATGACCGTGTTCAGGCACACGTAGTACAGCGAGTTGAGGTAGCCGCTGTACCAGCTGGCATCGGTGAAGATCACCCGGTAGTTGTCGAGGGTGAAGGCCTGCGGCCACAGGGTCAGGCCACCAAGGATCTCGGTGTTGCTCTTGAACGACATGTTCAGCAACCAGTAGATCGGCACCAGCAGGAAGAAGAAATACAGCAGCAAGACCAGGGTCTTTCTCGTGCACATGGCCTAGTCCTTGTCGGCGTGGGTCATGGCCGTATAGAACAGCCACGAGACCAGCAGGATGATCAGGAAGTACACCAGCGAAAACGCCGCCGCCGGGCCCAGGTCGAATTGCCCCACGGCCATACGCGTAAGGGTCTGGCTGAGGAAGGTGGTGGCGTTGCCCGGCCCCCCGCCGGTCAGCACGAACGGCTCGGTGTAGATCATGAAGCTGTCCATGAAGCGCAGCATCACCGCGATCAGCAATACGTTCTTCAGCTTGGGTAACTGGATGTGCCGGAACACCGCCCAGTTCGAGGCACGGTCGATGCGCGCCGCCTGGTAGTACACGTCCGGGATCGCACGCAGGCCCGAATAGCACAGCAGCGCCACCAGCGAGGTCCAGTGCCACACGTCCATCACCAGCACGGTCAGCCAGGCGTCGAAGGTGTTGCTGGCGTAGTTGTAGTTCACCCCCAGCTTGGCCAGCGTCGCGCCGAGCAGGCCGATGTCGGCGCGGCCGAAGATCTGCCAGATGGTGCCGACCACGTTCCACGGAATCAGCAACGGAATGGCCATGACGATCAGGCACAGCGAGGCCCGGCGCCCCTGGGTCGGCATGGTCAGGGCGATGGCGATGCCCAGCGGGATCTCGATCGCCAGCACACAGGCCGAGTAGATGAACTGGCGCAGCAAGGCATCGTGCAAGGCCGGGTCGCGCAGTACCTGGCGGTACCAGTCGGCCCCCACGAAGTAGCGGTTGGACTGGTCGAAGATGTCCTGCAGCGAATAGTTGACCACGGTCATCATCGGCACCACGGCGCTGAAGGCCACCAGCAGGAACACCGGCAGCACCAGCCACCAGGCCTTGTTGTTGGGCACCTTGTTCATGGCCCGGCCTCCAGCAGCACATCGTCGACATACAGCATCAGCCACTGCGCCGGCAGGCTCACCCAGGCCTGCGCCGCCGGCAATGGACGGTCCTCCGCCAGGCGCGCCTTGAGCGCCACCCCACCCAACGCCAGGGTGACGATGCGGTAGGTGCCCAGGTCCTCGACGTCGAGCACCTGCGCCGGGTAGGCCTGATCGAACGGGCTGTCCCACAGCTGCACGAATTCCGGCCGAATCCCCACCTGCAGGCGCCCGCCGCCCGTCGCCGCCAGGCGCTCGCGCAGGCCCTCGGGCAGGGGCAGGTGGATATCACCGAACGCCACGCCATCGGCCTCGGCCTGCACATCGATCAGGTTCATGCCCGGGCTGCCGATGAAGTAGCCGACGAAGGTATGCCGGGGTCGCTCGAACAGCTCGCGCGGGGTGCCGAACTGGACGATGCGCCCGCCGTGCATCACCGCGATCTTGTCGGCGAAGGTCGAGGCCTCCAGCTGATCGTGGGTGACGTAGATCATGGTGATGTTGAACTGCTCATGGATCTGCTTGAGCTTGCGCCGCAGCTTCCATTTCAGGTGCGGGTCGATCACCGTCAGCGGCTCATCGAAGAGAATCGCCGAGACGTCGTCGCGCACCAGCCCGCGGCCCATGGACACCTTCTGTTTTTCGTCGGCGCTGAGGTTGCGCGCCTTTTTCTGCAGTACCGCCGACAGGTCGAGCACCTCGGCGATTTCCTCGACCCGGCTGCGCACCCGTCCCTCATCCAGGCCCTGATTGCGCAAGGGAAAGGCCAAGTTGTCGAACACCGTCATGGTGTCGTACACCACCGGGAACTGGAACACCTGGGCGATGTTGCGCTGTTGCGGCAGCAAGTCGTTGACCGGCTTGCCGTCGAACAGCACCTCGCCATGGGACGGCGTGAGCAGGCCCGAGATGATGTTGAGCAGGGTCGACTTGCCGCACCCCGAAGGCCCCAGCAAGGCATAGGCACCGCCCTGCTCCCACACATGGTCCAGCGCATGCAGGGCATAGTCCGCCTCGCTGGCAGGCTGGCGGCTGTAACTGTGGGCCAAGTGGCGCAGGCGAATCTCGGCCATCAGGCACTCCTCGCCTGGCGCAAGCCAGGTGCCTGCACCAGTGCACCTGCGCTGTCGAAGACGAACAGCTTGTGGGTGGGGATGAACACGCGAATCGGCGCATCCACCTGGTATTCGTGTACGCCGGGCAGGTGCAGGACCATCCGCCAGTGCTCGTTACGCACGTGCAGGAAGGTTTCCGAACCACTGATCTCGGCCAGCTCCACCCGCACGGCCAGCTCCAGATCATCGTCGTGGGACGGCACCAGGGTGATGTGGCTGGGGCGCACGCCGAAGCGATAATCCCCATCTCCCAGGCGCTGCAAGTCGGCGTTACGGGCGAAGTGCACGGTCTGGGCCAGGCTCACTTCGTTGCCGCTGATGCGCCCCGGAATCAGGTTGATCGGGGGTTCGGAAAACAGCTCGGCGGCCAGCACGCTGCAGGGACGCTGATAGACCTCGGCAGTGGCCCCGCTCTGCACGATACGGCCCTCGTGCAACACGGTCGTGGTGCCGCCCAGCGCCAGCGCTTCGTTGGGCTCGGTGGTGGCATACACGGCAATACAGTGGCGCGCAGCGAAGAGCTCGCGCAGTTCCTGGCGCAGGCCCTCACGCAACTTGTAGTCGAGATTGACCAGCGGCTCGTCGAACAGGATCAGCGAGGCATCCTTGACCAGCGCCCGGGCCATGGCCGTGCGCTGCTGCTGGCCGCCGGACAGCTCCAGCGGCAAGCGTTTCAGGTAGGCCTCGATGCGCAGCATCTCGGCGGTTTCCTGCACGCGCCGGCGGATGTCCGCCTCGGCCAGGCCCGCCTGGCGCAGAGGCGAGGCAATGTTCTCGAAGACACTCAGGGTCGGGTAGTTGATGAACTGCTGATACACCATCGACACGTTGCGGTGGCGCACCGCAATGCCGGTCACATCCTTGCCATCCATCAGCACGCGCCCCCGATCCGGGCGGTCGAGGCCGGCCATCAGGCGCATCAGACTGGTCTTGCCGGCCAGGGTGCGGCCCAGCAGCACGTTGAACGACCCTGGCTCGAAACGCAGGGAGGCATCGATGATCCAGGCATGGCCATCGATACTGCGACTGACCTGCTCCAGCACCAGGGACATGGTGTGCGGCCCTTTTTGATTGTTGTCCGCCAAACAGAGCCAGTTCCATGCCAGTTTCGCCCCCTCGCTCTGGCACGCACCTTTGCCAACGCTGACCGGCCACCCGTGGTTCACAACTGAACAGTTTCGCTGAACACCTGAACACGTGCGGGTTTGACATTGAACAGCCGTGAACGACACTGAACGGCGGTCGGCCGATAACAACAATCACACAGGACAGGCCCATGGCCACATCCGCTTCGACCCACGCCCAACTGATCCAGGCCTCCTGGGCCCGCTGTCGCGAGCATGGCCTGCAGCCGCAAAGCGCGCCGGACTTCGACTGCCTCACCCGCGCCGAACTGAACGCCCTGCTGGAGCGTCGCCAGTCGCTGCTGCGCCTGACCCGCGACGAAGTGCTGCCGCAGTACGCGCACTTGCTGGGCAATGCCAGTTACCTGGTGATGCTGGCCGACGCCAGCGGTTGCCTGCTCGACACCTGGGGCTCGCGGCGTTTCGTCGAGCCGCGCCAGCAGCACGGCTTCAGTGCTGGCGCCCATTGGCACGAACGGGGTGTAGGCACCAATGCGCTTGGCACCGCCCTGGTCTGCGCCGAGCCGATCCATGTCGGCCAGGATGAACACTACCTGCGCCAGAACCACTACCTGGCCAGCGCCGCGGCGCCGCTGTTCGATGCCGAGCGGCAGCTGGTCGGGGTGCTCGATGTGGCCAGCGACGGCTACCTGCCGGCCACCCAGACCCTGGGCCTTGTGCGCATGATGGGCCAGAGCCTGGAGAACCGCCTGATTCTGGCGCAGCACGCCGACCGCCACGCGCAGCTGCTGTTCAACAGTGGCTCCGACAACCTGGACAGCCCCTGGGCCGGTTTACTGGTATTCGATGAGCGCGGCCAGGTGCTGGCGGCCAATCATCGGGCCGACAGCCTGCTGGGGGGCGACCCGCGGCGACAGAACCTCGAACAGCTGTTCCAGATCCCCTTGCGCCAGTTGCTCGCTCACCCCCAACGGCAAGCCTTCGCCCTGCAGGCGGCCGGACGCAACCGCTTCCACTGCCAGTGGCAAGCCCCCCGCCAAAGCCCGCCGCGCACAGCAGCGCCGGGCAGCGACCCACGCCTGGAAAAGGCCCTGGCCCAGGCCAGCCTGTTGCTGGAGAAAGACATTCCCCTGTTGATCCAGGGTGAAACGGGGGTTGGCAAAGAGCTGTTCATCGAAACCCTGCACCGCGCCAGCAGCCGCGCCCGCCAGCCGTTGATCGCGGTCAACTGCGCCGCCATTCCCGCCGAGCTGGTGGAGTCGGAGCTGTTCGGCTACGACAAAGGCGCCTTCACCGGCGCTCACCACAAGGGCAACCCCGGACTGATCCGCAAGGCCGACCAGGGCATCCTGTTCCTCGACGAAATCGGTGACATGCCGCTGCCCACCCAGGCCCGCCTGTTGCGTGTGCTGCAGGCGCGCAGCATCCAGCCGCTGGGCAGTGGTGAACCGGTGGCGGTGGATATCCGAGTAATCTCGGCGAGCAACCGCGACCTGGCCGAAGAGGTGCGTGCCGGGCGCTTTCGTCAGGATCTCTACTACCGCATCGCCGCCATGGCGGTGGTCTTGCCAGCGCTGCGCGAGCGCAGCGACCGGCGGCAACTGATCGAACAGGTGCATGCCCAGCACCGCGACCCGGGGCAGCCGGAGCGGCTGCCCCGGGCCATCCTCGAGCTGCTCGAGCGCCACCCCTGGCCAGGCAATGTGCGCGAGCTGGTCAGCGTGATGCAGGTGGCGCTGGCATTGGCGGGCAACGGGCCGATCACGCTCGAACACCTGCCGTCGAGCTTTCTGGCCGAGGCTTGCGGGCCCGTGGCCGTAAGCACCGTACTGCCCGAAGACGACCTGCAGACCCGGCTGCAAAATGCCAACGGCAATCTCTCGGCCGTCGCGCGCGAGCTCGGCATCAGCCGCACCACCCTGTACAAAAGATTGCGCGAACAGTGATTGCAGACACGTCACAGCCGATTCGGCTGCCACTCGCCTGAAATCAGCCGGTCCCGCTGGGCGCCTGCCCTGCTTCAGCCAGTATGTGCCCTCTGCCCGCGGGACAATGGCTTTGAGCCCACTCTGGAATGCGCTGCCGCAGGGAGACTGCCATGACTCGCTATATCGATGTGCAAGACCTCGCCCGCCTGGTCAACCGCAAGGGCCTGGCCACCTGCCTGGTGGAAATGGCCGAGTACATCCGCCAGGACTACCTGCGCTGGCAGGCTTTCGAGAAGTGCGCCCGGGTGGCCAACCACTCACCTGATGGGGTGATCGAACTGATGCCGGTCGCCGACGCCGGCCTGTACGCCTTCAAGTACGTCAACGGCCACCCGAAGAACACCCGCCTCGGCCTGCCCACCGTCATGGCGTTCGGTGCCTTGAGCGAGGTCAGCTCCGGCGCACCGCTGCTGCTGAGCGAGATGACCCTGACCACGGCGATCCGTACCGCAGCCACCTCGGCCCTGGCCGCCCGCTACCTGGCGCGCGAGGACAGCCGGAGCATGGCGTTGATCGGCAATGGCTCGCAAAGCGAGTTCCAGGCCATCGCCTTCAAGACGCTGCTGGGCATCGATGAAATCCGCCTGTACGACATCGACCCCTGCGCCACGGCAAAACTGGTGGCCAACCTGGCCGGCCGCCCTGGGCTGAAGCTGATCGTCGCCAAGTCCGTCGCCGAAGCGGTGCGCGGCGCCGATATCGTCACCACGGTCACCGCCGACAAAGCCTATGCCACGATCCTGACCCCGGACATGATCGAGCCTGGCATGCACCTGAACGCCGTGGGCGGCGACTGCCCCGGCAAGACCGAGCTGCACCGCGAGATCGTCGAGCGGGCCCGGGTGATCGTCGAGTACGAACCACAAAGCCGGGTCGAAGGCGAGATCCAGCAGATGCCGGCCGACTCGCCGGTGACCGAGTTCTGGCACGTGCTCGCAGGCACCGCCCCAGGCCGCGAGAATGCGACGCAGGTGACCCTGTTCGACTCGGTCGGTTTTGCCCTGGAGGACTATTCGGCGCTGCGCTACGTGCTGGATACCGCGCGGGCCATGAACATCGGTCAGGACATCGCGCTGGTGCCGGCGCTGGAAAACCCGAAAGACCTGTATGCGCTGCTGCAACCACGGGTGGTGGAAATTCGTGCCAAGCCCAGGGCCGGCTCCGCTTGTGCCTGATGGATTGACCAGGGGCTGCTGCACAGCAGCCCCTTACCGCCTATCTTGTCCATGCCCCTTCGACAAAGAAGCACAAGCGCATGGACACCAAGGACGTTCCACCTCCTCCCCTGGACCGCATCGACGAAGCCATCATCAATGTGCTGCGCGTTGACGGCCGTATCACCTTCGAAAAACTTTCGACGCTGGTTCACCTCACCCCGCGCCCGTGCCTTGAGCGCGTGCGCAAGCTGGAGCGACGCGGCGTGATTCGCGGCTACGGCGCAATCATCGACGCGCAGAAAGTCGCCCCCGGCCTTTCCCTGCTGGTGCTGGTGGCCCTGTCCAACCAGAGCGGCCGTGCCGCCCAAAAGGCCTTCGAAGCCACCATGCGCGCCTGCCCGCAGGTTCATGAATGCCAATTGATCAGCGGCCATTTCGACTACAGCCTGCGCCTGCGCTGCCGTGACCTGGAGCACTACCGGGTGCTGAGCGAAAGCTGGATGAACACCGAGGCGCTGCACATCGACAAACTGGTCGCCCACCCGGAACTGGCGGTGGTGAAAAGCAGCGCTGGGCCTGTCGACGGGTAGTGTCTATCTACCCGCGCGCGCGTACAGGCATCGCTAGCCTCCCTGCTCCCTCACCCGCAGGAGCTGTCGATGACCCACGCCCTTCACTCCCATCTCGCTCTGGTCCAACGCCAGATCCCCCAGTGGCTGCACCAGGCCAGCCCGGCACAGCGCGCCGAACTGGCGTTGCTGATCCGTGATAGCCAGCGCCAGACACAGCGCCTGAGGCAGGCCTTCGCGCCATTACAAGCGGTCGATGCCTTCTGCCGCCCGCTGCTGGAACCGGCGCTCGCCCGCTGGTTCCCGGATACACCGGCGGCGTCGCTGCTCCAGGCACGGGTGCTGTTCAACGAAGATCCGCGCTTGAAGCACCTGTCCGTGCTGGAAGCTGCCCTGCAGAATTTCCAGCCCGATGCCCGGATCAAACTGCTCGCCGCGGATTTCAGCCCGCTGGCGCTGGATCCCTCGCCCTTCGTCAAAGGCGTGCGAAACCTTGACCTGGGCCAGCGATACCGCTTTCACCTGGGTGATGTGGTCGACAACGACGCCTTTCGGTCGCTGCTCGAATCACAGGACCGTGCCAGCCTGCGAGCCGAAACGGCCTTGGCGAAATTGCGCGGCCATATCGACAGCCGCGGCGAAGCACTGGCCCGGGCCGTACAGGAAAATCAGGCAACCGTAGCGACGCCCTCCGGCAACCGCACCTGGCAGTGTGCGTACCTGAGCCTGTTCGACACGCCCCTGTACGGCCCGCTGGTCATCCAGTTGGAACAGCCCAGCGCCAGCGAGCCCTGCCTCTTCTATCTGCCGGGCGATCCACAAGGCCCGCTGCGCCAGTACGCCTCCTTGGCGACGCTGAAAACCGCGCTGACACAGCGCTTGGCCGATCACGATTTTCGTGCGTTTTTCTGCCGCCATGTGCCACTGGCCGAACAGGCCGGTTTCAGCAAGCGCCTGCGCGAGTGCCTTTACCCGCTCTACCCTTACGACGAACTGCACGCCACACCGCCGGTGCTGGACAAAGGTGACCGCTTCAGTTGGCTCAAGCGTACCTTCCCCTCGCCCCACGACATTTGGCAGGAAACCCGCGACCTGAACGCCCGCCTGCCGCTCACCCTCACGCCCTGGACGGGCGATTGCTTCAAGGCCCGGGCGCGGACACTGGTGGAACGCAAGTTCGTCGATGCCGCCAGCGTGGCCGTCCCGGTCGGCCAGCTCGACGCGCGGGCGCAATTGGCACGCATCGAAAGCTGGCTGGGCACCGGGCTGACCGTACTGAACATGGCGAGTTTCTTCGTCCCCGGCCTGGCCGAGTTGATGCTGGTGGTGGGCGGCGCACAGATCGTCGACGAATTCCTCGAAGGCGTTCACGCCGCCAACGAACAGGACAGTGACGAAGCCATTGCCCACTTGTTCAGCGTTGTCGAAAGTCTGGCGCAGTTCGCAGCCCTGGGCGCTGCCGCAGGCCTGGTCGCGCCCAGCGGGCCATTGCAGGGCTGGCACATGATCGACAGCGAGGTCGGTACACGGCTTTGGCACGGCGACCTGACACCCTTCCAGGGCGAGGCAGGACAACCGCTGACAGCAGGTGCCGATGGCCTGCATCAAGGGCAAGGGCAACGCTGGCTCAAGATGCAGGGCCAGCGCTATCCACTTGAAAGGACCACAGATGGCAGTCGACGCCTGGCTGCAAGCCATGGGCATCGCATCCAGCCGACCTTGCAGGGCATCGACCCAGGGCCCTGGATCTTCGCTCATGAGCAACCCTTGCATTGGGATCGCACACAGCTCTTGCAGCGGCTGGCCACTACCGCCACCGGCATGGACCAGCCAGCGCTGCAGCGTGCCTTGCAATGCAGCGGGTATGACGAAACGATGCTGCGCCGGGTGATGGTCGACCGCGAATCGGCCCCGGCGTTGTTGCTCGATAGCCTGGAGGCGTTGGGTGGTCAGGTCCCGCCGCCACCGGCAGTCACGTCCAACGGCATTCTGCTGGTGCGAGACTTCCCGTCGCTCAGCGCAAGGGTGCAGGCCGAGATGCTCGCCCAGGCGCGCCCAGCGGAACTTGAGCAGATGCAACGCACCCAACGCGTGCCCCTGCGTCTGGCCGAAACCGCGCGCCTTTACCTGCGCGACGCCCGCCTCAACCGCGCCCTGGCCCGGATGCGTTTGCAAAGCGGCCCGGTGGTTGACCGCGACGCCCTGGTATTCGGCGCCCTTGAGCAACTGCCAGGCTGGACAGCCAGCGTGCGCGTTGAGCTGCGCGAAGGTTCGTCATCCGGTCGCTTGATACATGCCAGCGGTCACGAGCAGTTGCCGACGAAGAAGGTCATCCGCAGCGAAAAAGGCTATGAGCCACGCAATGAACGGGATGAAACCCTGGCCAACCCGGTGGACATCTTCCAGGCGATTCTCAATGCTTTGCCCGACAGCGAACGCCTGTCGCTGGGCCTGCAGATCCACGAACCGGAAGCACTCAACGACGCCCTGTTCGATCTCCTGGCTGGCGACCGGGCCCATGCAGCACGCGCCCTGGGCATGCAACCTGTGCGACCGCTGTACCGCCTGCCACGACGCCTGCCGGGCGGCCAGTTCGGCTATGCGCTCAGCGGGCGCGGCCAGGGCTGGATAACCGAAGACGAGCTGTTCAACCGGCTGTTCCCTGCCACCGAGCCGCAGGCACGGGTGGTCTTGCGCCAACGTCTGCTCCAGGAAGCCGGTGAACAATCTTTCGGCGCACTGCTCGAACGTCTCCGGGTAGAGTACCTGCAGCTTGAAAGTACCCTCCAGCAGTGGATCCACGAGCCCTTCGTGGCAGAAAACGGCGCCTTCATGGTGCAACGCAGCGCCCGCGCCGAAACAGCCAGGCGCTTGCGCATGGCCTGGCGCCGGGAGTCGACCAACCCCGCCAGCAGCATCGAACATGTGATTCTCGAACTGGATGGCCGCAACCTCGGCGCCCTGCCCACCTTGCCAGCGCCCATGCCCCATGTGCGGCAGTTGAGCATTACCTTCTTGTACGAGTCATCACTTGCCAGCCTGGATACGTTTCTCGGCAACTTCCCCAACGTGCAAGCGTTGGATCTGGAATGCAACCTGCTCGAGCACATCCCGTCCTCGATCGAACGGATGGCCGAATTGCAAAACCTTGATCTGTCGAACAACACCCTTGAGCTTGGCGACGGCGCCAGCCTCGATCTGCTGGCAGGGTGCAACAACCTGCTGCGCCTCAACCTCAGCAATACCCTGCAAACGCTGCCAGTCGCCGCGCTGGAGCGGCTGGCCAACCTGCCGAACCTGGCGACCCTGGCGATCGACAGCAATGGCCTGAACCTCACCACCGAGCATTTCCAGGCACTGGAGCGCTGGCCATCACTTATCGACCTGAGCATGTCCGGCAACGACACCACGCTAACCGAGCAAAGCCGCGCCGCCCTCGCCCGCCTGAACCGCCTGCACACCCTGTTCCTCAGTGAGAACCCGCTGGACATGGCGCCCGATGTCAGCGGCTGGCATCAGTTGCAGGCACTGGACCTGCAGCATACCGGCATCGCCGAGTGGCCAAACGGCCTTGCCGAACTGCTGAATCGACGCCCTTTGCAGTTACAGAGCCTGGATCTCAGCGAGAACGAGATCACCGATGCGCCCGCCCTTGAAGGCAGTGCTTTCGCCGAGGCGGTACATTCGGACGAACCGCGAGCCAGTTACGACTTCGACGACAACCCGTTCAGCGAGCAAGCGCAACAGCGCCTGGCCGATGCCGGGCTGCCCGCGATCAGTGTCGGCGAGGCGGAAAACCCTTGGTATATCGACTGGCCAGCCGAACTGCTGGAGCATCAGGCGTTGACCGCCAACGAGCCGACCTGGCAGCCGCTGTACCAGCTGTTCGAACGGTTGACCCGAACAGCGGACTACCTGAACCAACCGACCCGCGTCCGGGCACGCATGCAACATGTCCTGCGCACCCTCAGTGCCAACCCTGGCGAAGCTGACGGCGGTGGATGGGGCCGGGCGCAATTGCACGAACAGATCATCGAGACCATCAACGATGCCACCCAAGGCTGCGTCGACCAGGCCAGCCTGCTGTTCCAGCAGATCGAAACCGACGTGATGCTGTGGGATGCGGTCAATGCCGCCGAGGCTGGCGCAGCGAGCGAGCAGGTAGCGGTGAGCAGCGCCGTCGGGCTGCTGCGCCAACAGCGCCTCGACGAGCGCGTGGGCGAGCTGTACAACGCCCGCGTGGCCAGGCGCCGGGCGTTGGCGGAGGCGACCGACGATGCACAACGCGAAGCCGCGCCGCCGCTGCATGCCGATGATGACATCGACGATACCGCGCTGACCGAGCCCGACTACAACATCGACGAAATCGAAATGGCCTTGCATGCGCGCATGCACCTGCGCGAAACGCTCGGGCTACCGCCGCAACCCCAGCAGATCATGTTCGACTACCTGGCACGCCTGAGCCCCGCGACCGTGAACCGACTGGGCGGCGCCGTGATGTCGGATGTGAGTCGCAGCGTGTTCAGCAAATGGGCCTGCGAACAGCGGTTCTGGCAGACCTGGCTACGCCGCCTGCGGGCAAATGCGTTCGAGGCGCTGGCCAGGGAATGGGAAGCGGCAACCGAGTACCACAGCGAACTGACCGAAGCCACGGATAACCCGGGCGACTATACCGGGCCGCCAGTGCCGGCAGCCTACATCGATGCACTGGAGCAGGCACTGGGCGACATCGACGGCCTGCACTGGCGGCGCGACGGTGTCGTACAGCGGGTCGACCTGGTTTCCGATCGCTATGTCGATGAAAACGACATCTACACCCGCGCGAGCGCGTTGCTGCTCAGTACTCGCACGGCGGCGGAACAGGCACTGCTGCGCAGCCTGACCGAGGTCATCGCCAGCTCGCTGGCCTGAGCCGAGACCTGGAGGGCGCCTTGCCGGATACCTGGCACGGGGCCGTCCAGGTCACTCGTCTTTCCACTCGCTGGGTTGCCGATAGTTCGCCACCCACTGCACCACCTGTGTGGCAGGCATCGGTGGTGCAATGCAGTACCCCTGCGCCAGCTCGCAACCCAGCGCCATCAACACCCGCCCATGCTCGACACTCTCCAGCCCTTCAGCGATCACCTCGCGACCAAAGGCCCGCGCCAGGCCGATCACCGCACCGGTCAGGGCCAGGTCATCCTGGTCGTGAAGGATGTCGCGCACGAACGACTTGTCGATCTTGATGGTCTGGGTGGGCAGGCGCTTGAGGTAACTGAGCGACGAGTACCCGGTGCCGAAATCATCCAGGGAAAACCGCACCCCCAGCGCCTGGCAGGCTTCCAGGCAGCGGCTGACATGCGGCAGGTTGTCGATCGCCACCGACTCGACGATTTCCAGGTCCAGCCGGCTCGGGTCGACGTGCGGATACGCCACCAGCAATTGTTTCAGGCGCTCGACGAAATCGTCACGCTGCAAGTGGCGGGCGGCAATGTTGACGCTCAGCGACCAGGGCCGGCCTTGGCGCTGCCAGGCCTGCAGCCGCTGCAGGGCGTGTTCGATCACCCACTCACCGATCTCGACGATCAAGTCGGTCTGCTCCACGAGCGGCAAGAACTTGCCCGGCAAGACCAGCTCGCCGCCGGGTCGCTGCCAGCGCAGCAGGGCCTCGAAGCCCAGGACCTGGCCGGTACGCAGGTTGACCTTGGGTTGATAATGCAGGCACAGCTCACGGTTGCGCAGGGCCCAGCGCACTCGCGCCACGGTCTGGTGTGTGGCCTGCAGTTCAAGTTCTTGGGAGACGTCGAACACGTGGTAGCGGTTGCGGCCCTGCTGCTTGGCCACGTACATGGCCTGATCAGCGTGGCGCACCAGGGTGTCGGCATCCTCATCGTCCAGGGGGAACAGGGTGACCCCGATACTGGCGCTCAACGACAGCCGTTGCTCGCGTATCGCATAGGGCGCAGCCACCCCCCGTAGCACGCGCTGCAAGGCGACATGCAACTGCTGGGGGGTGTCGACATGGCGCAATATCAGCACGAACTCGTCGCCCGACAGCCGCGCCACCGCATCGCCACTGCGCAAGATGCCCTTGAGCCGCTGCGCCACCTCCACCAGCAGCAGGTCGCCCGTCGCGTGCCCGTAACCATCGTTGACCGCCTTGAAACCATCCAGGTCGAGCATGCACACCGCCAGGGAGATGTCTTCCCGGCGGGAGAAGGCCAGGGCCTGGTTGAGCAAGTCCGACAGGTAGGCACGGTTGGGCAGGCCGGTGAGCACATCGTGCCCCACCCGCCACTGCAGGGTGTGCAGCAACTGACGCTTTTCGGTGACATCGAAGCGGATCGACACGTACTTGCGCACCTGCCCGGTCGACGGGTCGATCAGCGGCACCATGGTGCTATCGACCCAATACAGCGAGCCATCCTTGGCGCGGTTGCAGATCTCGCCCTTCCACACCTTGCCCGCGGCCAAGGCCCGCCACATGCTCAGGAAGAACTCCGGCTCGTGCAGGCCCGAATTGAGAATGCGGTGGTTGGCCCCCAGCAATTCGTCGCGGCTGTAGCCGGAAATACTGCAGAACTGCTGGTTGACGTAGGTGATAGAGCCACGCAGATCGGTTTCGGAAAAGATCGCGGCCGCGTCCACGGCTGCGCGATAGATATCGTCCATAAGCATCCTGGGTCAGCGGTTGAAGCGCTCTACCAGGGCGCGCAATCCAACGCACACCTGCTCAAGCTCCGCACCCCGCGAAGCGGCGGCATTGGCACTGCGGGCGCTCTGCTGAGCGATGCCCGCCACGCCATTGATCTGCCGCGAGACGTCCTCGGCCACCGCCGATTGCTGCTGCGAGGCGGTCGCCATTTGCTGGCTCATGCTGCTGATGCGTTGCACCGCGTCACGGATGTCATGCAGCGTCTGCTGCGCTTGCTGCACCTGCTCCACGCCCTGCTCGGCACCGGCGATACCCTGGCTGGCCATGTCCACGGCCTGCTCGGCACCGCTGCGCAGGGCGTCGATGATGCCTTGGATATGCAGGGTCGATTGACGAGTCTTGTCGGCCAGCGCCCGCACTTCATCGGCCACCACGGCAAAGCCGCGGCCCTGCTCGCCGGCGCGCGCCGCTTCGATGGCCGCATTGAGGGCCAGCAAGTTGGTCTGTTCGGCGATGGCGCGGATCATCCCGGTGGCTTCGCCAATCCCGGCGCACTGTCCGGCCAGGTGCAGTACCGCCTGGTTGATCTGCTCGACCGTGTCGGCCAGCGCTCGGATCGCCGCGCCGCTGGCGTCGGCCACCTGGCTGCCTTGCTCGGCGAGCAGGTGCACGGTATGTGCCTCCCCTGCTGTGAGCTGTACGTGGCTGGCGACTTCGCCGATAGAGGCGGCCATTTCGGTCATCGCGGTGGCGCTCAGGTCCGTCTCCGCACGCTGCTCCAGCAATGCCGTCTCGGTGCCGCGCGACAGGCGCCCTGCATCCTGCGCCGCCACGGCCATTTGCGCGGCCAGGTCGCTCAGGCGAGTGAGCGCGGTCTTGAGACGCGCCTCCTCGCCGATCAGGATCAGCTGCAGCTGCCCAGCCGCCCCCGGCAAGTCGCTGTAGGTCAGCGCGGCCAGCGGGTCGGCGAACGTGCCCTCGGCGCCATCGATCACCTGCCGTAACTGCCGGCCCAGGTCATTGCGTGCCCACAGCCCGTAGGCCGCGAACAACGTCAGGGTCAGCCCTTGGCCGAGCGGCCCCGGCCACAGCTGGTTGGCGCCCACGGCGAGCAGCCCGCCCAGCAGCGGCAAGGCCAGCGTCTGGCCCAGCAGCGCCAGCCGGCGGCCCACCGGTATCGCTGCCTGCCCCTCGCGCAAGCGTGCATACAGGGCCTCGGCCCGGCGTATCTGTTCACGGGTCGGGCAGACCCGCACCGACTCATAGCCGACCACCCGCCCACCTTCGAGGATCGGCGTGACATAGGCATTGACCCAGTAGAAGTCGCCGTTGCGGCAGCGGTTCTTGACGATCCCCATCCAGCTCTTGCCCGCCTTGAGGTAACGCCACATCAACGCGTACACCGCCGGCGGCATGTCCGGATGGCGTACCAGGTTGTGCGGGCTACCGATCAGCTCGGCTTCGCTGTAACCGCTGATGGCGGCGAATTCAGGGTTGCAGTAGGTGATCAGACTGGCGGTGTCGGTGGCCGAAATCAGCCGCTGATCGGGGGGGAAACATTGCTCGACCGGGGTAACCGGCAAGTTGAGGCGCACGTTGAAACTCCATTCACTGACGTACCGACAGCTGTCCAGGCAGCCATCCGGACTTATCCACGCCGTGAATTCTACGAAATTCATTATATGAATGATACAAATGTAACGAAATATGCCTTACCGCCCTAAGATCTTGGCAAGCTGATTGCAGCGATGGACCGGTGCTGGCCAGGCCCTGATCTCGCTCCGCGCATCACCTGCGGCCTGTTGAACCTTTCCAATCAGCGTACGCACCGGACTAGAGCCTGGCAGGCCAGAATGCACCACAACTGGTCAGACCGGTAAGGCCAAAATTCCTTGCAATGGCCGATTTTTCGCGGTTTTATGAGTTCGCGCTGAACAAACCGGTAAGACCACAAAAATAATTAAGTCCTCCGCTCTTTCGCCCCGTGCGGCACCGAAGCAAGGACACCGACCAGAGATCACTCCCATGCTCAAATGGTGCTCGCGTTCGATCTTCCTGCAAGTGGTGCTCGGCCTTGCCCTCGGCATCGCCTGCGGCCTCAGCTTCCCCGACCTTTCCCTGCAACTCAAACCCCTGGGCGATGGCTTCATCAAGCTGATCAAGATGCTCATCGGCCTGATCGTCTTCTGCGTGGTGGTCAGCGGTATTTCCGGTGCCGGCGACCTGAAGAAAGTCGGCCGCATCGGCTTGAAGTCAGTGATCTACTTCGAAGTACTCACCACAATCGCCCTGGTGATCGGGCTGGTGTTCGCCTTCAGCAGCGGCATCGGCAGCGGTGCCAACATCCACCTGGACCAACTGTCCAGCGCCGACGCCAGCAGCCTGGCCGAGCGCGGCCAGCATATCCACGGTGCCACGGCGTTCTTCATGGACCTGATCCCGACGTCGGTGGTGGGTGCCTTCGCCGACAACAACATTCTCCAGGTACTGCTGTTCTCGGTGCTGTTCGGCAGCGCGCTGAACCTGGTGGGCGAATCGGCGGCCGGCATCTCGCGGCTGATCAACGAACTGAGCCATGTGATCTTCCGCATCATGGGCATGATCGTGCGCCTGGCGCCGATCGGCGTCTTCGGCGCCATCGCCTTCACCACCAGCAAGTACGGCCTGGAATCGCTGCAGCACCTGGGCGGCCTGGTGGCCCTGTTCTACCTGACCTGCGCCGGCTTCGTGCTGATCATCCTCGGTACGGTGATGCGTCTGTCGGGCCTCAAGCTGCTGCCGTTCATCAAGTACCTGCGCGAAGAACTGACCATCGTCCTTGGCACCGCTTCGTCCGACGCCGTGCTGCCGCAGATCATGCGCAAGCTCGAGCACCTGGGGATTGGCAGCTCCACCGTGGGCCTGGTGATCCCGACCGGCTACTCGTTCAACCTGGACGGTTTCTCCATCTACCTGACCCTGGCCATCGTGTTCATCGCCAACGCCACCGGTACGCCGCTGGAGATGACCGACCTGTTGACCATCCTGCTGGTCTCGCTGGTGACTTCCAAGGGTGCCCACGGCATCCCAGGCTCGGCGCTGGTGATCCTTGCCGCTACCCTGACCGCCGTGCCGGCCATTCCGGTGGTGGGCCTGGTGCTGGTGCTCGCGGTGGACTGGTTCATGGGCATCGGCCGGGCCTTGACCAACCTGATAGGCAACTGCGTGGCCACGGTGGCCATTGCCCGCTGGGAAAAAGACATCGACCTTGAGCGTGCGCAGAACGTGCTGGCTGGCAAACCCGGCTTCGCCCATGCACCACGCAAGCCAGCCAACGCCCATCAACAGGAATTCTGAGCCCATGTGGCCGGCGCTGACGCCGGCCCTTTCAGGAGCGAAACGTGATCAGCTCATCGACCGTCGTCACCTCAGTGGTGGAAAAACTGCGCCAGGCCCTGGCCCGCGGCCAATGGCGCTCCGGCGACATGCTGCCCGGGCAGCGCGAACTGGCCGAACAGCTGGGCATCAGCCGCCCCAGCCTGCGCGAAGCGGTGACCGTGCTGGAGACCCTGGGCCTGGTGCGCTCGCTGCCGGGCAAGGGCGTGCTGGTGCTGGATGCCGAGGCGGCCGTGCACGAGCCCGGCAGCGATACCGCCGCTGCCAGCCTGGCCGACGTGCTGGAGCTGCGCTACACCCTCGAACCGTTCATCGTCGGCCTGGTGGCGCAGTCGGCCAACAGCCAGGACATCGGCCAGTTACGCCTGACCCTGATGGACATGCGCGAGGCGCTGGAGGCCAATGACAGCGAGACCGGCGCCAAGGCCTACATCGCCTTCCACGAAGCGCTGTTCGCCCTGACCACCAACCCGATCTTCCAGAGCGTGGTGCAGCAGACCGGCAATGCCCTCAAGCAAAGCGCCAGCATGCTGCGCAACTCACCCGAACACCTGGCCGCACGGCTCAAGGAAAACGAAGCCGTGGTCCGCGCCATACGCGAACGCAACAGCGCCCAGGCCAGTGCCCAGATGCGCCAGCACATCCTGGCCGAAGGCCTGCGCATGGGCATCGAACTGAACATCCCGGACGACCATCCGCAGCCCTGACCCCAAGGAGAGCGACCATGACCGCCTGCGCCCACGCCGCCCCCCGTCTGCCTGCCCTGCTTGCCGCTGGCGAAACCCGCCTGTCGGCCGATCAGATCTACCCGCGCCTGTTCGACGCCATCCTCGAACAACGCCTGCCACCTGGCAGCCTGCTGCCCGAACAGGCACTGGGCAATGCCTTTGGGGTCAGCCGCACGGTGATCCGCCGAGTGCTCGGACGGCTGTCGGACCAGCAGGTGGTGGTGCAACGCCCCAGCCACACCGCCCACCTGGCCGCGCCCGACCCGCAACAGGCACGTCAGGTGCTCAGCGCCCGGCGCCTGGCCGAAACCACCTTGATCAGCCTGGCTGCCCAGCGCGCGCGGCCTTCACAGGTTCGCCAGTTGCGCCAGCTGGTGGAGCGCGAACGCCAGCATCACGAACGGGGCGAGCGCTGCGCGGCCATCCGTTTGGGCGGCGAGTTTCACCTCAAGCTCGCCCAGGTGGCCGCCAACGCGCCACTGGCCAGGTTTCTCAACGGCCTGGTGCCGATGACCTCGTTGATCATCGCCCGCTATGAATCACCCTGCTGCGACCACTGCGCCTGGCAGGAGCATGCCGCGATCATCGATGCCGTGGAGGCCGGTGACGAGGGGGCGGCGCTGGCGTTGATGCATGAGCATCTCGACCGTTTGGAAGACAAGTTGAACCTGGAATAACAGCGGCCGCTGCGATGGGCTGCAACGCAGCCCCGGGTACACCGCCCTATACTCGAAGAACCACCCAGCCTCTACTCAGGGAGGCAGCCGATTGAGCACGCGCATTCCAATCCTGCTCTGCCTCTTGCTGGCAATCGCCGGCTGCGCAGGCAAACCCCCGGCCCCGCCGCCCCCATTCGCCGTGCTCGACCCGGTCACCTGGCAACGCATCGACCAGGAACTGATCGACGCCTCGGTCGGCGCGGCGGGCTCGGCCAACGACTATGCGCGACGTTCGATGCGGGTATGGAAGGAACAGGTCCAGCAACGCACGGAAAACGACTTCATCCCCTGGTTCACCGGCTACTGGACCCAGCAATGGCTGACCCTCAAGGTCGCCTGGTACAAGCTCGACAGCGGTGAAGGCCGCGAGTCCTCGGAAAAGCGCCTGGCCCTGTACCTGCAGGAGCAGTACCACGAGCGGGTCATCGAACCGGTTGCCGAGCAGATCAACCCCGAAGGCATTCGCGACCGCGCCAGCGAACTCTACCTGCAGTTGTTCGGCCAGCAACTGCCGGCCATCATCCAGCGCTACAACGCCCCGCCCGAGCAGGTCAGCCAACGTCTCAACCACATCCCGGCGATCCACCTGGGCCCTCCGCAAGCACGCAATGCCAGCCTCTATCAACTGTTGCGGGCCAAGCCCCTCGACCAGCAACCGGCCTGGCTGGCCCTGCGTGAACACTTGCATCAGCAAGCCGCCAAAGGGCCAGGCCAGACCGACGCAGGTCTGTCATCGGTGGCCACCCGCGCCAGCGAGAAGCTCGGCGCCACCCTGGCGCCGCGTGGCATCGCCAGTGCCGTGGCCAGTGCGGTAGGCAAGGTGGCCGGGGCGATGATCTCGGTGGCGGCCGCAGGCTACGGGATGATTACCCATGACCGCGAGCATCCGGAGATGGTCGAGCAGTTGCGGGTGATCCTCAACGTGGCGCTCAACCAGGAATGGCGGGAATTGATGGAGAACCGCCAGAGCGGGGCCATGGCGGGGGTTTACTACTTGTCGGGGCAGGTCGAGGACAGTTTGCTGGCCAGTGCGCCGCGCCCGCAGGAGCCTGAGCAGCCGCAGGCGCAGGCGCCGCGGCAGGAGCCCTTGTTGATTCGCATCCCCCCGTAGAGGCTGTTCTTGCCGGCGATAGGGCCAGTACGGCCACCCCTCAAGCAGCCGCGAGCGCCGAATTGGGCAAACCAAAGATCCGGTCAAACGCCCAGTTGTAGGCAAAGGTGTAGCAAGGCACCAGAACAATGAACGCCAGGTCCACCAAAAATGCCTCGACCAGGCTCATGCCCAGCCACCAGGCGATCAGCGGAATCAAGTACACCACCAAGGTCAGCTGGAACCCGATGGCATGCGCCACCCGCCGCGCCACGCTACGCCCGCGCTTGGCCTGGCGGCTTTCCCAGTACTCGAACAGGCTGTTGTAGATCAGGTTCCAGAGCATCGCGATGGTGGTGATCATCACCGCCAGGGGCCCAGTGTGCGAGGCCTGGGTGTCGGACAGGTAAGCCAGCCCCAGGGTCGACATGCACAGGCCGATCAGTTCGTAGAAGGTCACATAGACCAGTTTGCGTTTGACTCCCTGCACCGCGATGACCTCGTGTGGCGATAAGCGAAGGGGCGCAAGGATGCTTCAATCTTCTTGACAGAAAAAGTCAGCAGCTTTCAGATTGACTGACAGGAGGCTGCCATGAACTTTTCCAGCGACAACATCCAGCTGTTTCTCGCCGTGCTCGACCGCGGCTCGTTTTCCGCTGCTGCCCGCGCCTTGCAGCGCGTGCCCTCGGCGGTGAGCATGGCGATCGGCAACCTCGAAGCGGAGCTGGGCTATGCCCTGTTCGAACGTGGCCCACGCGAAGTCCGCGCCACCGCCCAGGCCCTGGCACTGGAGCCCCACGCCAGGCTGATTGCCGAGCAGTTGGGGCTGTTGCAGGTACACGCGCTGGAGCTGTCCCAGGGGCTGGAAAGCCGCCTGACCCTCGCCGTCGTTCCCGACATCGACCACCGCCCCTTGCTGGCCGCCATCGCCACGCTCGGCGAGCGCTTTGCGCTGCTCGACATCGAGCTGCTCAGTGCCCCCCAGGAAGAGGCCCTGCACTTGCTCGACAGCGGCCGCGCCGATCTGTGCCTGGCCTTCGCCGGTCTGCAGGTCGATGCCCGGCGCGGCTTCCAGCACGTCGGCATGGAGTCGCTGGTGGCGACCTTGGCCCCCACCCACCCGGCCTTGCGCGAGGGGCGCATCGAATACCTGGAAGACCTGATCAAGGTGCGTCAGATCCTGGTGCGCAGCCGCGACCTGCCGCTGCTCGATCCGCGTGCGCTGATCGGCGCCACGCACTGGACCACCGACAGTTTCGACCTGGCCCTGCAGATGGTCGAGGCCGGCCTGGGCTGGGGTGACTTGCCCCTGGCCAGGGTCGCGCCGCTGATCGCCAGCGGGCGGCTGGTGCGCCTGGCGTTTCGCAATACCCACAATGAACTGCAGCTGCCGGTGCATGCCTTCTGGCGCAAGCAACAACCGTTACGCCAGGCGGCACGCTTGCTGATCGAGCAACTGGCCGCCCGCTAGATTGCCGTCCGTCGCCTTGCGCCGAAGACAATGCGCAAGCATTTCAATGTTTTACCGCCCGAGCCGATAGCTCAGGAGACAGGCCCCGCCGTTGCGTCACAAGCGCGCGGCGCCCTCCCCTCCATGGCTCAAGGTCTCGAAACATGAACCTGAAATTTCGCCACAAGATCCTGCTCAGCGCCTGCGGCGTCGTGGTGCTGGCATTTGCCCTGTTCACGCTCTACAACGATTACCTGCAACGCAACACCCTGCGCCAGAACATCGAGGCCTCGGTCCAACAGGCCGGCGCACTCAGCGCCAGCAGTGTGCAGAACTGGATGAGCGGGCGCATCCTGGTGCTGGAAAACCTGGCCCAGGACATCGCCACGCAAGGGGCCAGCGACACCTTGGCCGGGCTGATCGAGCAGCCTTCCTACACGCGAAACTTCCTGTTCACCTACCTGGGCCAGGCCAACGGTGTATTCACCCAACGCCCCGACACCCAGATGCCCGCCGGTTACGACCCACGCCAGAGGCCCTGGTACGCCAGCGCGGCCAATGCCGGCCAGACCGTGCTCACCGCCCCCTACCAAGGGGCGGTCGGAGGCCTGATGGTGACCATCGCCACGCCGGTGAAAAGCCGGGCCAACGGCGAACTGATCGGCGTGGTCGGCGGCGACCTGACCCTCGACACCCTGGTGCAGATCATCAACTCGGTCGACTTCGGCGGCATCGGCCACGCCTTCCTCGCCGACAGCGACGGCCAGGTGATCGTCAGCCCCGACAAAACCCAGCTGATGAAAAACCTCAAGGACATCTACCCTGGCAGCGGCCTGCGCATTGCTTCGGGGTTGCAGGACGTGGTGCTCAACGGCCAGCAACGGCTGATTTCCTTCGCCCCGGTGGCGGGCCTGCCGTCGGCTCAGTGGTACATCGGCCTGTCGATCGACAAGGACAAGGCCTACGCCGCCATCGATCAGTTCCGCACCTCGGCGATCATCGCCATGCTCATTGCCGTGGCCGCCATTGCCCTGCTGCTAGGCCTGCTGATCCCGGTGCTGATGCGCCCGCTGACCACCATGGGCCGCGCCATGCGTGACATCGCCGAGGGCGAAGGCGACCTGACCCGCCGCCTGGAGGTGGTGCACAAGGACGAGTTCGGCGAGCTGGCCACCTCGTTCAACCGTTTCGTCGAACGCATCCACACCTCGATCAGCGAAGTGTCCTCGGCGACCCGCCTGGTGCATGACCTTTCGGAAAAAGTGGTCAACGCCTCCAACGCCTCGATCATCGGCTCCGAAGAGCAGAGCATGCGGACCAACAGCGTGGCGGCGGCGATCAACGAACTGGGTGCTGCCACCCAGGAAATCGCCCGCAACGCGGCGGATGCCTCGCAACATGCCAGCGGCGCCAGCGAACAGGCCCATGGCGGCCGAGAAGTGGTCGAGGAAGCCATCAGCGCCATGACCGCCTTGTCCCAGCGCATCAGCGAATCCTGCGCGCAGATCGAAACGCTCAATGCCAGCACCGACGAGATCGGCAAGATTCTTGACGTGATCAAGGGCATCTCCCAACAGACCAACCTGCTGGCCCTCAACGCCGCCATCGAGGCTGCCCGCGCGGGCGAGGCCGGGCGCGGGTTCGCCGTGGTCGCCGACGAAGTCCGCAACCTGGCGCACCGCACCCAGGAATCGGCCGAAGAGATTCACCGTATGATCACCAGTCTGCAGGTGGGTTCACGCGAGGCCGTGCACACCATGAACACCAGTCAGGTCTCCAGCGAACAGACCGTGCAGGTGGCCAACCAGGCTGGCGAGCGGCTGGCCAGCGTGACCCAGCGCATTGGCGAGATCGACGGCATGAACCAGTCGGTGGCCACGGCTACCGAAGAGCAGACGGCCGTGGTCGAGAGCCTGAACCTGGACATAACCCAGATCAACACCCTCAACCAGCAAGGGGTGGAAAACCTCAACGACACCCTGCGTCATTGCGATGCGTTGTCGCAGCAGGCCGGGCGCTTGAAGCAATTGGTGGGCAGCTTCCGGATTTGAGGGCCTTTTGGGGGGCGCTCTGCGCCCCTTTCGCGACACAAGGCCGCTCCTACAAAAGCACGCGAGTCGCTGTAGGAGCGGCCTTGTGTCGCGAAAGGGCTGCGCAGCAGCCCCTATGCCACCACCGCTTTCCCCTGCCTACCCCGCCGCGCCCAGGCCAGCAACACCGCCGCCATCAGCACGAACCCCAGGTACCCGAACAGCGGATACACCTCACCCACCAGGCTGATGAACCCCACCAGGCTGCAGACAAACGCCGCCGCCCCCGTCACCACCGAGCCCCAGCGGAACTTCGCCGTGCCCGCCGGCAACAGCCGCGACAAGAACGAAAACAAGGTACCCACCGCCGTGTTGACGATCATCCCGAAGATGATCAGGCACATCACCAGCCCCAACAGCGGTGACACCTCATTGGCGATCGACAGCATCGGCATCGGCAAATCGGCGACGCTGTCCAGGCGCGACAGCAACCCGGCGCTCATCACCAGCATCAGCCCACCCAGTGCCGCGCCGCCCAGCAAGCCGCCCCACACCGCCGTTTTCTCGCCCTTGGCCGAGCCGCCCAGAATCGCCAGGATCGGCGCACCCGCGACGATGTTGTACGACACATACAGAAACGCCCCCAGCAACCAGTGGCGCGTACCGGCCTGCTGCTGACTGGCCAGTTGATCGAGCATGGCGAAACTCTGCCCCCGGGTGAACACGGCGTACAGCGCGATGGCCGAGGCCACCAGGATCAGCAGCGGCGTGATGGCGCCGATGGCGACGATCACCTTGCGCACGTCCAGGCACACGATGCCCACCACCAGCAGGGTCACCAGCACACTGCCGGTCAGCGCCGCAATACCGAACTGCTGCTCCAGCAAGGCACCGCCGCCAGCCAGCATGACCACGGTCACAGCGAACATGAAGAAGGTGATCAGCCAGTCGACGAACAGGCCCAGGTGACGCCCACAGATAGCCTGGATCACATCTTTGTGCGAGGTCGCGCGCTGGCGGTTGCCAAGCCCGGCCAGGGCCATGCCGAGGAAAGTGAACAAGGCGGCGCTGACCAGCGCACCGACCAGGCCCCAGAGGCCAAAATCGACGAAGAACAACAGCAATTCCCGCCCGGACGCGAAGCCCGCTCCCACGATCACGCCGACGAAGGCCCCGGCGATCTTCAGTTGCTCTTGCATGTGAACCTCAGGTTATTGTTGTTGTGCGCGCCAAGGTCCTGTCGCGGGCAAGCCCGCGAAAGGGTTCTACTCAGCGCTCGCCGACATACGCTTGCACTTCGATTTCCACATCCACCCCCAGCGCCAGCGCCGAAGCGACGGTCGAACGCACCGGCAACGCAGCGCCGAAGAAGGTTTTGTAGACCTCGTTGAAACCGGCGAAGTGGGCCATGTCGGACAGCCACACGGTCACCTTGACCACCTGATCGAAGCGCGCGCCGCACGCCTCCAGGCTCTCGGCAATACGCTCGCAGGCGGCGCGGGTCTGGGTCTGGATATCACCGCGCACCACCTCGCCGCCGGCACTCATCGGCACCTGCCCGGAGAGGAACAGGAAGCCGCCGGCCTTCACGGCACGCGAGAACGGAAATGGCAGGCTGCTGGGGAAACGCTGGATGTCGTTGCTCATGGGAAGCTCCTTTCAGGATGACTGGAAACGTGCCGGGGACAGGCGCTCGGGCGCCACCCCCTGGGCGATCAGGCTCGGGCACAGTGGTTGCCCGAGCAGCAGGTCGGCGGCCAGGCGCGAAGCACCGGCTGCCGACTGGATACCATAGCCGCCTTGCGCCGCCAGCCAGAAGAACGCCGGCATCTGCGCATCGAAGCCGATCACCAGGTCGCCATCGGCGACAAAGGAGCGCAGGCCGGCCCAGCTGTGGCTCGGGCGTCGAATCGCCAAGGTGGTCATGGCTTCGATGTTGTAGATGCCGAGGGCGATATCGAGCTCCTCGGGTGCGGCGTCCTGCGGCTCGACCGGGTCGGCGTTGGCCGGGGAGCCCAGCAGTTGGCCGGCGTCCGGCTTGAAGTAGAAGCTTTCGTCGACACCGATCACCGCCGGCCAGTGGGCAAAATCCTGATCGGCCGGGCCGGGGAAGGTAAAGGCGCTGCGCCGGCACGGCTGCAGGCCGATCGGTGCCACGCCACACTGCACGGCCACACGGTCGGCCCAGGCTCCCGCGGCATTGATCAGTTGGCGTGCCTGCAGGTGGCTGCCATCGGCCAGCGTCACCTGCCACAGCCCGTCCTGGTATTGGGCCTTGTGCAACTCGGCATTGCAGCGCAACTCACCGCCAGCGGCGCGGTAGCCGCGCAGGAAGCCTTGGTGCAGCGCGTGCACATCGAGGTCCATGGCACCCGGTTCATGCACGGCACCTGCGATGACGTCGTCGCGCAGGCTGGGCACCAGGGCCAGGGCGGCATCACGGTCCAGCAGGCTGACCTCGGTGCCGTTGGCCAGGTTTTGCGCGTACGTGTCTGCGAGTAGCTCACCTTGTTCATGACTGGCGACATACAGGCAGCCACGCGGCTCCAGCAACGGATGTTCGCAGAAACCTGCCGGCGGCGTTTCGTAGAACGCCCGGCTGGCCCGGGTCACGGCCTGGATCTGCGGGGTGCCGTAAGCCTCCATGAACATCGCCGCGGAACGCCCGGTCGAGTGGTAACCCGGCTGCGTTTCACGCTCCAGCAGCAGCACCTGGCGCTGGCCCGCCAGGCGGTAGCCCAGGGAGGCGCCGGCAATACCGGCGCCAATGATCAAGGTGTCGTAGATCGGGGTCATGCACACTCCTGCCAGGCAATTATCATTTATGAGAATTCTAATATATGAGAATTTCGAAATGTGCAAGGGCGCAAGGTAAGATGCGCGACCTTTGCCGTATACCGAGAGCCGCGAATGCCCGATGACCGCCCTGCCGCCACAGGCCGCCCCGATGCCCTGCCCCTGCTCGATCGCGCCGAGGTCGGCGGGCGCCTGCGCCAGGTGCGCAAGGCCCGCCAGCTGACCCTCAAGCAATTGTCCGCGCTCAGTGGTGTACCGGTCTCGACCCTGTCGAAAATGGAGCTGGCGCAGGTCTCGGTGGGCTACGAAAAACTCGCCGCCGCGGCGCGGGCGCTGAATGTCGACATCGCCCAGCTGTTTCGCGCCAGCGGGCCGGTGAGCGCCCCAGTGCCGGTGACCGTGGTGGTCGATTCCTTGCCCGCGGCGGCGGGCTATTCCACCGGCACCTACGACTACCACCCGCTCGCCGGGGCCTTTCCCGAACGCCGCATGACCCCCGCCTATGCCCGCATCATCGCGCGCGAACGCGGCCAGTTCGACGATTTCATCCGCCACCCCGGGCAGGAGTTCGCGGTAGTGCTGAGCGGGCGTGTGCGCATCGAGTTCGAAACCGGTGAAGCCGTGCGCATCGGCCCGCAAGAGACGGCGTACTTCGACAGCCAGGTGGGGCACATCTACCTGTCGGAAAGCGAAGACGGTGGCGATGCCCATGTGATGGTGGTGATGACCGACCGTTGATCGGCAGTGGGTTATAACCTAATAACGAACAAGTCTATTTGGCTATAAAAAACTCCCTATATGCTGGCGTCCATCCGATCACGGGCAAAGCTGGGCAGTCGAGTAGCGTATGGATGTAGGTTCTTTCGGTTTCACCCTCGCCGGACTGGTGGTGGGTTTCATCGTCGGCATGACCGGCGTGGGTGGCGGTTCGCTGATGACGCCAATCCTGCTCTGGTTCGGTATCAACCCCGCCACCGCCGTGGGCACCGACCTGCTCTATGCCGCCATCACCAAGGCCAGCGGCGTCTGGGTGCATGGCCGCAACAAGAACATCGACTGGAAGATCACCGGCCTGCTCAGCCTGGGCAGCGTGCCCGCGGCGGCACTCACCCTGTGGTTCCTCACCACCCTGCACACCGATACCTCGGCGCTCAACGCCGTCATCAAGCAGGGCCTGGCCGTGGTGCTGATCCTCACCGCGCTGGCGATCCTGTTCAAGTCGCGCCTGCAGGCGTTCGCCAACCGCCATGCCGGTGACCACTACCACCTCAGCGATCGCAACCTGAACATCCTCACCGTGCTCACCGGCGTGGTGCTGGGAGTGATGGTCACCCTCACCTCGATCGGTGCCGGCGCGCTGGGTACCGTGGCGCTGTTCCTGCTCTACCCGTTCCTGGCTACCCGCCGCCTGGTCGGCACCGAAATCGCCCACGCCGTGCCCCTGACCCTGGTGGCGGGCCTGGGCCACGCCGGCATGGGCAACATGGACTGGTCGCTGCTGGGCTACCTGCTGCTCGGCTCGCTGCCCGGCATCTACCTGGGCAGCCACCTCACCGGGCGCATTTCCGACCGCGTGCTGCGGCCGTGCCTGGCCACGATGCTGCTGCTGATCGGCTACAAACTGGCGTTCTGACGGCGGCCCGGAAGGAACGCCAGGCTATGATCGACACTCCAACCTAGGCGAAATGCCACCAGAGCCGATCCGATGCCTGCCAGCCCCAGCCCCAGCCCGTTACTGCTCGCCCTTCGCGAGGGAACCCTTGCCTGCCACCAGTCGCTCGAAGCGCGCCTGCCGTTCTTCGATCCCGGCTTTAACACCGCCGCCTACAGCCGCTTGCTGCAAGCCTATTACGGTTTCCACGCACCGCTCGAAGCGTGCCTGGGCGCGTATCAGGACCCCCTGCGCGCCAAGACGCCCGCACTCACCCAGGACCTCCAGGCCCTGAAGCTGAGCGCCCGTGAAATCGACACCCTGCCCGTATGCCAGGCCTTGCCGGCGATCCGTGACGAAGCCAGCGCCCTGGGCGTGATGTACGTGCTGGAAGGCTCGACCTTGGGCGGTCAGGTACTCAAGCGGGCAATGGCCGAGCGCCTGGGTCTGGGGCCCACCAGCGGTGCGGGTTTTCTCGATGTCTACGGCGCCCTGACTGGCCGCTACTGGCGTGACTTCCTCGACCGCCTTGGCCAGGCATCGACCGCCCCGGCGGCGCAGGCTGCCACCGTGCGGGCGGCAGTCGACACCTTCGAATGTTTCGAACGCTGGCTGGGGCAATGCCGTGTGCTCAACCCGGTGCGAATCAACTGATCCACTGCAATAGGCCCCATACTGGCAGCGCCGCTACCAGTCCCACCGCCAGCCGTGGCCAGTAGGGCAACAGCATGACCAGCAGCAGCCCCGCCAGCGATAGCATCGCGAACCACGCCACCGGCCCCATCGCCCAGCCCCAGGCCTGGGCGCAAAGCCACAGGCTGGCCAGCAGCGCCAGCCACCCCACCCCGCGCAATACCTTGCCCAGGGCCACCGGGCAGGCGTGATGCCATACGTGCTTGTAGTGCCGTTCCAGCCCTTGGCACAACCCGAGCATTCCGGCATAGGCGAACAGCGCTCCCCCTGCGACCAGCCACATCATGCTTCAACCTCCACACGTCGACCTGCCCTGACCTTGCGCGCGGTCGGTTGCGCACGCTGAACGCGCCACGCCACCAGGCCCAGCAGCACTCCCAGCACCAGCGCGCACGCCGCCACACCCAGACGCAGGCCATCATCCAGCCCGCCGAAAGCGACCAGGCCGATGCACAGCAGCGCCGCCAACCCCAGTTGCTCGACCCACGCCTGTCGCGCAGGCCGGATGCCCGCATGCAACAGCGCCAGCAGCCACAGACCGAAGAACGCGCGTACCTCCCAAGCTCCCCGACCGGCCAGCTCGACCGGCAGCAGCCGGCTGGCCCACAGCAGGCCGACGCAGGCCAGCAGCAGCCCGGCGACGAAGCCCACGTTGCACACCTCGGCCAACCGATACCAACGATGCCCCGGCACCTGGGCAGCGGCGTATTTGCGCCCGCGCTTGACGCAGAACAGCACCAGACCGCTGGCGATCATCACGCAGCTGATCACGCCGCAGACGAAATACAGCCAGCGCATCGGGTAGCCGCCGAACTGGGCGAAGTGCAGGCCGACCATGACCCGCTGGGTCAGGGGTGCCGCACGCCACTCGCTGACGTCGCTGAGCAACTGCCCGCTGACCCCGTCGAAGACCATGGCCTGGCCCTTGGACAGCGCAATGCGGTTGCCCAGTTCGGGGCGGATCTCGATGCGTGCCCCGGCGGTGTTGGGATTGCGGATATTGAACCCGGCGATCGGCCCCAAACGCGCCTCGGCCTGGGCCAGCAGCGGCGCCACGTCGACCATCTCGGCGGGCTGTTTGCTCAAGCCCCGTGGTTGCTCCAGGCGAGGGTTGCCCTGGGCCTGGAAGTAGGCGCGGTTGTCTCCGGCGAACAACGCATCGACCCCGGCCGGGATGTAGATGAGCATGAAGATGACCAGCCCGGTGTAGGTGATCATCAGGTGGAATGGCAGCAACAGCACCGCACTGGCGTTGTGGAAGTCCAGCCAGGAGCGCTGGCCCTTGTTGGGCCGGAAGGTGAAGAACTCCTTGAAGATCTTCTTGTGGATGACGATGCCGGTGACCAGCGCCGCGAGCATCACCAGGGCCAACGCACCGACGACGAAGATGCCCCAGTTGCGCGGCAGGTCGAGGGTGAAGTGAAAGCGGAAGAAGAAGTTGCCGCCCACGCTGTCGCGTACCGCGATGGCCTCGCCGGTGCCCGGGTCGAGTTGCACCCCGCCGCCATGGCGCCGATCGCCGGTGGAGACGCGCAACCCGGGCGAGCGCTCGGTCGGCAGGCTGACGCCCCAGTTACCGGCCTGCGGCTCATGGACCTGCAGGTAGGCGATGGCGCGTTGCGCGGCTGCCGCTTGGGACACCGGTGTGGCCGGGATCTCTGGCTGCATCCAGTGGTTGAGCTCTTTGTCGAACACCGCCAGGGTGCCGGTGACGAAGATGGCGAACAGCAGCCAGCCGAAAATCAGCCCGGCCCAGGTATGCAGCCAGGCCATCGATTGCGTGAAGGTGTTCTTCATGCCAGCCACTCCAGGGCCTGGGGCCAGAAGCCGACCAGCGCCAGGGGTGCGGCCACGGCCAGCGGCGCCCAGGCGCGCAGGGCGTCGCGGCTGGCGAAGGCCCAGAGGATGGCCAGGGTGTAGAAGATGAAGGTTGGCAGGGTGGCGACGATCACGGCGTCGCTGGGTGACAGTGGCAGCAGCCGGGCCAGGCAGGCTGTTGCGGCGTAGCTGAAGGCATAGCCGCCGAGCAGTGCGGCGCTGCTGCGGGAGAGGATCTGCAGCCAGGCGGGGACTTTGCTCATGAGAGAGTCCTTGAGGTTGTGGTGGCATCTGGGGCTGCTTTGCAGCCCTATCGCGACACAAGGCCGCTCCTACAGGGGCGTGTAGGAGCGGCCTTGTGTCGCGATAGGGCCGCAAAGCGGCCCCAAGGCTCAAAAGGAGATATTCAGCGAAGCAAACAGAGCCCGCCCCGGCTGGTTATAGGTATTGGCCCCCGAGCTACTGGCATTGCCCCCCCGGTAGATCTGCTTGTCGAACACGTTGTTCACCCCCACCCGCACGTCATAGTTGGCGTTGAACCTGTACCCGGCACTCACATCCACCAGCCCATAGGCCTCGACATCCTGCTGCGCCTCGATGTCGTAGTTTTCCTGGGTGCGGTAGTTGTAGCTCGGCGACTTCTGTTTGCCGTAGTAGGTGCCGGCGATCTGGAACGACAGCTTGTCGGTGGCGCGCCAGTCGAGGGTCGTGTTGACCGTGTACTCGGGGATCACCGACAGCGGCTCGCCGGTCTCGCGGTTGTCGTTGTCGAGCATCCAGGTCAGGTTGGTATTCCAGTCCAGCACCGGGCTCAGCTCGACGAACAGGTTGCCTTCGATCCCTTCCACCCGCGCCTCGCCGGCATTTTCCCACTGGGTCACGCGGCGCCCGTTGTTGATGGTGTAGAGCACATCGGTGCCACCGATGATCTTGTTCTGGTAGTCGTTACGGAAGTAGGTCGCACTGGTACGCCAGGTGCCACGGTCGTACTGCAGGCCGATCTCCTTGTTGACGCTGATCTCCGGCTCGAGGTCGGCGTTGCCCTGCAGGTAGCAGCCGCCTGAGTTGCCCTGCTGCACGCTGCAGCCTTGGCCACGGCTGTAGAGCAGGTAGTTGGGGTTGGACTGGTACAGGTTCGGCACCTTGTAGGCACGGGCGATACCGCCCTTGAACGTCAGCGCTTCGGTGAGCTTGTGCGACAGGTTGAGGCTCGGGCTGAAGTTGTCGCCGAAGGTCTCGTGGTGGTCGAAGCGCAGGCCCGGGGTGACGGTGGTGTCACCGAGGATGATGTTGTCCTCGACGAACAGCGCGTAGCTTTTCGCGGTCATCTTCGAGTCGCTGCGGTCGAAGCCGATGATCGCGTTGTTCCCGGAGCCACTCGGGTCGAAGCTCTGCGGACGGAACGAGCCCTGGTCGTTGAGCGACTCGTACAGGTACTCGCCGCCCAGGGTCAGCACATGCTCGGTGCTGTCCATGGCGAACGGCAGGTTCACTTCGCTGCTCAGGCGGGTATTGCGCAGCCGCGACATCGCGGCGCCGCTGTCGTTGATCGCACCTTCCGGACCGCCGGCCAGGCCCTCGTTGAGGCGCCAGTTGCGCACGTATTCGTAAGCCAGGGTGCTCTTGCTGGTGCCCCAGGTGAAGTCGCCCAGGTGCGTCAGGTCATAGGTGCTGCGCTGCATGACGTTGGTTTCATGGCCATACAGGCTGGAAATCAGCTCGACGTCGCTGCCGCCGTTGCTGTTCATGGTGTCGCCGGCATAGATGTTGCCCTGGCGGCTGTAGCCGGCACTGGCTTCGAGGCGGTGCTCGTCGTTGAGCTTCCAGCTCAGCAGGCCATTGATGTCCTTGTTGCGCACGCCTTCACGGCCGGCGACCAGCGCGCTGTTGGCGTGGTCGGCGTTGATGTCCAGGGCGTCGGCGTCGGTCTTGGCCAGGCCACCGAACAGGCGGAAACCAAGGTTGTCGGTGAGCCCGCCGCTGAGGTTGAAGTTGGCCCGGCGGCTGGCGCCCTCGGCATTGTCTTCGGGCAATTGCGTATAGAAATTGAGGTTGCCCTTGAATTCGTCGGTTGGGCGCTTGGTGATGATGTTGACCACCCCGCCCATGGCACCGGAGCCGTAGCGCGCCGCCGCCGGGCCACGGAGGATCTCGATGCGCTCGACCGCCTCGGCCGGCACCCAGTTGGTTTCGCCGCGGGTGTCGCGGTCGCCGTTCCAGCCATAGCGCACGGCGTTGCGGGCGCTGGATGGCTTGCCATCGATGAGGATCAAGGTGTTTTCCGGGCCCATGCCGCGCAGGTCGATCTGCCGGTTGTTGCCGCGTGCACCGCTGGCGCTGTTGCCGGTCAGGTTGACCCCAGGTTCGCGGCGGATGATGTCCGACAGGTCGTTGGCCGGTGGCCGGCGCTTGATGTCTTCTGCGGTGATGATCGACGAGCCCAGCGCCTGGCGCGCCTCGCGCTCGGCGGTGACCAGGGTGTCCTGGATCACCAGCGCGTTGTCGGCCGCCGGTACTTCCAGCACCTCACCGGCGCGCTGCTCGTCAGCTTCGGCGGCGTTCGCCAGCATGGCCGGCGATGCCAGGGCAACGAAGGCCAGGGCCAGGCTGTTGGGTGAGGTTCTGCACTGCATCGATACATCTCCTGCGAATCATGAGCGAAAAGGCACATCCCTGCCGCAAGCCGGGAGCCCTCGCCCACCGGCCTCGCAAACAGTGTTTGGGGGCCAACAGGGATGGTGAATATAGTGATTCTCAAATGAGTTTAAATCTTATTTACGAAACTTACATGTTTGTAACTGAACTTGTCCAAAGCACCCAAGGCCCGTGAGGAGTCGTCACCGCAGTTGCACGACATCCCCACCGTGGGGCTGCTTTGCAGCCCCTCCTCGTCAAGCAACCCTTTACTGCGCGTTGGTCGGTACAGGCTCATCGCTGACACGCAGCAGCCCCCACATGCCGCCCAGATTGCCGAATGCCGCATAGTCCCGGTACAGGTAGTCGCCAGGTATCGCGTTGGCGCCGCCGGCACTGGGGAACATGAAGCTGAAGTGCGCCGCCGGCAGTACGCTTTCCTGAGCGCCGATGTACATGGCCATGGGGTTGTAGCCAAAGCGCACCGAACCGATTCCCGCGTCTTTCATGGGGTAGCCCCACAGGTCGACCCTTTCGGCCTGGAACGGGTTGAACGCCCAGACATGGCCGTCGAGCTGGAAGGTCGCGCCACGGCTGCCGCCCGAAGGCATCAGCACGTGGGTGCGGAACGGCTGCCCGGGCTTGACGCGCAGTATCGGCGTGACCGGGTCGCCACCGACCAAGGTATTGCTGTAGGCCATGTGGGCGTTCGGGACTGCGCCCAGGCCATTGCCACCCGCCTGGCCAAACGGTGCGTTGGGCGCACGGGCGAATCGGTACCACAGGGGCTCGCTCTTGTAGTTGATGGCCATGTCCGAGTTGTCTTTCGGGTCGTTGGGAATGCCCGGCCCTTCGGACGACATGTTCTCCACGGGCAAGCCGTTGGCCCAGCGCATGTTCAGGGACTTCTGCCAGACCGTGATGAAGTCGCGGTAAGGGCTGGCGCCCGGTGCCTGCACCGTAGCCGACGCTCTGGACGCGGCATCCTCTTGCCAGGTGGCGCCCGCTGGCGTCACCGACATGGCCGCCACCAGGCCTTTTTGCGGTTGCTTGATCGGGTCGGCCGGCATCAGGTTGAGGCCACCGAACTCGATGGGGGTCGCCTCGATCATGTCGACGTTGCGCCCCAATTGCGACGCCACCGGCTGACCGGCGCGCTCCAGGTGCCCGGCATAGTACTGATAGGTGCGGGTTGGCCAGGCCCCCGTGTTGCCTGCCCGGGGCGCCACTGTCTGCACCGGGTTGCTGCCGACGTTGAAGCCATCCGACTTGCTCACGTCGTAGGTCAGCAACTGGGCGTGCAGGCCAACGTGGCTGGAGGGTCGCATCAGGTTGTTGTTGAACGTGGTCGAGCCTTGCGCACTGGAACGGTCACGCTTGACCGTGCCTTGCATCACCGCGTGGTTCGGCAGGTCCGGCATCATCAAGGGCAGGCGATTCTCCAGGGTGATGTTGATGCAATCGCCGGCGGCGGCGCGCAGTACCAGCGGCTCGACGGGCACCCCGGGCTTGAGCTTGCCAGTGACCGGGTCCAGATCGGCCTTGCGCACATACAGGATGGCCGTCGGGTCGTGCAGAGGGCCGGACTGCCCGCCAATGGTGAAAGTCTCGCCATCTTCAGGGTCGAAGATCGTCACCTGCGGCACCGTCACCGGCCTTGGGTTGTAGACCAGGGTGCCACCGACCGTGTTGAGCGGGCCACCGACATGCTGGCCGGCACCTGCCGGGTCGCCGATGGTCAGCCCCAACGGGTTGGCGAGGATATCGTTGGCCAGCGCTGCAACCACCTCATAGTTGCGCTGCACCGTCGTGCGGTTGCCGACACCATTCGGATTGGGGGTGACGCGCGGACACACGCCATTGAAGTTGACCGTGTTGCGCGCGGCCACCGGCCTTGGGTTGTTGGGCAGCGGGAACAGGTCACTGCGGCTGAGCGAATAGTTGCGCATGATGCCCCACAGGCCACTCCAGTAGCCCTCCAGGGAAGCATCCATGGAGTACAGGTAATCGCCGGTATCGCTGGCCGCACTGGACATCATCGCTACCGGTGCCATGAAGCCGAGCTGCTCGGAAATCGCCACCATCTGCGACGCCTTCCAACCGGTGTTGGAGCTATTGCCGAAGCCGCTGCCCGAATGCAGCCACTTCACGCCGTGCAACGTCAGGTTGTGCTCCTCTTCGTGGCCGCCGGCATTGACCCGCAGGCGCACGTTGTCGCCGGTATAGGTGCGTAACATCGGCGTGAACGGATCGCCCGGCAAGTCGCCCCGGTTGATATGTCTGGGCAATACCGTGACCCCGCCGGTGGGGCCGGTCGCCGTGGTGATCGCGCTGGGGGCCAGGTTGAGTGCAGGGATCGCCCGGTCGGTACGGCTTTGCAGGGCATGGGCCAGGTCACCGGCCAGACCATCGGCCTGCATGCCCGGCTTGCCGTCTGGCGCCACCTTGTTCGGGTCGTAGACGCGCAGACCCAGGGGCTCATGCCGATAGTTGACGACGAAGATGCCAGGGTCCGACGCCGAGATCGCTTGCGGGCACGGCCGCGTCGGACACGTCAGCAGTTGGCCACTGGCAGCTTCCACGACAGACTCCAGCAGGTTGGCGGCCGCCTTGCGCCCAGGCGGGTTGATGGCGTAGCGGAAGCTGTCCGCCGTGGCCGGGAAGGCTTGCGCATCGGGAATACCATCGGGGCCCGCGCCGACGTAGACACCGGCTTCATAGGCGTGCTGGAAGTCGCTGAACTCGAGGAAGAACTCGCGGTAACTGTCGTTCTTGTTGTCACCGTTGAGATCCCCGGTCTCGATCACGGCTTGCCAGGAAGTCGGGCCGCCGTCCTGGCGCCCGCCGCCGTTATACAAGGCCTCGCCGGTTTCGGCGTGGTACCACTTGGAACCGGCAGGCTCGGCCAGCACGGTGGCGTACATGCCCACTTGCTGATGGGTCGAAGGGCCAAGGTGATCGTGGGTAAAGATATTGCCCAGGCCACGGTCGATGTTGTGCACGTTCACCACTGGGTCGGCGAACCAGCGTTGCAGGGTGGTGCGCGCCCCCAGCCAGTCCGCGCGATTGAATCGCCCGAAGTAAGGGTGCTGCTTGGCCACGGGGCAATCCTCGGTGCCTTCGCGTGGATCGCCGTCCCGGCAATCGTTGAACCGGCGAATGGCGTGGATGCGTTCGACCACGGTGGACGGCGAGAGCACGCCATCCTCGTAGTTCCATCCATTGGCCGAGCCGTCGGCGGCCGTCAGGTCCCACTTGGGCAAGTGGATATGCTGGCCGATGACGTCGGTTGGCGTACGCACCTGGTAATCGTCGAGTTCGTAGACTGAAGGCACCAGGTTGGTGTGCTGGTACATGGTGCAGTCGAAGGTGTTCATGCGCATCACCAACGGTTCAGGTGGGCGCTGTTTGTTGATCACCGGCCACGCATCCTCCCACAGGGTGAGGATGCGGGTTTGCGGGAAGTGATAGCCGATCTTGTTGAACACGGCGTCGAACTGGATATTGGCGCCTTTGTAGACCCGTGGGTGATCGGCACTGAACGGCGAGGCGCCGGTGAACGACTGGGCATCGAGACGCTCACCACTGTTGAAATTGCCGGTGCCGGCACTGCGGGTCAGGCGTTTTTGCCGGTCGTCCATGCACGGCTCGAAAAACGGCGCACCCGCCACGGGCGGCGCTCCGTTGGTCAGGAAGTCGCGCGGCAGCGTTTGGCCATTGGGCAGCACGGCGAAGCTGGCATGCGCTGGCTTGGCGTGGAAGGCCATGGCCGACTGTTCGACCTCGGTGCCCTCCTCGGGGAAGTACACCGGTTTGGCGCGCCCCAGGCCCTTGCTCATGTCCAGCAGACTGGTGGTCACGTGCGCCTCACCGCCCGCCGCCCAGCCATCCAGGCCATGACGTGGCAGGCCGCCATCCCAACCACCGGCCTGAGCCGGATCCAGCGCCGCCCACAATGCCTTGCCGCTGTCCTTCAAGGCCGTGGCCTTTTGCGCGTCGAGCATGTCCAGAGGTGGCGTGGGCGGACGTTGGCCGACGGTGCTTTCAATGCCGCCGATCCAGAACGGGAAGCCCGGATTTTTCAGGGTGCCATCGGCGTTGCGGTTGGCTTCACTGCGATCGACCAGGGCCAGCGAGCCTACGACGCGCGGCGCAGCCGGCGCTTTGCTGTCGTCACCCGGCTCCTGGCCTGCGGCCAGCGTTTCACCGCCCATTTTAGGAATCACCACCACCTTGCCTGGCATCGGCGGCAGGGCCTTGCCCGGCAAGGGCACGATCGCAGGAATGGGCGTGCCGGCGACGATCTCACCATCGGGCAAGGCCCGGGCGCCCGAGGCCGGCAAGCCACTGCGCAGGGCAAACGGCTGCGCATGGAAGTTGTTGTTGCCCGCCTGGGTGACCGCCAGGCGCGTGCCCTCTTCGAACACATCATGGATGCGCCACATGGCCCACATGCCTTGGGCGAAATGCGGGTAGAAATGGCAGTGATAGATCGCATCGCCGGCCACCCGGTTGCGGTTGCCGGACCCACCATGGGCGATCTCATAGGTGTAACCGGAGCCTGGGCCGACGCCCTGCGCATCCATGTAGTCGGAGTTGTCATCGTTGGGGTTGAACAACCACTGGTGACCGTGCAGGTGGAACACGTGTTGCTCGTAACCCACGCTGATATTGCGAAACTTCACCGCATCGCCCAGGTAGCTGTGGGCGACGTTGGAAGGCTCGGCCGGATACAGCGCCATGCTGGCCTTGATACCGACACGGTCGGCGGGCGGTACCTGACCGGGCGCCAGCATCTCGAGTCCAACGTTGGCCGGCACGTCCACCTGCATTGCGATATCGCCGGTGGTGTGTGCGCTGAGGAAGAATTCTTCATAGGCGCAGGACAAGCAATCATGCATCGGGCCGACACCCACCCGGTTGGCGATGACCTCGGCGCCCATGCCACCGGAACCGTAGTTGACCATGAAGGCGTCGCGAGCCGGATCGAGCATCTGGCCGAACACAGGATCGCCCCAGAACCCTGGAAACGCCTGGACAACAGCAGACTGGTCGTGGAACACCGCCGCGAAATCGCGGAACGGCTCCAGGCGATTGGGCAGGCTGGGGTTACGCTTGCCCTGGCTTTCAAGGGGATAGGTGGTCGGTGGGAAACTGCCATCGGCATTGGGCCCCATGATCACGGCGTCGGCATTGCTGGCAATGATCTCGCTGCCGTCGACCATGCTCAGAATCGGTTTGCCGGCCTTGCCTTCTGCGATCCAGGGTTCGAGCACCGGGTAGCGCGCCTGGTAGTCGATGATGGGCTGGCCGGCCGGGGTTCGCCCGCGCGTGGCCAGGCGCATCTCTTCTTCGGTGACCGTGTTGTGATAGGCCCGCCCACCTTTGGGCAGCACCACCACCTGGCCGAACAGGCCGTTGCCGACGTTGCCGGACGAGCCCTCGCTGCCGAAGGTGGCGCCGTAGCTGGTCGCCGCGAAAGTGCCTTCGCGTTCGGCGTAGAGGGTGTAGGTACGGCTTTGTCCGGGCGCCAGCAAGGTGTTGTCGTTACGTCCGCTGTTGGCGGAAATATCGTTGATCGATCCAAATGCCTGTAAGCCGTTGACCTGGAAACCCACATGACGGTCAGCGACTTGAGCGTCGACATGCAACTCGCCGTTGGCGGCGTTCTCGTGATCGTTGCCCTGGCCATTGGGGTTGGCCTGGAAGGCCAGCAGGTTCTGCAGATTGACCGTCAAACAGTCTCCGGCGGCAACCCGCAGTACCAATGGGCGCGGGCGCTTGTCCGGGCGCAAGGTGACCTGACCGGGTGTGGCGCTACCGCCTTGGGTGATCAACACCCCGTTGGTGTCCACCACATCCCCGCGCAGGGCATACATCATGCCGTTGGGGTTATGCGCACCGAGCCGGTTGAACATCAACGGCTGGTCCATGGCCACGACATTGGCCACCAAGGTGCGCTGGCACTGCACTGCCGCTTCGGCCAGCTCACCCCCCGCGAGCCATACGCCGGCAAGCAACGCCAATCCTTGCGGCCTCCTCAACCAGCAACGTAGGCGATCAAGATCGATTTGAGCGTGCAAGTGTGCGCAGGTCATTTGGGCGGGCCTCCAAGTCAGCACAAACATGGCTGACCTTCGAGCCCGCAAATATCGCGCCAAAATAAATCAAGTTTGAATTCAACCAGTTGCGAAGTTGCCACTGATAAGGGGGAAGGATACTTGCCCCCACTAACTCCCCTGCTCCCCCAAACTTGTTTCAAATTATGTACGAAAACCAGGAATGCACGCGCGCGCGAATAACTGTCACACAAGCGCCATCGATTAGAAAAAATCGGAATTGTATTGCCTGCAGTATCACCGGTGAAACGCTTGCGAGGCTTGACGGCGCCACTCCCCGCCAAGAGCAAAGTTCCCCACCACTGGGCGAATTCCCCCATTAGCGTCTGTTTCGACAAACACAAACTTCCATTCGAGAACCCGCCGGCCCCTCTTCCATTCAATAAAAATTGAGGATCGAGCGACACCACTGCAGCAGGAAACACCAGGAATATTCATTGCTCACTGAATAACGCGAACCGCTTTAACACAGCGGTAACCCATGCCCAGACAGACCTCACCCCAACTAATTTCGATTCAAGTATTTCGCTGGCGATATCGCGCCCACGACTTTTTGAGAATTAAACAGGCACGATCGTTGCTGATGCCGATTCAGAACCTTTCGACCGAGCTGCACCACCCAGCCTGCGTCATATCCAGAGGACTGAATCATGCAAAACAGATTGACCCTACTGGCAAGTTCTATCCTGCTTGCGTCATTGAGTGGCGGGACGGCGCAGGCAGGTCTCTACGCCGTAGACCCGGGTGTCCCCGGAGAACGCCCCTACCCCCTCGATAGCGGAAACAAGACGGGTTACGCCGCCTGGTATCAAGACACCCATGGCCGAACCCTTGACCTGTGCCTGAGCAAGGCCGTCAGCTCGCGCACAGCACCCACGCCCGGGGCGCCTGCCTACATGTGCGTGCTCAACCCGGCACCAGGGGAATTCGATGACACCCAGCCCATCGTCTTCCCTACCAACTATCCAGATGAAACCTTCTGGTTCGCCGCGGACGGCGCCATTACCGACGCCGCCAGCGGCATCGACCTGACCTATGTCGCGGCCATCGAAGCCGCGTTCAACGGCGAGGTCGCTGACGGCCACCAACTGAGCTTCGCCCGTATTCGCATTCGGGTGGATGTCCCCGCAGCCGGCGTCTACACCGTCACCCACCCCTATGGCGTCGACGTGTTCAACGTCACGCCCGAAGAGTTCGCCGACACCGGCGGCACCCGGGCAATCAACATGACCCGCGATATCGGCATCGGCCCATCCGGCGATTATTCCGGCGCGCTGAAGGGCGACATCGGACCGTTCCTGCGCAGCCTCAATGGCCCTTATACCGAGACCAACCCGGAAACCGGCCAGCAGGAGACCTACATCGGCGACCCGAGTCTGGAGGAGCCAGTCACTGGCAGCCCCTTCAACACCAACTATCTGCGTGTCCAGGGCCCTAACGGCATCGATACGCGCAGCGATACATTCTCCGTTTCCGGCAAGCTCAGCGCCGTGGATCTCCCCGCCCCGGCACTGGTCCAGCGTGCCACCTACTCAAGGGGCAGCACGTCCGGTGGCGTGGTCGCGCACCAGGATGTCTTCACCATGGCCCCTCCGCCTCCCGGTACGGCCAACTTCCTGGACAGCGCGGGCACTTCCGTGACCATGACCGAAGCCAACTCGACCGGAAGCTGGTATGGCCAGTCGACAGTCGACCCGTCGCTGCCGGCGGTCCTGCAAGTGACTGTCGACAACCACCTGGCGATCCCTACCCTCCATGCGCCAACCACCGTGCCGGTGCACCTGACCGATCTGGTCACCATCCGCCGCGCCGAATACAGCCGCAGCAGCGGGCGACTGACCATCGAGGCCTCGACCAGCGACCGCATCACGCCGCCCAACCTGACCGCCTACGCCGGACGCAGTGGCGCGCTGATCGGTGAACTGTCCGGCGGCGCCGACAAGTCCCTGTCGCCTAACGCCGGCACAGTTCCGCCAGCGACCATTCGGGTGACGTCGGCGAACGGCGGCAGCGATACAGAAGAAGTGGTCATCGTCCAGTGACCCATCCGAATTCGGATCAAGCGCCAGGAGCTAACATGAACAAGTGGCCACGCTTCATCTTCAACACACTGAGCCTGTCCATCGCCATGGTGGGCGGTGCCAACGCCGCGCTGCAGAGTTTCGACCCGGGGCCCTACACCCTCGCCACCGGCCGGTTCCCCATGTGGTATCAGGACTTCAACACTGTGAAGCTTGAGCTCTGCCTGTCCAAGACAGTCAGCTCCCGCGCGCCGGGCACCGCAGCAGCCCCCGGCTACATGTGCACCATTCCGGCCGAAGGCGGCTTCAACCCCGCCGAGCCCATCATCTTCCCCAACAACTGGCCAGGTGAAAGCTTCTGGTTCACCGCTGACGGCAGCGTCGGTGACCGAACCTTCGGCATCGAGCAGTACGTTGCTGCCCTGGAAGCGGTGGCCGGCGAAGGCGAGATCGTCGATGGCGAACAGCACAACTTCGCCCGCATCCGTATCCGCGCCGCAGTGCCTACCGCGGGCATGTACACCGTGCGCCATCCGTACGGTACCAAGGTGTACGTGGTTGCCACGCCAGGGCGGCGGGCGATCAACGACACCAGTGATATCGGCATTGCCACGCTCAACTACTCGGGGGCGCTGCAGGGCGCCCTCGGGCCGTTCCTGTACAGCGCGACGGCCCCCAATAGCCTGACCAATGAAGCCGGCCTGGAAATCGCCCGCTACTTCACCGAGACCAACCCGGAAACCGGCCTGCAGGAGAAGTTCGTCGGCGACCCGAACCTTGCGGACGTGGTGCGCGGCAGCCCGATCCTCGATGCCCAAGGTAACCCGCAGAACTATCTGGAGATCTCCGGCCCCGCGGGCACACTGCGCACCGATGTGTTCGCTATCTCCGGCAAGATCTACGACGACCGCACCCAGACGCCGGTGGAAGTGGAGCGCATCACCTACCAGCGTGACAGCAGTGGCTCGCAGGTCGAAATCTTTGCCGACTCGTTCCGTACCAACAGCGGTACCCAGGCACAGACCCCGGCTGCATCGACGGTGTGCTACCGCACCACCCTCACCCTCACCGGCACACCACCGGGACCGTGCCTGCCCAACGCGAATCTGCTGACGGACAACAACGGCTACTTCTACACCACCTTCGCCACCCCCGCCGCGCCGCCCTCCGTGGTGGTGCTGACAGCCAGCGAACTGGGTGGCGCGACCAAACCCACCTCGGTATCACGCACGCCTGTCGATGTGGTGAAGGTCAGTACGGCTCGATACGACCCGGACAATCACCGCCTGACCATCACCGCCAGCTCCAGTGACAAAGTCCTTAATCCTGGCCTCGTCGCCCAGGGATACGGGCCTCTGCCAGCAGACGGAACGCTGGTGGTCAATGATCTGACCCAGCCACCGGAAAGCGTTACGGTCAAGTCGGCTGCCGGCGGCTCGGACAGCGAACCGGTGACCGTCGCCGGCATCGTCGATGTCCCTGCCGAAAACCAGAAACCGCTGGCCGTGGCGGATACCGTCAGCACCAACGCGGGTGTACCGATCACCCTCAACGTGCTGGCCAATGACAGCGACCCCGACAACAACACGCCGCTAACCATCGGCAGCTTCGTACCGCCAGCGGCCGGCCAGGGCACGGTGGCGCTCAATGGCACCACCAGCCTGACCTACACGCCACCGGCCACCAATGCCCCGCTGCAGGCGACCTTCAGCTACATCGCCAGGGACAGCAAAGGCCTCGATTCGGAACCGGCAACCGTCACGGTCAACGTGACCCCGAACCCGGCACCGGTCGCCACTAACGACACCGCCGCCAGCCAAGGTGGAACGCTGACGCTCAATGTGTTGCTCAACGACGCCGGCAGCACGCCCTTGACCGTACTCCTCCTGACCCAGCCGGCGGCTGGCCAGGGCAGCGTCAGTACTGACGGCACCGTGGTGACCTACACCGCACCGCAGAATGTCACCGCGGCCTTTACCACCACCTTCACCTACCAGGTCCGGGATGCGTTCGGCACACTCTCGGCACCGGCCACCGTCACCGTGCAGGTCACACCGCAGGTCACGCAGGAGAACCTGGTGGTGACCAGCGCCGTGGCACGGGCGCGCGCCAATGACCGCTACACCTGGGACCTGTCCGGGACTTCCTCCGCGGTGGTCGGCAACACCCTCACCGTTCAGGTCACAACCGCCAACGGGCTGGTCACGGTGGGCACCGCTACAGTCCCGGTCAGCGGCCGCTGGCGGCTCTCGACCACCACCACGACCGTGGTGCCGAGCGCCAACCCAACGGTCACGATCCGATCCTCGCTTGGCACTGTGCGCACGACACCGTTGCTGATCCAGTAGCCCACCGCCCCGCCTCCTTCACGGAGGCGGGGCTTACCCCCGGACGCAAACGCTCAACATTTGACCGTCCACAACTGATCGATTCGCGTGGTGTAGGACTGGCTCATCATCTCCCTCCTCATCCCCCAGTCCGGTGCCACGGGCACGCTGGCAGCCCGCATGGTCCCGCGACCCCAACGCTGGTTGATGTCATCCATCACTTGCATCAGCCGGTCACAGGCCACCGACTGCTTGAGCGCAAACAGGTCCTCTGAAAACTCACCCGGCTGTCGCAGGTCCATGAGCAGCACTTCGGCCTTGCTGTAACGGAAACCCGGCCGGAATAGCCGCGCCACCGCTTCGGTCGCAAGCCGGGTCATCAGCAGCGTGTCGCAGGTGGGATAAGGCAACTCGACCATCACGCCCTGGGCGTGATGCGCCTCGTCCGGATTGAACATCCCGGTGCGGATGCTCACGCGCATGCGCTTGCAGACTGAATGCTGGGCCCGAAGTTTTTCCGCGGCGCGCCCCACGTAGGTGGCGACCGCCTGCTTGATCGGCGCGAGCTCGGTCAGGCGGGTGCCGAACATTCGGCTGCAGCAGATTTCCTGCTTCGGCGGCGCGGCCTCGTCCAGTTCAAGGCAGGGCGTGCCGGCCAGCTCGCGGGCGGTCTTTTCCACCACCACGCTGAATTTTTGCCGAAGCGTCCAGGCGTCGGCCTTGGCCAAGTCCATCGCCGTGCGTATGCCCATCGCCTCGAGGTGAGCCGTCATCCGCCGGCCAATCCCCCACACCTCTTGCACTTCGGTATTGCGCAACACCCAATCACGTTTGAACGGGTCGGTGATGTCCACTACCCCACCCGTCTGCGCCAGCAACCGTTTCGCCGTATGGTTGGCCAGCTTGGCGAGGGTCTTGGTGCCGGCAATGCCCACGCCTACCGGGATGCCGGTGCACCGCAGGACCCTTGAGCGCACCGTTCGCCCGAACTGGGTGAGGTTTTCCTGAATGCCGGTGAGGTCTGCAAAGCACTCGTCGATGCTGTAGACCTCGCTCGCCGGCACCATCGATTCAATCAAGGTCATGATGCGTTCGCTCATGTCGCCGTACAGCGCATAGTTGCTGCTGAACGCCATGATGCCGTGCCGGCGCAGCTTGTCCTTCACCTGGAAATAGGGCTCGCCCATCTTCACGAACGGTTTGGCGTCATACGATCGGGCAATCACGCAGCCGTCGTTGTTGCTGAGCACGACGATGGGGGTCTTGGCCAAATCGGGTCTGAAGACTCTCTCGCAGCTGGCGTAGAAAGAATTGCAGTCGATCAGGCAAATAGCTCGATCAGCATTTTTCTTCGAGAAGCCGCTCTGGGTAAGGGTAGAGTCTGGATTGGGCATAGGTAGGGAGCATCACGAAATCTGTATATATGTACAGTATTCCAGTAGCCCGGTCGCGTCTAGGGTAGTGTGAAACGCGTGATTACTCGACGCTCACATTCAGCGCATGGCTGGCCACGCCGTGACACCCGCATGCCAGCCGATGGCCTTGCAGCACCACAGGTTTACCGTTCATGCGGCGGCTTGGATGTCCCTCAACAAAGGCAAAAACCCCTTTGTGAAGTGGGCAACTGGCCTTGTCGCCCAGCACCGCTGGCGTTTTGCCGTTGACGGTGTGGGTGCCAGCCAGTTGGCATGACAGCACGCGGCCCCCACTGCTGGTGGGGTCGCCCAGGCAAATGGGAGGGTTCATGCCTTGGGTCGTCCGACACTTGGGAGGCCATACTTGAAGGGGTCAGCGCCACGGTTCTGCTGGTTCTTCGCTTTGCGTGCCTCATCTGGCGGGCTGATCATCTGCACGGTCAGGCTGCCGTCGCTGCCGGCGTACACCACGGCACTGGCACCGCCGTCGTGGTAGCTGGCGATGGTGGCCAGGTTGATTTCCACCAGCGCGCCGCTGACGCCGGTATTGCCCAGACGGCGACCGATGTCATAGCCCTCGTCGACATTGCCCACATCCAGGCCTTGGCCATCGGTGTTGAGGCTGTGCAAGGCGTTGGTCAGGGCGATTTCTGCTTCGGCGTTGTTGGTGGTGTCGTAGAACACGCGCACCGGTTTTTGCCCATCGGGCAGGGTGTCGAGGGCCTTGAGCCAACCCGCCTGCAAGGCCTTGGCCTGCAACGCGGGTTTGAGGCGCTTGCCGTGTTCGTCCTGCATGGAAACCTTGATCGGACGGTGCAGGTAACCCAGCACTGGCGCTGCGTCAAACTCCTTCAGCTGGTGTTCGGCCCAACGCACGGGCAGCCAGGGGGACGGTTCAAAATGGCCTGGGCCGCGGTTGTTGATGGTTTTCCACAAGGTGGGCAGTTGCGATTGCCAGTAGGCGGTGGACATGGTGCTCGGGTCTATCGAGACTTCAGCGCCTTTTGCGCGCTCAGCGGCCTCATACCAGTCTGTAAATGCCCTGTCCCGTTCCCAGTAAAACGCCCACAATTTCCCGAAGTCAGTTTTTTTGTCCTGATTGTCCTCGGCGTCACGAGTGACGAAGGGGCGAATGTAGCGGTCCACTCGATCCGAGCGCGTGACCAGCAGGCCTGTCGCGTTTTCGTAGATCGTTGGAACCACGTGGCCATTCTGCAATCCCGGTGTGCCCGGTTTGCGATAAGGGTCGCGCGCCACGTCACCGTCCTGGCTCGCGATCATGGCCTGTGGAACCTTGGGGTTATCGTCAAAAAACGTGAACAGTCGTTCGATCATGCCTTGCGCATGGGTAGTGTTTTCATCGTCTTGCCACAGAAACTGGGTAACGCCCAAGGTCGCCGCATTACGCCCTTCATTGATCAGGCCTTCTGCTCTGTACCCTTTAGCGTACGGATCGGGTGGACCTAGCGCAAACACCGGGATTGGCCAGTAGGCCACTGCTTCACCTGCCGAATTTTTGAATGCGATACGGGCTTTGATGTCTGCGGAGTTTCTCCTGGAGGTTAATGACGGGTTGTAGTCTTTCGCGTCCTGCGAGTAAATCGAAGCAAAGTTGTCGTTTTTCTTTTTGATGAACTGCCAGATTTTGGATTGGCCGTCTGTGTAAATTCCAAGTCCAACTCCCCGAATCTCCAGGGCGTAGGTCCGCGCTTGCGTGGCCTGCTGTTCGGCGGTTCTGGCCTCAATCTGGTTTCGATAATTGGCAAGCTCTGCTTTCTCATTTGCCAGGGCTTTGCCCCACCAGTGAATGCCGAAGATCAGCAGCAGCGAGCCGACAATCGCGGCGATGCCCCAGGCCATGACAGGTTTCATGTCGCGAAGTACCATATCGGCTTCCTGTGCTTTGAGTTGGACAATCCAGATGAAGCTAAGCCAGAGCACAATGAGTACTCCGGCGATCAGCTGATAAGGTTTCAGGTTGGGCCGTGACTTAGGGGAGGGGGATAAGTCCTTCATCGGCCATCTCCTTTCACAGGTGCATTGGCTAACAAGGACGGTGGCGTTAGCGAGACCAGCTCAGAAGACGGGAACACGCCCCGTTGATAATACTTACTACTGGCAGTCACCAATGCTTGAGCTTCCCTACTCAGTCGCGACCAGGCCGGTAATTCTTTGATTATCTCAAAGTACTTTTTATCCATCTTCCAATCCGCAATCGCTACCAACACCTCCCGCATAGCCGGATCATCGAGGCTGTGCGCCTGGCCAATCGCAATGTCCATTGCCGTCACCCAGCGTTGGTTCTCCGGGCTGCGCAACACGGCCGAGTGGTAGCTGTTAGCGTCCATTTCATCCGGATCTGCGGGCATCCGGGCCTGGATCTCATTAGGCGTTTCTTCACGGAAAATGACGTAATGATCCTGGGTCTTCAGCATTGGATTACCCGACACGGGTTTTTGACGTATGGCTGCTGTTTGATCGCCGGGCTCTTTGCCAGCGTTCCACCGAGCACGTTCTTCTTCCCGGTCGACCCGGGTAGGGTTGGTACGGACCTTGATCCATTTGAACTTGGCCATCGGATTGCCCAACGCAGAGCGGATGCTGACGTCATCGGGGCTGTCCATACCTGCCTGGGTGGGGGTGCCGGTTACCGCCTCACCGCCGAACATCTGAGGCGCGTGGGGTGGGCTCAAGGGTTCGGCATTGATCAGGCGTTCTTCACCTTTTGCTATTGGCGCTTGCGAGGCCACAGCGGCCTTTGACCAGCCGCCGGGGTATCGGGGTTCTCCCTCCGCCCGCAGCACTGTTTGTTGTATGGCGTCACCGACCAGCACCGGCTCGCCGTTGCGATGCCGCTTGGTCCACATGCGCTGGTAAAAACGCAAGGACTGCAACGCCGCCATCGCTGGTTTGCCGTCAGGCAAGGCATTGGGCACCCCATAGGTACCGATGCCCTGGACGTCGTCCAGGGCGACCGTGGTGTCGTCCGGGCTGAAGTACAGGTATACCTTGCCGCGATTATCACGCTCGGGAAAAACGGTGATGTTACCGACCTTGTCCTTGCGCGAGCCCTGTGTGGGTGACCACTTGGGGCCCGTGCGACCGCCGTAGGTCTTGCTGTCCCTGAGCGCAGAAAGCGGCGGCTGGGCATGGGGTGCCTGGGTGACGGCCGTGGCGATGCGGATAAGCGTCGCGAGTGTGTCATGGCCTTTGGGCGTGGCCTGGGGCAACACACTGTAAGGGGTGTCCACCATGATGACGGTGTCGGCACAGCGTTGGCCCTTGTCGATCAACAAGGCCTGGGCCAGCAGGGTAATCAAGGTGCCTTGACTGTGGCCCATGATGGTAATGGTTTCATCAGGCGATACAAGACGGATCTCACTGACCAGCATGGCCAGTCGCGTCGCCGCCAACACAAAGTAACGCCGATGCGGCCCTTTTCCCATGTACTGAGGGTTGGATAGCGAGAGTTGCGCAAGTTGCCGGATGAGCTTGGCAAAGCCTTTACCGTACATCTCCAGCAGGTTGTTGGTGGCATTGGCGAAAAAACCACCGCCCTTGGCAAAGTGCCGGTCCAGACGGTTTTCGAACACGTCCTGGTATTGGTCGCGCAGTTTGGTCGGGTCGTTATTTTCATCGCGCATTATCTCGCCAGGCTCAGCGCGGTAGCCCCAGTAAAACGGGATCATCAGGCTGCGGGTTTTGGGGTCGTTCGCGTCTCGCTGATAAAGGTACGTGTCTGGATCGTCGAGTGTGGCTTTGTGATCCTCGCCGAGTTCCTCAATCGGAATTTTTTTCGCAGCACTGTAGTCAGCCCCATACCGGCCCGCCTTCAGATCAGGCCGATCCAATCGCTCATTCACCCCTTGGCACAACCCCGTCTCCACCGACTCGTAAGAAGCCCCCGGGTCATTCACGCCGTGCAAGAAGATCACCACCCCTGGCAGGTCGGCGGGTACCTCCATTTTGCGTTCGGTACTGAAGTTGGGTACCAGCCGGGTGACGCTTTCAGCCACCGCATATTGATCGCCACTCATTGGCTGCCTCCTTTGCTGCCGGTGCTGCGCAGGGCAGCCACTTGCGCCTGGTGCATCGCTTCGCGCTCGACGTGTTCGGTGAGCCCGCTGGCGTCGGTCAGGCCTTGCACGGTGCTACCGTCTTCGAGCTTGATCTGGTAGGCGTGATCAACGGCCATTCGCACGCTGTCGTCGGCGTGCCCCGGGTAGTGGAAGGCCAGGCGTTGCGCCGCCGGGTCGCGGGTGAATGCTGGCAACGGGGCGCTGTCGGTGCGGGGGCCGACCCAGTCATGCTCGCTGGCATGGACGATCACCTTGCCTTGGCTGCCGATTTCGACACCGCCGCCGATCTTCATATAGCTGCCATCATCGGCCACCAGGCGGATGGTTGGCGCGGTGATGACCACCTCGCCTTCGGCGGCCGACAGGTGCAGGCTCTTTTGTGCGTTGACGGTGATGTCGTCTTCCTGGGCCTGGACCATTACTTTGCCGCGGTTGGCAATGGCACTGATGCCCTCATCCTGGGCGAAGGCACTGATGCCCTTGCCGGCTTGCAGGCGCATGGCGGCGCCGCTGGTCAACTGCAGGTGGTCCTGGGCGGTGGTGTCGTGGTTGGCACCGGCATAGTGGATTTGCGAGCGCGGTGTGGCACTGGTGATACCCGCCGCAGCCGCAACGGCCATGACTGGCTCGCCCGGGCTGTCGCTGTCGGGCGCTGGCCACTGTTTCAGCGCCTGGCCCAAGGCGTCGATGCCCTCGCTGTCCACCGCTGCCCCGCCTCGCGCGGCGGCGGTTTGCCCGAGGCTTTTGAACAGCTCCCCACACTCGGCCAGCAGCGTGAGCAGTTCTTCGCGGTCCAGCTGTGCCCCTGTGGCGTCCCGGCGGGCATAGGTGGTCAGCAACATGCCTTGGGCGGCGCGCAGGGCAATCGCGGCGTCGGTGCGCAATTCGGCACCGTTGCCACGGGCCTTGGCCTGGCCGTCAGAACGTGGCTCGGTGAGTTTGCCCAGATTGAGCGCTGTGGCCTGGTGCGTGGTACCGACGCGGGCACGCAAGGCGCCCGGTGTGTCGTCGAACAACAGCTCGTTGAACCCGCGGCCCTTGTGCTCCTGGGTCTGGATGCCGGAAAGCGCGCGGTTGCCTGGCAGGCCCGAGGCTTTGCTGAAGCGCGGCGGAGTCTGCTCGGCGTTGTACAGCACTGAGGTGACCACGGGGCGGTCGATATCGCCTGCCAGGAAGGTGACCAGCACTTCCTGGCCGATACGCGGCAAGAACTGATGGCCGAAGCCACTGCCAGCGCTGGGCATCGCGACCCGCACCCAGGTGGTGCCCTGCGGCAGGCTGTCGCCGCGCTGCCAGTGGAACCGGACCTGGATCCGCGCCAGCTCGTCAGTGAAGACTTCTTCGCCCTCCGGCCCGACCACGATCGCACTGAGCGGCCCGTTGAGGGTGGGGCGCGGCACGGTGATCGGGTGGCGGTAAGGGATGCTTTGGCGAATACAGACAAACTGGTTGTCGTAGCCTGCAGGCTCATCCGAGAAATAGTTGTTGCACCCACGGTGCTCCACCGACACGAGCAGGAACTGGCGAGCTTCTGCCGCACCGTCCTCATGGTCGAAGTGCTGGGTCAGTTCGAAGCTGTAGCCCGCACGCATGGCCCGGCAGTTGCTGGTGCCGGTGAAGGTCTTGGCCTGGGCTTCGATGACCTCCAGGTGGCGGCGGACCAGCGCCTCGCCCTCGTCAGGCAGGCGGTGACTGTAGGCACCGAGAAAATCGTACACCTCGTAGGGCGCGACATCGCCCTGTTCATTGAGGCTGCCCATGTGGACGGGCAGCGGATTTCTTGGCTGCTTGTAATCGAACGTCTGGATGGCCATCTTGCCCGATTGCAATACCCGGTGGCTGCGCCATTGGGTGATCGAGTCACTGGTCTCGGTGACAAAGGCGCTGTGGTAGCGGATTTGCGGTTGTTCGGGCAACGCTTGCAGAGCCTGGGATTCATCCGTGATGATCAGGCTGTGCCCGTCCGTGCCGTGTTCGAAGTAGAAGAACAGGCCGTCCTGCTCCAGCAAGCGCAACACGAAATCCAGGTCGGTTTCGCGATACTGGGTGATGTAGCTGTGGGATTTGAGAGGCTTATGCAGGCGAAACTCGAATGTGCCCAGCCCGCCGTAATGCTCGAAAACCGCGCGGATGACCGTTTCAATGGTCTGCTCTTGAAAGATCCGCGAATCAACGCGCCGCGTCAGCATCCACAGCCAGGGGCTCAGTGTCGCGCTGTAACGCGCCAGGCCACCGTCGCTGCCCAGCAGGTTGAACCGGGTGATGTGACCATGGATATGGCGTACGCCGCCGTCGGCCAATTCGATGTCCAGACGGGTAGGTTGGCCGATCAATGATTTGAGTTCGAGCCTGGCATCCTGGCTGATCAACGACAGCTCGAAGCTGAACAGCGTGGATAACCCTTCATTGCCGCTGAAATGCTCCAGCAACAACGCCTGGTCATCTCGGATGGGGGTGGTGAGTTTGATCAGTCGGCGGTTTTGTGGTGCAAAGATCTTCGTCAATTCCATCAACGATATTACTCCCTGGTAAAACCAGCTGCGGAAAGTATCACAGGCTCCGGGAGGGTCGAACCCATCGGGGCAAGTCAGAATTTGACAAACTGTGCCGGTCGTTCCATTGACAGAACTTTTCTCTTTCCATCGACAGCTTCACCGACTTGGGTGGTGGGCAGGCCATACGGGTGTTTCTGCCGCTCTACCTAGACGATTGGCGCCGGGCCAGCGATGACAGTGCACCAGAGGGCATCTACGCCCATACCCCCTGTATTCGATGCCTTGGGCAGGGAGATCAGGGTAAACAAAGAGGTGATCGAAATGGCAAGAAAACGGGCGGTTGCCAGGTTCGGTGACGCGCAACCCCCTAGTGACAATGTGCGCAAGCATGTCCATAGCTGACCCTCTTTCCTTTGCATCGATGAGGCGTTTGCAGAGTTGACTGGCCTGCAAGGTGACCTTCCCCAATATGCCCATCGGATCAAGAATCGAATTCTGCGCTGTACAGGGATTTCGGTCGGCACGAATTTGCATCCTGCGCCCAGGCTCCTACAGTTTCGAGCGTAGCGAGACAACCGAGGTCACGATGCGCAGCATCGAGAAAACCGCACACACGGGCGTCGCCAAGGCCTTGCCGAAGATCCCCCGCAGCGTCTGGGCTTTGGGGTTCGTGTCGATGTTCATGGACATTTCCTCGGAGATGATCCACGCCCTGTTGCCGCTGTACATGGTCACCGTGCTCGGCACCTCGGTGGTGGCGGTGGGCGTCATCGAAGGCATCGCCGAGGCCACCGCGTCGATTACCAAGGTGTTTTCCGGCGCCCTCAGCGACCGGCTGGGCAAGCGCAAGCTGCTGACGGTGCTGGGGTACGGCCTGGGCGCGCTGACCAAGCCGGTGTTTCCCATGGCCTCGGGGCTGGAATGGCTGATCGGGGCGCGTTTCGTCGACCGTGTCGGCAAGGGCATCCGCGGCGCGCCGCGGGACGCGCTGGTGGCCGATGTGACCCCGGTCGAGCTGCGGGGGGCGGCGTTCGGCCTGCGCCAGGCGCTGGACACGGTCGGCGCGTTCCTCGGGCCGTTGCTGGCGATCCTGCTGATGTGGCTGACCGCGAGCCATTTCCAGACGGTGTTCTGGGTGGCGGTGATCCCGGCGTTTCTCGCCGTGTACATCCTGGTGGCCTTCGTCCGCGAACCCCCGGCCTCGACACCGGCGCACCCGCCACGCTCACCGCTGGCGTGGCACGAACTGGCGCGGCTGGGCCCGGCCTACTGGCGCCTGATCGGTCTGGCCATACTCTTCACCCTGGGCCGTTTCAGCGAGGCCTTCCTGCTGCTGCGCGCCCAGGACATGGGCCTGGCGCCCTTGTGGGCGCCCGCGGTGCTGGTACTGATGGCGCTGGCCTACGCGCTGTCGGCCTACCCCGCCGGTGTGCTGTCGGACCGTATCGGCCGACGCGGGGTGCTGATGCTGGGGCTCGGCTTGCTGATCGCTGCCGACCTGCTGCTGGCGCTGCTGCCGGGCTGGGCCGGGCTGGCGTTGGGCGTGGCGGCCTGGGGGCTGCACCTGGGCTTTACCCAGGGCATCTTCGCCGCGCTGATCGCCGACAGTGCGCCGGCCAACCTGCGCGGCACGGCCTTTGGCCTGTTCAACCTGCTGACCGGGTTGGCGCTGCTGGCCGCCAGCGTGGTGGCGGGGCTGCTGTGGGATGGGGTGGGCTTCCAGGCGACCTTCCTGGTGGGGGCCGGCTTTGCCGGCGCTACCTTGGCGGCGGTAGCGATGAGAGCTTCATGAGTGCGGGTCGTGGCTACGCACGCTGAAGGTGACCACGCCCCAGATGGTCAATTCGTCACCCTCCATGATGTAGCGCGGCGCGAAACCCGGGTTTTCCGAACGCAGCACCACCTGCCCGCCGATACGGTGCAGGCGTTTGCACAAGGGCTCGCCGTTGACCGCGGCAATCACGATATGGCCATGGCGCGCTTCGATCGAGCGGTCGACCAGCACCAGGTCACCGTCGAAGATCCCGGCGCCCTGCATGCTGTCGCCGTCTATCCTGACCAGGTACATGTGCGGCGCCCGCAGGTTGAACAGCTCGTCCAGCGAGATGGGTTGCTCCATGTGGTCCGCCGCCGGCGAAGGGAACCCCGCCGGAATGCGAAACAGGTAGCGTGGCAGCGCAGCGCCGCCACAGGTGAGCGGCCCCAGGATGGAAGTCATGTCGCAGCCTTGCATGATAACTGTATACATATACAGTAACGATATGCCTGCGGTGCGGTCAATTGCCCCCGTAGGAAATTTCGACAAATGGGGGTGCATACCATGTGCGGACGCTTCGCCCAGTACCAGGGGCTGGCCGATTACCTGCGTGAGCTGGACGCCGAGCAGGACGTGATCAGCGGTTACGACAATGCGCCCATCGGCCGCTACAACGTGGCTCCCGGCAGCCGCGTGCTGATCCTGCACAATGCCGCCGATGGCCTGCGTATCGACCCCTGCCATTGGGGCTGGGCGCCGTTCTGGGCCACCGGCAAGCGGCCTGCGCCGATCAATGCGCGGGTCGAGACGGTGACCACTGGCAAGTTCTTCAAGGCCCTTTGGCCCCAGGGGCGGGCCTTGGTGATGGCTGACGGTTGGTACGAATGGGTTGCCGACCCGCATGACCCCAAGCGCAAGCAGCCCTATTTCATTCGCCTGAAAAGCCAGGCGCCGATGTTCATGGCGGCGCTGGCCGAGGTGCGTGCGGGGTTGGAGCCGAACGAAGGGGATGGCTTTGTGATCATCACGGCGGCGAGTGACGCGGGGATGGTCGATATCCACGATCGCCGACCGCTGGTGCTGGGGCCTGCGGATGCGCGGGCGTGGGTCGACCCCGAGGTGCCCGCCGAGGAAGCCGAACGGCTGGCGCGGGAGCGGTGCTTGCCGGTGGAGGCTTTTGAGTGGTTTGCGGTGGGCAAGGACGTGGGGAATGTGCGTAACGAAGGGGCGGAGTTGATTGTGATGCTCGATGGTGAGCATCTGACCTGAATATGGGTTGCCTGTACCGGCCCTTTCGCGGGGCAAGCCCGCTCCCACAGGTACACCACAAATCTCGATGCCTGTGATGTACCTGTGGGAGCGGGCTTGCCCCGCGAAGAGGCCAGCAAGTTACACCACAAATCTCGATGCCTGTGGTGTACCTGTGGGAGCGGGCTTGCCCCGCGAAGAGGCCAGCAAAGGCCCCCTATACCTGTAGCTCTACCTCCGGCTGCTGCTCCAGGAACAACCACCCCCCCTGCCCATCCACTTCCAGCCGATGGGTATGGAAATCCGCCAGCGTACTGCGATGCCCGACACTCACCAGCAGGGCCTGCGGCATCTCACTGCGCAACAGCGAATACAGCATGTGCTCCAACCCTTCATCCATCGCCGATGTCGACTCATCAAGAAACACCACCTGCGGCCGATTGAACAGCACCCGGGCGAACGCCAGGCGCTGCTGCTCACCCACCGACAGAATGTGCGACCAGTCGCAACTCACCTCCAGCCGATCCACCAGGTGCGCCAGGTTGACCTGGCGCAGGGCCTGCTGCATGCGCGGCGCGTCCTCGGCCGTGCTGCCCGCCGGGTAGGCGATGGCGGTACGCAGGTCGCCCAGCGGCAAGTACGGGCGCTGCGACAGGAACAACGCCTGGGTGCCCGTGGGGCGCCTGACCTCCCCCTCGGCATAAGGCCACAGGCCCGCCAGGGCGCGCAGCAAGGTGGTCTTGCCACTGCCCGAGGGCCCCTTGATCAGCAGCGCCTGGCCAGCGTGCAGGCGCAGGTCGAGGTCGGCGATCAGCGCATGGCCGTCGGGGCGCAACACCTGCAGGCCGGTGATATCCAGGGCATGCGCCTGCTCCTCGGTGAGTACCCGCGGCAGCGCGGCGGCCTGCTGGTTGGCGTCGAGAAAACCGGTCAGACGATCGAGGGTGGCGCGGTACTGGGCGAAGGTGTCGTAGGACTCACGGAAGAACGACAGTGAATCCTGCACCTGGCCGAACGCCTGGGCGGTCTGCATGACATCGCCAAGCTTGATCGCGCCACTGAAGAACCGTGGCGCCTGGAGAATGAACGGGAATACCACGGCGACCTGGCTGACGCCCAGGTTGAAACCGCTGAACTTCAGGTTTCGGAACACCAGCGCCCAGACATTGACGATCAGCGCACCGAAACGCCCGAGCAGGGTCGCCCGCTCCACCGGCGCACCTTGGTAGAAGGCAATGTTCTCGGCATTCTCGCGCAGGCGCATCAGCGCGTAACGGAAGTTGGCGGTGAGTTTTTCGTTGAGGAAGTTCAGGCGGATCAACGGTTGGCCGAGGCGGAAGGCGATCCAGGTGGCGACCAGCACGTACAGGTAGACGGCAAACACCATCGCCCGGGGGATTTCGTAGCCGGCCACCGCCAGCGGCGCCGACAGGCCCCAGAGGATGCCGGTGAAGGCCACCAGCGACACCAGCGCACTGACTGCGCCGAGGGCCAGCGACACCGAGTTGGTGACGTAGGCGTTGATGTCCAGTTCGATACGTTGGTCAGGGTTGTCCACCGGATGTTCGAGGAACTGCCCGCGGTAATAGGCATCGCCTTGCATCCAGTCATGGGTGAGGCGTTCGGTCAGCCACACACGCCACTGGATGCTGAAGGCCTGGGTCACGTAGAAAGTGAACAGCGAACGCAGCACATGGATGGTCGCCAGCACCGCGAACACCCCGAGCAGGTACCAGAACGCGGTTTGATCGAGGGCCTGCAGGGCGCTGTAGAAGCCGTTGTACCAGAACGAGAACAGCACGTTCAGGCGCACCGAGAACAGTGTCAGCACCAGCAGCAAGGCGAACACCAGCAAGGGCCGCCAGCTGCGCCGGAAGGTGAAATAGGGCCCGGCCAGTTGCCAGAACTGGCTGCCCCAGCGCGTGTAGCGCACAGCCAGGGCAGCGGCGGCGGTAAAGCCGATGAGGGTGATGAACGAGGCGATTGCGAGCCAGATCAGGCTCTCTTGCAGGGCCTGGTGCCAGTTCATGTCCATGGTGGGTATCCGTGCAGAGTGTTTCCGCGAGCGTAGCATTGCGGGCAGACTCGCCCGGCATTCATGACGGACATTTCATGTTTTCTGTACCGGCCCTATCGCCGGCAAGCCGGCGATAGGGCCAGTACAGGCAACGGCTAACCCAAAGCCTCCACCACCTTGGGGTCCAGCCCCTGCCCCGCATTGGCCGCTATCCACTCCCCCAACTGCTGGCGCATGGCCGGCGTCCAGAAGCTCTGCAAATGCTGCCTGACGCCCTTCACCGCCAGCTCATGATCCGGCTCGCTATCAAAGTAATGGGCAATCTGGTTGGCCATCTTGACCAGGTTGTCACTGCTCATCGGCGCACCTCGGCTTTTTCCGCACCCCGGCGCTCCTGGAGCAGGCGCCGCTGTTCGTCACTGAAGTCCTGGTAACGCTTCTGCCACTGGGACGGCTGGAACACCTTCAACACCTCCACGGCCGTGACCTTGTACTCCGGGCAGTTGGTGGCCCAGTCAGAGTTGTCGGTGGTGATCACGTTGGCACCGGATTCCGGGAAGTGGAACGTGGTGTACACCACCCCCGGCGCCACCCGGCCACTGACCTTGGCCCGCAGCACCGTCTGCCCCGCGCGGCTGCCGATGCCGACCCAGTCGCCGTCGCGGATACCTCGGCTTTCGGCGTCGGTCGGGTGGATTTCCAGCCGGTCGGCATCGTGCCAGGCAACGTTGCCGGTGCGTCGGGTCTGGGCGCCGACGTTGTACTGGCTGAGGATGCGCCCGGTGGTCAGCAGCAGCGGGTAGCGGCTGTTGACCTTCTCGTCGGTGGGCACGTAGCCGGTGAGCATGAAGCGCCCCTTGCCGCGCACGAACTGGTCGATATGCATGGTCGGGGTGCCGTCGGGCGCCGCGTCGTTGCACGGCCACTGCAAGCTGCCATGGCGGTCGATCTCGGCGTAGCTGACCCGGTGGAAAGTCGGCGTCAGGCGGGCGATCTCGTCCATGATCTCGGACGGATGGCGATAGTGCATCGGGTAGCCCAGGGCATCGGCCAGGGCCACGGTGGCTTCCCAGTCGGCCTTGCCGGCCAGCGGCTCCATGACCTTGCGCACCCGCGAAATGCGGCGTTCGGCGTTGGTGAAGGTGCCGTCCTTTTCCAGGAACGAGCTGCCCGGCAGGAACACATGGGCGAACTTGGCCGTCTCGTTGAGGAAGATGTCCTGCACCACCACGCATTCCATGGCGCGCAAGGCAGCGGTGACGTGCTGGGTGTTGGGGTCGCTCTGGGCGATGTCCTCGCCCTGGCAGTACAGGGCCTTGAAGCTGCCGTCCAGCGCCGCCTCGAACATGTTGGGGATGCGCAGGCCCGGGTCGGGCTGCAGGGTCACGCCCCAGGCCTGCTCGAACTCGGCGCGCACGCCTTCGTTGGAAATATGCCGGTAACCGGGCAACTCGTGGGGGAACGAGCCCATGTCGCACGAGCCCTGGACGTTGTTCTGCCCGCGCAGCGGGTTCACCCCTACCCCTTCGCGGCCGATGTTGCCGGTGGCCATGGCCAGGTTGGCGATGCCCATCACCGCCGTGCTGCCCTGGCTGTGCTCGGTCACGCCCAAGCCGTAGTAGATCGCCGCGTTGCCACCGGTGGCGTACAGCCGGGCAGCCGCGCGAATGTCCTCGGCAGGCACGCCGCACACCGGCCCCAGGACTTCCGGGGCGTTGTCCGCCTGGCTGACGAAATCGCGCCAGCGGGCGAAGTCCTCGGTCTCGCAACGGGCATCGATGAAGCGCTGGGCCTGCAGGCCCTCGGTGACGATGACATGGGCCAGGGCATTGAGCATGGCCACGTTGGTGCCTGGGCGCAGTTGCAGGTGCTGCTCGGCGCGGGCGTGGGGCGAGTCGACCAGGTCGATGCGCCGCGGGTCGATGACGATCAGCCGCGCGCCCTGGCGCAAGCGGCGCTTGAGCTGCGAGCCGAACACCGGGTGGGCGTCGGTCGGGTTGGCGCCGATGACCAGCACCACATCGGCCTGCATCACCGAATCGAAGCTCTGGGTGCCGGCCGACTCGCCCAGGGTCTGCTTGAGGCCGTAGCCGGTGGGTGAATGGCAGACCCGCGCGCAGGTGTCGACGTTGTTGTTGCCGAACGCCGTGCGCACCAGTTTCTGCACCAGATAGGCTTCTTCGTTGGTGCAGCGGCTGGAGGTGATGCCACCGATGGAGTCGCGCCCGTACTTGAGCTGGATGCGACGGAATTCACTGGCCGCGTAGGTGACGGCCTCGTCCCAGCTGACTTCCTGCCAGGGGTCATCCAGGCTTTTGCGGATCATCGGTTTGGTGATGCGGTCCGGGTGGGTGGCGTAGCCCCAGGCGAAGCGGCCCTTGACGCAGGCGTGGCCATGGTTGGCGCCGCCGTTCTTGTCCGGGACCATGCGCACCAGCTGATCGCCCTTCATCTCGGCGCGGAACGAGCAGCCAACGCCGCAGTAGGCGCAGGTGGTGATGACCGAACGCTCGGGCTGGCCCAGCTGGACCAGGCTCTTCTCAGTGAGGGTCGCCGTCGGGCAGGCCTGCACGCAGGCACCGCACGAGACGCATTCGGAGGCCAGGAAGTTCTCGCCGCCCGCGGCCGCTACCCGCGACTCGAAGCCGCGCCCGGTGATGGTCAGGGCGAACGTGCCCTGGATGTCTTCGCAGGCGCGCACACAGCGGCTGCAGACGATGCACTTGCTGGGCTCGTAGTCGAAGTACGGGTTGGACACGTCCTTTTGCTCGGCCAGGTGGTTGGCACCGTCGTAGCCGTAGCGCACCTCGCGCAGGCCGACCTGGCCGGCGACGGTCTGCAGTTCGCAGTTGCCGTTGGCCGAGCAGGTCAGACAGTCCAGCGGGTGGTCGGAGATGTACAGCTCCATGACGTTGCGCCGCAGGTCGGCCAGGCGCGGGGTTTGCGTGCGCACCACCATGCCCTCGGTGACCGGCGTGGTGCAGGAAGCCGGGTAGCCGCGCATGCCGTCGATCTCGACCAGGCACATGCGGCACGAGCCGAAGGCCTCCAGGCTGTCGGTGGCGCAGAGTTTGGGAATGCTGGTGCCAAGCATTGCCGCAGCACGCATCACCGAAGTGCCGGCAGGTACGCTGATGCTGCGTCCGTCGATGTTCAGGCTGACCTCCACGTCGCTTTCGCGAGCAGGAGTGCCCAGGTCGGTCTCAGGGTCGAAGTAGTTGATCACTGGGCGGCCTCCGGGGTGGTCAGGCCGAAATCGGCGGGGAAGTACTTGAGGGCGCTGGCCACAGGATAAGCGGTCATGCCGCCCATGGCGCACAGCGAGCCGTACTGCATCGTGTCGCACAGGTCGCGCAGGAGCAGGGCCTGATCGTGGCGTTCGCTGAAGTCGCGGGTGGCGATCAGCCGGTCAACCACCTCCATGCCCCGGGTCGACCCGAGGCGGCACGGGGTGCATTTGCCGCAGGACTCCTCGGCGCAGAATTGCAGGGCGAAGCGCGCCATGCTGGCCATGTTCAGGGTGTCGTCGGCCACCACCACACCGCCATGGCCGAGCATCGCGCCCATGGCGGCGAAGGCCTCGTAGTCCAGCGGGGTGTCGAAATGGCTGGGGGGCACCCAGGCGCCGAGCGGGCCACCGACCTGGGCGGCCTTGAGCGGGCGGCCGCTGGCGGTACCGCCGCCGTAACCTTCTACCAGTTCACGCAAGGTCAGGCCGAAGGCACGCTCCACCAGGCCACCGTGGCGGATGTTGCCGGCCAACTGGAACGGCATGGTGCCCAGCGAGCGGCCCATGCCGAAGTCGCGGTAGAACGCCGCGCCCTTGGCCAGGATGGTCGGCACCGAGGCCAGGGTGAGGACGTTGTGCACCAGCGTCGGCAGGCCGAACAGGCCCTGCAGGGCGGGCAGCGGCGGTTTGGCACGGACGATGCCGCGCTTGCCTTCGATCGACTCCAGCAGCGCGGTTTCCTCGCCGCAGATATAAGCACCCGCGCCCACCCGCACTTCCAGGTCGAAGGCCCGGCCACTGCCGGCCACGTCAGCGCCGAGGTAGCCGGCATTGCGGGCGATGACGAACGCCTGGTCGAGCACGCGGATGGCATCGGGGTATTCCGAGCGCACGTAGATGTAGCCCTTGTCGGCACCTACGGCGAGGCCGGCGATGATCATGCCTTCGATCAGCAGGAACGGGTCGCCTTCCATGAGCATGCGGTCGGCGAAGGTGCCGGAGTCGCCTTCGTCGGCGTTGCACACCACGTACTTCTGCCCTGCCCCGGCATCACGCACGGTGCGCCATTTGATGCCGGCCGGAAACGCCGCGCCACCGCGGCCGCGCAGGCCGGAATCGAGCACGGCGGCCACCACTTCGGCGCCGCCCAGCGCAACGGCCTGCTCCAGGCCGGTGAAGCCACCGTGGGCGCGGTAGTCCTCCAGCGACAATGGGCGGGTGATGCCGGCGCGGGCGAACAACAGGCGTTGTTGGGTTTTCAGGTAAGGGATCTGTTCGATCGGGCCCAGTGCCAGTGAATGGCCACCGGGCTCACCGGCCAGGGCGTCAAGCAGCGACGGTACCTCTTCCGGGGTCACCGGGCCAAAGCCTTGGCGCCCTTGCGGGCTCTCGCACTCCAGCAGCGGTTCCAGCCAGTACAGGCCGCGCGAGCTGGTGCGCTGAATATCGATGGGCAGCTGGCGGCGCTCGGCCTCGCGCTGCAAGGCAGCGACGACCTGGTCTGCACCTACGGCACGCGCGACCGAGTCGCAGGGAATGAACAGCTTCAGCATGCTGCGTCCTCCAGGCAACCGTTCACCAGCGCCCGCAGGCGTTCGGGTGTGAGCCGCGCATGCACCTGACCATCCAGCTCCAGGGCCGGCGAGCAGGCGCAGGCACCCAGGCAGTACACGGGGCGCAGGCTGATCGCACCGTCGGCGCTGGTGCCGTGGTCGTCCAGCGCCAGCTGTTCGCGCAGTTGCGCAGCCAAGGCTTCGCTGCCCCGGCTCTGGCACGACTCGGCACGGCACAGACGCAGGGTGTGGCGGGCGGGCGGCGTGGTGCGGAAATCGTGATAGAAGCTGATCACCCCGCGCACTTCGGCGAGGCTGAGGTTGAGGGCGTGGGCAATGTCCGGCACGGCATCATCGGGAATGAAGCCGATGGCGTTCTGAATGGCGTGGAGGATCGGCAACAAAGCGCCGGGGGCGTCCTTCTGGCGACTCAGGATGCTGTTGATCACAGGCAGGTGAAGCAGTTCATCAGGCATACAGCGGACCTCGGCATCACGGACCCGGCCCGAATGATTGTGGGTGGCAGGTATCCGGCGTGTTCTGCTGCGGCATACCGGCCACGTCACGGTTGCGTGGCTGTCGGTCGCCTCCTTGCCGATGGCCGTGCGTCTGCGCGCACTGTGCTCATGGGCATCTCACAAGCATGGCACTTGTGGGGCCGCACGGTTGCATGCGAGCGACCAGGCGCATTCTGAAACCGACCTGAGGATCCGGGGTGGTTCTACCCCGGAAGCGGTCCGTCAACCGATCAAACAGCGATTCAGCGGCGCTTGAGCATCCCCATCTGCGCGTCATCCATCAGCGCCTTGGCCATCTCGCACAGATAGTGCGAGGCCCAGACCAGTACGGGTTCGTCGTCCATCACACCGATGAAGGAGGCGCGTCGTGAGCAGTCCATCAGCACCGAGGCCTGCTCCATTGCATGGTCGCAGCAGTTGCCGGGCTCGACCCGGAACAGGCGCTTGCCCTCGACCACGCCGTCTACACAACTGGCGGAGCCTACGGTGAAGCCGAGGCGGCCGGTTTCTTCAGGGAGCTCCTTGTCCATCTTCACCCTCATTTTTCATCAGTGCGTCAATGCAAGGTGTGCACCTGCCGGGGACTCTTCAGCTGCACCTGCGCAATCGCCGATTCCAGCAACGTGCGTACGGCTTCCATCTCATGCATCACCGCGAGGGTCATGAGGGTGGCGGGCGACTTGGGTAGCGTGGTGATCGCGTGCTGGGCCAATGTCAGGCCACAGAGCACGTATTCGGTAGCCTCGATCAACGTGTCTTCGAGGTAGTGGGAGGCATCGGGGGAATAAGGTGGATCGGGGACTATCTTGAGCATGGCGGCCTCGTGGTAATTAATCAGTCAGGACCGTCGCCAGATCACTTGCAGATGAAAGGGTGGCGGCTACGTGCGGGCCTGCAAGACCGGGACTTGGAGGCCTATTGCCCGGCTGGTCCGAAAACCACCCGCACGCAGCCACCATTGCTCAAAGCAATCGATAACTGAGGCCAAACCAAGTTCGGGCTTGCAGACCCGGTCGTTGAATTTGCAACGACCCAGCGAGACTAGGGGGCTCAGTTTTCCACCGCAATGCCCCAAAGCTTGATTCAGAAAAGGACTACAAAACAGAGGGAAAATCTGATTCTTAATGTGTAGGAACCCTCAAAATCCCCCCTCTTCGCAAAGAATTGTTAAGACTTTTCACTTGCCACGTTGACGTAATTTTCACACATGCCCCTTTAGCGTCACTGCCTCTCGGCAGCCGCCCGATCCTGACGGCCGCCATATGAATTACTGGTTTTACGAGGCAAACGTGTCAAACACCGCATCCCCATCCTCGCCAGCGCGCGTGGACTGGGCCGGCCTGGGCTGGCTCCTGCTGTTCTTCTGGTATTTTTCCGGCGTCACCCAGGCGCTTCTGCTGTTCAGTGGCACCACCGGTTTCGCAGGCTTTCGCAACTCCCTCTTCCTCAGCACCCTCTGGCTTGTCCCGGTGCTATTGGCGCCCCGCTTCACCCGCGCCACTGCAGCCGTTATCGGCCTGGTGTTGTGGGCTGCCTCGCTGGTGGGCCTGAGCTACTTCGGTATCTATCGCCAGGAGTTCTCGCAAAGCGTGATCTTCGTGATGTTCGAATCGAACACCGCCGAAGCAGGTGAGTACTTCAGCCAGTACTTCAATATCTGGCTGATGCTGGGGTTGCTGCTGTATACCGTGGGCGCCGTGCTGCTGTGGAAACGCGTGCGCCCGGTCACCCTGCCCCTGCGCAGCCGCCTGCCGGTGGTCGTGCTGTTGCTGGCCGCCACCCTGGTGTTCCCGTTCTACAAGCAGATGGTCAAGCAGGAACGCAACTTCGCCGATGCCTTGGACAAGGTCCAGCAACGCATGGAGCCGGCGGTGCCCTGGCAGCTGCTGGTCGGCTACAAGCAGTACCGCCAGCAGCTGGACAACATGCAGGCCTTGCTGGCCCAGAACGCCGCCCTGCCGCCCCTGCAGCAGCTGCAGGACAGCAGCGGTGACGCACCCCGCACCCTGGTGCTGGTCCTCGGCGAGTCGACCACCCGCGAGCACATGCACCTGTATGGCTACAACCGCGACACCACGCCCAACCTCGACGCCCTGGCCGCCAGCGACAAGAGTCTGACCGTGTTCCGCAACGTGGTTTCGCCGCGCCCCTACACCATCGAGGTCATGCAGCAGATCCTCACCTTCGGCGACCAGCAGAGCCCCGACCGCTTCCTCACCGATCCGTCGCTGATCAACCTGATGAAGCAGGCAGGCTACAAGACCTTCTGGATCACCAACCAGCAGACCATGACCAAGCGCAACACCATGCTCACCAACTTCTCGCAGCAGACGGATGAGCCGGTGTACCTGAACAACCAGCGCAGCCAGAACGCCCGTCAGTATGACGACGTGGTGCTCGCGCCCTTCGAAAAGGCCCTGCAGGACCCGGCGAAGAACAAGTTCATCATCATCCATCTGCTCGGCACGCACATGGACTACCGCTATCGCTACCCGAAGGACTACGCGCACTTCAACGACCGTCAGGGCGTGCCGGCCGCGCTGAGCGACAGCCAGGCAGAGACCTACAACTTCTATGACAACGCCGTGCGCTACAACGACTACGTGGTGTCGAGCCTGATCAAGCGCTATGCGGCCAGCACGCCCAATGGCTTCCTGATGTTCCTGTCGGACCATGGCGAGGATGTCTACAGCTCCGGCAACCATGACCGCCTGGGCCGTAACGAAGGTGCGCCGACCCGGCCGATGTACACCATCCCGTTCATGGTGTGGACCTCCCCGAGCTGGCAGGCGGCTCACCCGCGTGATCTGCAGGCCATGGTCAATCGGCCCTACAGCAGTTCGCACCTGATTCACACGCTGTCGGACCTGGCCGGGTTGAGCTATGACCGCTACGAGCCAGCGAAAAGCCTGGTGAGCTCGCAGTTCGTCGTTGCGCCGCGGTGGATCGGTAACCCGTATGGCAAGTTGGTCGAATTCGACAAGTTGCCGATGGACAAGAACGAGCGGGTGCAGGAAACCGCAGCCATCAAGAACTGATCCGTTATCGCCTGCTCAGTGCCAGCCGTGCGGCAAACAGGACAAACACCAGGCCTGTCGCACGGTCCATCCACTGGACGACCTTTTCCCGGCGCAACACACCCGCAAGCGACTGCGTTGCGCCGATCAGGACCATCGACCAGAGCAACCCCAGGGCCACATGGATACCGACCAGGCCGAACGTCCAGGCCACCAGCGGCTGGCCTTGCGGGATGAACTGGGGCAGGAAAGAGACGTAGAAAATACCGACTTTCGGGTTCAGCAGGTTACCCAGCATCCCTTTCAGGAACCAGTTGGCTTCTGATCGCCCCTGCGCTGCAACAGCGCCCAGCGATTGCCGGGGCCGTACCAGCATGTTCATCCCCAGCCATGCCAGATAGGCAGCGCCGCAGTACTTGAGGATGTCGTAGGCCAGCTGCGACACGGCTATCAATGCCCCCAAGCCGAAGGCAACCGCAGCGCCCCAGAGCAGGCAACCGGCATTGATGCCCAGCGCGGCGCGCAGCCCCTGCTTGCGGCCCTCGACGGTCGAGGTGCGCAAGATCAGCGCGGTATCGAGGCCTGGGGTCAGGGTCAACAACGTGGCCGCGAAGGTAAATGCAATCAGATTGTCGGCAATGGACATAGGCGTTCGAGCCTGGGCGTGAAGTGCCGTCAGGTTAGCATGCGTGCCTTGCGTCCTCTGCGTCAGGTATCAGCGTGCGGTCAGGCGTCATAGCCGGGCATGTGCTGGTCGAGTTTGCGCAGCAGGGCCGGCCAAGCCAACGCACCGCCCATGCCGGTGGTGCGCATCGTGCCACTTATCATGGCCTGGGCACCGTCGAGAATGGATTGAGGAATGTTGATCAGGCGCGCGCCGCTGCTTTGCGCCATCAACTGGATTTCGCAGGTGCGCTGGAACGTGAACATCATCAGAAAAGCGTCGGCGATGCTGGTGCCGCATGTCATCAGGCCATGGTTGCGAAGGACCATGAAGCTGGTTTCTCCCAGATCCGACTGCAGCCGTGCTTTTTCGTCTTCACGCAGGGCAACGCCTTCGTAGTCGTGATAGCTGAGGCTCGCGAGAATGAACATCGATTGCTGCGACAACGGCAGTACGCCGGCCTCTTGCGCCGACAGGGCAACACCCGCAGCTGTATGGGTGTGTATCACGCAATTGACGTCGTGACGCACCTCATGCACCGCGCTGTGGATGGTATAGCCGGCCGGATTTATCTCGAACGGGCTGTCCATCAACTTGGTACCGGCCAAGTCCACCTTGAGCAGGCTCGAGGCGGTGATTTCATGGAACATCAGGCCGAACGGGTTGATCAGAAAGTCTTCGGTACCCGGCACCTTGGCGGAGATATGGGTGAAGACCAGATCGTCCCAACCATGCAGTGCAATCAGGCGATAACAGGCGGCCAAGTCCACACGTGCTTGCCATTCGACGGCGGATACCTGTTCCTTTACGGCATTCAGTTCAAGTGGAGTCGTCACGAGATTACCCTTGGGCTGGCTATGTGCCGGGTGAGCATAGCGAAGCGACACCGAATCGAAACTCGCCTTGGCAGCCAGAGTGATAGCCTTGCGGGGCAACCTGCGTACGCCGGCGTGGCGACAGTGTTGTCGCGCGCGCGGGCGCTGGTGTAGAACTACAGCGCCTGAATCGAGCGGGAGCCACCGAATGAGCGAACGGACCACATCTTCACATTGGGCCAGTACCATTGTTCAGGCATTGGAGATGGGGGATGTCGATTGCCGCAGGCTTTTCGAGCAACTGGGCATGTCCTACGCGGCATTGAGCGACCCCGATGCACGCTTCGCGCAAGATGACATGACGCGATTGTGGCAGTTGTCGGTGGCGTGTTCCGGCAACCGCGCTATCGGCCTGAACATGGCGTGTGTGGTTCGGCCTTCCTCTCTGCATGTAGTGGGCTATGCGTTGATGTCCAGTTGCAACTTGCAAGAGGGCATCAGCAGCCTTGTCCGCTATCAACGCATCATCGCCGAAGGCGCAGATTTCAGTTTTCATCCCACTGCGCAAGGTCACGAACTGACCCTGACAATTCATGGTGATCGCCTACCCTCTGCCAAAGAAAGCGCTGAAGGTTCGTTGGCTTATTTCCTGGCCTTCTGCAGCTGGTTGGCCTGTCGACCATTGATACCGCGCCGCGTCAGCTTTTGCGGACCTGCGCCGGTCGACCTCGAACCCTACCGTGCAGTGTTCAAGGGGCCTGTGCAATTCGATGCCGAGCGTTACGCCATGGAGTTCAACAGCGCCGACCTGGATGCGCCCTTACCAACGGCCAATGAGGCGCTGGCGCAGTTGCACGAGCGCTTTGCCAATAATTATCTCGAGCGATTCTCTGATACGCAGGTGACCCATCAGGTGCGTCAGATCCTGTGCCGCGTATTGCCCCAGGGCGAGCCCAAACGTGAAACGGTCGCACAGGCCTTGTTCATCTCCGAGCGCACGCTACAGCGTCGTCTGCAGGCGGAGGGCACGAGTTTTCATCAGATGCTCGATGACATTCGGCGCGAACTGGCCAGTCAGTACCTGGCCCAGCCCAAAATGAGCTTGCAGGAGATCTCGTATCTTCTGGGCTTTTCGGCACCGAGCAATTTCTTTCGCGCTTTTCGACGCTGGTTTGACATGACCCCCAATGCGTTCCGGGAAGGCCTCTAGTGCCCCCGGATAGGTTTCATTCAGCGCAATCTTCCAGCTTGTAGAGCGATTGCCTGGGTTTGGCGAACACCCGGCGTAGCATCGGTTCGAAAAACGTCAGAGGCAGTGTCACGCGGTCCGGGTCGAATGCCGCCGCGTCGTAGCGGGCGCAGAAATCGAGGGTTCTCAGGTATTGCGGATGATCCTTGAATTGCTCACGCAGGAACCGATCCATCCCTAAGTGATGGAAGAAGTAGTAACCCTGGAACATCGCGTGCTTTTCGATCATCCAGTGATTTTCTGCACTGACGAAAGGCTTGAGGATCGCGGCGGCAATATCGGCGTGGTTGTAAGCCCCCAGCGTATCGCCAATGTCATGCAACAGGGCGCAAACGACGTATTCCTCATCTTCGCCAGCGTTGTAGGCCAGCGTGGCGGTTTGCAGCGAATGGGTCAGGCGGTCGACTGGAAAACCACCGAAATCGCCTTCTAGCAGCTTGAGGTGGGCGAGAATTCGATCGGGCAGGCCGGCGGAAAAGCCGGGAAAATGCTGGGCAATAATGGCCCAGTCATTGGCAGTGCTGTCACTCATGTGAGTGAAGTTGGCGCGTTGGCTCATCAGGCGCTCCTGTTATTGGGACTTGTGCGACGCAGTGCGCACGCTTCCCGGGAGTCTAGAGAGAGATCGTACCTGCCCCAATCACAGACGCCGCCAGTTTGATATCCTTGAAGGCCATCAGGCGGCAGCCCCCATCGACCTGACAGGTCCCCTCCTCACATACGCGACCTCAGTCACCAAGCGCCATCAAACTGCTTGCCAATACATATGGATATTCATATATTCGATTATCCATATACAAAGGGCTCCGCCATGATTACCCCACCTGAGGTCTTCAAAAGCTTGTCCGACGAGACCCGTGCCCGAGCCACGCTGCTCATCGTCCGATTGGGCGAGCTGTGCGTCTGTGAGCTGATGTGCGCCCTGGACGACAGCCAGCCGAAGATCAGCCGCCATCTGGCGCAACTGCGTAGCAGCGGCCTGCTGCTCGATCGCCGTCAGGGGCAGTGGGTCTACTACCGCCTCAACCCGGAACTGCCCGCCTGGGTGCACGAGATGCTCCAGGTGACCTTGCAGGCCAATGCCCAATGGCTGCAAGAAAACGCCTCACGCTTGCAGAACATGGACGACCGCCCGGTACGCGCCGCCTGTTGCTGACCCTTCGAACGAGTTTCCCATGCTGATTGCTGTCGCTGTCTTCGTCTTCACCCTGATTCTGGTCATCTGGCAACCCAAGGGCCTTGGCGTCGGCTGGAGCGCCGCGTTGGGCGCAATCATCGCGCTGGCCGTGGGCGCAGTGTCCCTGCAAGACATCCCAACCGTCTGGGCCATTGTCTGGAATGCCACGGCGACCTTCATCGCGGTCATCATCATCAGCCTGTTGCTGGATGAGGCAGGTTTCTTCGAATGGGCCGCGCTGCACGTGGCCCGTTGGGCAAAAGGCAGTGGCTACCGACTGTTCGCCTTCTGCGTGCTGCTGGGCGCCGCCGTATCGGCGCTGTTCGCCAACGATGGTGCGGCGCTGATTCTTACGCCCATCGTCATGTCGATGCTGGTCGCATTGCGATTTTCACCGGCGGCGACGTTGGCATTCGTCATGGCAGCAGGCTTCATCGCCGACACGGCGAGCTTGCCACTGGTGGTCTCCAACCTGGTAAACATCGTCTCGGCCGACTACTTCGAGCTGGGGTTCGCTGAGTACGCCTCGGTGATGGTCCCGGTAAACCTGGCCAGCGTGGCCGCGACCTTGCTGGTGCTGTTCCTGTTTTTCCGTCGCGACCTGCCACGGCGCTACGCCGTTGAAGCGCTGCAGGAACCCAATGCCGTCATCCGTGACCGCGCCACGTTTGTCGTGGGGTGGTGGACCCTGCTGTTGCTGCTGGTCGGGCTGTTCGCGCTGGAGCCGCTGGGCATCCCGATCAGCGCAGTGGCTGGCGTGTGTGCAGCCATCCTCTTTGCGGTCGCAGCCCGCGGCCACAAGATCTCTACCCGGCGCGTCCTGCGCGAAGCGCCCTGGCAAGTCGTGATCTTTTCCCTCGGCATGTACCTGGTGGTGTACGGCCTGAAGAATGCCGGGCTCACGGATTTCCTCACGCAGTTGCTCGACCGACTGGCCGAGCAGGGCTTGTGGAGCGCCGCCCTGGGCACCGGCCTGCTTTCGGCACTGCTGTCGTCGGTGATGAACAACATGCCCAGCGTGCTGATCGGCGCCTTGTCGATCCAGGCGAGCGGCGCAGACGGCCTGGTACGTGAGGCGATGATCTACGCCAATGTCATCGGCTGCGACCTGGGCCCCAAGATCACCCCCATCGGCAGCCTTGCCACCCTGCTCTGGCTGCACGTACTGGAACGCAAAGGCGTGCGGATCACGTGGGGGTACTACTTCAGGGTCGGCATTTTCCTGACCCTGCCCGTTCTGCTGATCACACTTTCGGCCCTGGCACTGCGCCTGAGCCTCTGAAATCCGCCCTGAAGCGAGGAGCCTTCCATGCGAGTCCTGTTCATGTGCACGGCCAACAGCTGCCGCAGCATCCTTTCCGAAGCCTTGTTCAACCACATGGCGGCACCTGGGTTCGAGGCGATCAGCGCCGGCAGTTTCCCCAAGGGCCAAGTGCTGCCGCGCAGCCTCACTACCCTGCGACAGGCCGGCATCTCCACCGAAGGCCTCAGCAGCAAGGGTAATGACGCCTTCGAGGGCAACCCGCCCGATATCGTCATCACCGTCTGTGACAAGGCCGCTGGCGAAACCTGCCCGGTGTACTTCGGCCCCGCGCTGAAAGCCCACTGGGGGCTGGAGGATCCGTCCGATGTCACGGGTGACGAAGCCTCGATCGACGCCGCCTTCAGCGCCACACTCGCCCATATCGAAAAACGCTTCCAAGCCTTCTTTGCACTGCCTTTCGACGCCCTCGACCGTGACCAGCTCAAGCGCGAGCTGGAGCGGATCGGCGCGCTCTGAGCAGGAGGAAAACCATGTCAGAACAACTGCCCAACCTCGACCTTTCGCTTTTCGACACGGAGCCTGCCGCGACGCGCAGCAGCGACCACAAGCCCCGTATCCTGCTGCTCTACGGATCGACCCGCGAACGGTCTTTCAGCCGCTTGCTGGTGGAAGAAGCAGCACGCCTGCTGGAACACTTCGGTGCCGAGGCGCGCATCTTCGACCCTTCTGGCCTGCCATTGCCTGACGATGTGCCTGTCGAACATCCCAAGGTGCAGGAGCTGCGTGATTTGGTGCAGTGGTCCGAAGGCCAGGTCTGGTGTTCGCCGGAGCGACATGGCGCGCTGTCGGCCGTGTTCAAGGCACAGATCGACTGGATACCGCTGGCACTTGGCGCAGTACGGCCCACTCAAGGCAAGACGCTGGCGGTGATGCAGGTGTGCGGTGGGTCGCAGTCGTTCAACGTGGTCAATCAGCTGCGTGTGCTGGGACGCTGGATGCGTATGTTCACTATTCCTAACCAGTCATCGGTGCCCAAGGCCTATATGGAGTTCGACGATGCTGGGCGGATGAAGCCGTCGGCGTACTACGACCGCGTGGTTGATGTGATGGAGGAGTTGGTGAAGTTCACGCTGTTGCTGCGCGATCGTCAGGATTATCTGGTGGATCGGTATTCTGAGCGTAAGGAGAGTGCTGAGCAGTTGTCTGCGCGGGTTAATCAGCCCGCCATCTGATCCGGCGCGGCGAGGAGCATTCCGAAATTTCAATGCGGGTAAAAGTAGTGCTGTTCGTCACCTGAAGCGATAATGATGGCCGTTGGCCGGTTTGCCTTCTTTTGAAACTTGCCCCGTAAGCGTAAGCTACGCGCGCGCCCGTTGGGTCGCTTTTATACGGAGCAATATCAACAATGACGTCTCTAGCTGAATCGATAAACCGGGCCGCCACGAAATCCCATGACAGCACGAAGTACCGACCAGACATAGATGGCCTGCGCGCCATTGCCGTCCTGTCCGTGGTTGGCTTCCACGCCTTCCCTGCCTGGGTAACAGGTGGCTTCATCGGTGTGGATATTTTCTTCGTGATTTCTGGATACTTGATCACGACGATCCTACTGGAGGGCTTGGCCCGAGGGCGCTTCAGCATTCCAGAGTTCTACTCTCGACGCGTCAATCGAATCTTCCCAGCATTGATAACTGTGATGCTTGTCAGCTATGTCTTCGGCTGGCTTATGCTATTTACCGATGAGTTCCAGCAACTCGGAAAACACATTGCTGGCGGATCAGCCTTCATATCGAACCTTGTTCTATGGAACGAAAGTGGATATTTCGACACTACTGCAGAGATAAAGCCATTCTTGCATCTGTGGTCACTGGGAATCGAAGAGCAGTATTACATTTTTTGGCCCGTAATCATGTGGGCGGCCTGGAAGCGCAACTTCAATCTCTTGACGGTGGCCATGCTATTGCTTGGCGCTTCATTTACTCTGAACCTGGAGAACGTAAGGGAAAATCCGACCTACACGTTTTACATGCCGCAAACACGCTGCTGGGAGCTTTTGATCGGTTCCGTTCTGGCCTACCTTTCGCTCTATAAGATCCAATCTTTTGGGAAAGCCTATAATGCAGTTGACCATTTCCTAGCCGCAATCATCCATAGGCAGGCTCCTGCGGAGAATGGTCAAACGATCCGAAACATCATTTCGTTCATCGGGCTTGGGCTTATCATCTTCGGCTTGGCAACGATCACCAAGACTGATCAGTTCCCGGGATGGCGCGCAATTTTCCCCACTGTCGGCACTGCGCTGATCATTGCGGCGGGCTCACAATCCTGGCTCAACCGTACAATTCTTTCCAACAGGATTTTGGTTTGGGTCGGCCTGATCAGCTTCCCGTTGTACCTATGGCACTGGCCGCTGTTGACGTTCGCACGGATCATCGAGGGCGACATTCCGGCGCGCAATATAAGAATCACCATGGTTGTACTGTCCTTTGCGCTGGCCTGGATCACTTACAAGATCATCGAGAAGCCGATCAGAGGCAACCGTAATAGGTTCACGACGACGGCGCTTACTATCGCCATGATCGCCGTAGGTGCTCTAGGATTTACCACATACAAGCTCGGCGGTTTGCCGGATCGCCCGAGCATCAACAACATGAACAAGGCATTGTCACAGTTCTCGGGGCCTCTATGGAAATATGCTACCAATGAGCTATGCCTTAAGAAATATCCCTATGAGGAGTCCAAGGACTTTGGCTGGTGGTTCTGCTCCACCAACAAAGATGAAAACCCAACGCTGCTGCTATTCGGTAACAGCTACGTCAATCACCTCTACCCTGGCCTAGCGCACAACAAAGACTTCGACAAAAATACCGTACTGTCTCTGGGAACGTGTGGTGTCGGGTCACCTGACTACTCCGACAAGACCATACTTGGTGGAACAGACCCATGCACCGGCTATCGCCCAGATCGCCAAGAAGCGTTCATCTTCGATGTGGTGAAGAAGGCTGGAACCGTAAAATATGCGATCATTGACGGCCTTATCAAAGAGCCTTACGGCGATTATATAAAATCCGTCGAAAAACGCGTTAACTATCTGCTCAGCCAGAACATCAAGGTTATTATCTTTATCCCTCACATGACGTTTGACTACGACATTAAAAAATGCTTCGTCAGGCCGATGTCATCAGGAATGATCGAATCTTGCACGACTGGAATAGACAAAAAGGAAGCCATCAACAAAAGTTTCAAACCTCTGATGGACGAAATCCTTCGATTGCATCCTCAAGTCCAGTTCTTTGACCAAAATGAACTGTTCTGCAAAACCGGAAGGTGCTCGATGATTCTGGAAGGAATGCCCATTTTCAGGGACCAGGTATTCCACTATTCGGAATACGCTAGCGAGAAGATGAGCGAAGAGTTTGCAACCTGGGCGAAGGTGCACGCACCAGAAATATTCACCCCATGAACAAACTGCCGCCTACCTGAGCAATACAGATAGGCGGCTTTTCACCCAATGGTTGAGAACAAATTTTTACCTATTCGATCCCTATGCCAAGATTGCCGTTCCTTTCCAGCAACGTGTCGATCTCGCTGGTGCGTGCGCGAATCTGATCCCTCTCAATACCGATCGCACCACGGACTGCCCTTTCCGCCTGCTTGCGGCTCACGCTCAGCCTTCAAGTCCGCGATGTTGGCGATGCGCTCGCCGGCCAATGATGGGCGGATCTCGTCTAGCGCCCGCTGCTCTGCCGATCGATACAGTTCGGCCGAGATCAGCGCCTGCCGGCATCAGTTGAGCGCGCGGCTGCGTCAGCATTTAGCGAGATATCAACTTTCGGGGCCTCAGTGGCGAGGCGTCAGCACAATGCATCACTGACCGCACCGCCGACGGAGTGCGGGTCGCCCCCCAAGAGGGCCATCCAGTGCGATGTTGGCCAAGCAGTCGGACAGGCCGTACTCGGTCTGATCCTGCTGGGCTGCCAGGAGCGGCAGCGGTTCCCGTCGCCTTGCGGTCGAACGTCTGGCTTTCCTGATAAACTGCCCTCCCTTCCTTCATGATGCGAATCTGGGCGGTAAAGCCAGATGACCCGTCCTTGCGCTTGCGCTGCGTTATGGTTCCCATGGGTTTGCTACACAACTGATTTGAGTTGCTTCATTGCAGCAAAGGCAGTAGCAAAATCGGAAAGAACAGGAACAAAGCGGCAACTGACCGAGAGTTAGAAATGCTACAGAAACAAGCAGAAAGCCCAAAAAACCCAGGCGACCCGGTAGTCAGGAGGTTTTCTGTTGCCCCGATGATGGACTGGACCGACAGGCACTGCAGGTTCTTCCTGCGCCTGCTGTCCAAGCACACCCTGCTCTACACCGAAATGGTCACCACCGGCGCCCTGCTGCACAACGACGCCCACCGCTTCCTGCGCCACGACGTTTCCGAGCACCCCCTGGCCCTGCAGCTGGGCGGCAGTGTGCCGGCCGACCTGGCCGCCTGCGCTCGCCTGGCCGAAGAGGCTGGCTACGACGAGGTCAACCTCAACGTCGGCTGCCCGAGCGACCGGGTGCAGAACAACATGATCGGCGCCTGCCTGATGGGGCACCCGGCGCTGGTGGCCGATTGCGTGAAGGCCATGCGTGATGCGGTATCGACGCCGGTAACGGTCAAGCACCGCATCGGCATCAATGGCCGCGACAGCTACGCCGAGCTGTGCGACTTCGTCGGCCAGGTGCGTGAAGCGGGCTGCCGCAGCTTTACCGTGCATGCGCGAATCGCGATTCTGGAGGGGCTGTCGCCCAAGGAGAACCGTGAGGTTCCGCCGCTGCGCTATGACGTGGCAGCACAGTTGAAGGCCGACTTCCCGGACCTGGAGATCGTGCTCAATGGCGGCATCAAGACCTTGGCGGAGTGCCAGGCGCATCTTGAGACGTTCGATGGGGTGATGCTGGGGCGCGAGGCTTACCACAACCCTTACCTGCTCGCTGAGGTGGATCAGCAGCTGTTTGCCAGCGATGCGCCGGTGGTAAGCCGCAGTGAGGCGATGGCGCAGTTGCGGCCGTATATCGTGGCGCATATGGAAAGTGGTGGGGCGATGCATCACGTTACTCGGCATATTCTCGGGCTTGGGCAAGGGTTCCCGGGGGCGCGGCGGTTCCGGCAGTTGCTGTCGGCGGATATTCACAAGGCGGCGGAGCCTTTGGTGGTGTTTGACCAGGCGGCTGAGTTGTTGCAGGGGCGGTAATGGGCTTGGCGGTATTGCAGCGCTAGGCCGCTTGGTGATTGTCACAACCTCTTCAGCGCCTGTGAGATCGAGCGCCGCCCGCGCGGCGCTCGATCTCATGGGCGCCACAACATCCAAAGCGAACGCCTGGGAACCTCGCGCTGACTGGTGACTCGAATCATCACCTTCGACAATTCGCCCCCGCCCCAAAGGCCCCTTGAGCGCCCGCTGGGGCTCGGGTAATGTCGAGTAAACGCACAGGACAGAGCACGCCCATGACCTCCAAGCTGGAACAACTCAAGCAGTTCACCACCGTGGTCGCCGACACCGGGGACCTGGACGCCATCACCCGCCTCAAGCCGGTCGATGCCACCACCAACCCGTCGTTGCTGCTCAAGGCTGCCGCCATCCCAGGCTATGCCGAACTGCTCAAGCAGGTGAAAGCCGACGCCAAGGGCAATGTCGACCTGGCCTGCGACAAGTTCGCCGTGGCAGTGGGCTCGGGCATTCTGAAGGTCATTCCGGGGCGTATTTCCACCGAAGTGGACGCACGCCTGTCGTTCGACGAGCCGGCGCTGCTGAACAAGGCCCGTCAGCTGATCGGGCTGTATGAGGCCGCCGGGGTTTCGAAAGACCGCGTGCTAATCAAGCTGGCCTCCACCTGGGAAGGCATTCGCGCCGCCGAAAAGCTTGAGAAAGAAGGCATCCAGACCAACCTCACCCTGCTGTTCTCCTTCGCCCAGGCCCAGGCTTGCGCCGATGCCGGGGTGTTCCTGATCTCGCCGTTCGTGGGCCGTATCTACGATTGGTACAAGAAAAGCACCGGCACGGACTACGTCGGCGCCGAAGACCCGGGCGTGCAGTCGGTGACGCGCATCTACAACTACTACAAGGCCAATGGCTACGACACCGTGGTCATGGGCGCCAGCTTCCGCAACATCGGCCAGATCGAACAACTGGCCGGTTGCGACCGCCTGACCATCAGCCCGGAACTGCTGCAACAGCTGAGCGATGATCAGGGCGAGCTGCCACGGGTGCTCAAGCCTGGCAATGCCGGCGAAGGCAAACAAGTGCTGAGCGAAAGCCAGTTCCGCTGGGCGATGAACGAGGATGCCATGGGCACCGAGAAACTGGCCGAAGGTATCCGCCAGTTTGCCCGGGACCAGGAGAAGCTGGAGAAGCTGATGGCTGACAAAGCCTGATACATCTCGGGATTGCCAGACGGGCGGGAAGTGTTCAGCATTTTCCGCCCGTTTTCGTTTCACCAGGCTTGTTTTGAATTCCAGGCCCACCAGAGCTGTCGATGACTTCCCCCACCTCCTTGCCCCTTGTTCTCGCCGGCCCGGTACTGCGCCGCCTGGAGCCCCAGCGCCTGGCCATCTGGCTGGTCGGCACGCAACCCTTGCAACCCGAGTTCATCATGGACGGCACGGCCAAGGTGGATTGCCAGGTCGTTCCCATAGGCCGGCGCGCCTTTATCCACCTGCTGGACATTCACTTCAGCCAGCCCCTGCCCCGCGACGTCGCCCTCGAATACGACATGCGCATCGATGGCCAGGGCATTGCCGACTGGGCCCCTCACCTGCTCTACCCTGGCTGCCAGCGTCCGAGCCTGGTGCTGCGTGGCCGCCTGGACCAGCTGCTGCACGGCTCCTGCCGCAAGCCGCACCACCCCGCCAGCGATGGACTGCTCTGCGCCGACCGCCTGCTGCAGGCCTGCCAGAGCCCGCAGGAGCGCCCCGCCGTGTTGCTGATGACGGGCGATCAGGTCTATGCCGACGACGTCGCAGGGCCAATGCTGCGGGCGATTCATGCACTGATCGAACGCCTGGACCTGTTCGACGAGCACCTGCAAGGCGCAGTGGTCGCCGATAGCCAGGCGCTCTATCGCCACCCAGCGAGTTATTACCATCGCGCCGACCTGCTACCCGCCCAGGCGCGCAATGAAAACCTGCGCGAACGCTTCTTCGGCGGCAAGCGCAAACCGATTTTTTCCTCCAGCAACGCCGACAACCACCTGGTGACCCTCGCCGAGGTCATGGCCATGTACCTGCTGGTCTGGTCGCCCACGCCCTGGCAGTTGATCGACCTTGAGATGCCCACGGGGCTTGCCGATGCGCACCAGGCGCGCTACCGCCAGGAGCTGCCGCTGATCGAGGCGTTCGCCAGCCACCTCGGCCAGGTGGCGCGGGTAATGGCCCACCTGCCCTGCCTGATGATCTTCGACGACCACGACATCACCGACGACTGGAACCTGTCGGCGCAGTGGGAAGAAACCGCCTACGGCCACCCATTTTCACGGCGCATCATTGGCAATGCCTTGCTGGGCTATCTGTTGTGCCAGGGCTGGGGCAACGACCCGGTGGGCTGCCAGGGGCTGGTCGAACAATGCCTGCAGCTGGGCAGCCAACCCCATGATGCGCTGATCGACGACCTGCTGCGCTTCCAGGGCTGGCAATTCAACCTGCCCAGCAACCCGCCGCTGCTGGTGCTGGACACGCGCACACGCCGCTGGCGCAGCGAAAGCGACCTGGCCAAACCTTCCGGTCTGCTCGATTGGGAGGCGTTGTGCGAGCTGCAGCAAGCGCTGCTGGATCACCCTTCGGCGATCATCGTCTCGCCAGCGCCGATCTTCGGGGTGAAGCTGATCGAGACGGTACAACGGGTATTCAGTTGGCTGGGCTACCCGTTGCTGGTAGATGCCGAAAACTGGATGGCCCATCGCGGTGCCGCGCAGGTGGTGCTGAACATCTTCCGCCATTCGCGCACGCCAGGGCACTACGTGATCCTGTCAGGCGATGTGCACTATTCGTTCGTCTACGAGGTGCTGATCCGCCACCGCCAGCGCAGCCCGCACCTGTGGCAGGTGACCAGCAGCGGGATCAAGAACGAGTTTCCGCGGCGTTTGCTGGATGTGCTGGACCGGCTCAACCGCTGGCTCTATTCGCCGCGTTCGCCACTCAACTGGTTCACCAAGCGCCGGGAAATGGAGGTGGTGCCGCGCACGCCTAGCCACAGCAAGGCTGGGGAGCGGCTGTGGAACGGGGCTGGGTTGGGGCACGTGTTCTTCGATGAACAGGGGCGGCCGGCGCGGGTGTTTCAGCTCAGCGCTGATGGGAGTGAGGCGACCGAGTTTGCGCCGACGAAAGACTGAATAGGGGAGTTTTGTAGGGGCTTTGCTGGCCTCATCGCCGGCAAGCCAGCTCCCACAGGTAAATCACAGGCCAGAAGATAGCGCGCTCCTTGTGGGAGCCGGCTTGCCGGCGATGAGGCCGGTGCAGGCTCTCGATCAGGTCCGCTCCAGCGCGCTCACCAGGTCATGGAAGGCTTCACGGTTGGAATCATTCAAGCCCATCAGAATCTTGTGCGCCTCCAGCACCTTGGAACGCACCACATCCTCGTTCTGGTCCTGGGATGGCAGGTCGGTCAGGCATTCCGGGCAAGGCACCGGGCGATCGACGATGTTGAACACCTGATCGAAGCCCATGGACTGCAACAGTCGAGAAATGTCCGGGTTGGTCGTGACCACGGTGGGCAACAAGCCAACCTTCTGCCGCGACAGGATCGACAGCTTGGCCAGCAGGCCCAAGGTGGTGCTGTCGATGCTTTCGGTTTCGGTAAGGTCGATGACGATGGCCGAGAAGTTCAGCGCGGTGAAAATCTTCTCGATCGTCGCATCCAGCGCCGAACACAGGGTCAGACGCACTTCGCCAACGAACTTCAGGACGAAGGTACCGCTCTGCTCGGCGAACTGAATTCTACCGGTACTCATTGAAGGTTCCTGCTCAACACCAATAGGGCGATATCATCCGGCATCTCCCCAAGCGTAGCCAATCCGAATCGTTGGCGCAGCCCATCCAGGCTACCACCTGATGCCTTGACGATATCCGGCAAGGCAGCTTCTTTATCTTTGAGCGTGTCACCTGGCAAAAGGTCCAAAATGCCATCGGACATCAAGCTCAGGCTGAACTGCGACGGCAGCTCGATCACCAGGTCCTGATAGGTCGCCTCTTCGAACAGACCCACCGGCAGGCCGCGGCCTTCCAGGTAACGCACCTGGCCCGGGCTATACAGCACCGGCAGCGGCAGGTGGCCACCCACGGCGTAGGTCAGCAGCCCGGTTTCCTCGTCTATCACCCCGCCAACCATGGTCACATGCTTGCCCAGCTTGCAGTTGATCAGCCCGCGGTTGATGTGGCTGAGCACTTCCGAGGGCTTGAATTCGCGTAGCTTGCTGCTGCGCTTGAATTCGAAGAGCAACCGGGTGGTCATGAACTTCAGCAGCACCGTGACGAACGCCGACGATGCGCCATGCCCGGAAACATCGGCAAGGTAGAAGGCAATGCGCCGCTCATCCACGCGGAAGTAGTCGGCAAAGTCGCCAGACAGATACAACGACGGGATGATCTGGTGCTCGAAGGCAAACTCGCCGGCCACCCAAGGGCTTTCCGGCAGCATGTTCATCTGCACCTGGCGACCGGCGGTCTGGTCCTCCTGCAACAGGTGCAGGCTGGCCTCAAGCTCCCGGTTGGCCGCTTCCAGCTTGTCTCGGTAGCGTTGGTTTTCCAGCACCAGGCGCGAACGGTCCAGCGCTCGGCGCACCGAATGCTCGAGTACGGCAAGGTCTTCCAGCGGCTTGATCAGGTAATCGGCGGCGCCCAGGCGCAAGGCCTCTACCGCATCGCTCATCACGCCGGCACCGGAAACCACGATCACCGGCAACTGCGGGGCACGCTCGCTGATCTGGCGGATCAATTCGAGGCCGCCCATCTGCGGCATGCGCAGATCGCAGATCACGAGGTCGGGCTGGTGTTCTTCGAAGACCTGGAGCCCCTGCTGGCCGTTGCCGGCCTGGAGGACGCTGAAGCCACTGTCTTCCAGATAGGCGGCGAGGCTCGCACGGACCACGTCGTCATCATCGATGATCAGCAGCGTTGCACTGATTTTCTGCATGTGGGCGAACGGCGCCGATTTGGGGTGATGCAGGGGCGTCTGCAAGGCTGACATCCGACTGCTGGAATTCTTTGTAGTAACGCTCTACTTGAGTTGTAGGCCAAGAACAGTGGCCAGGCAACCGGCAGAGGTACCTCGTAAGGCGCAGACGGTACTCCCATCCGCCAGGCGTTTCAAGCATACGAGGGTCGAGTCGCTCGCAGTTTGAAGGGCAAATTACTGGCAGTTATAAGAAAGCCGATCACAGTGACAAAAAAGGCGACCCCAAGGTCGCCTTTTTTGCTGTGCCATGAATCAGAAATCGTCTTCGACTTCGCCATCCTTGACCCGGAACTCGCGGTTCTGCAGGTAGGCGTTGCGAATGAAGATGTATTTGTCACCCTGAATCAGCTTTTCCGCCGACAGCAGGCTGGCACGGGTGTCGACCACGTCCAGGGCGAAGATCGAATTGCGGGTCGGCACGTGGTCGATATAGCGGTAAGGCTTGGTGTAGGTGTCCGGGTACTTGGCCAGGCCGTCACGCACGGTGCTCGGGCCCAGCAGCGGGATGACCACGTAGGGACCGCTTGGGACACCCCAGTAACCCAGGGTCTGGCCGAAGTCCTCGTCGTTGCGCGTCAGGCCCATCTTGGTGCCGACGTCGAAGAAGCCGCCGAGGCCGAAGGTGGTGTTGACGATCAACCGCGCCGTGTCCACACCCGCCGCATGGGGCTTGAACTGCAACAGGTTGTTGGCCAGGTTGGTGACATCGCCCAGGTTCAGGAAGATGTTGTGGATACCGTCCTCGAGGAACTGCGGAGTGACTGCCTGGTAGCCCTTGGCCAATGGCTTGAGGGCATATGTGTCGAGGGTATCGTTGAAGCGGAAGATTGGCCGGTTGACCACCTCCCAGGGATCCTCCTCGGTGGCTGCCTGGGTGGCTGCCACGGGCACCAGCAACAGGCTGGCACAGACACAGGCCTGGGTGATTCGCTTGATCACGTCGGCACCGATCCTACGCATAAATGTTCTCCATCGAATTTCTTGGCCGCAAGCGCAACGGGTCGCACTGCAGGTACGGCGGCAGTATAGAGCCTTGCGGGCTGATAAACAGCTTTACACATTTTTGCTCAATATTTTGTGAACAACTGTTGCCGTCACAGGACCGTAACAATCAGCGAATAGCCTGCGGACTATTTCAGGGAAGTTGCCATGCACGATGCATCCGCCTTCACCGCTGTGCTGTTCGGCCTGCGCGGCTGCCTGGTCCAGGCCGCCAGCGGCAGCCCACTGCCCGCCCCTGGCGCCCTTGAAGCGCTGGCCAGCTTGCGCCGTCAGCAAGTGCCTTGCATCTGGCTGGATGACCTGAGCAGCGCACAAAGCCAGCGCCTGGCCGGCGTGCTGCCCGACTGGTTGCCCGGCCAGCGAGTCAATGGCGTGCGCTGGCCGGCACCCAATGCTTGCTGGCAGGCCCTGATGGCCCTGGCCAGTGACCGACTGGATGGGTGCGTGCTGGTCAGCGGTGAACCTGCCTTGCTGCAGTCGGGGCTCAATGCAGGGCTGTGGACCATCGGCCTGGCCGCCTGCAGCCCTTCCTGCGACCTGGGTTCACAGCAATGGCAGGCCATGAGTCCCAAGGAACAGGAGCTGGCCCGCGGCAAGGCCACGCTGGAATTGTTTCGCCTGGGCGTACACTCGGTAATCGACCACCTCGAGGCGCTGGACACTTGCCTGCTGGACATCGCCCAGCGCCGCCGCAAAGGCGAGAAGCCCTGACGCGATGCCATTGATGCGGATCATGCAAAGCGAGCGCAAGTGGATTACGCTTGGAGACAGGCACGAACCTTTGCCGCTTCGCTGAGGTCCATGCCTTGCCAAGCCATTGATGGAGAACAACCAATGCCTGCCCGCGAATTGCAAGAGCGCCTGAACAGCTTGCGCGAGCAACTGGATAGAAATGTCCCGCTGACGGATGAGGAGCTCGCCGCGCTCCACGAAGAAGCCAGACAGATCGAGGCGCAACTCAAACTCGAAGAAGCCACGCCGGACAACAACCTGGTAGATGGTGTGAACCTGGCGATCGAGCGCTTCGAGGCCGATCACCCCGACCTGACCGCTACCCTGCGCAGCATCGCCAACTCGCTGCACAGCATGGGTATCTGAAGCCGCACGGAGCAAGCCCGCTCCCACAGGGTCTGCGCCGCTTTCAAAGGCGGCGCAGAACCTGTGGGAGCGGGCTTGCCCTGCGAATGGGCCGCCAAGCGGCCCTCGTCACACTGAAAACTACTGACGAACCAGGCGCAGGTTCTTCGGGCTGATCGCCCCGGTGCTGCGATAGGGGTTGATGTCCAGCCCACCGCGGCGCACATACCGCGCATACACCGTCAAATGCTCCGGTTGCAGCAGGTTTTTCAGGTCCAGGTAGATCCGCTCCACGCATTGCTCGTGGAAGTCGGCATGCTGGCGGAAGCTGATCAGGTAGGTCAGCAAGCTGGCATGGTCCAGCGCCCTGCCCTTGTACTCCACCACGACACTGCCCCAGTCCGGCTGGCCGGTGACCGGGCAGTTGGATTTGAGCAGGTGGCTGTGCACGGTTTCTTCCACGACCCGCTCCGGGTTGCAGCGCAGCAATTCGGGCTGCGGCTCTTCGTAGTTGCTGATGGCCACATCCAGGGCATCGATGCACTGCCCCGGCAACGCCACCACGCCTTGCGCCTCGACCTCGGCCAGGGTGCGCACCTGCACGCCCACAGGCTTGCCAGCGGCTGTCGACAAATCCTTTTCCAGGCAGGCGCGCAGCTTATCGATCGAAGCAAACGCCGTCTGGTTCAGCGAGTTCAGGTACAGCTTGAACGACTTCGACTCGATGATGTTCGGCGAGTCGGCCGGAATGGCGAACTCACCGATCGCCACCACCGGCTTGCCGGAGGGCAGCAGCCAGGACAGCTCGAAGCAGTTCCAGTAGTCCACGCCCTGCCACGGCAGGGTCTGGGCGGTCACGCCCAGCTCGGCCCATTTGGCCGTGCGTGGGATCGGGAACAGCAGCGAAGGCGTGTAGGTGGCGATGTATTCGCTGGACTTGCCCAGCGGAGAGTGTTCGGCAGCAGGATGCATGAAAACTGACCTGAAGGTTCGGAATTGCCCCTATTCTACCGTTTTTACCCTCTGCCTTGGAGCGCAAGTCACTCGATGGTCAGCGGCCCCACCATACCGGCCTGGTAATGCCCCGGCACGTTGCAGGCGAACTCGATGGGCGCGGACTTGCGGAAGGTCCAGGTCAGCTCGGCCCGCTGGCCGGGTTGCACCAGCACGGTGTTGCCCGCGTCGTGACCATGGGCGCCATGGCCCATCTGGCCGTGGTCCATGCCTTCGTGGTTCATGCCTGCGGTGAAGAGCTTGCCTTGCATGGCGAGCATTTCCTTCTGATGCTCGGCGTGCATGGCCTTGTCGCCCAGGTTGAATTCGTGAGGCAGCTTGCCTTCGTTGATCAGCACGAAGCGCACGGTTTCACCGGCCTTGACCTGCAGGTTGCTGGGTTCGAAGGAAATGTCCTTGAGCACCACCTCGACCGTGCGCGTGGCCTTCGCTGCCGGGGCCGGCTCGCCGAAGGCGAAGGTTTTGCCGCTGTCTGCGAGGGCGGGCAGGCTTGCGAGGGCAAGAGCGGCGGCGATGAACAGGTGTTTCATGATGACTCCAAAGCATACAGCGGGGATGAGGTCATTTTAAGAAGGGCTGACTGGCAGCGACCTGACGGGAAGATTACAACTTTGTCAGCTTAGGCGACGCTGAACATAGTCACGTATCATTTCAGCCATTACACCGCCTCTGTAGGAGCGGCTTTAGCCGCGAATGTGCAGTGAAGCCACCCACGCATTCGCGGCTAAAGCCGCTCCTACAAGGACCGCGCCCCCACCCAGACTGCGGACACTGCATGAAACTGCTGATCGTCGAAGACCAGGCCCGCACCGGCCAATACCTGAGCCAGGGCCTCAACGAAGCCGGCTTTGCCACCGAGCTGGCCGCCGATGGCGAAACCGGCCAGTTCCTGGCCCTGACCGGCGATCATGACCTGCTGATCCTCGACGTGATGCTGCCCGGCCGCGACGGCTGGCAGATTCTCCAGGCAGTCCGCCAGGCCGGCCTGGACACGCCGGTGCTGTTCCTCACGGCCCGCGATGCCGTCGAGGACCGTGTGCATGGCCTGGAACTGGGGGCCGACGATTACCTGGTCAAACCCTTTGCCTTCTCCGAACTGCTCGCCCGGGTACGCAGCCTGCTGCGCCGTGGCAGCAGCCCCAGCCAGGACACCAGCCTGACGCTGGCCGACCTGCGCCTGGACCTGCTGCGTCGCCGCGCCGAACGTGCTGGCCAGCGCGTCGACCTGACCGCCAAGGAATTCGCCCTGCTCGAACTGCTGCTGCGACGCCAGGGCGAGGTGCTGCCCAAATCGCTGATCGCCTCACAGGTGTGGGACATGAATTTCGACAGTGACACCAACGTCATCGAAGTCGCTATCCGCCGTCTGCGCCTGAAGATCGACGACGCCCACCCCAACAAGCTGATCCACACGGTGCGTGGCATGGGCTACGTGCTCGAAGAGCGCCATGACTGATGCGCAGGCTCTCCCTCGGTAACCGCCTGGCGCTGCTGTTCGCGGCCTGCACCGCTGCCGTTTCGCTCGGCGCGGGCCTGCTGTTCAACCACGCCAGCAAGCAGCACTTCATCGAACTGGACCAGCAACTGCTGGAATCGCGCCTGTCGCTGTTTCGCACCCAGCTCGCCGGCCTGAACGGCCCCGGCGACTTGGAAAACCGGCTACCCGCCCTGCGCAACGAGCTCAGCCATCAGGCCGACCTGGCCTTGCGCATCACCGGCAGCGATGGCGCACCGTGGTACGCCAGCCGCAGCCCGTTGCCCGAAGCCCCCTCTGGCACGGGCCTGGCGACCGTGCATGCGGAGGGGGTCGACTACCGCAGCCTGGCGGTACCCTTGAACGAGAGCGCCCGGCTGACACTGTTCCTCGACATCACTCACCACCAGCATTTCCTGCAGGGCATGCAGCGCCTGATCTGGCTGACCGTGGGCCTGTCGGCGCTGGCGACGGCATTGCTAGGCGCCTGGGCCGCACGCCGCGGATTGCAGCCATTGCGTCAGATGGGCAAGGTGGCGGACAGCGTTTCGGCGCGCTCACTGACCACCCGCCTGCCCGCGGAGCAGATGCCCGAGGAACTGGCAGCGCTTGCCAGCACCGTGAATGCCATGCTGCAACGCCTGGATGACGCCTTCCAGCGCCTGTCGGCGTTTTCCGCCGACATTGCCCATGAACTGCGCACGCCACTTTCCAATCTGCTGACGCACACCCAGGTCACCCTCACCCGCCCACGCAGCCTTGAGGAATACCGCGAAGCCTTGCACGGCAATCTGGAGGAGCTGCAATGGATGGCGCAGATGATCAACGACATGTTGTTTCTCGCCAAGGCGGACCATGGCTTGCTGGTACCGGGCCAGGCGCCACTGGCCTTGCACGAGGAAGTGGATGCACTGCTGGAGTACTACGGTCCGCTGGCCGAAGAGGGCGAAGTAGACCTGTTGCGCGAGGGGGAAGCGACGCTGCGGGGGGATCGGCACATGCTGCGCCGGGCACTGTCCAACCTGCTCGACAATGCCCTGCGCTTCACACCAGCTGGCGGGCAGATCTGCGTGACGCTGGAGCCAGGCGTGCGGATCTGCGTGGCCAATACTGGCGCAGTGATAGAAGCGGCGGCGTTACCGCGCTTGTTCGACCGTTTTTACCGGGCGGACCCGGCGAGGCGGGAAGGCAGCAGCGAGCACGCGGGGTTGGGGTTGGCGATTACCCGGTCGATCGTGCAGGCCCATGGCGGGAGTATTCGGGCGGAATGTAAGGATGAGTGGACGCGGTTCGTGATCGAGTTGCCTGAAGGCCGGTGAAGGAGGCCGCTTTGCGGCCTGTCGCCGGCAAGCCGACTCCCACGGAGGCTGCGAGTGACGCGCAACCTGTGGGAGCGGGCTTGCCGTCGATAGTGCCCTCAAGCAGACATCAAACAGCCAAGCCGATCGCCGGCTGCACCTGCGACGCCCGATAAGCCGGGTAAATGGTCGCCAGGAAGCTCATCACCAACCCCGCCGCACAGATGATCCCCACATCCCCCCACTGCAACTCGGAAGGCAAGCTGCTGATGAAGTACACATCCGAGGTAAAGATGTGCTGCCCGCTCACCCGCTCCAGCCAGCCGACAATCTGGCTGACATTGAACGCGGCAATCACCCCGAGCACCCCACCGATCAAGGTGCCGACGATGCCGATCAGGCTGCCCTGAACCATGAACGTGCCCATGATCTGTGCCGGCGTGGCACCCAGGGTACGCAGGATGGCGATGTCCGGCCCCTTGTCGTTCACCACCATCACCAACGTGGCGATGATGTTGAACGCCGCCACGGCAATGATCATCAGCAGCAACAGACCGATCATGGTCTTTTCCATTTTCATCGCACTGAACAGGCTGCCCTGGGTATGCGACCAGTCGTCGGCGCGGTAGGCATCGCCCAGCCCGGCGGCGATGGCCTTGGACACCTGCGGCGCGGCGTACAGGTCATGCAGTTTCAGCCGCACGCCCTGCACCTGGCCCGGTGCCCAGCGCTGCATCTCACCGGCATCGGCCATGTGGATATAGGCCTGGGAACCGTCCAGCTCGGCCCCGACCTTGAAGATGCCGACCACGGTCAGGCGCTGCATGCGCGGGGTGATGCCGCCCGGCTCCTTGCTGATCTCCGGCACGATCAAGGTCAACTTGTCGCCGGTATTGAGGCGGAAGCGGCGCGCCGTGAGCTCACCGATCACCACCCCATATTCACCCGGCTGCAAATCCTGCAAACGGCCCTGGACGATGTGCCGGCCAACGATCGACACCTTGCCCTCTTCGGCCGGGTCGATACCGCTGACCTGAATCGGCTGCATCGCCCCCTTGTAGGAAAGCATGCCTTCCATTTCGGTGATCGGCGCTGCCGCCATCACAGCAGGGTTCTTCAACGCAGCGTCGGCGGTCGCGCGCCAGTCCTCCAGCGGTTGCACCCCAAGGATCGCGGCGTGCGGCACCAGGCCGAGAATTCGCGAACTCATCTCGCGCTGGAAGCCGTTCATTACCGACAGCACCACGATCATCGCCAGCACGCCCAGTGACAGGCCGATCATCGAGGTCATCGAGATGAACGAGATGAAATGGTTGCGGCGCTTGGCACGGGTGTAGCGAGCACCGATGAACAAGGGCAAGGGTCTGAACATGTACGAAAACACCCAATGAAAAAATGTGGGGCGGCCTGGCTCAGATCGCGACCAGGTGGCCGTCGTCGAGTTTCAGTACGCGGTCCATCTGGCGCGCCAGATTGAGGTCGTGGGTCACTACCAGGAACGCCGTGCGCGAGGCACTGGACAGTTCCTGCATCAACTCCTGGATTCCCTGGGCGGTGTGGTGGTCGAGGTTGCCGGTTGGCTCGTCGAGCATCACCAGGCCCGGGCGGTTGACCAGGGCGCGGGCGATCGCTACACGCTGGCGCTCGCCACCGGACAGTTCGGCCGGCTTGTGGTTCAGGCGGTGGCTCAGGCCCACGCGCTTGAGCAGCGCCCCGGCGCGTTCACGTGCCTCAGGGATCGCGGTGCGGCCGATCAGCAGCGGCATGCACACGTTCTCCAAGGCGGTGAACTCCGGCAGCAGGTGGTGGAACTGGTAGACGAACCCCAGCTCGCGATTGCGCAGCAGGCCGCGGGCACGCTCGCCCAGGGCCGACAACTCCTCGCCTGCCAGCCAGACACTGCCCTGGGTCGGCCGGTCGAGGCCGCCCAGCAGGTTGAGCAAGGTGCTCTTGCCCGAGCCCGAACTGCCGACGATGGCCACCCGCTCACCGGCGTGCAGCTCAAGGTTGAGGCCGGACAATACCTGCACCGACTCCGGGCCCTCGTCGTAGGACTTGCCCAGGTTGCGGCAACTCAGAACGGCTTTATCACTCATGCGCGACTCACTCATAACGTAGCGCCTCTGCAGGCTGGGTGCGCGCCGCACGCCAGGCCGGGTACAGGGTGGCGAAGAAACTCAGGACCAACGCCGCACCACAGACCATGTACACGTCCTGGGACTGGATCTGCGACGGCAGGTAATCGATGAAATACACGTCGGCATTGAGGAACTTGTGCCCGATCAGTTTCTCGATGCCGGCGATCACCGCACTGACATTGAGCGCGGCCACGATCCCGACCACGGCGCCGATCAGGGTGCCGATCACCCCGATCACCGTGCCCTGGACCATGAAGATGGCCATGATCTGCCCAGGTGTGGCGCCGAGGGTGCGCAGGATGGCGATGTCGCCACGCTTGTCGTTGACCACCATCACCAGGGTGGAAATGATGTTGAACGCGGCCACCGCGACGATCAGCAACAGCAGCAGGCCGATCATGGCCTTCTCCATGCGGATCGCCTGGTACAGGTTGCCGTGGGTACGGGTCCAGTCGCGGCTGTAGTACTCCTGGCCGCCCAACTGCTGGGCGATGCTCCAGGCCACACGCGGCGCCTGGAACAGGTCGTCGAACTTCAGGCGCAGGCCCTGCACCTGGTCCGCCTTCCAGCGGTGCAGGCGGGACAGGTCGGCAATGTTGGTCAGGCCCAGGTAGCCGTCGATCTCGCCGGCACCGACATGGAAGGTGCCGACCACTGTGAAGCGCTTCATGCGCGGGAACATCCCCGCCGGCGTGACGCTGACTTCGGGGGCGACGAAGGTGAGCTTGTCGCCGATGGCCACGCCCAGCTTGGCGGCGGCCTTGTCGCCGATCATGATGCCCCACTCGCCTGGCGCCAACTGGTCGAGCCGGCCTTGCAGGATGAAGTGGTCGATGATCGACACTTCACGTTCGCGGGCTGGGTCGATGCCGTTGAGCAGCACCTTCTGTACCTTGCCGTCATGGGTCAGCAGGCCCTGCATCTGGGTGTACGGGGCAACCGCCAGCACCTGCGGATTCTGCTTTACTTGTTGGGCAAGCGCAGGCCAGTCGTTGATCGGCTGGCCGCTCTCCAGCGTGGCATGCGGGATCATGCCCAGCACGCGGGTACGCATCTCGTGGTCGAAACCGTTCATGACCGAGAGCACCACGATCATCACCACCACGCCCAGGGCGAGGCCGATCATCGAGGTCAGGGAAATGAACGAGACGAAGTGATTACGGCGCTTGGCACGGGTATAACGCGTGCCGATGAATGCGAAAAGAGGTCTGAACATGTCGGGGCTTGTTCGGATGAAAGGGAACGTCCTTGTGGCGAGGCGCCTGTGGCGGCTTTACACTCGGACCACCGCCGCTACCATGGGTTCGCCATGACGACATTAGACGAAGAAGATCGCCGCGAATACTACCGCATCGAAGATCGGATCGCACTGGAAATAAGCCCTTTGAGCGCGGCCGAAGCCCTTGAGCCAGAACTGTTGCAGGATGATTCACCACTGTTCAACCTGCTCAGCGAGCTGCACCTTAGCGACTTCGAGTCACAGCACCTGCTGCGCCAGCTCAGCGACAAGGACCGTATCCTGGCGGCTTTCCTGCGGGCACAGAACAAACGCCTCGACCTGCTCAGCGCCGTCGTCGCGCACAGCCTGATCGGCGAGATCGGCCAGCCACAACGCGTGATCATCTCCGAGGGCGGTATCGATTTCACCCAGCCCCAACCGATTGCCCCCGACACCCGGGTCAAGCTGAAGATGGTGCTGATGCCGCGTGCCCACGGCCTGCTGCTGCGCGGCAAGGTCACCCATTGCGACCCGCGCCCGGAAGGGGGTTTTGAGGTCGGCACCGAATTCATCGACATGACCGACGCCCAGCGCCAACTGCTGGCCCGCTACATCCTGCAGCGCCAGCAACAACAACGCCGCCAGCAACTGGAACTGGAAGACCCCGCTTCCTGAGCTTTTTCATTCTTGACCTGAAGGAACGAACGTGACCCTCATTTACGGCCACCGTGGCGCCAAGGGCGAAGCGCCCGAGAACACCCTGACCAGCTTCCGCCAGTGCCTGTCCCACGGCGTCAACCGCTGCGAACTGGACCTGCACCTGTCGGCCGACAACGAGCTGATGGTCATCCACGACACGTCGCTCAAGCGCACCACGGGCCGGCGCGGCAAGGTGGTCGAACACCCGGCAGCCGACCTGGTCACCTACGACGCCCGCAAGGGCGGCCCGGGCCATGTGCAGCCCTGCCCTATCCCGCGGCTTGAAGAACTGTTCGAAAAATGCGCCTTCGAGCACTGGCAGCTGGAGGTCAAGAGTGCCTCGCGCACCCGCGCCGCCACCACGGTGCTGGCCATTCGCGAACTGGCCCAGCAGTACGGGCTGCTGGACAAGGTGACCATCACCTCCAGCTCACGCGAAGTACTGGGTGCGGCGCTTGAACTGGTGCCGGACGTGAAGCGCGGGCTGGTCGCCGAATATGCCTGGCTCGACCCGCTGAAGGTGGCGCAGAACTATGGCTGCGAGATGCTGGCCTTGAACTGGACACTGTGCACCCCGGAACGCCTGCTCAAGGCGCAGGGCCAGGGTTTGCATGTGTCGGTGTGGACGGTCAACGAACCGGCACTGATGCGCCGGCTCGCTGACTTTGGCGTGGACAGCCTGATTACAGACTTTCCCGGTTTGGCCAAGACCACCCTCGGGTAGGGCTGAAATCGGTCTCCCCGACCGGCTCAGGCCACCGGCCGGAGCCGCTTAAAAAAGCCGGTTCAGACCGTCGTAGGCAGCTACCCGATAGGCTTCGGCCATGGTCGGGTAGTTGAACGTGGTGTTGACGAAGTACTTCAGGTTATTCAGCTCGCCCGGCTGGTTCATGATCGCCTGGCCGATGTGGACGATTTCCGAAGCCTGGTAGCCGAAGCAGTGCACGCCGAGGATTTCCAGGGTTTCACGGTGGAACAGAATCTTCAGCATGCCCTGCGGCTCGCCAGCGATCTGCGCACGGGCCATGCCCTTGAAGAACGCCTTGCCCACTTCGTAAGGCACCTTGGCCTGGGTCAGCTCCTGCTCGTTCTTGCCGATCGAGCTGATCTCCGGGATGGTGTAGATGCCGGTCGGCACATCGTTGACGAAGCGCCAGCTGCCATTGTCGACAATGCTGCCGGCCGCCGAGCGACCCTGGTCGTGGGCGGCACTGGCCAGACTTGGCCAGCCGATCACGTCACCGGCGCCATAGATGTTCGGCACGGTGGTGCGATAGGCCTCGTCGACCTCGATCTGGCCACGGCTGTTGACCTTGATGCCGATGTTCTCCAGGCCCAGCTTGTCGGTGTTGCCGGTACGACCGTTGCACCACAGCAAGGCGTCGGCCTTGATCTTCTTGCCCGACTTCAGGTGCAGGATCACGCCGTTGTCCAGACCTTCGACCCGCTCGTACTCCTCGTTGTGGCGCACGGTGATGTTGTTGTTGCTGAAGTGGTAGCTCAGTGCCTGGGAGATTTCCGAGTCCAGGAAGCTGAGCAACTGGCCACGGTTGTCGACCAGCTCCACCAGCACACCCAGGCCGCTGAAGATCGAGGCGTATTCACAACCGATCACGCCGGCACCATAGACGATCAGCTTGCGCGGGGTGTGGCTCAGGCTGAGGATGGTGTCGCTGTCGTAGACGCGCGGGTGATGGAAGTCGATGTCGGCCGGGCGGTACGGACGCGAGCCGGTGGCGATGATGATGTGCTTGGCGTTGAGTTTTTCCACCACGCCGTTGGGGCAGACCACTTCGACGGTCTGCTCGTCGGCGAAGCTGCCGGTGCCGAAGAACACGTCGACGCGGTTACGGGCGTAGTAGCCGGTACGCGAGGCGACCTGCTTGGAAATCACCTTCTCGGCGCTCTTGAGCACGTCAGGGAAGGAGAACCAGCGCGGCTCACCGATGGCACGGAACATCGGATTGGTGTTGAACTGCATGATCTGCCGCACCGAGTGACGCAGTGCCTTGGACGGGATGGTGCCCAGGTGGGTGCAGTTGCCACCGACCTGACGACGGCTATCGACCATCGCCACCTTGCGCCCTGCTTTGGCGGCGTTCATTGCCGCACCTTCTCCGGCCGGGCCGGAACCCAACACCACTACGTCGTAGTTGTAGACAGCCATGCGTACTCCTTCAGAACTGGCCCGCCGGCCACGGTCGCCGCGGGACTCGATCATGCCGCCGGGGCGTCATGAGAAAATTCGTGTGCAGTCTAATCAAGCGTGAACGCCGCGCACATTAACCCTTGGTCGCGTCGTAGGCCAATTTTGCCTGCACTACATGTTATTGCCCGATTCCATGGCCTTGATCTTCCCTGCTTGCACTTTCACTCGCCTTTCGTTGCCCGTTCGAACGCGGGCGTAGCTCGGGAGACGAAACCACCCTCTACCCGGGTCACCAGTACGGCGGCCAGATCATGGGCCACGGCAAAGTCCCAACCGCGCTCCGGCCCAAGGACTAGCAGCAGGGTCGAGTAGCCGTCGGCTTGCAGCGCCGAGCCATCGAGTACAGTGACTGCAGCCAGGTCATGTTCGACCGGCCGCCCGAGGCGGGCATCGAAGGTGTGCGAATAGCGCCGGCCATTCTGCTCGAAATAGTGGCGATAGTCACCCGAGGTCGAAAGCGCAAGGCCATTGACCGGGATGACCTGGCGAGCGATCTGACGGTCTTCGCGGGGCAGCTCCAGGGCAATGCGCCAAAGGCTGCCATCGGGCTTGCGGCCGACGGCCTTGAGCTCGCCCGTGACCTCGGCGACGAAACTGGCCACCCCCATGGCGCGCAGTCGCTCGGCAATCAGGTCGACGGCGTAGCCAGCGGCGATGCTGTTGAAATCCAGCTGCACCGGCGCGTCCTTGCACAGCGTTTGGCCGTCGATGCGTAGGTGACGGAAGCCTACGCGCTGCCGAGCCTGAGCCAGGGCCTGCGGGTCGGGGACCTGCTCGTGGCGGGACTGGGGGCCGAAGCCCCACAGATCGAGCAGCGGCTCGACAGTGAGGTCGAAGGCGCCCTCGCTCTGCTCGGCCAGGTGCTGGCCGAGGGCGACCAGTTCTAGCATGTCGGATGGCAAGGTCAGGCACTGATTGGCAGGGAGCAGGTTGAACTGGCTGACAAGCGAGTCGCCGCGGTAGGTCGAGTAGAGCTGGTCGATGCCTTGCAGGAGGGTTTCGGCGGCGGCCTGGACCTGGGCAGGTGCTGGGCCGCCGGGTTCGCGCACGTACTGGATGCTGTAGCTGCTGCCCATGGTCGGGCCACCCAAGCGTTCCAGGGCTGGGCCCTGATTGCAGGCGGTGAGGAGCATCAGGAGGAACAGGAGGGCTGTGCGCAAGTTCGAACTCTCGGTTGTCTGTACTGGCCCTATCGCCGGCAAGCCGGCGCCCACAAAAAAGCAGGCCTGCGCTGTTCCTGTGGGAGCCGGCTTGCCGGCGATAAGGCCAGTACAGACACAATAAATGCAGGGCAAAAAAAACGGGAACCCGAAGGTTCCCGTTTTTTCATTGCCTTACAAGCGAATCAGCGTGGAAACGCTGGCGGGTTCACACCAGCCATCTCTTCCATCACGCGAACCACCTGGCAGCTGTAACCGAACTCGTTGTCGTACCAGACGTACAGAACAACGCGGTTGTCGTTGCAGATGGTAGCTTCGGCATCGACCACACCGGCGTGGCGCGAGCCCACGAAGTCGGTGGAGACCACTTCCTGAGAGCTGACGTAGTCGATCTGCTTGTGCAGTTCCGAGTGCATGGCGGTCTGGCGCAGGTACTCGTTGATTTCCTCGCGGCTGGTACCTTTTTCCAGGTTCAGGTTGAGGATGGCCATCGACACGTTCGGCGTCGGCACGCGAATGGCGTTGCCGGTCAGCTTGCCCTTGAGCACTGGCAGTGCCTTGGCGGCTGCGGTGGCGGCACCGGTTTCGGTGATGACCATGTTCAGCGGCGCGGCACGGCCACGGCGGCTGCCCTTGTGGAAGTTGTCGATCAGGTTCTGGTCGTTGGTGAACGAGTGAACGGTTTCGACGTGACCATTGATGATGCCGTACTGGTCATTGATGGCCTTGAGCACCGGCACGATGGCGTTGGTGGTGCAGGAGGCGGCCGAGATGATCTTGTCATCGGCGGCGATGTCACCGTGGTTGATGCCGTGCACGATGTTCTTCAGCGCGCCTTTGCCCGGCGCGGTGAGGATCACGCGGGCAGCGCCCGGGCAGGCCAGGTGCTGGCCCAGGCCGTCAGCGTCACGCCATACGCCGGTGTTGTCGACGATCAGTGCGTTTTCGATGCCGTACTGGGTGTAGTCGACTTCGCTCGGGCTCTTGGCGTAGATGATCTGGATCAGGTTGCCGTTGGCGGTGAGGGTGTTGTTGGCTTCGTCGATGGTGATGGTGCCATCGAACGGGCCATGCACCGAGTCACGGCGCAGCAGGCTGGCGCGCTTGACCAGGTCGTTCTCGGCGCCCTTGCGCACCACGATGGCACGCAGGCGCAGGCCGTCGCCACCACCGGTCTTCTCGATCAGGATGCGCGCCAGCAGGCGGCCGATGCGGCCGAAGCCGTACAGGACGACGTCGGTGCCCTTGCGCCCCGAAGCGTTCTGTTGGCCAACCACGTCAGCCAGCTCTTCACGCACGAACTGCTCGGCGCTGCGGCCGTTGCCTTCCTGCTTGAACTTGTTCGCCAGCTTGCCCAGGTCGACCGAAGCGGCGCCCAGTTTCAGCTCGCTCATGGCCTTGAGCAGGGGGAATGTCTCGTGGACGGACAGTTCGGTTTCGTCGGTTTGACGATGACGCGCAAAGCGGTGTGCCTTGAGGATCGAGATAACCGAACGGTTGATCAGGCTGCGGCCATAAATCGAGCTCACCACGTTGTTATTGCGGTAGAGCTGACCGATAAGCGGGATCATCGCTTCAGCCAGAGCTTCACGATCAATCCACTCACCAAGACACTGGTCGGGCTTCTGAGTCACGGGAACCTTCCACATGTAGGGGGAGAAAAAAGGGGCTACATTATGACGCCCCAACGCGTAACCGGCAATGAGCACCTGTCGCCGGAGCCCAAGCCTGTGTTCATGCCCCTTTCGGAGCCTGACAGCACGCACCGGCACCGGTACAATCGATCTCTTTGCCGCAACGCTTGGAGTGCAATCTCCCGTGTCAGTTCTGCGCCTACCGCAAATGTCGGCCACGGCCGGCAAACAAACCTGGGGCAACCTGCCCGGTGCCGCCCTCAGCCTGGCCATCGCCGAAGCCGCCAGCAGTGCTGGTCGCTTCACCCTGCTGCTGACCGCCGACAGCCAGGCCGCCGATCGCCTGGAACAGGAGCTGCGCTTCTTCGCCCCGGAGCTGCCGGTGCTGCCGTTTCCCGACTGGGAAACCCTGCCCTACGACCTGTTCTCGCCGCACCAGGACATCATTTCCCAGCGCATCGCCAGTCTCTACCGGCTGCCAGAGCTGAGCCATGGCATCCTCGTCGTGCCGATCACCACCGCCCTGCACCGCCTGGCGCCAACACGCTTTCTGCTCGGCAGCAGCCTGGTGCTGGACGTGGGCCAGACCATCGACGTGGAACAGATGCGCACGCGCCTGGAAGCCAGTGGCTACCGCTGCGTCGACACGGTCTACGAGCATGGCGAGTTCGCCGTGCGCGGCGCGCTGATCGACCTGTTCCCGATGGGCAGCAAGCTGCCCTACCGCATCGACCTGTTCGACGACGAAATCGAGACCCTGCGCACCTTCGACCCGGAGACCCAGCGCTCGATCGACAAGGTCGACTCGATCCGCCTGCTGCCGGCGCGCGAATTTCCCATGCAGAAGGAAGAGGTGACGCGCTTCAAGGCGCGCTTCCGCGAGCGTTTCGACGTCGACTTCCGCCGCAGCGCGATCTTCCAGGACCTGGCCAGCGGCATCATTCCCGCCGGCATCGAGTACTACCTGCCGCTGTTCTTCGAAGAAACTTCGACCCTGTTCGACTACCTGCCCAGCGACACCCAGGTGTTCTCCCTGCCGGGCGTCGAACAGGCCGCCGAGCACTTCTGGAACGATGTGCGCGGGCGTTATGAAGACCGCCGCGGCGACCTGACCCGCCCACTGCTGCCACCGGCTGAACTGTTCCTGCCGGTGGAAGACTGCTTCGCCCAGCTCAAGCAGTGGCCACGGGTGGTGGTCAGCGCTGACGAAGTGGAACCGGGTGCCGGCCGCGAGCGCTTCCCGGCACGCGCCCTGCCCAACCTGGCCATCGAGGCCAAGGCCAACCAGCCACTGGCGGCACTGTCCGAATTCCTCGACCAGTTCCCGGGCCGGGTGTTGTTCACTGCCGAGTCGGCGGGCCGTCGTGAAGTCCTGCTGGAGCTGCTCGAACGCCTCAAGCTGAGGCCGCAGATGGTCGAAGGCTGGACTGACTTCATTACCGGCAAGGAACGCCTGGCGATCACCATCGCCCCGCTCGACGAGGGCCTGCTGCTCGAAGACCCGGGCCTTGCCCTGGTTGCCGAAAGCCCGCTGTTCGGCCAGCGCGTGATGCAGCGCCGGCGCCGCGACAAGCGCGGCGAGGCCGCCAACGATGCGGTCATCAAGAACCTCACCGAATTGCGTGAAGGCGCGCCGGTGGTGCACATCGACCACGGCGTAGGGCGTTACCTGGGCCTGGCCACCCTGGAGATCGAAGGCCAGGCCGCCGAGTTCCTGACCCTGGAATACGCCGAGGGCGCCAAGCTCTACGTGCCGGTGGCCAACCTGCACCTGATCGCCCGCTACACCGGCAGCGACGACGCCCTGGCGCCCCTGCACAGACTGGGTTCGGAAGCCTGGCAGAAGGCCAAGCGCAAGGCCGCCGAGCAGGTTCGCGACGTGGCTGCCGAGCTGCTCGATATCTACGCCCGCCGTGCCGCGCGCAAAGGCTATGCCTTCGCCGACCCGGCTGCCGACTATGCCACCTTCAGTGCCGGCTTCCCCTTCGAGGAAACCCCGGACCAGCAGAACGCCATCGAAGCCGTGCGCGCCGACATGCTCGCGGCCAAGCCGATGGACCGCCTGGTGTGTGGCGATGTCGGCTTCGGCAAGACCGAAGTGGCCATGCGCGCGGCCTTCATTGCCGTGCACAGTGGCCGCCAGGTGGCCGTCCTGGTGCCCACGACCCTGCTCGCCCAACAGCACTACAACAGCTTCCGCGACCGCTTCGCCGACTGGCCGGTGACGGTCGAGGTGATGAGCCGCTTCAAGTCGGCCAAGGAAGTGGCCGCCGCCGCCGCCGACCTCGCCGAAGGCAAGATCGATATCCTCATCGGCACCCACAAGCTGCTGCAGGATGATGTGCGCTTCAAGGACCTGGGGCTGGTGGTGATCGACGAAGAGCACCGCTTCGGCGTTCGCCAGAAAGAGCAGCTCAAGGCCCTGCGCAGCGAGGTGGATATCCTCACCCTGACCGCCACGCCGATCCCGCGTACCTTGAACATGGCCGTGGCCGGCATGCGCGACTTGTCGATCATCGCCACGCCACCGGCGCGGCGCCTGTCGGTGCGCACCTTCGTCATGGAGCACAACAACAGCACGGTCAAGGAAGCCCTGTTGCGGGAACTGCTGCGCGGCGGCCAGGTGTACTACCTGCACAACGACGTGAAGACCATCGAGAAGTGCGCCGCCGACCTCGCCGAGCTGGTTCCGGAAGCGCGTATCGGCATCGGCCACGGGCAGATGCGCGAGCGTGAGCTGGAACAGGTGATGAGCGACTTCTATCACAAACGCTTCAACGTGCTGATCGCCTCGACCATCATCGAAACGGGCATCGACGTGCCCAGCGCCAACACCATCGTCATCGAGCGCGCCGACAAGTTCGGCCTGGCCCAGCTGCACCAGCTGCGCGGCCGGGTCGGGCGCAGCCACCACCAGGCCTACGCCTACCTGCTGACCCCTGCGCGGCAGAAGGTCAGCAGCGACGCCGAGAAACGTCTGGAAGCCATCGCCAACACCCAGGACCTGGGGGCAGGCTTCGTCCTGGCCACCAACGACCTGGAAATCCGCGGCGCCGGCGAGCTGCTCGGCGAAGGCCAGAGCGGGCAGATCCAGGCAGTGGGCTTCACCCTCTACATGGAAATGCTCGAACGCGCCGTCAAGGCCATCCGCAAGGGTACTCAACCGAACCTCGAACAGCCCCTGGGCGGTGGCCCGGAGATCAACCTGCGCCTGCCGGCACTGATCCCCGAGGACTACCTGCCGGACGTGCATGCGCGCCTGATTTTGTACAAACGCATTGCCTCGGCGGCCGACGAAGAAGGCCTCAAGGACCTGCAGGTGGAAATGATCGACCGCTTTGGCCTGCTGCCCGAGCCGACCAAGAACCTGATGCGCTTGACTCAGCTCAAGCTGCAAGCAGAAAAGCTCGGCATCAAGAAAGTCGACGCCGGCCCCAATGGCGGCAAGCTCGAATTCGAAGCCGAAACCCCCGTCGACCCGCTGACCCTGATCAAGCTGATCCAGGGCCAGCCCAAACGCTACAAGTTCGAAGGCGCGACCCAGTTCCGCTTCCTGGTGCCAATGGAACGCCCCGACGAACGATTCAACACTTTGGAAGCGCTGTTCGAGCGCTTGACCCCACAGACAGCCTAAGGAAGAAACATGCGTGCCATCCGTTGCCTGACCTTGTTGCTTGCGCTGTTCGCGCCGGCGGCCTTCGCCGAAGGGCTGTATCAGGTGGAAATGATCCTGGTGCGGCAAAACAGCGTGCCCGCCTTCACCAGCCCGTTTGCGCCGGAAGACTGGAGCGCCGGCGCCCCGCGCCTGGACAAGGGTGCCGAACGCCCGCTGGCGCTGGAGGACGAAGTCACCCGCCTGCAGGCCACCGCCGACTACACCGTGCTGCTGCACAAGGCCTGGCAGCAGCAGGTCGGCAGCGAGCCCAGCCGCATCGCCCTGGGCGCCGGCGAGGAGCAGTTCGGCCACTTCCCGATCGAAGGCAACCTGAGCCTTACCGAAGGCCGCTTCATCGCGGTGGAAGCCAACTTCTGGGTCAACCAGCTCGACGGCAACGGCAACGTGCTGCAGAGCGAGCAGTTCAAGCAGAACAACAGCAACATGAAGGGCGGCCAGCTGACCTTCATGGACGGCGGCCACCTGGCGCTGCTGTTGAAGGTCACCCCGCCCGGCACACCGAAAATGCCGGTGATGGACCCGGAGATGATGGAGCAGTGATGTGAGCGAGAGCGATGCGCAATTCTTTGTCCGGGCGCACGACGGATGGACGCTTGCGTTTGACCGCAGATCCCTGCAGCGCGGCCTGGACTATGCGCAGGAAGGCAGGAGCGAGATCGTATCGATTCTGAACCTGACCATCCGCGCTCAGTGCACGGGCTCGGCAGGCCGCGCCTATTACCAGCGCATCACGCTGGACATGACCGAGGACGGCCTTGAATGCGAGGGCACCTGCTCATGCCCGGTAGGCGAGAATTGCAAGCACTGCGCGGCTGCACTCTATTTGCTGGAACGTGGCCCGGACTATACCGAAGGCGAGCGTGTCGAATTGCTTGCAGCCACAGTTTCAGGGCAGCCCTCCCTCGAACTGCCTCCAGAACTCGCACATTGGGTCGAGGCCCTGGAAGTACCGGCAGCACCTGTCGTCGAGCCGACCAGACGCAAGGGCCCCTCGCTCTACTACGTGGTGAGCACTGATCAAGGCCGATGCTTCCTCAGCGTATTCAAGGGGAGCCGACAGGCCGATGGCACATTGAACCTGAGCCGGTCCAGTTCGATGCCTGAACTCATCTACTACACGCCGAAATATGTGACCGACGAGGACCTGCGTGCGCTGCGACTGATCGACGCCATCAGCAAGGATTACGGCGCGCCAATTGTGAGACTGGAAGGAAAAAAGGGCGCTGAACTCTATGAGTATGCACTCGCCACCGGCCGCGTGTTATACGACCAGCAACACACACCCCTTGCCCCGGGCCCTGACCTGCATGCCGAATTCCGCTGGGTGAGGCTGGATGATGGGAGCTATCGCGGTGCCTGGCATCATGATGAAAATACCCACGTGCTGGCGCTGCCGCTCGATCCACTCTATTACGTAGACACCCGAACCGGGCAAACAGGCAAGCTGCTGCACGATCTTGACCCGTTCATCGCCAGCCAACTGGCAAGTGCACCGACGATTCCAGAACACCTGATCATTCCCTTGAGCCACCGTTTGAATGCTTTGAACCGCCAGGTACCAACACCCACAACAGTGCGCAGCGAACAGATCGACACTATACAACCTCGCCCTCACCTGACCCTCGGCAGCCTCGAATTCAGCGCCTACATGCCCAAGACCGGCCGCATGCAGCGCCAGATGCAACACCGCGCCGCCTTGTCGTTCGACTACGATGGCCTGCGCGCCATCGGCAGTGACGACAAGCCCCTGACCCGCCTGGTCGGCGCCACCAGCCAGCGTATTCGCCGCCAGCCCCAGGCCGAGCAGGCGCTGCGCAAGGCCCTGCGCGAGCTCGGCTTCAAGCCCGCCACCCGGCAGAGCAAGGCACTGCCCGACAGCGCCGGCGAGATGCACCAGCTGCCCGATGACGAAGCCTGGCTGCACTTCGCCCGCGAAGGCTTGCCGCGCTTGCGCGAAGCCGGGTGGGACATCGACATTCACCGCGATTTCGCCTTCAACCTGCAGGAAGTGGACGACTGGTACGCCAGCATCGACGAAGCCCCGGGCCACGAATGGTTCGACCTGGAGCTGGGCATCGTCGTCGACGGCCAGCGCCACAGCCTGCTGCCGATCGTGCTGCAACTGCTGCGCAGCAACCCTGAACTGCTGCGCCCAAGCGAATTGGCCCGACGCAGTGACGACGAGCACCTGCTGATCGACCTCAACCGTGGCCGCCTGGACAGCCCGGCACTTCGCGTCGCCCTGCCCTACGGGCGGATCAAGGCGGTGATGGGCACCCTTGGCGAGCTGTACCTGCACGAAGACGCCGTCGGCCCGACCCTGCGCATGGACCGCGCCGACGCGGCGCGCCTGAACGACATCGAGCACCTGCCCCTGCACTGGGAAGGCGGTGCCCATGTGCGTGACCTCGGCCGACGCCTGCGCGATGCCCGCGACCTGCAAGTCGAACTGCCCACCGAGCTGAACGCCACCCTGCGCCCCTATCAGCAGCAAGGCCTGAACTGGCTCCAGGCCCTGCGCGAAATGGGCACCGGCGGCATCCTCGGCGACGACATGGGCTTGGGCAAAACCCTGCAGACCCTCGCTCACCTGCTGCTGGAAAAACAGCACGGGCGCCTGGCCAACCCGGCCTTGGCGGTAATGCCCACCAGCCTTGTGCCCAACTGGCTGGACGAAGCCCACCGCTTCGCCCCGGGCCTGCGCGTGCTGGCCCTGCACGGCCCTGGCCGCAGCAAGCATTTCGACAAGCTGGGCGACTACGACCTGGTGCTCACCACTTATGCCCTGGTACCGCGGGACCTGCCTCACCTGCGCGAAAGAACCTGGAGCGTGCTGGTGCTCGACGAAGCGCAGAACATCAAGAGCAGCACCAGCAAGGCCGCCCTCGCCGTCTGCGAGTTGCAGGCCAACCAGCGCCTGTGCCTGACCGGCACGCCGATGGAAAACAACCTGGGCGAGCTGTGGTCACTCTTCCACTTCCTGATGCCCGGCTGGCTGGGCGAGGTCAAGCGCTTCAACCAGGAGTACCGCACACCGATCGAGCGCCATGGCGACAGCGAGCGTCTGGCCCACTTGGTCAGCCGCGTACGCCCGTTCCTGCTGCGCCGCACCAAGGAACAGGTGGCCACCGAGCTGCCGGCCAAGACCGAAATGGTGCATTGGGTCGAGCTCAGCGACGCCCAGCGCGACACCTACGAGGCGGTGCGGGTGGCGATGGACAAGAAAGTGCGAGACGAGATTGCCCGCAACGGCGCATCACGCAGCCAGATCGTGATCCTCGACGCCCTGCTCAAACTGCGCCAGGTGTGCTGCGACCTGCGCCTGGTCAAAGGCGTCGAGAGCAAAGGCAACCAGGCCGACAAAGGCAAGCTCGGCGCATTGCTGGCGATGCTCGACGAGCTGCTCAGCGAAGGGCGGCGGGTTTTGCTGTTTTCGCAGTTCACTTCGATGCTGGCGCTGATCGAGCAGGAGTTGGAAAAACGCAAGATCCGCTACAGCCTGCTCACCGGCGACACCCGCGACCGGCGCACGCCGGTGCAGCAGTTTCAGCAGGGCGACAGCGAGGTGTTTCTGATCAGCCTCAAGGCCGGTGGCGTCGGCCTGAACCTGACGGCTGCGGATACGGTCATTCACTTCGACCCGTGGTGGAACCCGGCCAGCGAAAACCAGGCCACCGACCGCGCCTATCGAATCGGCCAGGACAAGCCGGTGTTCGTGTTCAAGCTGATTACCCGGGGTACGGTGGAAGAGAAGATCCAGCAATTGCAGCAGGAGAAGGCCGCGTTGGCGGCGAGCCTGCTCGATGGCGGGCAGGCGGGGCAGTGGCGCCTTGGGGATGAGGAGATCGAGGCGCTGTTTGCCCCATTGCCCGGAAAGCGCGGGCGTTAATCCTCTGGTGCCTGATGCGGCCCTATCGCCGGCTTGCCGGCGATAGGGCCCGCGCGGTCAATCAATCAACTGCGCGTCCTTCAAAGCCCCCAGCGCCTCCAGCCAACGCGGCTGCTGGCGATAATCGGTCCGCGCAAAGCCCTGCCCTCGCATCCGCGCAATCCGCGGTGAAGGCTTGACCTTCAAGCGCTGCGCCGCCGTCAACGCCAGCTCCGCCGCCGCCCGGTCATTGCACACCAGGCCCATGTCGCAACCGGCACTCAACGCCGCCTCGATACGGTTGGCCGCATCCCCAACCACATGCGCCCCAGCCATCGACAGGTCATCACTGAAGATCACCCCGTCAAAGCCCAGCTCGCCACGCAGGATGTCCTGCAGCCAACGGCGCGAGAACCCGGCAGGCTGGTTGTCGACCTGCGGGTAGATGACATGCGCCGGCATCACCGCCGCCAACTGCCCACTGAGGCGGGTGAACGGGACCAGGTCGGCCTGGCGCAGTTGCTCCAGGCTACGCTCGTCGGTGGGGATGGCCACATGGGAGTCCGCCTCGGCCCAGCCATGCCCTGGGAAGTGCTTGCCACAGGCGGCCATGCCCGCGGCGTTCATGCCGCGAATGAACGCGCCGGCCAGTTGCGTAGCGCGCTGGGGGTCGCCTTCGAAGGCACGGCTGCCGACCACGGCGCTGCGCTGGTGATCCAGGTCGAGTACCGGGGCGAAACTCAGGTCTAGGCCGACCGCCAGCACCTCGGTGGCCATCAACCAGCCGCATTGCTCGGCCAGGTACTCGGCATTGATGTTGTCGGCGATCGCGCGCATGGCCGGCAGCCGCACGAAACCTTGACGCAGACGCTGCACCCGGCCGCCTTCCTGATCCACCGCGAGGATCAGGTCAGGGCGCAGGGCCCGGATCGATGCACACAGTTCGCGCACCTGGCGCGGGCTGTCGATGTTGCGGGCAAAGATGATCAGGCCGGCCACTTCAGGCTGGCGCAAAAGCTGGCGGTCCTCGGCGGTCAGCCATTTACCGGCGATATCCACCATCAAGGAGCCTTGCAGGCTGGCGGTCATAAACAATCCTTCATTGCAAACTAATGGAAGCCCACTGGGGGCAAGCGGCCTCGTCGATGCGTACCGGGCAATGCGCCGGTACACGCTCGAACAGGCCAAGCAGATCGGTGTTGCGCAGGCGTATGCAGCCATGGGACAGCGGTACGCCAAAGGGTTCCGAGTCTGGTGCGCCATGCAGGTAGATATAACGGTGAAAGGTGTCCACCGGCCCCAGGCGATTGAAGCCGGGCTCGCAGCCGCATAGCCAGAGAATGCGGGTCAGGATCCAGTCGCGCCCGGGATACTGTGCATGCAATTGAGGCGTCCAGATCTCACCGGTCCAACGACGACTACAGAGCACGGCATTGAGCGGCAAGCCCGTGCCGATTTTCGCACGGACCTGGTGCAGCCCACGCGGCGTACACCCCGAGCCATTGCGCTCGCCGGCGCCATTGCGTGCGGTGGAAACCTCCAGGCGCACGCGCAGCTGCCCATGGGCAAAGCCATAGAGGCGCTGGTCGGCGAGGGAGATGTGCAGGAAATCGAGGTCGGGCATGGGCGCTAGCTTAGCCGAAGCGCCCTGCCCCGCCCAGCCTTCAGGCCTTGGCGGTGGTGCTGCCGGTCTTGCTGCGCGGGCGTAGCTGGGCTGCGGCCATGGCATTGTCGGTAACGCCACTGTCGGCGCGCATGCCAGCCGCCAGGAACGGCACCATCAGGCGCATGACCTGCTCGATCGAGGTATTGATGCCGAAATCGGTTTCAGCGATGGCACGCAGTGCCTTGATACCGGACATGCTGAACGCCGCGGCACCGAGCATGAAGTGCACGCGCCAGAACAGCTCAAGCGGCGGAATGCGCGGCGCCGCCTCATTGACCAGCAGCATGTAGCGGCGGAACACCTTGCCGTACATGTCCTCCAGGTAGCGGCGCAAATGCCCCTGGCTCTGGCTGAAGGCCAAGCCCAGCAGGCGCATGAAGATCGACAGGTCGTTGTTGCTGCGTGGTTGCACCGCCAGGGCCTGCTCGACCAGCATCTCCAGCAGCTCTTCCAGGCTGGGCTTTTGCTCGGGCTTGGCCTGGCGCCGTTCCAGCTCGCGTTCGAGGCTGGCGCAGAATGGCCCGAGGAAGCGGGAGAAGACCGCCTGGATCAGTGCCTTCTTCGAACCGAAGTGATAGTTGACCGCCGCCAGGTTGACCCCGGCCTTGCTGGTAATCAGCCGCAACGAGGTTTCCGCAAACCCCCTTTCCGCGAACAGCTGCTCGGCAGCATCGAGAATGCGTTCAACGGTTTCCGATTGGGCCATGACTACTCCAGCAGGCAGACAAACAGGTGTTTGAAACATACGTTTCAGACCTGGCTCTGTCAAGGTCAGGTGACCGGGCGGTCGCCATTTAAATGCGCCAAGCTGCAGGCTGCAAGCGCCATGTTGAGCCGATTGCGGCTTTTAATGCATCTTTGGCGCTTGCAGCGTATCCAGTACTGTATATAATTCCAGTCACTGTATAAAAAGACAGAGCGCTCGCCATGTTGAAACTGACGCCACGCCAAGCCGAAATCCTGGCTTTCATCAAACGCTGCCTCGAAGACAACGGCTTCCCGCCAACCCGCGCGGAAATCGCCCAGGAGCTGGGCTTCAAGTCACCCAACGCTGCTGAAGAGCACCTCAAGGCGCTCGCCCGCAAGGGTGCCATTGAAATGACCCCGGGGGCATCGCGCGGCATCCGCATCCCAGGCGTCGAAGCCAAGAGCGAAGAAAGCGGCCTGCCGATCATCGGCCGGGTCGCTGCCGGTGCGCCGATCCTCGCCGAACAGCACATCGAGCAATCCTGCAACATCAACCCGACCTTTTTCCACCCTCGCGCCGACTACTTGCTGCGTGTACACGGCATGAGCATGAAGGACGTCGGCATCTTCGACGGCGATCTGCTGGCAGTGCACACCTGTCGCGAGGCCCGCAACGGCCAGATCGTCGTTGCCCGTATCGGCGATGAAGTGACCGTCAAGCGCTTCAAGCGCGAAGGCAACAGGGTCTGGCTGATCGCTGAAAACCCCGAATTCGCCCCTATCGAAGTCGACCTGAAAGAACAGGATCTGGTGATCGAGGGTTTGAGTGTCGGCGTTATTCGCCGCTGATCCAGGAGGCGTCATGCAGCAGTTCACCCAAACACACCAGCAGGTCCAGCTTCCATTGTTCGAAGCCTTCCTTGCGCAACCGGTTTTGCCAGGCCTGAAGGCCACTGAGCAGGCTCGAAAAAGCAGCCGGCCGGAGCTGTTCAGCGAACTGTCCCTGCGTGGCGCACCCGAGCATTGCCAGAGCCTGTTGGCACCGGTATTGCGCGAATTGAGCGAAGAGCAAGAGGCCCGCTGGCTGACCCTGATCGCCCCGCCCGCCAGCCTGACCCAGGCCTGGCTGCGCGATGCCGGCCTGAATCGCGAGCGCATCCTGCTGTTGCAGCCAGGTGGCAACCAGAGTGCGCTGCAACTGGCCTGCGAAGCCTTGCGCCTGGGGCGCAGCCACACGGTGGTGAGCTGGCTGGGGAGTGTCAATGCCACGGCACGCCAGCAACTGGTACGTGCCGCCAGTGTCGGAAACGCAAAAAGCCTGAACATCCGCCTCGGCTGATGTTCAGGCTTTGCCTGTCTCGCAATTGAGAATTGGGGCTTAGTGCAGCACGCGCGGCCCTTCGTCGCGCTCCAGCTCGCCATCCATGAGGCGGCCAGCCATCTGCACACCGACACTCAGCATGGCTTTGGCGACTTCGACATGTTGGCCCTGCAGGAATGCCTTGGCGTCTTCCGAGAAATCCAGGGTTACCAGGGAGCCTTCATCCTCGGCGCGACGCAGTTCGATCCGGCCATCAGGCAACTCGACAATTTCCAGAAACGACGTAGACATATAGGGCTGTTCTCCACGAAAGGCCAGTAGTGTACCAGCCGCGACGGCTATCAGCACTCACTCAACGCGTCACGGAAACGTCTCACCAAGCCTTTGAGATTGCTGCGCCAGCTTTCCAGCTCTTCACGCGAAAGCGCCGGCTGCTCGGGTTGATCGAGATTGACGGCCTGGATCAGTGGCTGGGTGACATCGGTTTTCGGCGTTTTCTTCACGACAGGTGGTCGGAACAAATCGGCATAAGCGCTGAGCAGTTGCGCCAACCAGGTTTCGCGTTGACGGGCCAGCTCCAGCAGCTCGGCCACTTCTGGAATGGCGATGGCATTCAGGGCGTCGTCGGCGAGCAACTGTTCAACATTGGGTGCTGTCGGCAACCGATAGTAGCCAGCGATCTCATGACACAACCCCAGCAACGCACCATACAGGTGGAATAACGCTGACTCGCGCTCGGCCTGGACCAGGCCCTGGGCATTCATCGCTTGGCTTTCGACTGCCTTGGCCATGGATTCCAAGGCAAGGCCAGCGAAGAACAGTTTCTGGTTGGTGCGGGTGTAGAGTTCCTGGGCCATGTCGGGTGGCCTCCTTAAAGGCTGCAAGGCGAATACCTGCAGTTTCAAGGATCGAGGGGTACTTGTCACCAATGAAATGGGGCCGCAAAGCGGCCCCATTCACGGCACTGAAGAATCAGCGCTTGTCTTCGACTTTCCAGGCATTGCCGTCATAGAAGGCCTTCCAGCCGGTCGGCTTGCCATCGACCTCGGACTGCACGTACTGCTCCTTGGTCTTGCGGCTGTAGCGGATTACCGCCGGGCGTCCATCCGGGTCTTTCTGCGGCGCATCGCAAAGGAAGTGATACTTCGGGTCGATCTCATGCTTGTGCGGCAGGATCTCCAGCACCAGCGGCGCGCGCGTTTCGCGGTTCTTGGGGAACTGACTGGCCGCCAGGAACAACCCCGAAGCACCATCACGCAGCACATAGGTGTCGTCGACCTTCTCGCACTTGAGCTCCGGCATCTCCACCTTGTCCATCTTCGGTGGTGCTGCCTCACCGCTCTTGAGCAGCTTGCGGGTGTTCTTGCACGCCGGGTTGGTGCAACCGAAGAACTTGCCGAAGCGGCCCGTCTTGAGCTGCATCTCGCTGCCGCACTTGTCGCACTCCAGGCTCGGCCCTTCGTAACCCTTGATGCGGTAGCTGCCTTCTTCGATCTCGTAGCCGACGCAATCAGGGTTGTTACCGCAGATATGCAGCTTGTGCTTCTCGTCGAGCAGGTAGGCATCCATGGCCGTGGCGCAGATCGGGCAGCGGTGCTTGCCACGCAGCACCAGGGATTCGGATTCACCCTCGTCGTCGGCGGCAATCTCGTCGCCCGGCACCAGGTTGACGGTGGCCTTGCAACGCTCTTTCGGCGGCAGGCTGTAGCCCGAGCAGCCGAGGAACACGCCGGTGGAGGCGGTACGAATCATCATCGGTCGACCACACTCCTTGCACGGAATGTTGGTCATGGTCGGCTGGTTGGCGCGCATGCCGTTTTCGGCAGACTCGGCGGTCAGCAGCTTCTTGCTGAAATCACCGTAGAACTCGTCGAGCACGTGCTTCCAGTCACGCTCACCCTGGGCCACGTCGTCGAGGTTCTCTTCCATACCGGCGGTGAAGCCGTAGTCCATCAGGTTGGAGAAGCTTTCCGACAGGCGCTCGGTGACGATGTCACCCATCTTCTCGGAATAGAAACGACGGTTGTGCAGCGTGACGTAGCCGCGGTCCTGGATGGTGGAAATGATCGCCGCGTAGGTCGACGGGCGGCCGATACCGCGCTTTTCCATTTCCTTGACCAGGCTGGCTTCAGTAAAGCGTGCCGGCGGCTTGGTGAAGTGCTGGCTCGGGTCGAGCTGAATCAGCTTAAGCGACTCGCCCTGGGCCATTTCCGGCAGCACGTCGTCTTCGCCCGGCTTGCTCTGTTGCGGCAGCACACGGGTGTAACCGTCGAACTTGAGGATGCGGCCCTTGGCGCGCAGCTCGAAATCGCCAGCAGCCACGGTGACGCTGGTGGACAGGTACTGCGCGGGCGGCATCTGGCAGGCCAGGAACTGGCGCCAGATCAGCTCGTACAGGCGCTCGGCGTCCCGCTCCATGCCACTGAGCTTGGTCGGGTGGGTGTTGACGTCAGACGGGCGAATCGCTTCGTGCGCCTCCTGGGCGCCTTCCTTGCTGCCGTACACCAGCGGCGCTTCCGGCAGGTACTGCTTGCCGAACTCACGTTCGATGTAGCTGCGTGCCATGTCCAGGGCGTCGGCCGACAGGTTGGTCGAATCGGTACGCATGTAAGTGATGTAGCCGGCTTCGTACAGACGCTGGGCCATCATCATGGTTTTCTTCACCCCGAAGCCCAGGCGATTGCTCGCCGCCTGCTGCAGGGTGGAGGTGATGAACGGTGCCGACGGCTTGCTGCTGGTCGGGCGGTCTTCGCGCTTGATGACGCTGTAGCTGGACTCCTTGAGCTTCTCCAGCGCAGCCATGGCCTGGGCTTCATTCAGCGGCTTGAAGGCTTCGCCCTTCTCGCGAGCCACTTCGAAGCGCACCTGGGCGTTCTTGGCGGTGCCGAGGTCGGCGTGCACTTCCCAGTACTCTTCGGGGTTGAAGGCACGGATCTCGCGCTCACGCTCGACCACCAGCTTCACCGCCACCGACTGCACGCGCCCGGCCGACAGGCCACGGGCGATCTTGGCCCACAGCAGCGGCGAGACCATGTAGCCCACTACGCGGTCGAGGAAGCGGCGTGCCTGCTGGGCATTGACGCGATCGATGTCCAGCTCGCCAGGCTGCGAAAAGGCTTCCTGGATGGCTTTCTTGGTAATTTCGTTGAACACCACGCGCTTGTAGCGGGTGTCATCGCCGCCGATGGCCTCGCGCAGGTGCCAGGCAATGGCTTCCCCTTCGCGGTCCAAGTCGGTTGCGAGATAGATGGTGTCGGCATCTTTGGCCAGGCGGCGCAGCTCTTCGATCACCTTTTCCTTGCCGGGCAGGATCTCGTATTTGGCCTTCCAGCCGTGCTCGGGGTCGACGCCCATGCGTGCCACCAGCTGGCGGCGAGCCTTTTCTTTCGGCGACAGGGCCGGAGCCTCACCCGCAGCAGCCTTGCCACGCTTGGCGGCCGGCTCTTTGCTGGCGCTGGCCGAACCGCTGGTGGGGAGGTCACGGATGTGGCCGATACTCGACTTCACCACGTACTGGTTGCCCAGGTACTTGTTGATGGTCTTGGCCTTGGCCGGGGATTCCACAATGACCAGCGATTTGCCCATGGATCGGAGTATTCCTGAATCTGAAGATGAAAAACGCGTCAGGTGCCAGACGCGGCACCGCTATATATAGTGGCAAAAGAGTGAGGTCAAGCGCGGTCGTTCACTCTTGCGACTTGCCAGGCACCCCAGGCAGCCCTTCTTCGGCCTTGACCAAAGCAAAGCGCGGCACCTGCTCGCCGTCAACCTCGACGGACTCCTGGAACATGGAAAGAGGGCGTACCCAATAGCTGTAATCACCATACAGGCATTGGTAGAAGACCATCCACTCTTCGCTTTCGGAGTGCCGTGCAACACTGAAGACACGATACTCAGGCCCTTTGTAATGCCGGTATACGCCTGGTTGTATCTGCATGTCGCTTACCCTCTTGAAACAATTTTCGTAAAAAAACAAAAACCGGGGCACGAGGCCCCGGCTGCTGCCTTGCTCTGCGATCAGACGCGTTCGAAGACAGTGGTGATGCCTTGACCCAGGCCGACACACATGGTGGCCACACCCAGGGTACCGCCATTTTGCTTCATGACGTTGAGCAGGGTGCCGGAAATCCGCGCCCCGGAGCAACCGAACGGGTGGCCCAACGCAATGGCGCCGCCGTGCAGGTTAACCTTCTCATTCATCTTGTCGAGCACTTTCAAGTCTTTCAGCACGGGCAGTGCCTGCGCAGCGAAGGCTTCGTTGAGCTCGATGAAGTCGATGTCGGCCATGGTCAGGCCGGCGCGCTTGAGGGCTTTCTGGGTCGAAGGCACCGGGCCGTAGCCCATGATTGCCGGGTCGACACCGGCCACGGCCATGGCGCGGATCACGGCCAACGGCTGGATGCCGAGGTCCATGGCACGCTGGCCGGACATGACGATCATGCACGAAGCACCGTCGGTGATCTGCGACGAAGTACCGGCGGTCACGGTACCACCTTTGGGGTTGAACGCAGGCTTCAGCGAAGCCAGGCCTTCCAGAGTGGTTTCCGGGCGAATGGTCTCGTCGAAGTCGAACACCTTCAGGAAGCCGTTCTCGTCATACCCTTGCATCGGGATGATCTCGTCCTTGAACTTGCCTTCGACAGTCGCCTTGTGGGCGAGCTGGTGCGAACGCAGGCCAAACAGGTCCTGCTGCTCACGGGTGATGCCATGCATCTTGCCCAGCATCTCGGCAGTCAGGCCCATCATCCCGGACGCCTTGGCCGCGTGCAGGGACAGGTGCGGGTTGGGGTCGACGCCATGCATCATGCTGACGTGGCCCATGTGCTCCACGCCACCGACCACGAACACATCGCCGTTGCCGGTCATGATCGCCTGGGCAGCGGTGTGCAGCGCGCTCATCGACGAGCCGCACAGGCGGCTGACAGTCTGGGCGGCCGAGGTGTGCGGGATCTGGGTCATCAACGACGCCATGCGGGCGATGTTCCAGCCCTGCTCCAGGGTCTGGTTGACGCAGCCCCAGATCACGTCCTCGACTTCTTTCGGGTCGACCTTGTCGTTGCGCTCGAGCAACTTGCTGATCAGGTGCGCCGACATGTCTTCGGCGCGGGTGTTGCGGTGCATGCCACCCTTGGAGCGGCCCATCGGCGTGCGACCGAAGTCGACAATCACCACGTCTCTTGGATTCAGGCTCATATCAATATTCTCGCTCTAGCTCTTTGGCCGCTCAGTTGAAGAAGCGCTGGCCGTTCTTGGCCATTTCACGCAGCTTCGCAGTCGGGTGGTACAGCGGCCCCAGGTCGGCGTACTGATCGGCCAGGGCGACGAATTCGGCCACGCCGATCGAGTCGATGTAACGCAGCGCACCACCACGGAAGGGAGGGAAACCAATGCCGTAGACCAGGCCCATGTCCGCTTCGGCAGCCGTCTCGACGATGTCGTCTTCCAGGCAGCGCACGGTCTCCAGGCACAGCGGTACCATCATCCAGTTGATGATGTCTTCGTCAGTGACTTCGCGCTGCTCGAAGACGACCGGCTTGAGCACATCGAGCACGGTGGCATCGAAGACTTTCTTCGGCTTGCCGCGCTTGTCGGTCTCGTAGGCATAGAAGCCCTTGCCGTTCTTCTGACCCAGGCGATTGGCCTCGTACAGGGCGTCAACGGCCGAGCGACGCTCGTCCTTCATGCGATCCGGGAAGCCTTCGGCCATCACGTCGCGACCATGGTGGCCGGTGTCGATGCCGACCACGTCCATCAGGTAGGCCGGGCCCATCGGCCAGCCGAACTTTTCCATGACCTTGTCGATGCGCACGAAGTCGACGCCGGCGCTGACCAGCTTGGCGAAACCGCCGAAGTACGGGAACAGCACGCGGTTGACCAGGAAGCCTGGGCAATCGTTGACCACGATCGGGTTCTTGCCCATCTTCTTGGCGTAAGCCACCGTGGTGGCAACCGCCACGTCACTGGACTTCTCGCCACGGATGACTTCGACCAGCGGCATCATGTGCACCGGGTTGAAGAAGTGCATGCCGACGAAGTTCTCGGGGCGCTTGAGGGCCTTGGCCAGCAGGTTGATGGAAATGGTCGAGGTGTTGGAGGCGAGGATCGCGTCCTCTTTCACCTGGCCTTCCACTTCCGCCAGCACGGCCTGCTTGACCTTCGGGTTCTCGACCACGGCTTCGACGACGATGTCGACGTTGGCGAAATCACCGTAGGACAGGGTCGGACGAATGGCGTTGAGTGCCTCGGCCATTTTCGCCGGGGTCAGGCGGCCCTTCTCGACGCGTTTTCCGAGCAGCTTGGACGCTTCGTTGAGGCCCAGTTGAATGGCTTCCTCGCGGATGTCCTTCATCAGGATCGGGGTGCCCTTGACCGCCGACTGGTAGGCGATGCCGCCGCCCATGATACCGGCGCCGAGCACGGCGGCCTGTTTCACGTCGTGGGCGATCTCGTCGTGGGCCTTGGCCTTGCGCTTGAGCTCCTGGTCGTTCAGGAACAGGCCGATCAGGCTCTCGGCGACCGAGGTCTTGGCCAGCTTGGCAAAACCTGCCGCTTCGACTTCCAGGGCCTTGTCACGGCCGAAGTTGGCGGCCTTCTGGATGCTCTTGATGGCTTCGACGGGTGCCGGGTAGTTCGGTCCGGCCTGGCCCGCGACAAAGCCTTTTGCGGTTTCGAAGGCCATCATCTGCTCGATGGCGTTGAGCTTGAGCTTTTCCAGCTTGGGCTGGCGCTTAGCCTTGTAGTCCAGCTCGCCGCTGATGGCGCGCTTGATCAGGTCGAGGGCACCGGCTTGCAGCAGTTCAGGGGCGACCACAGCGTCGACGGCACCGACCTTCAGCGCGTCTTCGGCGCGGTTTTCCTTGCCGGCGGCGATCCACTCGATGGCATTGTCCGAGCCGATCAGACGCGGCAACCGCACGGTACCGCCGAAGCCTGGGTAGATCCCCAGCTTGACTTCCGGCAGGCCGATCTTGGCGCTGCTGGCCATGACCCGATAGTCGGCCGCCAGGCACATTTCCAGGCCGCCACCCAGGGCGATGCCGTTGATGGCCGCCACGGTCGGGACTTCGAGGTCTTCGAAGGCGTTGAAGATACGATTGGCTTCCAGACTGCCGGCCACCAGCTCGGCCTCGGGCAGCTTGAAGTTTTCGACGAATTCGGTGATGTCGGCGCCGACGATGAACACGTCCTTGCCACTGCTGACGATCACACCTTTCACCGAGGCGTCGGCCTTGATGGCGTCGACGGCCTGGCGCAGCTCGTCCAGGGTCAGGCGATTGAACTTGTTGACGGACTCACCCTTGAGATCGAACTTCAGTTCGACGATGCCGCTTTCAAGAGCCTTAACCGTGATGGCTTTACCTTCGTAAATCATCAACTGATCTCCACGATATGGAAGCTGAACTGTACACGCCGATCGCTGGTGAAAAAGCAGCCCTTCGCTGCCCTCGCCCCAGGCACACCCGTCAGCGCGCTAGTCGGGATTTTGTTCGAGCGGTGTGACATACAAACGCTCAATTCATACGCCCGTTTGATTTGGGTCTGCACACATTCTCCGAAAAGATCCGCGTTGTCAAATGCTCACGAGCACGGTGAAAACGCGACTTTCCGGTCATTTTCCATCAGTCGGGGGCAAAACATGATGACAGTGATTGCTGATCATTCATGTCAGCGATTGACCACAGAAGTGGCCCGGAGGTGCATTTTTCATGCACGGAGCGCAAAGCTGGCTACACTGCCACTCGCTCCCTGAAATTCCCGGCCTGCCTGGCCTTTTCTGCAGCGCAGAAACGACAAAGCGGCAACCCGGCAGCACCTCGAAGGGTGCTGCCGGGTTGCCGCTTTGTCGTTACGGTACAGCCGTTACGCTGCGATCAAGCGAGGGTTTCGAAGGCGTGAGCAATATCCTGCAACACAGATTTATCACCCCGCTCGCTCCAGTACAGCGCGATCATGCGCGTGTCGGCTTCGACCTTGTAGACGGTCTTTGGCAGGCGGGCGAACACTTCAATCAGGCGCGGCTCCTCGCACACTTCACGCCACTTGTTCCACCACACGCCAGGGCTGACCTGCCAGTAGCACCAGCTGTCTTCATGCCCCCGACGCCGCGCCCGGTGGTACTGCGGGCAAGGGCTGGGCGGTTCATTTTCCAGCCAGTGCGGCCACTGCTGCGGCGCCAGTTGCATGGCCAGGCCCATACGCCGCGCCTCCAGGCGCAGGCTCATCTGTTCGCCCTGTTTGCGCGACAGGCGCAACCAGGAAAGCGGACTTAGAATCAGCGCAAGGATTGACACCACCAGCCATACCGTCATATCTGTAGATTCCATAAAGCGTTGCAAATGAGCGGGTTACTCGGTTTCACGGAAGACCTGCCCGAAAGCGACCATACTTCTACTATCGCGATTGTCAGGAGTACAGCTCATGTCCTACGAACATCTTCTGGTCGCCGTCGACCTCACCGAAGAGTGCGACCCGGTGATCAAACGTGCCATGAAGCTCGCCGAACCTACCGGTGCCAAGGTTTCGCTGGTGCACATCGTCGAACCGATGGCCATGGCCTTTGGCGGCGATGTACCGATGGACCTGTCGCAACTGCAACAACAGCAGTTCGACCAGGCGAAAGAGCGCATGGAACGGCTGTTCAACAAGTATCCCGACATCAACCGTGGCGATTCACACCTGACCTATGGCCAGCCACGCCAGGAAATCCACCAACTGGCCAAGGACCAGCAGTGCGACCTGATCGTAGTGGGCAGCCATGGCCGGCATGGCCTGGCATTGCTACTGGGCTCCACTGCCAATGACGTGCTGCACGGCGCGCCGTGCGATGTGCTGGCGGTGCGGTTGCAGAAGAAGGAATGATGTAGCCCGTACTGGCCTAATCGCCGGCAAGCCGGCGATAGGGCCAAAAGGTCGAACTCAGCCTTCCAGCTCAGCCCAACGCTCTACCAGCACATCCAGCTCGCCCTGCAATTTCTCTATCTGCGCCAGCACCGCCGAAGTCTCGGCAATCGGCCGCTGATAGAAGCCAGCTGCATTGACCTCTTCCTGAGCCACCGCCATGCGCTGTTCCAGTTGGTCGATCTGCCCCGGCAACATCTCCAGCTCGCGCTGCAACTTGTAGCTGAGCTTCTTCTTCGCGGCATCGGCCGCCGGTGCCACCGGCTCAGGCGCAGCCTCGACCGGCGCCTTCTCGACCACCGCACTGTTGAGTTCGGACTTGCCGCCCTTGCTTTCGGTCACGCCCAGCAACTTCGGCGAACCACCCTGGCGGATCCAGTCTTCGTAGCCGCCCACATACTCGCGTACCTTGCCCTCCCCTTCGAACACCAGGGTGCTGGTGACCACGTTATCGAGGAACGCCCGGTCGTGGCTGACCATCAGTACCGTGCCTTTGTAGTTGCACAGCACTTCTTCCAGCAGCTCGAGGGTTTCCACATCGAGGTCGTTGGTCGGTTCGTCGAGCACCAGCAGGTTGGCCGGCTTGCTGAACAGCTTGGCCAGCAGCAGGCGCGCACGCTCACCACCGGACAACGCCTTGACCGGCGTGCGGGCACGTTGCGGACTGAACAGGAAGTCGCCGAGGTAGCTCAGCACATGCCGGCTCTGGCCATCGATGTCGATGAAGTCGCGGCCTTCGGCCAGGTTGTCGATCACGGTCTTTTCCAGCTCGAGCTGGTGGCGCATCTGGTCGAAATAGGCGACTTCCAGCTTGGTACCACGCTCGACCTTGCCCGATATGGGCTCCAGGTCACCCAGCATCAGCTTGAGCAGCGTGGTCTTGCCGGTGCCGTTGGCGCCCAGCAGGCCGATACGGTCCTGACGCTGCAGGACCATGGAGAAGTCCTTGACCAACATCGGCCCTTCAGGGTGCGAGAAGCTGACGTTTTCCAGCACCATCACCTGTTTGCCGGATTTCTCCGCCGCTTCGATCTGGATGTTCGCCTTGCCCTGGCGGTCGCGCCGCTCGCTGCGCTCGACGCGCAGGGCCTTGAGTGCACGCACTCGGCCTTCGTTGCGGGTACGGCGAGCCTTGATGCCCTGGCGGATCCACACCTCTTCCTGGGCCAGGCGCTTGTCGAACAGCGCGTTGGCGGTTTCCTCGGCGGCCAGCGCGGCCTCTTTGTGCACCAGGAAGCTGGCGTAGTCGCCGTTCCAGTCGATCAGGCCGCCGCGGTCCAGTTCGAGGATGCGGGTGGCCAGGTTCTGCAGGAAGGAACGGTCGTGGGTGATGAACAGCACAGCACCGTTGAAGCCGTTCAGGGCCTCTTCGAGCCAGGCGATGGCGCCGATGTCCAGGTGGTTGGTCGGCTCGTCGAGCAGCAGCAGGTCAGGCTCGGAAACCAGCGCCTGCGCCAGCAGGACGCGGCGACGCCAGCCACCGGAGAGCTCGGCCAGGGTTTTCTCGGCCGGCAGTTGCAGGCGGCTCAGGGTGCTTTCCACCACCTGCTGCAGGCGCCAGCCGTCACGCGCTTCCAGCTCGTGCTGGACGTGCATGAGCTTTTCCAGGTCTTCGTCGCCGTGGATGTTCTGGCTAAGGTGGTGGTATTCGGCCAGCAACTCGCCGACGCCATCGAGCCCGGCGGCCACAACGTCGAACACGCTGCGCTCATCGGCCACCGGCAGTTCCTGCGGCAATTCGCCGATCTTCAGACCGGGGGCGCGCCAGATCTCGCCGTCATCGCCCTTCTGCTCGCCCTTGACCAGACGTAGCATGCTGGACTTGCCGGTGCCGTTGCGGCCGATGATGCACACCCGCTCGCCACGGGCGATCTGCCAGGACACTTTGTCCAGCAGCGGCATCGCGCCGAATGCGAGGGACACATCGCTGAATTTGAGCAGGGTCATGTTCGTCTCCAGAAAGCGGGCGCGCATTCTACCTGAGTTGGCCCGTTCCAGCATTAAGTTGACCTCCTTGCCAGGGTATTGCGACATCCGGTCGGTGTTAACGCCTTGATACAAGCACAGTGCTTTCACCCGCTGCCGGCAAACAGCTAAGCTAAGGCAATAGCTTCCAACAGTGCTGGCTTCGCCGTCACTTTCCCATGGTTCAACTGCCCGGACGTATCATGCGCAGCCGCCTGTTACAGATTGCTTCCTGCCTGCTGCTCACCGCCGCCACCGCCAACGTGGCGCAGGCCACCGACCTCACCCTTCAACGCCAGTACTACGACCAGGCCAAGCGTGCACTGGCCAAGGGCGACAAAGGCCCTTACCTGCGTTATGCCCAGGAATTGCGCGACTATCCACTGACGCCCTACCTGGCCTACGACGAACTCACCGCGCGCCTCAAGAGCGCCAGCAACGAGGAAATCGAAGGTTTCCTCGCCAAGCACGGCGATCTGCCCCAGGCCAACTGGATGAAACTGCGCTGGTTGCGCTGGCTGGCAGAACGTGGCGAGTGGAACACCTTCGTCAAGTACTATGACCCCAAGCTCAACTTCACCGAGCTGGACTGCCTCAATGGCCAGTACGAGCTGAGCCACGGCAAGCGTGCCGAAGGCTATGCCAGCGCCGAGAAACTGTGGAACGTGGGCAAGTCGCAACCGGCCGCCTGTGACACCCTGTTCGGCATGTGGGCCGCCGAAGGTCAACTGACCGAGGCCAAGCGCTGGAACCGCGCCAAGCTGGCGGCCCAGGCACGTAACTACAGCCTGGCCAACAACCTGGTCCAGGGCCTGACCACCCTCGGCCCGCAGGGTCGTTTGCTGATCGACGTGGCGCAGAAGCCCGAGCTGCTCAATCAGCCGTCGCGCTTCACCCCCGTCAATGAAGCCATGTCCGACGTGGTCAGCCTCGGCCTGCGCCGCCTGGCCCGCCAGGACCCTGAACGGGCCATGGCACTGCTCGACGATTACGCCCAGCGCATGCACTTCTCCCGCGACGAAAAGGTCGCCATCGCCCGCGAGATCGGCCTGACCCTGGCGCGCCGCTACGACCCGCGGGCGCTCGACCTGATGACCCGCTACGACCCTGAACTGCGCGACAACACCGTCAGCGAGTGGCGCCTGCGCCTGTTGCTGCGCCTGGGCCGCTGGGAAGACGCCTACGAGCTGACCAAACGCCTGCCCCAGGACCTGGCCAGCAGTAACCGCTGGAAGTACTGGCAAGCGCGCAGCCTGGAGCTGGCCCAGCCGAACAACCCGCAGGTTCCGCTGCTGTACAAGAACGTGGCGCGCGAGCGCGACTTCTACGGCTTCCTCGCCGCCGACCGTGCGCAGACACCGTACCAGCTGAACAACAAACCGCTGGTGCTGAGCCCGGCATTGGTCAACAAGGTGCGCAACACCCCAGGTGTGCAGCGCGCCCTGGAATTCCATGCCCGCGGGCAGATCGTCGAAGGCCGCCGCGAGTGGTACCACGTGAGCCGCCACTTTACCCGGGACGAAATGGTCGCCCAGGCGCGCCTGGCCTATGACCTGCGCTGGTACTTCCCGGCCATTCGCACCATCAGCCAGGCGCAGTACTGGGACGACCTGGATATCCGCTTCCCGATGGCCCACCGCGATACCTTGGTGCGCGAAGCCAAGGTACGCGGCTTGCATTCGAGCTGGGTGTTCGCCATCACGCGCCAGGAAAGCGCCTTCATGGAAGATGCCCGCTCCAGCGTCGGTGCCAGTGGCCTGATGCAGTTGATGCCAGCCACGGCCAAGGAAACCGCACGCAAGTTCAGCATTCCGCTGGCGTCGCCCCAGCAAGTGTTCAACCCGGACAAGAACATCCAATTGGGCGCGGCCTACCTGAGCCAGGTGCACAGCCAGTTCAACGGCAACCGGGTACTGGCATCGGCGGCATACAACGCAGGGCCTGGGCGTGTGCGCCAGTGGCTCAAGGGCGCCAAGCATTTGAGCTTCGATGTGTGGGTGGAATCGATTCCGTTCGACGAAACGCGCCAGTACGTGCAGAACGTGCTGTCGTACTCGGTGATCTACGGGCAGAAGCTCAATGCGCCGCAGCCGCTGGTGGACTGGCATGAGCGGTATTTCGATGACAACTGAAAGCTGCTGAGCTTCGACCGGCCTCATCGCCGGCAAGCCGGCTCCCGCAGGTGCTCCACTGCCCTCAAGGCCTGTGCTGTACCTGCGGGAGCCGGCTTGCCGGCGATGAGGCCAAGCACTACTCCAAAATCTCGACCGCCATCCCCACTTCCAGCCTACCGCTGCCGTCCACCGCCAGGTTCTGCCCGAACAGGATATCTCCCTCCTTCTCCCGGAAGGTTTTCAAGGTAGTCAGCGGCTCACGGTCCGGGCTGCGCTCCCCTGTCGCAGGATCCAGTGTGGTGAAGATGCACCGCACACTGGGCTTGATCACCCGAAATTCCAGCTCGCCAATACGAATCCGCTTCCAGCCATCCTCGGCGAAGGGCTCGGCCCCCTGCACCACCAGGTTCGGTCGGAAACGCAGCATTTCCATTGGCCGGCCAATCCGCCGGTTCAACTCGTCCAACGAACCTTGCCCTATGAGCAACAATGGGAAACCATCGGGAAACGCCGCGCGGTCACTGTTCAGACCGTAACCGTTGGGCAGGTAGCGCGCCCGTTGCTCCGGGCAATAGACCAGGCGCAGGGGTTTGCCTAGCAGTTGCGACAACCAGGCCGCCGCCTCGTCGCCCGCATCGGGCACACGCAACGTGTCGCGCCAGATGGTAACGCCTCGCAAGCTGTCATCGGCGGCGGGCACCGCCACCTGCAACGGCACCTGCCCCGGCGCTTCCAGCAACAGCGCGCCGGACTCGCCCTCGCTGGCTTTGAGCTGACTGAGTTGCGGCCAGGCACGCTGGGTAAGGAAACGTCCGCTCTCTTCCTCCACCACCATCCAGCGCCGATCGCCTTGCAACCCCAGAAGGTCTACCGGTGAACCCTGCAGGCGCTGGGCCTGCCCCGACTTCACCGGGTATCGATACAACTCACTCAGAAACATCCTTGCCTGCCTCGTGCCATGCAAAAAGCCAAGCTTATACCTGGCAGGCTAAAGGATCACGCAGTGGCAACATCGAGCAGCAGGCGTTGCTTGACCACGTCAACCAGGCGGTCAGGCTGAAACTTGGAGAGGAAATTGTCGCAGCCCACCTTTTTCACCATCGACTCGTTGAAGCTGCCTGACAACGAGGTATGGAGCACCACGTGCAACTTGCGCAGGCGCGCATCGCTGCGGATCTCGGTGGTCAGACGGTAGCCGTCCATCTCCGGCATTTCGGCATCGGTGAACACCATCAGCAGTTTTTCACACACATCCTCGCCGGCGTCGACCCAGCCTTTGAGCATGCGCAAAGCCTTCAGGCCATCGCTGGCCACATGCAGTTTCATCCCCAGTTGCGAGAGGGTGTCACGCAGTTGCGCCAGGGCCACGCTGGAATCGTCCACCAGTAGCACCTCACGCCCACGGGCGCGGGCCAGCACCGGATCGGCGAGCTTGTCGCCGGAAACCCTGGCGTTGTACGGCACGATTTCGGCCAACACTTTCTCCACATCGATCACTTCCACCAGTTGCTCATCCACCTTGGTGATGGCCGTCAGGTAGTGCTGGCGGCCAGCACTGGAAGGCGGCGGCAGGATGGCTTCCCAGTTCATGTTGACGATGCGATCGACGCCACCGACCAGAAACGCCTGCACTGAACGGTTGTATTCGGTCACGATGATGGTGCTGTCCGGCCCCGGCTGCAGCGGGCGCATGCCGATCGCCTGGGACAAGTCGATGACGGGCAAGGTCTGCCCACGCAGGTTGACCACACCGCAGACGAACGCATGACGCTGGGGCATCAAGGTCAGTTTGGGCAGCTGCAGCACCTCTTGCACCTTGAAGACGTTGATCGCGAACAGCTGGCGACCGGCCAGGCGAAACATGAGAATTTCCAGGCGGTTCTCACCCACCAGTTGCGTGCGTTGGTCTACCGTGTCGAGAATGCCAGCCATTGGAAAACCCCCGGGCTTGAGTGGGAAATGGTCAATTGATCTTCCCTGTATCGGCGGCTTCAGGCTCAGCTTGACCCTGATGGGAAAATGCCGCGCGAGCAATTGATATCATATTACCATCATGCTTTACTGCGAAAATCGCCACCTTGGATGCATTCCTGCGCGCGGCAGTCGCACCCTAGATAGCCATCAGGGAAACCCCTAGTGGCAATCGGGTGCAACCTGATGTTCGCGATATCCTTTAGCCATTAATGTGACGCCATTCTCACTGCATGAATGGAGTCAGGCTTTTGCGAGCGATCGACTTGACGTGGCCATCCCCTGCTCTTGCCTTGCGCGCAGGAGTGTCATGATGGACAGCACCGTCTTCAACAACAGCGCCCTGCAGGAATTTCTGCTGGATGCGCAGGTCTTGCTGACCCAGTCCCAGGAATGCCTGCAACACCTGGAACTGATCACCAATGACCCCGACGCCTGTCATTGCCTGAACAATACCCTCGACACGCTCGCCCGACGCGCCAGCGGCCTCAACCTGCGCGAAGTCGCGCACTATGCCGACGCCCTGCAGCAGCTGCTCGCCCCGGCCTGTCGGCAACTGCACCTGCACAGCGAAGCGCTGCCGCCGCTGGAGGCGTGCCTGACATTGCTGGCCTGGCAACTGGAACTGGTGGATGTGCGCACCGGCCGGCTTGCCCTCGACACCAGCGAGCAAGTTGCGCTGCTGACTGACCTTGCGAACGCGCTGCATCAGCCCTTGCCGCAAACGTGTGCGCCCTGCCATGAAACCGGCAGCAGCTGTATCCACCCGCACACTCCTGTAGCCAACCGCGCCTATGCACTAGCAAGTGCGGCACGGGGCAACTAAGCGATACTGGCGATGGCCTATCAGGTCAAACTTGCCTAGTGCCAAGGCCTATAGCCAAATGCCGCTCACAAAAGTTGCAGTGGGTAAGTCGAAGGGTTGAATCGGTGGTGTCACTTTGCCATCTTGCGGCGTAGGGAAGACGCCGCGATCAGCCCGTAAATCCCGAGGTTTCAAAGCATTACCCGGCCGCGACCAACGCAGTCCGAAGTGATACCATGCGCACCAACAAACACCGGCCAGCCGTATATGAATTGCTTTCAACGCGCACTCGCCAGTTATTGAAAGCTCGACGCCAACGCCTCTGGTAAACCATGCGCACGGCCTCCATCAGCAAGACTTCAGTGGCTTCCCTATCTATGTCCCCACGCTTGAAGATTCCTCTGCGTCGCTGTTCCCGCGCCACCTTGCTGCGCTGGGCGACAGCGTCGCTGTGCGTGGTGTCGCTGGTCGCCAATCTGTCGCTGGTGGTCACGCAGGCCCTTCCGGCCGTCCTGCTGCTGTTGCAACTGGTCGCGACCCTCGGCGTCTGCTGGCACCTGAGCCACGGCGCCCGGTCGATCAGCATGCGCCCGGCGGAATTGGCCGATCGCATGCTCAAGGTGCAGGAGGGCGAGCGCCAGCACCTGAGCCGTGAATTGCATGACGACATTGGCCAGTTGCTCACTGCCGCCAAGCTGCAACTGGACTGGTTGCAACGGCGATTGCCCAGTGAATTGCAGACGCACTGCGGGACCTTGCGCAGCACCCTGGAAGACTCGTTGAGCAAGGTGCGCGACGTGTCCGCCATCCTCAATCCCCGGCAACTGGCCAGCCTTGGTCTGGAAGCCAGTCTGCGCGCCCACCTGGTGCGCACCCTGGAAAGCAGTGATGTGCACTGGAGCCTGGAGTGCCAGCAGCGTCTGGGCGGGATTTCCGAGGAAGTGGCCATGGCCGCTTTTCGCATCACCCAGGAAGCTGTCACCAACATGCTGCGTCACGCCCAGGCACGCAACCTGACCATCCGCCTGCAGCGCAAGCCCGATGGCCTGGCCTTGTCTATCCAGGACGATGGCCTGGGGTTCATCCCTGCAATCAACCCTGCCGAGGCGGGTCAACGCGGCATGGCGGGCATGCAGGAACGCGCCACCGCGCTCAAGGGCAGCCTGGAAATTACCAGCCAGCTCGGCCTTGGCACGCGGATCGATGTCTTGTTTCCGTGGCAACCACGCACCCATGAACGCGCCAGGACCCCGATTTCGCCATGACCTGTAGACTGCTGCTGGTGGATGACCACTCGCTCATCCGCGCCGGGGTGCGTGCCCTGGTGTCCGATATCCCGGGCTACACCGTGGTTGGTGAGGCCGAAGACGGCGACCAACTGCTTGAACAGGCTCAGCAACTGGCACCCGACATCGTGCTGCTGGACATTTCCATGCGCTCGACCAGCGGCCTGGACGCCCTCACCTTGCTGCGCGCCAATGGCCACGCCTGCAGGGTGCTGATCCTGTCCATGCACACCGACCCGGAGCTGATCATGCGGGCGCTGGAAAGCGGCGCCCAGGGTTACCTGCTCAAGGATGCCACCGCCACCGAACTGGAGCAGGCGCTGACCGCCCTGCGCAGCGGCGAACGCTACCTCAGCCCGGCCATCGCCCATACCGTGATCAACCAGGCCCTGATGCGCGCGCAGCACGGCAAGCACGCCCATGGCGACCGCCACAATCTGACGGCACGGCAGCTGGAAATTCTGCGCCTTATCGCACGTGGCAAGTCCACGCGCGAGATCGCCAGCGGTCTTGGCCTGTCGATCAAGACCGTGGAAACCCACCGCTCGCAAATCATGAAACGCCTGCAGATCTACGATGTCGCCGGGCTGGTGCTGTTTGCCGTGCGCGAGAAGATCATCAGCCTGGACGACTGAGCAGCGGCGAGTCCGCTGGCAAATGCAGCCGCAATGCTGCGGGGCATGCTTCAAAACGCAAGCTGTCAGCCTGTAGCGGTTCACCATCGAGGTTGATGTCCAGGCCCTGGGAACACTTGATTTCGACCCAGGGCAAACGCGAACGCACGAACAATCCCTCCCCCGCCAGCAACTCACGCAATGCCCCAACCATTTCCTGCGGTGCCGGCAGTATGGCGATGTCCAACAGGCCATCATCCACCCGAGCTTCCGGGCACAATACCTGCCCGCCACCGGCCTGGCGGCCATTGCCGATACCCAGCGCCAACAGTTCACCCTGCCAATGGAAGTCCGGCCCCGTCAGCTCCACCGATGCAGCCTGCAGCTCACTGAAGCGCGACAGGCCGGTGAACAGGTAAGCCGCCGCGCCCAGTATTTTCTTCAAGTCCTCGGAGGTATTGGCGGTGACTTGGCTACCAAAGCCGCCCGTGGCCATGTTGAGGAACCACTCATCGCCCACCCGCCCCAGGTCGATCGGCCTCGGCGGCAGTTCGAGCAATGACAGGGCTTCATCAGGTTGCAACGAAACCCCGGCTGCCCTGGCGAAGTCATTGGCGGTTCCCAACGGCAGCAGGGCCAGGCTGGCATCGGTTTTCGCCTGGCCCATGGCTTCGGCCACATCACGCAAGGTGCCATCGCCACCCCCGGCAACCACATGGCTATAACCGGCCGATAGCGCTTCGCCGACCAGACGCTGGGCGTCCCCACCCTCCCAGGTCACTCGCACATCCAGCGTCCAGCCGCGCTCGCGCATGGCCACGACTGCCTGACGTACGTCCTCGTTCATCGCCTGCTTGCCATGCAGGATCACCATTGCCTTGCGCTTTTGCATTGTGCCTCTCCATGGGAAGCCGTCAGTCCAGATCTCGACCACAAGCAGGAGCACAATGCTGCATTGCCGCTTCATCGCCCGACCAACCCCGGCGCCATCGACCTGGAGATGATCGAGGTACAAAGCAGCGAGTACCTGGGCGAAGACGGTATCGTGGGCTTTACTGATAGCTACGGACGCGTCCCGGCAGCATCGATTGCACAGGGCGCTTTTTTTGTCCGCGGCTTTTAGTGAGGATTCCGGGTTATGCGCATACTCTGGACACTGCCCTACCTGCCCTGGCCCACCACCAGCGGCAGCAAGACCCGGCAATACCACCTGCTGCGCGCGCTGGCGCAGCATGGCCACCGGATCACCTTGCTGGTGCAGACGAAGATCCCCCTGAGCGACGCTACCCGTGAAGCCCTTGAACCGCTGGTCGAACGCCTGATCGTACTGCCCAGGCGCGCGTTGCACAGCCCACTCAACCTGCTGGCCTCGCCGATCATCGACTACCCGATGCGCGCCATCATCAATGGCCTTGCGCCGCGCCTGCGGCATCGCTTCGAGCAGTTGCTGGACGAGCCCTGGGACGTGATCCAGATCGAGCACAGCTACAGCTTCCAGCCTTTCGAAAAAGCCCTGCAAGCCCGCGGTCTGCCCTACTTGCTCAGCGAGCATACCCTGGAATCGGTGATGGGCGCGGCCTGCCACGATCGCCTGCCATTGTGGCTGCGGCCGCTCAATGCTTTCGACCGCTGGCGCTATCGGCGCTGGGAACAGCGCGTACTGCGCCAACCCAGCGAAGTGGTAGCGGTGTGCGCGCACGACGCCGAACTGATCAGCCAGATCAGCGGGCGGCCGGTGAACGTGGTGGTCAATGGCGTGGATTGCGATTACTACCAGGACGTGCGCCCGGCCCTGCACAGCCAGCGCCTGCTGTTCGTCGGAAACTTCGAGTACGGTGCCAACCTCGAAGCCATCGAATGGGCACTGGAGGACATTCTCCCCCAGGTATGGATGAGCAATCCGGCGGTGCGCCTTGCGATTGCTGGACACGCCCTGCCCGCCAGCTGGAAGCGACACTGGAACGACCCGCGTATCGAATGGATAGGCTATCGCCCCGACCTGCGCGAACTGCAACGGCGTTCGGCGCTATTTTTCGCGCCGTTGCGCTACGCGGGCGGCTCCAAGGTAAAAATCCTCGAAGCCATGGCTGCCGGACTGCCGGTAATCACCACCGCCAAGGGGGTTTCAGGCCTTGCGCTGAACAACGGCGAGCACTACCTGGGCAGCGACGACGGGGACCAGTTGGCGCTGTCGATCACCCAGTTGCTCAACCAGCCCTGGCGGATGTGCCAGATGAGCGAGGCCGGTCGCCAGTTTGCCCGGCAACGCCACGACTGGAGCATCGCGGCGCAGCAACTGGAGACCGTGCACATGCGCCTGATGCAGTCGGCACCGGCCGATGTCTCACAGCGCAGTGCCAGCTGGATAGGCCGTTCAACCGAGTAGTTCACTCAGCGGAATGAACGGCACACTGTCGCCCACCTTCGGCGTGCTGCCTTCACGCACCTCGACCAAGCCTTCGGCCCAGGCGGCGCTGCGCAGCACACCGGAACTCTGGTTCTTGTAGATACGCACCTGACCGTTTTCGATACGAGCGCGCAAGTACTCGCGCCGGGTACCGGCCTTGGGCCAGTCGAATCCAGCGGGCACGTCGAACTGCAGCGGCGTGACCGCTGCCACACCCTGGCGGCGCAGCAGGTAGGGGCGAGTGAGCAGGCCAAAGGTGACCAGCGTCGACGCCGGGTTACCCGGCAGGCCGATCACCGGAACGCCTTGATAATGGCCGAAGGTCAGCGGCTTGCCCGGCTTGATCGCCAGTTTCCACAGGGCCAGTTCGCCCGCCTCGCGCAGCGCTGCCCCAAGGTAATCAGCTTCGCCCACGGAAACACCGCCGGTGGACAGGATCAGGTCGACATCGCCCAGCCCGCCCAGGCACTGACGGGTGCGCGCCAGGTCATCGGGAAGAATACCCATGTCACGCACTTCGCAGCCCAGGCGTTGCAACCAGCTGACCAGCAGGCGCCGGTTGCTGTTGTAAATCTGCCCCGGGCCCAACGGCAGGCCTGGTTCGACCAACTCGTCGCCGGTAGATAGCACAGCTACGCGCACCCGGCGCACGACCTGCAGATGGGCGTGCCCCAAGGTTGCCGCCAGACCCAGTTCGATCGGCCCCAGGCGAGTGCCGGCGACCATCACCTGCTCGCCTTTTCGGGTTTCCTGGCCTTGGGGGCGAACGTTCTGGTCGATCTGCAAGGGTTCGAGGAAGCGCACTCGACCGTCGTCCAGCACTTCGGTGTTTTCCTGCATCTCGACGCAGTCGGCACCGGCCGGCAGCGGCGCGCCGGTAAAGATCCGCGCGCAGGTGCCTGGCAGCAACGGTTCTGGGGCGTGGCCGGCGAAGATCTTTTGACTGACCGGCAAAGGTTCACCCAGGTGATCGGCCATGCGCAGCGCGTAGCCGTCCATGGCGCTGTTCGGCCACGGCGGCAGGTCGAGCGAGGCGACCAGGTCGGTCGCCAGCACTCGGCCCTCGGCTTCGGCCAGCGAGACCTGCTCGATATCCTTGATCGGTGCCGCTTCAGCCAGCGCCAGCAGGCGTTCGAGGGCTTCTTCCACCGGCATCAGCGGCCGGGCGTGTGGCGCCTCAGCCACGGCTTTCACAGGCCGCAACCTGCTTCAGGTGAGGCACGAAATTGCACGGACGATGACGGGCATCGAGCTGTTCAGCGAGGATGCCGTCCCAGCCGGTGCGCACGGCATTGGTCGAGCCCGGCAGGCAGCACACCAGGGTGCCGTTGGCGAGGCCGGCCAAGGCGCGCGACTGGACGGTGGAGGTGCCGATGTCGGCCACGGAAATCTGCCGGAACAGTTCGCCGAAGCCTTCAACCTGCTTGTCCAGCAGGCAGGCAACAGCCTCAGGCGTGCTGTCGCGACCGGTAAAACCGGTACCCCCGGTAATCAGCACCACCTGCACGCTTTCGTCGGCAATCCAGGTGGCGACCTGGGCGCGAATCTTGTACAGGTCGTCCTTGAGCAGCACACGGGCCGCCAATTGGTGGCCCGCGGCGGTCAGGCGATCGACGAACAGTTGTCCGGACGTATCGGTTTCGAAGGTACGGGTATCGCTGACCGTCAGCACGGCGATGTTCAGCGCCACGAAGGGGGTATCTGCCTTGGCTTTCATGAGGGTCCGTCGCAGGAGAAGAGGATGCCCGCATTTATATCACAGCAGGCCTCGGGCCAGCCCTGCAGATCCAGGTCAATAACCCACTAACAGGGCTATGCTGAACTGCTAAGGAACTTGCGCAGACGCACCGCGTCATAAAATCATCTAGCACCCTTGCACTGGAGAAACACGATGATTCAACGGACTCTTCCCGCCTTCCTGCTCGCCCTCGGCATTGGCGCCCTCGCCGGCTGCTCCTCGCCCAGCGTGATCACCCTGAACGATGGCCGCGAGATCCAGGCAACCGATACCCCTTCCTATGACGATGAGTCCGGTTTCTACGAATTCGAGCAGCTCGACGGCAAGCGCACGCGCCTGAACAAAGACCAGGTTCGCACCGTCAAAGAGCTCTGATTCAGCCGCTGTTTTTGACATAAGCCCTTTTAACAACAAGGGCTTGCGCTCGAAAAAGCGATGCAGTAGGATTTCGTTCATCGGAGTGTAGCGCAGCCAGGTAGCGCGTCTCGTTCGGGACGAGAAGGCCGCAGGTTCGAATCCTGTCTCTCCGACCAAATCCTGCTCAAAAAGCCCGCCTTGTGCGGGCTTTTTGTTGTGCCTGAGAAAATCGCTGTGCGCTTCGCCGGCAACCTCGCGAAACGCACAGCGTACCTTCAAGCGGTAAGCCGCGACGTCACCTCGCCCAACTGCCCCGACAACCCATGCAAGCGCTGGCCCGCCTGCTCGGTATGCTGCACAGCTTCCTGGTTGGCGGTGGCGATGCGGGTGATTTCGATCAGGTTGCGCGAGATATCCTCGGCTACGCTGGTCTGCTCCTCGGCAGCCGTGGCGATCTGCCGGTTCATGTCGCGGATCGCCTCGACCGCCGTGGTAATGCGCTGCAGCATGTGCCCGGCCTGCTGTACCTGCTCGGCGCCCTCCTCACTGCGCTGCTGCCCACTCTCGATGGCCTTGACCGCCTCCAGCGCGCCTGACTGCACCGCTTCGATGATCTGATGGATTTCGGCGATCGAGGCTGCCGTGCGCTGGGCCAGACTGCGGACTTCGTCGGCCACCACCGCAAAACCACGCCCGGCCTCGCCGGCACGGGCCGCCTCGATGGCGGCGTTGAGCGCCAGCAGGTTGGTCTGTTCGGCAATGCCGCGGATCACTTCCAGCACCTTGCCGATGCGCGAGCTGTCACTCTCCAGGTCGCGGATCACCGCCGCGGTTCCGGCGATCTCACGGTTGACCACGCCGATGATGTCGATGGTCAGCTGCATGACCTGCTCGCCTGCCTGGGCACTGTGATCGGCCTCATCGGCTGCACGCGCGGCTTCGGCTGCGTGGCGGGCCACTTCCTGGGCGGTGGCGGACATTTCGTGCATGGCCGTGGCCACCTGGTCGGTACGCTGGAACTGGTCGTGGGTGCCACGGGCCATGTCCCCGGCGATGTTGCGCAACTGGCCGCTGGCGCCTTCCAGTTCCTGGGCATTGTCCTTGAGCCTGCCCACGGTGTCGGCGAGAAAATCACGCAAGGTATTGGCTGCGCGCGCCAGCCGACCCAGTTCGTCCTCGCGACGGCTGTCGACACGTGCGGCAAAGCGACCCTGGCTCAGTTGCGCCACATACTCGATCAACTGGCGGATCGGCTCGATCAGGCTGCGGTTGACCCGCCACACGCTGAACAGCCCCACGAGCAACGCTGAGCCAAGCATCACCAGCATCCCCAACCATACCGTGCGCTCTGCGCTGGCGCTGATGCTGGCGGCGCGCGTGCGGGCATCGGCGCGAAGTTGCTCGACCAGCGCGCTCATCTGTTCGCTGGCGGCACGGTCGACGCCTTTGACGGCCTGGTCGCCAACCAGCGGATCGCCACCGGCGGCCATGAACGCCTGGCGGCCCTGCTCATAGGCCACGCCCAGTTGCCGGTGGCTGTCGCGCAGCTGCTGCAACGGTGCCTTCAAAGACACATCGCTGGTGTCGATCAATTGCCCAAGCAATTGCTGAACCTGCTGCTCGCGCGCCTGAAATTGCTGCCAGTACTTGTCACGCTCGGCCGGCTGGCGCCCGCGCAACAGCACGTTCTTCCATTCCTGCACCTGGATCTTGAACTGCAGGTTGGCTTCGTCGAGGGTTTGCGAAGCCCGCAGCGGCCCATCGACCAGCTCGGCGTATCCGCGAACGCTGGAGGACAGAAACTGGAAACACACCAAGGCTATTAGCAGCATCGCCGCCAGGCTGGCACCCAGCAAGGTGAGAATTTGCACTCTGAGGGAAGTACGCAACATCGCAGATCTCTGGTACAGGAAAGTGGGGAAACGTTTTCGTAGGCCAAAAAAAAGCTGCCATCGATCGATAGCAGCCAAGTCGAGCACTTACGCAACAGTTGGGCCAATACTCTCAGGCATTTGCTACAGAAATGTTACAGGTTGACGATGACTCAGCCGCTGGCGAACTGCAGCGCAGCCAGGCGGGCATACAACGGACTTTCCTCGATGAGTTGGCGATGACTCCCCACCGCCACCACCCGGCCCTTGTCGATGACGGCGATGCGGTCGGCATGCTGCACCGTGGCCAGGCGGTGGGCGATGACCAGCGTGGTGCGGCCAGCCATCAAGCTGGGCAGCGCCTGCTGGATCAGGTACTCGCTCTGCGCATCGAGGGCGCTGGTGGCTTCGTCGAGCAGCAGGATGGGCGCATCCACCAGCAGCGCACGGGCAATCGCCAGGCGTTGCCGCTGGCCACCCGACAAGCCGACACCGCCCTCGCCCAAGAGCGTCTGGTAGCCCTGCGGCAACTGGCGGATGAATTCGTCGGCATAGGCGCCTTGCGCCGCAGCCTTGACTTCGGCCATGGATGCCTCGGGCCGGCCATAGCGGATATTGGCTTCGACAGTGCCACGAAACAGGGCGGGGTTCTGCGCCACCAAGGCGAACTGACGGCGCAGCTCACTGGGCTCCATCGCGGTGATTGGCACGCCATCGAGAAGAATGCGTCCCTGCTGCGGGTCATAGAAGCGCAGCAACAGGTCGAACAACGTCGACTTGCCGGCCCCCGAAGGCCCGACCAGGGCCAGCGTCTGACCGGGTTCGATGACCAGGCTCAGGTTGTCGATGGCGGCCACCGAGGGCCGCGAGGGGTAGGCAAACGCCACCTGTTGCAACGCGATGCGCCCGCCACCGCGCTGGCGCGCCAAGGCGACCGCCACCTCGGGTGCCAGGATCGCGCTGCGCGCCGCCAGCAACTCGGCAATGCGCTCGGCGGCGCCGGCGGCGCGCTGCAACTCCCCGATCACTTCGCTAAGGGTGCCGCAGGCACTGCCGACGATCAGGCTGTAGAACACGAACGCCGCCAGGTCGCCCGCCGAAATGCGCCCGGCGATCACGTCCATGCCACCGACCCACAGCATCACCCCCACCGCGCCTAGCACCAGCACGATGACCAGGGTAATCAGCCAGGCACGCTGGGCGATACGCCGCCTGGCCACGGCGAAGGCCGCCTCGACCGTGTCGGCGAACAGCGCACGGTCGCGCGCCTGGTGGTTGTAGGCCTGTACGGTCTTGATCTGCCCCAGGGTTTCGGCCACGTAGCTGCCCACGTCCGCCACCCGGTCCTGGCTCTGCCGCGACAGGCGGCGCACGCTTCGGCCGAACAGCAGGATCGGCGCCAGCACCAGCGGCAGGGCCAGCACCACAATGCTGGTGAGCTTGACGTTGGTGATGAACAACAGCACCACGCCGCCGATCACCATCAACACGTTGCGCAGGAACATCGACAGCGACGAGCCGATCACCGACTGCAGCAAGGTGGTGTCGGTGGTCAGCCGCGACTGGATCTCGGAGCTGCGGTTGTCTTCGAAGAAACCGGGGTGCAGCCCGATCAGATGATCAAACACGGCCCGGCGAATATCGGCTACGCAGCGTTCGCCGATCCATGAAACCAGGTAGAAGCGGCTGAAGGTGCCAATCGCCAGTGCCAGCACCAGCACCAGGAACAGGCCGATGGTCTGGTTCAACTGGTGCGTCGAGCGCGTCATGAAGCCCTGGTCGACCAGCAGGCGGATACCCTGTCCCATGGACAGGGTGATGGCTGCAGTCACGACCAGTGCCAGCAATGCCAGCAGGGCCTGACGACGGTAAGGTCGAATGAATTGCCAGCCCAGGCGCAAGGCGCGGCGTTGGCGGGTGGAGACCGGTTCGGGCATGACAGCGACCAAAGCAGCGGGGGAGAAAAAGCAGACTACCACTCAACCACCGCGCCTGCGGCTATAGCCCAACGTTCTAACGGGCCTCTGGAGGTTTTTTGCGCTTTCTGTTGGACTGTGGGATGTCCGCGACACCCAAGAGCCCTTGTCACAGGCCGGTCACGGCACAGGTTTACTTTGATATTGGACCTGATGAGGAGACAGCGAATGAGTTTGCAGCATGGCAGCGATACCCCGAAAAGCCAGAGCACCCCGCAACCCAAGGCCTGCGGTTCGATCATCGACGCCCAGGGCCGTGAGGTTCCGATTACCGAGCAGATGATTCAACACGCATGCAAGAAGCTGGAGGAGAGCCGCGACGAAAAAAGTCGCAAGGGCTGAGCCGCGAATTCTTTGCAACCCGGCGCTTGCGCCGGGTTTTTTATTGCCCGTTTGGGGTTGCCTGTAGCGGCCTCATCGCCGGTACGGCATGCCCAAGTCGGTCAGTCCATTACCGCACCCAAGGCACTGACCATCTGCACCAACTGTGGTGCCTCGCCCCGCACCCGCACCGCCAGCCCTTCGATTTCGCGCCGTGGCGGATAATGCTTGCGCAGCTGGTCGAACGCCGCCCGTTGCTCGGCGGCATCTTCACTCAGGCTACGGCGGAAATCGGCATCGTCGCGACGGGGGTCGTATACCGCTCGGCACAGCGTCGCCAGCGCCCATCCCAGGTCAGCCTCGCCATCCAGCTCGATCTGCGCCAGCGGCGGCTTGGGCAGCAGGTCGGCCAGTTGCACCCGCTCAGGCTGGTCGAGGAAGCGGCACAGCGCCTGATAGATCTGCGCCGTGCCACGCTGGCGGCCATCCAGGCTGTAACCTGCGATATGCGGCGTGGCCAAGGTGCACAGATCGGCCAGTTGCAGATCGACCTGCGGTTCGCCTTCCCAGACATCGAGCACGGCGTGCACATCTTCGCGGTCCAGCAGCAGCTCACGCAGGGCTGCGTTGTCCACTACCGGCCCACGGCTGGCGTTGATCAGCCAGGCACCCGGTCGCAGGCTTGCCAGTTGCGCGGTGCCCAGCAGGTGCCAGGTCGGGTGCTCACCGTCTCGCTGCAGTGGCGTGTGCAGGCTGATCACGTCGCACTGTTCCAGGATCGTTTCGAGGCTGACGAAATCGCCGCCTTCGCTGGCCTGGCGCAGCGGGTCGCACACCAGCACCTTCCAGCCCAGGCCGTGCAGCACGCGCACCAGCCGGCCACCAACTTCACCTGCCCCGACCACACCATAGGTGCGGTGTGGCAACGCTACGCCATCCAGTTCGGCCAGGGTCAACAGGCTACCCAGTACGTAGTCGACCACGCCACGGGCATTGCAGCCTGGGGCGCTGCTCCAGTGAATGCCGGCTTCGGCGAAATAGTTCAGGTCGAGGTGATCGGTGCCGATGGTGCAGGTGCCGACGAAGCGTACCTTGCTGCCTTCGAGCAGTTGCCGATCGACCTTGGTCACCGAACGCACCAGCAGCACATCGGCCTCTTTGACACTGGCGGCGTCGAGGCTCCTGCCGGGGTATCGGCGGATCTCGCCGAAGCCTTCGAAGAAGGCATCGAGCAGCGGGATATTCTCGTCGGCAACTATCAGCATGGCGCTCTCCTGTCAGGGGAACGCAGTGTAGGCGCTACGACGGGCGTGTTCCAGCGCGGCTCAGTCGGCTTTCTTGCGAATCCAGTAGAGGAAGGTGCCTGCCTCTTCCTGCTGCTGCAGCAGCTCGTGGCCGAGGAAGTTGCAGAACTTGGGAATGTCGCGTCGGGTCGAGGGGTCGGTGGCGATGACCTTGAGCAGGCCACCGGCGGCCAGGTTGCGCACGTGCTGGTGCAGCATCATGACTGGCTCCGGGCAGTTCAGGCCGGTGGCATCGAGGATCGCGTCAGGGGTGAATTCAGTCATGGGGGGGCTCCGCAAATGATCGCTATTGTCGCGCATAGCGTGACGCAGACCAATAGCCACCTGCCGCCCACTGCGTCGCGCAGCGCGGCTTGCCCTGCTTTTGCTTTGGCTTTTGCTTTGGCTTTTGCTGTTGCTTCTAAGCGCGCGGTAGTTCAGTCACCGCCAATTGCGACGTCAGGAGGCCGAGCGGAGGTCTTGCGGAGGGAGGTGACGGGCATGGATGCCCGTCAAGCGCTGGGCCCCAGGATGGGGCCTGCAGCGCGGTCCTCCCGGGAGCAAGACCGGAGCGAGGGAACCCCGGAGCGAAGCG
>NZ_JBIVID010000013.1:0-127915 GCF_044749525.1 Pseudomonas sp. NPDC089395
GAGGACCGCGCTGCAGGCCCCATCCTGGGGCCCAGCGCTTGACGGGCATCCATGCCCGTCACCTCCCTCCGCAAGACCTCCGCTCGGCCTCCTGAAGTCGCAATTGGCGGCGCCTGTACTACCGCGCGCTTAGAAGCAAAGGCAAAAGCAAAAGCAAAAGCAAAAGCAAAAGCAACCGGCGTACTATCGAGGTTTCAAGTCCAGCCTGCGCAGATGGCAAGTCACTTCCTCACGGTCGTGATACAGCTGCTTGCAGGCGATCGACACCTTGACCTTGCGCGCCTTGAACGTCGCTTCCATCCGATCTAGCAAACGCCGTACTTCGGCATATCGCTGCTTCATCGGCAACTTGAGGTTGACCACCGCCTCACGACACAGCCCCTCGCCCAGCCAAGTCTCGATCAACGCGGTGGTGCGCGCCGGCTTCTCGACGATGTCGCACACCATCCAGTCTACCGGCTGCTTCGGCTGCCAGGTGAACCCGTCCGCCATCAGATGCTCGACCAGGCCAGTGTCCATCAGGCTTTCCGCCATCGGCCCGTTGTCGATGGCGGTGACCAGCATCCCGCGACGCACCAGCTGGTAAGTCCAACCACCTGGCGAGGCACCCAGGTCGACGCCAGTCATGTCATCGCCCAGGCGCTGCTCCCAGTGTTCCCGCGGGATGAACTGGTGCCAGGCCTCTTCCAGCTTGAGCGTCGAGCGGCTGGGGGCCTCGCGCGGGAACTTCAGGCGCGGAATACCCATCGGCCACAGCGCGCTGTTATTCGCTTCCGCCACACCCACAAACACCCGCCGCCCACTGATGAAGGTCAGCAACAGACGTGGCCGACTGGCGTCATCGACCAGACGCCCAGCCTTTTCCAGCGCCTTGCGCAGCGGCACCTCGAACTTGCGGCAGAAGGTCGACAACTCCTTGCCGTCGTTGCTGTCCAGCACTTCCAGCCACAGGCTGCCAAATACCGGCAGCTCGGCCAGGTGCTCAAGCAGCACGCTGATGCGATCGCTCTCCGGCAGTTCGATGTAGCAGCCGCGCGCCCACTGCCGCGGGAAGATCAGTTGGGCGAAGCGCAGCTGCGCCATCAACCGTTCGGCACCTTCGGCTTCGGCACAGACGAACTCGGCGCAAGCGCTGTGCGCCTTGCCTTTGGCATAGCCAGCAACCCCCAGGCGGGCGGCCTGCTCGCTGATCTCGGCGCAGACCTCACCCTCGAAACCGGGCCGGCAATGCATGAACAGGGTATTCATTTCTCACTCCACTACGGCTGGCGCACCACGGGCGCCGGCAGGGCGGCGATGATAAAGGAAGTTCGGAACCTGCGACACGCCCCGCCGGTCCAGAAAAGGGTCAGGGGTACCAAAGCGGTCTAACCTGACCTTTCAGCCAGGTCCGTGCCGTGCGGGCCGAAACAGAGCGGTGACACCGGCCAACAACACTGGCCGGGCACCGGTGCAGAAGGAGTTGGCAATGCCCTCGCTCGATAGCCTGAACACCCTCAAGACCTTGCAGGTAGCTGGCCACACCTACCATTACTACAGCCTCGCCGAGGCCGCGCAACAGCTTGGCGACCTGCAGCGCCTGCCCATGTCGCTCAAGGTACTGTTGGAAAACCTGTTGCGCTGGGAAGACGGTGAAACCGTCGTCGGCGACGACCTGCGCGCCCTCGCCGGCTGGCTGCAGGAACGCCGTTCCGATCGCGAGATCCAGTACCGCCCGGCGCGTGTACTGATGCAGGACTTCACCGGCGTGCCGGCGGTGGTCGACTTGGCCGCCATGCGTGCCGCCATGGCCAAGGCCGGTGGCGACCCGCAGCGGATCAACCCACTGTCGCCGGTGGACCTGGTGATCGACCACTCGGTGATGGTCGACCGTTATGCCACGCCCCAGGCGTTCAGCGAGAACGTCGACATCGAGATGCAACGCAATGGCGAACGCTACGCCTTCCTGCGCTGGGGCCAGGACGCATTCGACAACTTCCGCGTGGTACCGCCTGGTACCGGCATCTGCCACCAGGTCAACCTGGAATACCTCGGGCGCACGGTCTGGACCCGTGAAGCGGATGGCCGCACCTACGCCTTCCCCGACACCCTGGTCGGCACCGACTCGCACACCACCATGATCAACGGCCTGGGCGTGCTCGGCTGGGGTGTAGGCGGCATCGAGGCGGAAGCCGCGATGCTCGGCCAGCCGGTGTCGATGCTGATCCCGGAGGTGATCGGTTTCAAACTCACCGGCAAGCTGCGCGAAGGCATCACCGCCACCGACCTGGTGCTGACCGTGACGCAGATGCTGCGCAAGAAAGGCGTGGTCGGCAAGTTCGTCGAATTCTACGGTGACGGCTTGGCCGACCTGCCCCTGGCCGACCGTGCCACCCTCGCCAACATGGCGCCCGAGTATGGCGCCACCTGTGGCTTCTTCCCGGTCGATGAGGTCACCCTCGATTACCTGCGCCTGTCGGGCCGGCCGAGCGAGGCGGTGCAACTGGTCGAGCAGTACTGCAAGGCCCAGGGCCTGTGGCGCCTGCCGGGGCAGGAGCCGCTGTTCAGCGACACCCTGGCGCTGGACATGAACGAAGTCGAAGCCAGCCTGGCCGGGCCGAAACGGCCACAGGACCGGGTCGCCCTGGGTCAGGTCCGGCAGGCTTTCGACCACTTCATCGAACTGCAACCCAAGCCACTGGCCAAGGAGGTCGGTCGCCTGGAAAGCGAGGGCGGCGGTGGCGTGGCGGTGGGCAATGCCGACCAGGCCGGCGAGGTCGACTACAGCCACCAGGGCCAGACCTACACCCTGCGCGATGGCGCCGTGGTGATCGCGGCGATCACCTCCTGCACCAATACCTCCAACCCCAGCGTGATGATGGCGGCCGGTCTGGTGGCGAAAAAGGCCCTGGAAAAGGGCCTGCAACGCAAACCCTGGGTGAAGAGCTCTCTGGCACCCGGCTCCAAGGTCGTAACCGACTACTACAACGCCGCTGGGCTCACCCCCTACCTCGACGAGCTCGGCTTCGACCTGGTCGGTTATGGCTGCACCACTTGCATCGGCAACTCGGGGCCACTGGACGAGGCCATCGAGAAGGCCATCGCCAGCGCCGACCTCACGGTTGCCTCGGTGCTTTCGGGTAACCGCAACTTCGAAGGCCGCGTGCATCCGCTGGTCAAGACCAACTGGCTGGCCTCGCCGCCGCTGGTGGTGGCCTATGCCCTGGCTGGCAGCGTACGCATCGACCTGACCTGCGACCCACTGGGCACCGGCAAGGATGGCCAACCGGTCTACCTGCGCGACATCTGGCCCAGCCAGCAGGAAATCGCCGCTGCCGTGGCCCAGGTCGACACCGCGATGTTCCACAAGGAATACGCCGAGGTATTCGCCGGCGACGCCCAATGGCAGGCCATCGAAGTGCCACAAGCGGCCACCTATGTATGGCAGGACGATTCCACCTACATCCAGCATCCACCGTTCTTCGACGAAATCAGCGGCCCGCTGCCTGAGATCAAGGACATCCAGGGCGCACGCATCCTTGCCCTGCTCGGCGACTCGGTGACCACCGATCACATCTCCCCAGCCGGCAACATCAAGGCCGACAGCCCGGCCGGCCGCTACCTGCGCAGCAAGGGCGTGGAGCCGCGCGACTTCAACTCCTACGGTTCACGGCGCGGCAACCATGAGGTGATGATGCGCGGCACCTTCGCCAACATCCGCATCCGCAACGAGATGCTTGCGGGTGAAGAAGGCGGCAATACCCTGCACGTGCCCACGGGCGAGAAGTTGTCTATCTATGACGCCGCCATGCGCTACCAGGCCGAGGGCACTCCACTGGTGGTGATCGCCGGCCAGGAGTATGGCACCGGCTCCAGCCGCGACTGGGCGGCCAAGGGCACCAACCTGCTGGGGGTCAAGGCGGTGCTGGCGGAGAGTTTCGAGCGCATCCACCGCTCCAACCTGGTGGGCATGGGCGTGCTGCCCCTGCAGTTCAAGGCCGGGCACGACCGCAAGCAGTTGGGGCTGACCGGCAAGGAGCAAATCGACGTAGTGGGACTCGCTGGCGCGCCTATCAAACCTGGCATGACCCTGCCCCTGCGCATCACCCGAGAGGATGGACAGCTGCAGCAGATCGAGGTGCTGTGCCGGATCGATACGCTCAATGAAGTGGAGTACTTCAAGGCGGGCGGCATTCTGCACTACGTGCTGCGCCAACTGATCGCGAGCTAGAGCGGTTGGGGCCGCCCTGCGGCCCCTTCCACCCTGCGCCTGGCAAATATTCATTCAATAAAACCGCCGGCCTGCCGATACCCATCGAAAGCCTTGCGGATTACTCGACCCATGCGTAACAACCAGCCGATTACCCAACGGGAACGGACCTTCCCTGCACAACAGCGGTTGATCTCCACCACCAACGCCAAGGGTGTGATCACCTACTGCAACGATGCCTTTATCGAGATCAGCGGTTTCTCCCGCGAGGAGCTGACCGGTGCACCGCACAACCTGGTGCGTCACCCCGATGTACCGTCGGCGGTTTTTGCCCATATGTGGCAAACCCTCAAGCAAGGCTTGCCGTGGATGGGCATCGTCAAGAACCGCTGCAAGTCCGGCGACCATTACTGGGTCAACGCTTACGTCACGCCGATCTTCGACAACAACCAGGTGGTCGGCTTCGAGTCGGTGCGGGTCAAGCCCAGCGCCGAGCAGATCCGCCGCGCCGAAGCGCTGTACCAACGCATCAACCAGGGCAAGACCGCGATCCCGCGCCGTGACACATGGCTACCGGTGCTGCAGGACTGGTTGCCGTTCATCCTGGTCAGCCAGGTCGGTTTCCTGATTGGCAACTGGCTGGGTCACTCCTGGGGCTTTGCGCTGGCCGCTGCCCTGTCGGTGCCACTCGGCCTGCTGGGCCTCGGCTGGCAGCAACGGGGCCTCAAGCGCTTGCTGCGCCTGGCCGAACAGACCACCTCCGACCCGTTGATCGCGCAGATGTTCACCGACAGCCGTGGCGTCCAGGCACGCCTGGAGATGGCCATGCTCAGCCAGGATGCGCGCCTGAAAACCTGCCTGACCCGCCTGCAGGACAGTGCCGAACACCTGAGCGACCAAGCACGTCAGTCCGATGACCTGGCCCACAAGAGTTCGTCGGGGCTGGAGCGCCAGCGGGTGGAGACCGAACAGGTCGCCACCGCCGTCAATCAGATGGCCGCCACCACCCAGGAAGTGGCCAACCATGTGCAGCGCACCGCCGACGCCACCCAGGAAGCCAACCGTTTGACTGCCCAGGGCCGGCAGATTGCCGGGGAAACCCGCGACGCCATCGAGCGCCTGTCGAGCGCGGTGGGCGAAACCGGCGCGACCGTGACTCAGCTGGCCAAGGACAGCGACGAGATAGGCGGCGTGGTGGATGTGATCAAGGGGATCGCCGACCAGACCAACCTGCTGGCATTGAACGCCGCCATCGAGGCAGCCCGTGCCGGCGAAATGGGCCGTGGTTTTGCAGTGGTCGCCGATGAAGTGCGTCAGCTGGCCCAGCGTACCGCCGAGTCCACCGGGCAGATCCACGGCCTGATTGCCAAGCTGCAGCAAACCGCCAACAACGCCGTGCAGACCATGGAAAGCGGCCACCGCCAGGCCCAGGAAGGTGTCGAACGGGTCATGCAGGCCGACCAGGCGCTGGTCGGCATCAGTGAGGCAGTGGCCAACATCACCGACATGGCCACCCAGATTGCTGCGGCTACCGAAGAACAGACCGCCGTGGCGGACGAGATCAGCCGCAACATCAGCACCATCGCCCAGTTGGCCGATCAGACCGCCGAACAGGCGCAGCATTCGGCGTTGCTCAGTGAAGCGCTGAGCACCACGGCAGGTGGACAGTACTCGCTGGTGGAGCGCTTCAACCGCTAAGCTCGCATGGCCCATCGCCGGCTTGCCGGCGATGGGCCATCACAGATTGCAACCGCCTACCAATCCAGCGTCAGGCGGCTTTCAAAGTAACGCTCTTCGCCCGTCAATGGGTCGCTGAAACGCAAGGTGTGCGCCAACAGCTTCAAAGGCCGCTGATAATCGTCATCTACCTTGAGCAGCTCGGGATAGAACGGGTCATTGCAGATGCCCGCTCCCAAGGCCGCCATGTGCACCCGCAACTGGTGAGTCTTGCCGGTCACCGGCGACAGGCCGTAGCGCCACAGCTCACCGTGCTTCTCCAGCACTTCGGCGTGGGTTTCGCTGTTGTCCGCCCCTTCCACCTCATGCATGCGGAAAAACGGCTCGCCATGCACTAGTCGACTTTTGTGGACCAAGGGAAAATCCCGTTGGGGCATGGCTGCGGCGATGGCCTGGTAGCGTTTGTCGATACGCCGCTCCGGGAACAGCCGTTGATAGGCGCTGCGGGTTTGCGGGTTGGCGGAAAACAGCACCAAGCCTGCCGTATGCCGGTCGATCCGGTGCAGCGGCACCAGGTGCGGGTTGTCAAGGCGACGGATCAGGCGCCGCAGCAAGGTCTGCTCGACATACTCACCGGTCGGTGTGACCGGCAGGAAATGCGGTTTGTCGGCCACCACCAGATGCTCGTCCACATGCAGGATGGTTTCCTCCACCGGAATCGGCCGCTCGTTCACCACTTCACGAAAATAATGCAACCGCATGCCGCGGCGGTAAGGCAGATCGGCAGCGACCGCCTGCCCTTCGGCGTCGAGCACACGGCCACGGGCAAAGCGATCGAGCCATTGATCGCGGCCAATGGCCTTGAAGTGGTCGCACAGACAATCGAGCACCGTGGCCCAGTTGCCAGGCGGCAGACACACCGTGCTGGCTTGCTGACGGGCGGGGTCGAAAGGGCTGGACATGGCGGGACTCGAGTCGATCAAAGCCGGGCATTATCCCCCAAGCTCGGCAGCACAACCAGCCTCGCCCCCTTGCTCGCTGCGCTCCTTCAGCCAGCGCAACACCTGCACGGGCTCCCAGCGGCCGGGGTCATAAAGCGCATACAGCAAGCCCTGGTAACCAACCACGTCCAGCCCGCGGTGGTAGCCGGCGCGTTGGAACAGGGCTTCGATCTCGGCGAAGCAGGTATTGAAGTGGACCTTGCCGAACGGCGTTCGGTCATCGGTAACCAGGCCTTCAAGGCGTAATTCCAGCACAGCGTCACACACCCGCTCTACCGACATGCGGTTGACGCTGTACTTGAGTTGCTCGACGTTGAGCATGGATTCACCTCGATACTGTATTTATATACAGCATACGAACATCCCGCTGCCGCCGTCAATGCGGTTCATTGCAGCCCCGGCAGGTAGCCTGTTCCTTTGCGGATGGTCAGCACCTGCCGCCGGGGTGCGGCATGCACTACCGACAGGTGCACCCAATGGTCGTACTCAAGGATCAACTGGTCGAAGGGTATGGCGCTTTCGCTGACCCGGCGCACCACTTCACGCGGGCTCACTTCGAACACCGTGAAGTCAGCCGCCAACCCTTGCACATGTTGGCTCCCCGGCGCGCCGCCAATGCGCTTGTTGACTGCAGCACTGCGATAGCCGCTGCTGACGATGATCTTTGCATCGAACAGCGCGCGCACCTGTTCCAGTGCACCGCACAGCAACTGCAAATTGGCGCGCGCCTCCGGTGGCGGGCTGTTGTCGAGCCCTTCCCTGGCGGCGAGCTGCGAAACGGTCATTTCATCAAGGGTGAAATGCGGGGTGATGAGCATGGCTGAATTCCTGATGGCCCATGAAAGAGGCCGGCGTCAGTGCGCCGGCACTCGATCATTGCCACACAGCATTCATCATGGCGCAGGGATGGAGCTCCCCTGGCGTCATCACTGCGCGAGAAACGCCACCACCTGTTCGGCATCGAAGGGCCAGTGCAGCTCGGCACTCGTGTCGCTACGACGTAGCACCGGGATGATCAGGCCATAGCGCTCGAAAAGCGCCTCGTTATCGGCGATGTCGACCAGCTCGACCAGCAAGCCATGTTCGACAAAGGGCATCAACACGGCTTCGGCCACTTCGCACAAGTGGCAGCCGACGGTGCCGAAGAGTTGGCATTCAGGCAGCATGGAGTAAGGCTCGGTTGGGATTGGAGAGATACCTATTCTAGGTCCGTCCCGCCCCCTGCGCACCTTGCCTGGCTCAATCCTGGCTGGTGGCCCCGATACGGTGCAGCGACAGGTCAGCGCCCTGGAATTCCTGTTCATGGCTCAGGCGCAGCCCCAGCACGCTACGGATCAGGCCATACACGCCAAAGCCGCCAACCAGTGCGACCAGCACCCCAGCCAGGCTGCCGATTAGCTGACTGATCAGGCTGACACCCCCCATGCCACCCAGGACAGACTGCCCAAAGATGCCGCAGGCAATGCCGCCCCACAGCCCGCACAGCCCATGCAGCGGCCAGACACCCAGCACATCGTCGATCTTCCAGCGGTTCTGCGCGGCGGTGAAGCTCCACACGAACAGCACACCCGCCACCAGCCCGGTGGCCAGCGCGCCGATCGGATGCATCAGGTCGGAGCCAGCGCAGATCGCCACCAGCCCGGCCAGCGGTCCATTGTGCAAGAAGCCCGGATCGTTTCGACCGGCCAGCAAGGCCGCCAAGGTGCCGCCGACCATGGCCATCAGCGAGTTGATCGCCACCAGGCCACTGACACCCTGCAGCGTCTGGGCACTCATCACGTTGAAGCCGAACCAGCCGATGATCAGGATCCACGAACCCAGGGCAAGGAACGGAATGCTCGACGGCGCAAACGCCACCAAGCGCCCCTCTCGATAGCGCCCACGCCGCGCACCCAGCAGCGACACTGCCGCCAGCGCCAGCCAGCCGCCCATGGCATGCACCACCACCGAACCGGCAAAGTCATGGAACGGCGCACCGAAGCGCGCCTGCAGCCAACCCTGGATCCCCAGGTTGCCATTCCACACCACGCCTTCGAAGAACGGATAGATGAACGCCACGATCAACGCCGTGGCGCAGAGCTGCGGGAGGAAACGGGCCCGCTCGGCGATGCCACCCGAAATGATCGCCGGGATCGCGGCAGCGAAGGTCAGGAGGAAGAAGCACTTGACCAGGGCATAGCCATGGTCCGCCGCCAGTTGCGCCGCCGGGTGCAAGAAGTTCACCCCGTAGGCGATCCAGTAGCCGATGAAGAAATACACCAATGCCGAGATGGCGAAATCGCTGAGGATCTTCGACAAGGCATTGACCTGGTTCTTGTGGCGTACCGTGCCCACTTCGAGGAACGCGAAACCGGCATGCATGGCCAGCACCAAAATGGCGCCCATGAGGATGAACAGGGTGTTGGAACCGTGGACCAGTGAGTCCATTGCGCTGTGCATGTTTTCCATGAAAGAGGCAGACCTGCTGAAAAAGGCACCAGGACAGTTCAAGAACCTGCATCCCTGCACCGAATCGGTGCCAGCTCCCTGCCCATTTTTTGCCGAACCGGGCGAAGCCTGCGTGGTTTTTTCTTGGGTTTGTCGAGGATTGGGTTAAGGTTTATCGGTATCCGCCGGGCGTGCTTGCCCTGGATCGGCGCACGGCCCGGGACGAAGCCCCAGGTTGTGGCACGTTCCTTTGAGCAAGGCTTAGCAAGGCCCATACCAGCGCTACAGTGAACCTTCCGCGCACCGGCAAACTCGAATGATCTACACACCACACAGGGAGAGCCCCATGGCCAGCAAATCGGCAAAGACTGCACAAGACATACTGATGGCTGACTTCCAGGCCTTGGTCCGTGATACCGAGAAACTGCTGGCCGACACCGCCAACCTGGCAGGCGATCAGGCCGACGAATTGCGCGAGCAGATTCACGAGCGCCTGACCCAAGCCCGCGAAACACTGCAATTGACCCAGGATTCGGTGAGAGAACGCGGCCAAGCGGCACTGGGCAGCGCCGAACAATACGTTCAGGAAAACCCTTGGCAGACCATTGGCATCGCCGCCGGTGTCGGCTTGTTGATCGGCCTGCTGGCCAATCGACGCTGAGGAGCCCCTATGGAGAATGACGCCATTGCCAGCGGCGCTTCAGGCAAGCGCCTGGGCGCAGCACTGCTGGGGCTGCTGCACAGCCACATCGAGCTGTTCGGCATCGAGCTGCAGGAGCAGAAGGCACGCACCCTGAGCTTGCTGCTGTTCGCAGGGCTGGCGCTGGTGTTCGCGCTGCTCTTGCTGACGGCCTTGTCGGGCCTGCTGCTGGTGCTGCTGTGGGACAGCTACCGCTTGGCCGGCATCATCGGCCTGTGCGTGTTCTATGGCATCGCCGCACTGTATTGCGCCCTACGGCTGAAGGCTGCGGTGTTCGACGAGTCGTCGCCCTTCGGCGCCACCCTCGAAGAACTTGCCAAGGACCGGGAGCGCCTGTTGCCATGAGCCTGCCTGAGCTGCCGAACACCCGAAACCCAAGGGAGCTGCGCAAGGCGCTGCTGCGCTTGCGCATGGAGATGCATCGCCAGGAAATCCGCCACGAATCGGGACAGTTGCTGCAACCCCTGCAGCGGCTGCGCGGCATGGGCGGGTCGCTGCACGAAGGGCTGGGCATCAAGCACGCCCCCCTCTGGGGCATTGGCGCAGTCGTGGCGCTGGGTTTTTTGACCGGCAAGGGCGTACGCAGCGGGAACCTGAGCCGCCTGGTACGTTTGGGCAGCAGCCTGCTGCCGCTGATACGCCTCTACCTGCAAGCAGGGCGACGCCCCTGATCGTGGGCACCGCTGCCTCGGTAGCGGTGCCCCCTGCCCCTTGCGCCGCCCTGCCTGACGCAGGATGCTAGGCCCTTCGATCGACAGGAGACCGAGCCTTGGACTGGCATACCCTGCTCACCCGCGAACGTCTGGGCAAAGCCCTGTACAGCCCCGAGGAACTGGGGCGCAGCCCCTTCCACAAGGACCACGACCGGATCATCTTCTCAGGCGCATTTCGCCGCCTGGGGCGCAAGACCCAGGTCCATCCCGTTTCCAGCAACGACCATATCCACACACGCCTGACACACTCCCTGGAGGTCAGTTGCGTAGGCCGTTCTCTGGGGATGCGCGTGGGCGAAACGCTGCGTGACAGCCTGCCTGATTGGTGTGCTCCCAGCGATCTGGGCATGATCGTGCAGTCCGCCTGCCTGGCCCACGACATCGGCAACCCGCCGTTCGGCCACTCCGGTGAAGACGCCATCCGCCACTGGTTCCAGCAGGCCGCTGGACGTGGCTGGCTGGATGACATGAGCGACGACGAACGTGGCGACTTTCTCAATTTCGAAGGCAATGCCCAGGGTTTTCGCGTACTGACCCAGCTTGAATATCACCAGTTCGAGGGTGGCACCCGGCTGACCTACGCCACCCTTGGCACCTACCTGAAGTACCCGTGGACAGCACGGCACGCCGATGCCCTGGGCTACAAGAAGCACAAGTTCGGCTGCTACCAGAGCGAGCTGCCGCTGCTGGAACAGATCACCCGCAAGCTGGGCCTGCCTTTGCTGGAACCGCAGCGTTGGGCACGCCATCCGCTGGTGTACCTGATGGAGGCCGCGGACGATATCTGCTATGCGTTGATCGACCTGGAAGACGGCCTGGAGATGGAGCTGCTGCACTACGCCGAAGTCGAAGCGCTGCTGCTTGACCTGGTTGGCGATGACCTGCCCGAAACCTATCGCCAGCTCGGCCCTTCGGACTCGCGGCGACGCAAACTGGCGATTCTGCGCGGCAAGGCCATCGAGCACCTGACCAACGCCGCCGCGCACGCTTTCGTCGAGCAACAGCAAGCACTGCTTGCCGGGCAGTTGAGCGGCGATCTGGTCGAGCACATGCACGGTCCGGCCAAGCGTTGCGTGCTGCAGGCCAAGGACATGGCGCGCAACAAGATATTCCAGGATAAACGCAAGACGCTGCACGAGATTGGTGCCTACACCACCCTGGAAATCCTGCTCAACACGTTCTGCGCTGCCGCCCTCGAACAGCACGGCGGGCGCACGCCTTCGTTCAAGAGCCGGCGTGTCCTGGACCTGATCGGCAGTAATGCTCCCAGTCCGCATGACTCGCTGTACAGGTCCTTTCTGCGCATGATCGACTTCATCGCCGGGATGACCGACAGCTATGCAAGCGAAATGGCCCGGGAAATGACCGGACGGTCCAGCCCGACCTGAACGTGTGCGATGCCGCCTGGCTAAACCAGCCAGCGGCATCTTTGTAGGACGCTTCCTACAATTGACGTTTAATCATTAAACACGCATGAAGAGAACAACCCAACAGCCCCTAGAACTGCAGTGACAGAGAATCAATTTATTACACTTCGTAGCGTTAGTTGATTTCTCTTGTAGGCAATTTCCCATAAGAACCTATTCGCCTCTCCTCGCACCCCCGGCGACTTGCAACTAGGTTAAGGTGCGCCCTGCCTTCGTCATCTGCCGCAGGGAACTTGAACATGTACACCGTATTCATAGTCGATGACCATCCAGTCATTCGCCTGGCTGTCCGTATGTTGCTCGAGAACCAGAACTACAAGATCGTTGGCGAATCAGACAATGGCGTCGATGCCATGCAGATGATTCGCGAAACCCTCCCAGACCTGGTGATTCTCGACATCAGCATTCCCAGGCTGGACGGTCTGGAGGTGCTTTCGCGCTTTCAGGCCATGGCCCTACCCTCCAAGGTGCTTGTTCTCACTGCGCAATCACCGGCACTGTTCGCCTTACGCTGCATGCACTCGGGAGCCGCAGGGTATGTGTGCAAACAAGAAGATCTGAGTGAACTGCTCAGTGCGATAAAAGCCGTACTTGCCGGATACAACTACTTCCCAAGCCAGGCCGTTCACCACGACCACGAAACAGCGGAAGCCGACCTCAGGCTGTTCCGCCAGGTCAATGATCGCGAACTCATGGTTTTGCAACTTTTTGCCCAAGGAAGAAGCAACAAGGAAATTGCCTCAGGCATGTTCTTGAGCAACAAGACTGTCAGCACCTACAAGCAACAATTTCACATGTACACAAATCATACCCCAAGCTGAGGCCGGGCTGACCTGCACCACTCAAGACAAAATTAGGAGTGACCCCATACGGATCGCTATCACATAATTTCTCACAAAGCAATCAGAAGTGAAGATTTTCCTTGACAGAATGAGAATCATTTGCTATCATATAGATATGGAAGTGAGGAAATGTCTTCTTCGTTTTATTCTTAGCCGAACATCCTAGAACTACATTTCCAAACTCTCCCCAGCAGGACGTAGAATTTCTACGTTTCGTTCAGTTCTTCTAGCAGAATGCCAAAAGCTAGACTCTTCCTCTTGTAATTACAATCGTTATACAGACTTCGGTTGTAATCACATCAAGTCGCAAGGGCGGGAACCCTCCATGCAACGCAGACAGCCGTTGGCGACGAAATGCTGTCACTCTCATTTCATCAAACATTCTGCAGGGGCTTTCCTTCTTAGCCTGATGTCAGCTTTCGCCAGTAGCTGCTGCAACAACTGGCGTTCAAATACTTAGCAGACTGCATCCTCCAACATTCATTCTGCATTCTTAGGCCAGCCCCGTGCTGGTCTCTTTTTAAGCTCAATTCAAAATACTCACATTTCATTTAAGGAGATGCTATGTCCAATTCTCTTCTAGTTCCGTGTGCCTGCTGTGGAAAGCTGGTGATCACAAAGAACAAATCCAAACGTCGTACCTGCTCCCACAAATGCTTCATGCGACTTTGGCGTGCTGACAAAAGAGCAGCATCAATCGACGCTGAACAAGCTTTAGCTTAAATCACTCACTCCCTCCAAACACATCAACAAGGAGAAATCATGATCGTAATATTTTCAATGCTGTCTGCCAGCGTATCGGTGGCTTGCCTCGCTCAAGCAGCAACAACAGTATTAGAAGCTACAAAACAACATATCTATGGAGAACCAAAATGACTACATATGCACCAGAACAAAATCGCAAAGTGCTCAAATCCGAGCAAGCAGAGTATATCGAACAAGCTATTAAGGCTGCCCGCAAAGCCCCCGCCACACTTGAGGGCTCTCTTCACAAAACCGGCCGCACAGAGTTCATTGTTAGAAGCGTGAACGAGGGCATGCAACGTTTTGCCGATTTAGTTAAAGATGGCTGGACCCTCGACACAAGTGTTCTCAACCTTTATGTGGCCCCCAACGTTCCTCTTTCCTTTACCGCCATCTGCCCAGACCACGTATTCGAAACTTATATCCCTACAATCGCACAGCTTGCAGAACAAGCCTATCTGAAATCTGTAGAGAATCACAACAAGGAAGCCAAGAAGCTTCAAGAGCGTCAGGCATTCATTGAGCAAGAGTTTGAACGCCGCGAGGAAGAGCGAAAGGCTCAGCTACGTGCAGAACTGGCAAGAGAATACGACACAAGTCTTAACCTTGCATTTGACCGTGTAGACCGTCCAAGACTCCACGCTCGTTAATAAGAGGGGCGTTTCGCCCCCATCAAAAAGGATAACAAACAATGCCTATGAAGGAGACAATCGCCCAGCTAACAGGCGTATTGAAGTTCGATATTGATAATACGGGCTTCACCCGATTTTCCAACATGATGAAAAATGCCAACAAGCAACTGACAGCCCTTGCAAAAGAGTATGAGCATTTGTCCAAAGCAATGGCCAAAGGGTTGAAATTGAAAGTAGATACCACAGCCGTTGATAAGGCCAAGGCAAAGCTTGATACAGCTTTGAAGCGCCAGCAGCGTGCAGAAGCCGCATTGTCAAACCAACAACGTCAGACGTTCACACAAGAGTTAACACAGCAGAAACTCAAGTATGCTGGAACCAAAGCACAGGCACATCTTAATAATGCGGTGCTCCAGTCTCAAAGGGATGCCGCTGTAGTCGCTGCTAAGGCCGCTGCTGCACAAGCCAAGGCTCAGGGTACAACGAAGGCTCAACTCGCCTCCCAGAACGCCCTGACAGCTTCCTTGACCCGTCAAGCCAAGTTAGAAGCAATCTTACTCAAGACTCGCCAAGCAACACAGAAGGCGAACGATCTTCACCAAGCTTCTATGTCAAAGTTGCAGCGTATTCAACAACAGATGAACCACGCGCAGCAGGTCGCTTACATTCGTGCTCAGAAGCATGCTACCCAAATGGCAGCAGCACAACAGACAGCGGCAAACAAGGCACAGAACGCCAATCAGAGCCAACAACGCTTCCAATGGGCACAGCAACGTCATGCAGCATGGCAGGCACGCCAGAACGCTCCAGCAGGCGGAATGTTTGGCGGCATGGGAATGACGCCTATGCTGGCCTTTGGTGGTGTAGGTGCAGCAATTGCGGGTTTGTCGGTCGCAATGTCAAAGCTTGGCGAACGTATCGAAAATCGTAAGTCGGGCGTAGTGGATGCGGAAAGGTTTGAAGGTGCGTTTGTAGGATTGGGCAAGTCGCCAGAAACCCGAAAACTTTGGAAAGATACATTCCTAAATCTTTCTACTGAATCTGGTGCAGAAATCAGCAATGAAACCGCCGAAGATTTCCGTACATTCGTTGGGATGCAACAAGCCTTTGGCAAGACCACTGATCAAATTGTCAAAGAGTACAAGCTTCGCCAGCAAGCGTTCACAGTAGCAGGATTGACTAAAGACAGTAGCCGCGAAGTTAACAGACAGCTCAATCAGGTTAGTACAGATGGCCTTGGTGACAAGAGTGATTGGAACGTGTTATCTGAACGTATGCCGATGTTAGTACCTTACGTCACACGTGCATTTGGTGAAGAAGAGAAAATCAATGATCCGGTGAAAGCTGTTGCTGCCTTTAATAAGCGAATGAAGAAAGGCGGTGGTGTCAAGCTTGACTGGATCACCAAGGGCATGGAAACGATGGTAGCTGAAAACCAAGCCATCTTTGAAAGCAAGAAGAACAGCGTAGGCTTTGCCAAAACATTGCAGGAAAACCAAGAGTTCCTGAATGCTGTTGGGATTAACAACACGCAAGAGCTAAACGCAGTGATGCGGGATAACGTTCAAGCTCACAAGGAGTTGAATGATGCCTTGCAGCCAGCAGCCAAACTGCTAAGAGATTTTGATGCAGGGTTGACCCAAGCTCAAACTGGCTTGATTCGCTTCACCATTGGTCGCAACGCCGATGGTAGTGAAAAGACCAGTGCAGAGAAGGTAATGGATATGGCTACCCGTGGTTTCAATATTGAAGCACCTTCGATTGATCCCGGCGCTCTAACTGGCAAAACACTACAGTATGACCCAACCCAATCTGCATTAGCTGGCGAGAAAGACCCCGTTAACAGGTTTTGGAACTGGCTCTTCAATAAGAAGACTGACGTTCCACAGGTCGCACCACAAGACAATCTTGGTAGTGCGGATTCATCTTTCACGGCATTAATGCCCGGAATAGTTCCAAAACTGCAACTCAAGATGCCTGACACGCCTAGCGATTCTTTGTCAAATCTCAAGATCGGATTTGGTGCCTTCGCTGATAACATCAATGCTCTACAGTCTGTAATGGCCGATAGCACTAGTAAGGCTCTGCAAGGTGCGTTTACGAGCAATAGTAACAACCAAGTCACTGTTAACGTTGCCGGTGATACCTTCAACTTTGACACTACTGGCCTACCTTCTACCGCAGACCAACAAGCTTGGGCTGATCAGTTCACACAACACAAACGTGACTTGCCCGGCCTCATCAAAGAAGAGGTGCAAGGTCTTTTCCGTGGCGAAGTCGGCAAGATGCGTTCACAGCAAGCAGAGCGCTAACTGTAAGGAGTGCAATGCTCCTTACATTCCATCCATCAACCGCAAGAAATCCCAAATGACCCTATACGACCTTATCAAGGTAGTGCTCCTGACACTGATCTTGATGTTTACAATTTCAACATCGAAAGCACAGCACGACTTGGAGCAGAGAACAGCCTTAGAGTTTGAGCAGGTGCGTAAGTATTCTGACAACAGCTCCAAGGAAACTCAGATTAAAATGCTTTCGCTCATGTCTGAAATCTCCAGCGCAACAACACGCCTTGCCACCCTGCAATGTCCAAAAGACTCTACAGATGGCTTTTGTGACCCAAGGTACAACCCATACATTTCAAGAGGAACCCGAAAATGACAAACATTCAAACCCTGAAAGACGAAGCCTTCGCTCAATACCAGAAGCATGGCCGCTACCACATCATCCTATCCAACTACTTCCCAGATATGTTCGAACGTTACGACGCCCTTGTAGCTCAAGGCTATACCCGTGCAGATGATTCATTCCTGATCGCCGCCAACATGAATCTAGCTGCACAGCAAGTGGTGTACATGATTAAGCCTGCTGATGTGCAACAGGTCGAACTCCAAGCCATTTATGACAAGATTGAAGAGGATGGCGAAGAATGAGAATCCAATACAGCCAAATCAGGAATGCCCCTGACCAGTACGAAGCAGCCTACCACTACCTTGAAAAGAGTTTCGGCCACCACGTGCCGTACATGTTCAGCGATCTAGTGGCCCACCTAGTACGTTGTGTTGACTACAACGTCAGCGAAGCTCAGTTCAAGCGTGACGCCAAAACGATGTTTAACATTTAAGGAGCGACCAGATGAAACAATACTTACACCGCCGCAGCACTCGTGAACTATGCGAGGAAATGGCAAAACTGAACGACACAATCACAATTGCAAAATTCAAGTTGAAAGAGCTTGAGGCTGAATGTGACCGCCGCCTACAACAACAGCTTTCGATTATCCAAGATGCTGAGACTGTGCAATGATGTCAACAATCGAACAAATTACACACAACTACCGTATAAATGACCTACAGCGCATCTACCCAAACTCCGACAGAGCATTTCGTGAAGTCGTGCTGAAGAGAATGGGCAATGTTGACTCGCTTGGATACGCACAAGAGTTTATCCGCTTGCGAGAGCAGCAAAAGCTTTTGAAGGCTTATGCAGAAGCCAATCCAACAATCCAAGATGCACCAGAACAAACAGACGTAGACTTTACAGTGCGAATGCTGCAAGAGAGGTATGGCAAGAAATGATTGAAAACTACGAAGACGAACAGCACACTCCCAAGAACAACACCAAGAGAAATGGGAAACGTCATGACAAACATGACAGCGAACATTCTCGCAAGGAGTCAAAGTGGCGTTAATGGAAAATATTCACAACTATCTTGCCTTATAGTATTGACGTGTAAAGATTTCATGTTACACTTAACATAGGTAGGAAATAGATTTGTTCCGCAGTGACGCAATGTCATCTGTATCATCTTTATCCTGCAACTCCCACATGCCTCTGTAACCTCCTGTGAAGCGCTTTAAGAAGCTTTGACAGCAGGCAGTACATTCCATACCCAACATCTCTAGAAAGCCTGTGAGACGCCTCACAAGAGCTTACAGACGCTATTGTCTATTACATTCTTGCCAACACATCAAATGGAGAAACTATATGAACGCCAAAACCAAACGTGGCGGCATGTTCGTGCAGATCAACACTTGCCAACATTGCTTGAAAGAGTTTGTAGCGAATCGACGCTACACGTTCTGTTCGCCACTTTGTCGCTACACCGCCCTAACACTATCCCAAGCCCAAGAAGGAGCTACAAGCAATGACCAAAGCAACACAACCCAAACCAACCACTAAGACACGCCGCCCGGTATGCAAAACTTGCAAGAAACGATTCACAACCAGCGTAGCCACTGCAAAGTATTGCTCTAACAAATGTGGAGCCACTACCCGCAACAAGAGCAAGAGGATTGACCCGCTGGAGAAAGCCTTGAAATCTGCTTTCTTCTACTACATCGCTGGCGAGTGCCTCCGTGCTCAGACAATCGAAATTCTACGTGGCCATACGCTAGAGTCTCTGTGCGAGCTTCACGAAGTCTATAAGAACAACATGAAGTGGAACGGATACGGCGACACTTCCACTTACGAACTGTCCCACATCGCTCCAGTTAAAGGCAGCTCCCAGCTTGGCCTGCTATACGCTGAAAACCTCGTTTCCGCCCCCAAAACCCTCAACCGTGCCCACGGAGCAAAACACTACGGGTTCGGCAAGTCTGTCAGCCGCTTCTCACTTGATCCTAAGCATTCTGTGAACAAATCTTTCAACTCACCTTCTGCTGTAGTGGAAAAGGTCATCAAGTATCTTGGAAAGGATTTGGTGCAGGAGGTCGTCAAGGCGTGCAAGATCAAGCCTACGCAACGTAGCCAACTCACAGAGTGGATTATCGACAACTACAACCCTTCTGACGAATCCCACCGTGCAGCCCTGCCAGACCTGGAGAAGGTACACGACCTGAAAACTCGGGAACTACAGCACATCAAAGCGGCCTTGCTAGACGAGGAAGCCGGCGACTACGTTTCCTGTCTAGCAGCCCATCCCGCCGACGTAATGACCCATGAGCTTCACAGACTATCTACCTACCGCCCAGAGCTTGGAATCTATGCCTACGCACTTGAAGACGCCCTAGCAACCCAAGGTAGCGACTACAGTCTATTTTCCAAGCATCACGAACAAATGCTGTTCGACGTGCTGCATGGAAAGTCGATTGTCGTAATGGCTGACACGCTTGAAATGGTGATTGGCGAGAACACCGCCTACACCTTCATCACATACGATGATGCTGGCGCTGATGATCTTCCTGCCTACGCTGTTGAATCCTTCCACTTCGTTCATAGCCCAAGAGCAGGTGCAAAACTCCACAGAACGTCTCTGGCAGCTTACAAGGCATCTGCTGGCATCTCTCATGGTGCAGCAGTGGTGCACGCTACATTCGTCCCACAGGCTGCCTCAATAGCCGTATTCGATGGAGCAATGGTTGTGCTCGATCCTTGGGGGAATGAAGTCGAACAACCTCCGTTCTAATCCTTTTGCCCGCCTCCATGGCGGGCATTTCTTCGCCTTGAGGGAAGTGATGACAGCTTGGAGTAGAAGAGGTTTTATTGAGGCCGATTCGCCCACAGCCCTTGCATTCCGTGGCCTTGAGCCACATTTCAAGTGACGGATTTCCACCGTGTCGGTTACGACACACTGCTGCACCACCCTAAGAACGCCAGTTCTTCTTGTTGTTGTCTGCTCTGCTACTCTTCCAAGGCTATCCCTGTGAACGGACGTTCACAATATCCACCAGCATCGTGCGAAAGCACATCGTTCTAATAGAAGGCAGACAATCATGGATGACCGCTCAGCCATCACTGCTGATACGCTCGAACTACTTCTACTAAACCAGCTAGCTCTACGTGCTGGCCTTGAAGAGCTGTCCCTCTGGATCAAGCAGCGAGGATCGACGAACGTGCATGACAACATCCTGAGCATCCTGCACACCCTGGACACCAACGCCAATGGCATAGCAGCAGGGATAGAATCTCTACGCTCTATATAATGCGACGGATTCAGATTCACTGTATAAAATGCCTATGACAGAGATTTAAACTGCAATTAACGCCCGTAGCAGTACAAATCACTGCCAATTTCCTGCCCAATAAACCCTTCAAAACGTGACCAAAACCACGATTCTGGTCATAGTCTCATAGTGCTACCCGGCTCCCAAGCTTCCAACCCAGCACACCCCGATCTGCTCCAACAACTCTTCCAACACCACTCCAACCCACGCCACTCAAGGCTTACAGCCTCCTGTGAACATTTTGTTTTCCAGCTTCGTGACACTTAGCCACCTGACTGCTACGTGCAGATTGCTTAACAAAACGCTTTCTCTCTCGCAACTTTTCAAAATATTTGTAAAAACTTTCAAACAGGCAAGCCGGACTAATTGCAAGATCAGGTGCAAGTCGCCCTGTCAACTCTTTTCTCGCAGCGATTTCAAATGCGAACAAATGCTGTCTGGTGCGAGTTCTCAACTTGGCATTTGTCATTTGGGGAACAGGGATTTTGCATTTGCACTAACGAACGTCTGCCCAATTGACAAATACTCATGGCAGTTGCTAAATTGGCCTCACACACAGACGGGCCATCATCATGACAAACGTTGTTGCTTACATTCGGGTATCCACCAAGAGCCAAGGTGACTCTGGCCTAGGTCTGGAAGCCCAGCGTGATTACATCCAACGTGCGGCCCAAGCGAACGGCTGGAATGTCATTGGTGAATTCGTGGACGTTGTGTCAGGTAAGCTCGCTCTAGAAGATCGTCCAGAAGGTGCAAAAGCTCTGGCAATGTGCAAACAACACAATGCTCAATTGCTGGTGGCCAAGCTGGATCGCCTGTCACGCTCCGTGCTACACATTGCACAGCTCATGGAGCAGGTTGATTTCAAGGTGGCCACGATGCCACAGGCAGACAAGTTTCAACTCCATCTATTCGCTGCCCTTGCCCAGCAGGAACGAGAGTTCATCGCCACTCGTACCAAGGAAGCTCTGGCATCACTCCAGAGGCGTGCAGATGCTGGTGATGCTGTAGCTCAACAGAAGGTGGCCAATCGTGCAGAAGCTCAAGCCAAAGGCCGTGCAGTGGCTGATATCACAGCAGCCAACAACATCCGTATGAGCAAGATCAACACCTACCAAACGAACATCGAGCCTCACCTGAAATCCTGCCTGCATGACAAGATCAGCACGCTTCAATCAGTAGCCGATTGCCTGAATAGGAAGGGGCTGCGTACCCCAAGGGGTAGTGAGTTCAACGCCACTGCTGTACGTCGCCTGATGTTGGCTCTCAACGTTTCTTTCTAAGGGCAGGTAGTAGACGTTCTATTGAGACGTCTTCGCCTGCACCCCGCGTATTCTCTGGCCTAGAGGCACATTAACACTGACGGATTCGTCACATCCGATAGACGGGCGTCATGTTACTTTTGGATTTCAACAGCTTCTGCTTAGACCAGTCGCACAGCGTTAAGCAGCGTTCCCACAAAACCGGCTTTTCCAAACGCACACCAAGCTTATATTTTCCAGCCTGAAATCAAGAACCCGGTCAAGGTGCATGGTCCTCGCGGCGCGGGGGCTGGGAAATCAGTAGGCATTACTACCCATGAGGATTTTGCTATAAAACATTTCTCCAAAAGAAGTGGTATCTATAGTAAACGGCATATTCAAAGTATCTCCACTTCGATTTAGCCTGTACCCAAACTTGAGCAGCCCATAATTTGCCAAGAGCTGAGCTGCTGGTGCATCAACGCCTATCATTCCTTTGAATTGATAGCACTGCTTTAGCTGTTGCTGTAGATATGGGTTCATAGCCTTGATCACGTGGGCATAGATATCGAAGGAATACTTGCTTATCGTGCCGAGAGTCAGGAGTGCGAAGGCACGCCCAAGCATTGCAGCAAGCTTAGGATGATCCAGCTTGTCTAATATCATCAATGCCACTTCGCCTACGTTCTCTATCCCAGCCTCATCAGCACAGTTTTCGTCTAAAAATTCAATGCGCTTTTGGTTAGGGACCTTGTCAATCTCAGTGAGAAAGGCAAGCATATTCTTGGCGAAGAAGTATGCAGACACCTTATTGCCCATTTGGTAGAGACTAACTGCGACATTAAGAATAGGGATATCTTTCAACACACCTTCAATCCCATGCTCTTCTAGGACAGCATCAATGGCCACCTCGCCACCATCTTTGAAGATATCTAGTGCTTGCTCGCTATTCTTAATTGTGGTGAGGAAATTACTTACGGTTCCCATGAATTTCTCCGCTGACAGGTTGTGAGGCATCGGCGCCGGGGCCGGACGTTTTAGCTCTTGTGAGGGGCGTTCTTCTCATTCCCTGACAGCTTGATGTGGTCCTTCATGAGCTGGAATAACCGATTAGCCTCTGCTGTAATCGGCTTCACATCCCAAAGCGTATCGTAATGCGTCCCCACAATCTGCCGAATTACATTCAGATCGTGCCCTTTGCTGTACTCAGCATCTAAGCGTTCACGAAACTCAGCAGGAGACATTTTAAGTTCAGCAGCACCATGAGCCATCGTGAGGATTTTGTATAAAGACTCGGTAAGTGTAGAGTCGAAGTAAACCGAGAACAGTGCAAACGTGCTACCTAGCTCTACAATTAACTCTCTAAATTTAGTGTACAGCGCTGCTGCCTTACCTTTTTCCTCAAGGTGCATATCCCAACTTGCCTTCACCACTTCCTCATTCCCTTTATCATGAGCCATCTGTGCAATCGCAGAATGCATCTCGCTACTGGAAGAGTGCAATTGATAGATATTAATGAGGTCAGTGATTTTTGCCACATCCACTACAGCCTTCTTGAAAGCCTCAACTTTTAGCTTTGTTTCCTCTTGCAACAGCAGATAGTTTTGCTGAGACTTCCATATCTCCGATTTATAGAGTTCGAGCTGCTTCGAGTACTCTGCCTTCACCTGTTCAATCTGATCCGTGATACCAGCTATATCTTCCTTCGTCGCAAGATTCTTCCCTTTCTCTTTTATATATCCGGGGAGATAAAATTTTATGAGCAGTGCAACCACAGGAATTGAAACCAGCCACGCCACATCTGCCGCTAATGCGATATCCATGCTTATCGCCCTCCTTCTATTATCGCAAAAACTTCAATCATACTGTAGGCGCAGATTTTCATAATCATCCTTATCCCACACCACCTCACCCTCAAGCTCTTGGAAAGGTTCGTAGTAAAGCCCATCGTCGTCAGAGCCTTTCATCACCAGTGAAAGCTTGCCATCCTGCATCAGCTTGTATTGGTCTTCCTTTCGATCAACACCAGCGTAGCGGTATACCGTGTCAGACTCAGAGGCGACAAGACGGCCATCAGGGAAAATGGTGATCGTGTAGCCAACGCTACGGAGCATGGCAGATAGGCGCTGAGCATCGTTCCGTTCAAGCTCCCACACCTTACCCTGTTCAATCCAGCTATTGGCAGCAGGATGCACAACCGTAGCTTTAAGCACTGCTAGCTCACGCTCGGTGGCTTCGCGGGCTTCCTGTGTTTGCTGGAGCTGGGCTTGCACCTCTGGAATGAATCCGAGTGTGGTAATGGCCGTAGTCAAATCTTGCATCTGCTTTGAGATTTCAAGGAGCTTGGCCTCAGCAGCGATAATCGCCTTTTCGTTCACACCGCCATGATCCTTAGCAACAACTCTCAGTGCAGCAGGCACAGACGTTTGTCGGTACACAGCATCAATGATTTCCTTGGGAATGACTTTCTTGTTGTCACAACCTTTCAGTTCCTGCCGCTTCCTGCACCTCATGCTCACCTGCACACCTCCGATGGTGCGCATGATGAAGTTGTGACCACAGCAGCCACACTTGATCAATCCAACATAGAAATGCGTGGCGGTCTTGGCCCTTGGGGCTGTCTTACGCTTCTCACCTTCAATTTGTGCAAGCTGGTACAGCGATAGGTCTACGATTGGTTCGTACACATCTGACCCATTCCAGCGCCCTATCACCGCCTCATTCCGTAGCCATCCCTCAACACCTGGGCCAGACGTTTTAGCCAGTGCTGCAACGCCACTCTCACGCATACGCTTAGCAATGACAGCCTTACCAAGCCCTGACGTATAAAGCTCAAATGCCAGTTTGATCTGATCGGCGATTTCTTGAACAACGTCACCCTTTGAAGTGAGCCATGCAGGTGTGTTCCGCTTGGGTGTTGTGCCTTCCTTCGCCAACCTACGGCGGGAATCATAGGAGGCAGCGAGACGACGACTCAGGTTGTCGCTGTACTGCCGTGCTGCCTGAATTTTTGCAACAAGCAGGTGAATCTGGCCGCTCTCGTTCAAACTCTTTTCGCTGTACACCACCCCATCATCCAAAGTGATGATTTCCACCCCAGCAGTGAGGATCGGGTCAATGATCTTTGAGAACATGGTCATCACATGCAGTCGCCCAGTGCGGTCAATCGCCTCAACCAGCACCGCATCCCCCTTCTGAATCTCACCGGCCTCAACAGCGGCTAGTAGTTCAGCGAAACCTCCACCATCTTTGATGTGCTCACCCTTCCAGCCGCTCTTGGCTAAGTCGCGGAAACGCAGCTCGCTGCGTTTGTAGTCCGGGTGCAGGATGAGCCAATCGGCAACCATTTGCTCTTGGCGCTCTAGACTGCTGCCTCTCTGTTGCTTGCCGCTGGAGAATCGTGCGTAGCTGAATGCGGTAGGCATGACTCGCCCTCCCAATGATGCTGGTAGCTAGAATTGTAAACATATGAATTAGCTACAAGAAACGCCTGATGCAGAAATTGCAGGTCGACACCTTGGTCGATCTCATAGAAATGGCCAAACGCAACGCACTGGTCTGAGGTAGCCGATGGCGCGATTCATTGGCGTCCTGTTCGCCTGCCTGGCATTGACTGCTGGCCGAACTCAAGCCTTGGAACAAGAGGCCGCGTCTTACTCCCTGCTGGCCCGCTCTCCAGCTGCAGCGGTACGCCTGCAGCTGACACCGCCGCAACAGCAATGGCTGAAGGGAAGACAACAGCTCACGCTGGGTACATCAGCGCCTGATTACCCACCCTTCGATATCACCAGTGGAGGGCGCGACTACCAAGGCCTGACCGCCGAGTATGCCAACCTGATCGGCAAGGCCTTGCAGCTGCCGATCCAAGTGCTGCGCTACGCCAGCCGGCAAGAGGCAGTGGCTGCGCTCAAACGGGGCGATATCGACCTGCTCGGCAGTTCCAACGGTTATGAAGCCGCGACTGATGGCCTGGCGCTTTCACACCCTTATGCCATCGACCAGCCGGTCTTGGTCACCCGCGAGGATGAACACCGAGCGCTCGGTTCCGACATGAACGGCATGCGCCTGGGCATGCTCTACCATTACCTGCCCATCCAGGACGTGCTTACAGCTTATCCAAAGGCTGAACTGCTGGCCTTCGGCTCCTCGTCCCAGGCCCTGAATGCCGTCGCTTTCGGGCAAGCCGACGTGTTCCTTGGCGATACCCTGTCAACCCACTACCAGCTCAACCGCGGCCACCTGCCACGCTTGCGCATGGCCAGTTTTGGCGAGCACGAAAGCGTTGGTTTCGGCTTCGCCATCCGGGCCCAGGATACGTTGCTCATCGAGTTGGTGAACGCCGCTATCGACCACCAGCCTAGCGCCGTGCGCGCCAGCCTGTTCAAGCGCTGGAGTGCCGGCGGCGAGCAGCTGTTGAGCAGTCGCAAACTGCAGCTTACGGCGGTAGAAGCCCGATGGTTGCAGGAGCACCCGATCATGCAGGTGGCCGTCGACGAGACAGCCGCTCCGCTGTCCTATTTCGACGCCTCGGGCCATTTCCGTGGGATAACCGCCGACTTGCTGGAGCTGATTCGCCTGCGCACTGGACTGCGTTTCGAAGTGCAGCGCGCCAACGGTATTGCCGACATGGTTGCCCGTCTGGAAGACGGGCGCGTGAACATGATTGCCGCCCTGGCTGTCGATGGCATGCGCGAAGAGCGCCTGCACCTCAGCCGACCCTACCTCGAGAGCCCTCACGTACTGGTGACCCGTGAACAAGACACCGAGTACGCGTCGCTCGAGCAACTGCGCGGGCGCCGCATCGCAATTACCCGCTACAGCGCCATGGCCGAACTGCTGGCAAGCCACTATCCGCAAACCGGCTGGATCGAGACCGAAAGCCCCTTTTACTCCATGGCCTTGTTGAGCAGTGGCGCCGTCGATGCCGTAATCACCACGCTGATCGATGCCAACCACGCCCTGGCGGGCAACGCCGACCTGGTCATTCGCCGTACGGTGGGTAGTGAACCGGCGAATTTCGCCATGGCCACCACCGCCCAGGCCACCGCACTCGCCTCGATCCTGGAAAAGGCCTTGCTGAGCATCTCGCCGGAAGAGATGGGGGGCATCAATAACCGCTGGCGAGACTTCAGCCTGCATGACGACAACGATTGGGAAGAGTTTCGCCGCCTGGCCTTGCAAGTGTTGCTGGGCACCAGCGTACTTCTGCTGGTGGCGCTGATCTGGAACGCGCGCTTGCGGCGCCAGATCAAACAGCGCCAACGTGCCGAACGTGCCCTCAGCGATCAGTTGGAGTTCATGGGTGCGCTGCTCAACGGCACGCCCCATCCCATGTATGTGCGAGATCGTGACGGTTGCCTGCAAAGCTGCAACGCCAGCTACCTGGAGGCGGTTCAGGCAAGCCTTGACGAGGTGCTGGGCAAACGCCTGGAAGACAGCCTGTTCGCCCCTGTGGAGCATACCCGGCAGATCCAGGCCGACTACCTGCAAGTCATGGCCGCAGGTGTGCCGTTGGTGGTGGACCGACCGTTGCGGCTCAAGGAGCAGGAGATCACCATCTACCACTGGATCCTGCCTTACCGCGACTCGTTGGGTGAAGTGCAGGGCATCATCGGCGGCTGGATCGACATCAGCGAACGTCGCAAGCTGGTCCAGGACCTTCGCGAGGCCAAGCAGCAGGCCGATGACGCCAACCGGGCCAAGAGCACCTTCCTGGCCACCATCAGCCACGAGATCCGTACCCCGATGAATGCGGTGATCGGCATGCTCGAACTGGCAGTGAAACGTGCCCATCAGGGCCAGGTTGACCTTACTTCGCTGGAGGTCGCCCACCATTCGGCGAAAGACCTGCTGGGGCTGATGGGCGATATCCTGGATATCGTGCGCATTGAGTCCGGCCATCTGAGCCTTTCACCGGAACCGGTCGAAGTGGCGGCACTGGTCGAGTCTGTGGGCCGCATATTCGAAGGCCAGGCGCGGCAGAAAGGCCTGGCGCTGGAGGTCATCATCAGCCCTGGGGCCCGCTGCCATGCCCTGCTCGACCCCCTGCGTTTCAAGCAGATCCTGTCCAATCTGGTCAGCAATGCCATCAAGTTCACCGAGCATGGCCATGTGCGCATCTGCCTGAGCCTGCGCGACGCCAACCCAACGGCCACCGCGAGCCTGGCGCTTGAAGTGCGCGACAGCGGCATCGGCATTCATGACGATGACCTGCAGCGCCTGTTCAACCCCTTCGTCCAGGCCAACCCGCACAGCCAGGGAGCCCGCGCAGGCACAGGGCTGGGCTTGGCCATCTGCCGCAGCCTGTGCGAAATGATGGGCGGCAGGCTGAGCATCAAGAGCCTGCCGGATTTCGGTACCCAGGTTCGTCTGATCCTGCCACTGCAGTGCGTCGGTGCGCCGCCACTGCCGCCACGAATGGAAGACGATGTCGAGGTCCCGGACCCGCAACTGAATGTGCTGGTGATCGATGACCATCCAGCCAACCTGTTGTTGATGGCACAGCAGCTGGCCTACCTGGGCCTGAGCCAGACCACTGCCAGTGACGGCCACGAAGGCCTCGACAAATGGCGTGAAGGGCTGTTCGATGTACTGGTCCTTGATTGCAACATGCCGCACATGAACGGCTATCAGCTCGCCGCCGCAGTTCGCGCCGAAGAGCGCCGCAGCAAGCGCCCACGCTGTGTGATTCTCGGCTACACCGCCAATGCCCAGCCAGAAGTCAGACAGAAATGCTTGAGCGTCGGCATGGACGACTGCCTGCTCAAACCCATAAGCCTGCGCACACTCAGCCAGCGCCTGGCCGCCATTGTCCGACGCGAACAGCCGGCAGTCATACCGCTGCCGTTCGACCTGCGGGGTCTGCACAGCATCGTGGGAGACAACCTGGACGAGCGTGATCGGTTGCTCACAGCCTTGCACCAGAGCCTGCAAGAGGACTTGGCCGAACTGATGGCCCTGAACCCCGACAAAGAGCCCATTGCCCTTCGCGAACAGGCGCACAAAATCCTCAGCGCGGCTCGAATGCTGGAAGCACGGGGCATGATGTCGGCCTGCGAGGCCATTAACGAGGAGAATCTGTCGCTGCCACAGATGAAGCTGCGTCGGCAGGTATTGGCGCGGCAGATGCGCCGCATGGAGAAAGCCCTGGCCAGGGAACTGGCCAGGGCTTGATCGAGCGCCGCCCGTGCGGACGGCCACTCAAGCGTGCATCAGGAAGCCGAGTTGATCGGCTTCTCTGGATACCAGGCGTCCAGCAACGGGCTGACTTCGATCGAAGTCAGTTCGCTACGGCCCTTGAGCCAGGCTTCGACGCTGGCGCGCTGCTCTTCGCTGACCGAACCACGCTTGGCCGAGCAGACCAGGCCGAAGTCATCGCCGCCGACATAATCCAGGCCATTGGCATCCATGGCTTCTGCCAGGAAAGCGTCGAGGAAGGCATCGATGGCTTCGTCAGACAGATCTTCCTTGAAACCCAGGTTCAGTTCGAAACCCAGCTCCTGGAATTCATCCACGCACAGTTTCTTGCGCAGACGACGGGAACGGTTGGTAGCCATGAAACAATCCTCTTGAGTAATTACGCGCGGCACTTTAACAGTTTCCGAGGTGCAACGGCGCTTTTCCGTCGAACGTGGCGCAATGAGCGCTGCGGTTGGGGCATAATGCGCACTATATTTCGTCCTGGGGGCCATCACCTCTTACAGCCCCCATTGTCATTTTCCCTCGTCCGTAGGGTATTAATCTCATATGATCAAAACGCTTCGTCCCCTCGTTCTCGCCGGCCTGCTGCTGCCGTTCGCATTGCCTAGCCAGGCCGCGACCGTCAATACCACCCTGCCACCCAAGGTGCAGCAGGCACTCAAGGCCAACAAGCTGCAGGACACCGCACTGTCCCTGGTCATGCTCCCACTGAACGGCCCCGGCACGGCCACCGTGTTCAACGCTGATGTATCGGTCAACCCCGCTTCGACCATGAAACTGGTCACGACCTACGCCGCCCTCGAACTGCTCGGCCCTACCTTCCAGTGGAAGACCGAGTTCTACACCGACGGTACCCTGAGTAACGGCGTACTCAACGGCAACCTTTACCTCAAAGGGGGTGGCGACCCGAAGCTGAACATGGAGAAACTCTGGCTGCTGATGCGTGACCTGCGCGCCAACGGCGTGCGCACCGTTACCGGCGACCTGGTGCTGGATCGCAGCCATTTCGTGCAACCCAACCTGCCGCAGTTCAACGACGATGGCGGTGACGTCAACAAGCCGTTCCTGGTCAAGCCTGACTCCTTGCTGGTCAATCTCAAGGCCCTGCGCTTCGTCGCCCGCAACGACGGCGGCAAGGTAACCGTTGCCGTCGAGCCACCGATCGCCAGCATTCGCATCGACAACCAGGTCAAGGCCGTTGCCTCCAAGCAATGCAAAGGCGATGTGCGCTACAACCCAGTCGCCCAACCCGACGGCATCAGTGTGGTGGTCAGCGGTCAACTGGGGGACGGCTGCAATTCGCAGACCTACCTTTCGCTGCTCGATCACCCGACCTACGCCGCCGGCGCCGTGCGGGCAATCTGGAACGAACTGGGTGGCAGCATCCAGGGCCGTGACCGGGTCGAGAACGTGCCCAAGAGCGCCCGCCTGCTGGCCCGGGCCTTCTCGCCGGACCTGGTGGAAGTGATCCGCGACATCAACAAGTACAGCAACAACACCATGGCCCAGCAGTTGTTCCTGAGCCTTGGTGCACAGTTCCGTACGGACGCCGATGGCGACGACGCCCGCGCCGCTCAGCGCGTGGTGCGCCAGTGGCTGGCGAAGAAAGGCATCACTGCCCCACACCTGGTGATGGAGAACGGTTCGGGCCTGTCGCGTGCCGAACGGGTCAGTACCCGTGAGATGGCAGCGCTGCTGCAGGCGGCGTGGAACAGCCCGTACTCGGCCGAGTTCATCAGCTCGATGCCGCTGGTGGGCATGGACGGCACCATGCGCAAGCGCCTCAAGCGCACCGCCATGACCGGTGAGGGCCATATCAAGACCGGTACATTGAACACCGTGCGCGCCATTGCCGGCTTCAGCCGTGACAGCAATGGCAATACCTGGGCGGTGGCGGCGATCCTCAACGATCCGAAGCCGTGGGGGGCTTCGCAGGTGCTGGATCAGGTGTTGCTGGACCTTTATCGCCAGCCGCAGGCGGGCAATAGCACGGTCTCTGCAGCACCCTGATTTCTCTGGCGCCCTCATCGCCGGCAAGCCGGCTCCCACAAAAGCGCCGCTGCTGAGTTCAGCGCAGTACCTGTGGGAGCCGGCTTGCCGGCGACGAGGCCGCAACTGACACCCAGTCGCTCAACTCAGCTCAGTTCTCCTTCCACTCGATCCCGCCCGGCCTGCTTGGCGGCATACACCCCTGCATCCGCCCTTAACAACAAGGCATCGGCACCCTCCCCCGGCCGCCACCCCGCCACGCCAAAACTGGCGGTCACCTTGCCCACCCCCTCGACCGGCACACTGCGCACCCCCTGCCACAACTCCATGGCCAGCACCTGCGCCTGCTCGGCATTGCTGCCCGGGCACAGCACCATGAATTCTTCCCCCCCCAACCGACAGAACACATCGGTACGGCGCAACCGCTGGCCGATGCGCTGGCACAAGCTGCGCAGCACATGATCACCCACCGCATGGCCAAACTGGTCGTTGATGCGCTTGAAGTGATCGATGTCGAGCATGATCACCGCCAGGTCCTGATCTTCGCGCTGGGCACGGTCCAGTTCGACCTTGATCCGCTCCTGGAAGTAACGGCGGTTGTGGATGCCGGTGAGCGCATCGGTGACCGACAGGGTGCGCAGATCTTCTTCCACGCCCTTGAGGTCGGAGATGTCACTCAGGTAGCCATGCCATAGCGTGCAACCCTCCTCCCCCACCTCCGGCGTCGCCTCGCCGCGTATCCAGCGCAACCCGGCACGCGGCAAGCAGACACGGTACTCCTCGCGCCACGGCGTCAGGTGCTCGGCCGAATAGCGGACCGAGCGGCGCACACGCTCCAGGTCTTCGGGATGAATACGCTCGAACACCGCCGTGGCGTCTTCTCGCAGCAGTTGCAGGTCGACTTCGTAGATATCGAAGAGCCCTTCACTGGCATACGGGAAACAGGAGTGGCCATCGGCATCCAACCGATATTGATAGATGCCCCCTGGCACTTCCGCACTGAGCTTCTCGAGTAGCCGATCACGCAGTGCCAGCGCTTCATGCACCCGGCGCCGCTCGGTGACATCGATGCAGATCGCCAGGTAACCGACCCACAGCCCCTGCTCGTCGAGCACAGCGGTGACCAGCATGTTGGCCAGCAGTTGGCTACCGTCCTTGCGCACCAGGGTCCATTCGCTGGGCTCGGCGCCCCCCTCCTGCAGGGTATCGGCGAACATGGCCTGGCCACCGGCAATAGGACGACCGTAGCGCAGGCTCAGTGCATGGGCGCGCTGGTTGAGTTCTTCAGGCAACACCAGATTCTCCAGCCGAAGCTGCCCAACCGCCTCGGCGGCCAAATAGCCCAGCATGCGTTCGGCACCGGCATTGAAGGTACTGACCACGCCCTTGAGGCTGGTGGCAATGATGGCCACCTGGGTAGCGGCGTCGAGCACGCTGCGCAACTGGTTGTGGGTTTCGCGCAGCGACTGCTCGCTGACGCGCAGCTCCGAAGTGCGCTGTTCGACCAGCCTCAAGGCCCGCTGCCGTTGACTGAACAGGTTGTAGAGCAAGGCACTGAGCAACAGGCTCAGCAAGCTACCCAGAAACCCCACCGCCAATGCAGCCGAGGAGCGATTGCCCTGCATGAACACCTGGCTCGGGCGGATATCGATCTGATAGTGGTGGTCGGCCAGGTGCAGCAACTGGCTGCTCACCAGCGCCAAGGATGCCGGCGGGTTCTGCGAGTCGAACAACACTTCACGGCCATCGCGCCCGCTGGAGTCGACGATGCGCACCACCAGGTTGTCCTCGCCGGCCGTCGGCAATCCATCGCTGATCAGTTGGCCCAGGTTCAGCAACGCCATGACGTAGCCGACGGCGACGCCTGGTTCCTCGCTATCGGGCTCCTTACCAGGCTCCTTATCAGAGAACACCGGCGCGACCATCAACAGCCCGCGACTGTAGCCCGCTGCGACATTGATCATGTCCAACGGCTCGGACACCGCCATGCTGCCAGGCAGCAAGGCACGCTTGAGGGCCTGCTCGCGTGCCGGCTGGCTGCGCAGATCCAGCCCGTAGGGTTGCCCCTGCTGCTGGATGGCCTGGGTGTAGAGCAGCGGAAAGTAATGGTCGCGAGGCGGCGCCGCCTGCCAGTTGCCCTGGCCATCCTGATCGCGGATCTCGTATGCCTGGCCCAGCCTGGCGCTGGCCTGGCGTTCGAACTCGCGACGCTGGGCATGCTCGACCCGCGGCGCCCAGGAGTAGGCCTGGGTGCGCCGCAACAAGGGTTGGGCGTAACCGTCGAATTCGCGGGGGGTAATTTCGTTGGAGAAACTGAAGAAGCGCCGCAAACCATCGAGGCGCTGCTCCTGGTCGTCGAAGCGTTCGGCGATACGGCTATAGCGTTCGCTGGCCAGCAGCTCGAAGCGCTGGCGCAGTTGCTGCTTGTAGAACGCCTGCGTGGCCAGTGCCAGGCCGGCCGACAGCAAGCCGCCGGCCACCAGCGCCACCAGCGCCACCGCCCAGGCGGCCATCGCCTCTCGGCACAGGCCCAGCACCTTCGCACGCACGCCATACTTCGACATAGATCGATCTCGTCACGTCAGCGTCCTGCGATTGTCTGGCCCTGTGCTGAGTTATAGCTATTGGCCACTAGCTATGCAATATCGCCTGTCGTATCAACGCAATTGCAGGCGCCAGGCCCGGTGAATGCGGCTGTTGCGGGCGAAGTCCGGGTCCAGGGTCTGAGCGCTGATTTCTTCCACCACATACCGCGCAGCCAGGTGCTCGTCGAGCTGGAACTTGCGGAAGTTGTTGGAGAAATACAGCGCGCCACCCGGCGCCAGGCGCGCCATGGCCAGGTCGAGCAGCTGCACGTGGTCGCGCTGTACGTCGAACACGCCTTCCATGCGCTTGGAGTTGGAGAAGGTCGGCGGGTCGATGAAGATCAGGTCATAGCTGTCGCGGTTGCCCTCCAGCCAGGCCATGACATCGCTCTGCTCCAGGCGGTTGCGCTCGGAGAAGCCGTTCAGCGCCAGGTTGCGACGTGCCCAGTCCAGGTAGGTTTTCGACAAGTCGACGCTGGTGGTGCTGCGCGCGCCACCCTTGGCGGCATGCACCGTGGCCGTGGCGGTGTAGCAGAACAGGTTGAGGAAGCGCTTGCCCTCGGCCTCGCGCTGGATGCGCAGGCGCATTGGGCGGTGATCAAGGAACAGCCCGGTGTCGAGGTAGTCGGTGAGGTTCACCAGCAACTTCACGCCGCCTTCCTTGACCTCCATGAAACGTCCCTCGGTGGCCTGGCGCTCGTATTGACGGGTGCCGCTCTGCCGCTCGCGGCGCTTGAGCACCACGCGCTGCGGATCGATGCCCAGTGCCTGGGGAATCGCCGCCAAGGCATCGAGCAGGCGCGCCTGGGCCTTTTCCGGGTCGATCGAACGTGGCGCGGCGTATTCCTGCACGTGCACCCATTCCTGATAGAGATCGACCGCCAGGGCGTACTCGGGCATGTCGGCATCGTACAGGCGGTAGCAGTCGACCTGTTCACGGCGTGCCCACTTGCCCAGCTGCTTGAGGTTCTTCTGCAGACGGTTGGCGAACATCTGCGCACCTTCCGACAAGCGTGCCGGCTCGCTGGCCACCGCCACCGGACGGCCGGATTCGCCGTTGTCGCCCTGGGCCTCGCGGCGCTCGCCGGTGACGAACTGGTCCGGTTGCACCTTGAACAGCAGCAGCTTGCAGGGCAGCGCGCCGTTCCAGAATGCGTATTGCTTGTGGCTGCGCAGGCCCATGCGCTTGCCCAGTTCCGGGGCGCCGGTGAATACCGCCGCTTCCCAGCCCATGCACGCCTGGCGCAGGCGCTCGCCGAGGTTCTGGTAGAGGTACAGCAAGCTGGCCTCGTCGCCCAGGCGCTCGCCATACGGCGGGTTGCTGATGACCAGGCCTTTCTGGTTCTGGTCTGGACGCGGCTCGAAGCTGGCGACTTCGCCCTGATAAATCTTGATCCAGTCACCGAGGCCTGCGCGCTCGACGTTGTTGCGCCCCGGCTGGATCAGCCGCGGGTCGGCTTCGTAGCCGCGAATCCACAGCGGCGGCTTGGCCAGCCCCGCCTGGGCACGGGCCTGCCCTTCCTCATGGACCTTGCGCCAGGTGGCCGGGACATGGCCCAGCCAGGCGCTGAAGCCCCAGCGCTCGCGCTTGAGGTTGGGGGCGATGTCGGCGGCGATCATCGCCGCTTCGACCAGGAAAGTACCCACACCGCACATCGGGTCGGCCAACGCGCCGCCCTCGGCGGCGATGCGTGGCCAGCCGGCGCGGATCAGCACGGCCGCCGCCAGGTTTTCCTTCAGCGGCGCGGCGCCTTGCTGCAGGCGGTAACCACGCTGGTGCAAGCTGTGGCCGGAGAGGTCAAGGGACAGAATCGCCTCGCCCCGGTCCAGGCGCAGGTGTACTCGCACGTCCGGATCAACCTTCTCCACCGAAGGGCGCAGGCCCTCTCGGTTGCGCAATTTGTCGACGATCGCATCCTTGACCTTGAGTGCGCCGAAGTGGGTGTTGTCGATGCCCGAACCATGGCCGCTGAACTCCACCGCCAAGGTGCCGTCGGCTGCCAGGTGATCGGCCCAGTCGACGGCGTTCACGCCGTCGTACAGGTCGTCGGCGTTTTTCATGGAGAAGCGCTTGAGCACCAGCAACACGCGGTTGGCCAAACGCGACCAGAGGCACAGGCGGTAGGCGGTTTCCATGTCGGCGGTGCCGCGAATGGCCGAGGTGTGCTCACGCACTTCGTCCAGGCCGAGGCCCTTGGCCTCTTCGGCAAGCAGGCCTTCCAGGCCTTTGGGGCAGGTGAGATAGAGTTCGAAACGGTCCGACATGAGGATTCCAGCGCCTTGGGCTATTTGACTGACGAGGCGACGCATCGCTTCGCCGATGTTTGCCCGAACGCCCTTCCAGCAAGCGTTCGAGTGGCCTTCTCCGACTGCATCAATGCAGCCGGCTGGCCAGGCCGCCTGATCGATCTGCTGCTCGCCGGCTGGCAAAAACAGCTTAGATCATCAGGCAGTACGAATAATTTCTGTCGATGTGGGGGCCGATGTGACCCTTCGTCGCATTACCAAATATTTCTTTCATCACTGCGCCACGCTGGCGAAATGACGTCAAGGATCAGCAAACGCCGATCACAGCGGGCTCAACGCCAAATAAGGTTGAGTCGCATTTATTTACTTATCCCTTCACCCTAGGAAACGTTACGGGCTTATGACAAATCGATCATTCACACCGTGACCCGCATTCGTTAGAACTGGTCTTAGGCCGCTTCGCAATGAGGCGGCACCTTCAGCCCGCCACGCCGGCAGCGGGCGCACACCGGCAGAAAGACTCTGCCCGGCCTCGGAGAGGCCGACGGGACATTACAGTCAACAAGTGAGGGCAACACCCTATGAGAAGACTTAAGCGTGATCCGTTGGAAAGAGCATATTCACGTGGCTACCAATACGGGGTCACCGGCAAATCCCGCGAACTTTGCCCCTTCAATCTTCCTTCAGTTCGCCAAGCCTGGATTAACGGCTGGCGCGAAGGTCGCGGTGATAACTGGGACGGAATGACTGGCACCGCTGGCATCCATAGACTCAACGAAAATCACGCCGTTGGCTGATCGAGGACACTGAATTCGAGTTACCATGCACGCCCCATCCGGGCGGCGGGCTACGGCCCAGGGGCCCCTAGATGGGGCCCTTTTTTATGCCTGCGTTTTATACCCGCGGCATGGCGGCGATGGCATCCACCGCCTCACGAATCAGCGCCGGCCCTTTGTAGATGAAGCCCGAGTAGATCTGCACCAGGCTCGCCCCTGCAGCGATTTTCTGTGCCGCATGCTGCCCTTCGGTAATGCCACCCGCGGCAATGATCGGCAGTTTGCCGCCCAGCTCACCGGCCAGCACCTTGACGATGTGGGTGCTCTTTTCCAGCACTGGCGCACCCGACAATCCACCCGCTTCACCACCATGCGGCAGGTTTTCGACGCCTTCACGGCCCATCGTGGTGTTAGTGGCGATCACCGCATCCATGCCCGACTCCAGCAGCGTTGCTGCCACCAGCGCGGTTTCTTCATCGCTCATGTCCGGCGCGATCTTGATCGCCAGCGGCACACGCTTGCCATGCTCGCCGGCCAACTGTTCACGGCGCTCGGCCAGCGCATCGAGCAGTTGCTTGAGCGAATCGCCGAACTGAAGGCTGCGCAGGCCCGGGGTATTCGGCGAGCTGATGTTGACGGTGATGTAGCTGGCCTCGGTGTACACCTTGTTCAGGCAGATCAGGTAATCGTCGACCGCGCGCTCGACCGGGGTGTCGAAGTTCTTGCCGATGTTGATGCCCAGCACGCCGTCGTAACGCGCCGCACGCACCCGCTCCAGCAAATGATCGACGCCCAGGTTGTTGAAGCCCATGCGGTTGATGATCGCGGTCGCTTCCGGCAGGCGGAACAAGCGCGGCTTGGGGTTGCCCGGTTGCGGGCGCGGCGTCACGGTGCCGATCTCGACGAAACCGAAGCCCAGCTGGGCAAAGCCATCGATGGCCGCGCCATTCTTGTCCAGGCCCGCAGCCAGGCCCACCGGGTTGGCGAAGTTCAAACCCATCACCGTCACCGGCAACGCCGCTGGCTGCTTGCACAACGCGCCGTTGAGCCCGAGGCGGCCACCGGCGCCGATCAGGTCCAGGGACAGGTCATGGGAGGTTTCCGGGGAAAGCTTGAACAGCAGCTGGCGGGCCAGGGTATACATGGGCGGGCAAGACTCGGGGTGAGTGAGGGGGCGATTATAGCCAGCACGCGCTCGCCATGACAGGGCCTTGGCACATGCGTTGCTACATCGCCTGCACACTGCCTATTCAGTACAGGCGAGGATCTTCGTGAATACATCAGCCCTGGCATGGGTCAACGGCAGCGACACGCCGGAAAAACCCAGCCTCGACATCGGCTTCATGGCCCTGACCGACTGCGCATCGGTGGTGGTGGCCGCCACCCAAGGCTTCGCCCAGCAACACGGCCTGACCTTGAACCTCAAGCGCCAGGGCTCATGGGCTGGCTTGCGCGACAAGCTGGCCAGTGGCGAACTGGATGCCGCCCATTGCCTGTACGGCCTGGTCTACGCGGTGCATCTGGGCATCGGCGGCGTGCCGGCACACGCCATGGCCGTGCTCATGGGCCTGAACCAGAACGCCCAGGCACTCAACCTGTCCCCGGCCCTGCAGCGCAAAGGCGTGACCAGCCCTGAGGCACTGGCGCGCCTGGTGCACCAGCATGGCGCACGCCTGACCTTCGCCCAGACCTTCCCCACCGGCACCCATGCCATGTGGTTGTACTACTGGCTGGCCAGCCAGGGCATTCACCCCTTGCACGATGTCGACAGCGTGGTGGTGCCACCCGCCCAGATGGCAGCGCACATCCAGGCCGGCCGCATCGACGGTTTCTGCGTCGGCGAACCTTGGGCCGCCGCGGCGGTGGCGCAGGGCCAGGGATTCACCCTGGCCACCAGCCAGTCGATCTGGCCCGATCACCCAGAGAAGGTGCTGGCCTGTGCCCGGACATTCGTCGAACAGTACCCCAACAGCGCCCGGGCACTGGTCAAGGCCGTCCTCGCCGCCAGCCGCTTCATCGAGCAGAGCCAGGAGAACCGCCGCAGCACCGCGCAGCTGCTTGGTGGCCGCGCTTACCTGGATACACCCGTGGAAAACATCGAGCCGCGCTTGCTCGGCACCTACCAGGACGGTCTCGGCAACCAGTGGCAGGACACGCACCCCCTGCACCTGTTCGACCAGGGCCGCGCCAACCTGCCCTACCTGTCCGACGGCATGTGGTTCATGACCCAGTTCCGCCGCTGGGGCTTGCTGCGCGACGACCCCGACTACCTCGGCGTGGCCCGCCAGGTCCAGCAACTGGCGCTGTACCGCGACGCCGCCGAAGCGCTCGGCGTGCCCTGCCCAGCCCAGCCCATGCGTAGCAGCCTACTGATCGACGGCAGCCGCTGGGACGGCAGCGACCCGCACGGCTATGCCCGCAGTTTTCGCCTGCATGCCCTGGGCGATGCGGCCTGCACCGGCGTCGGTTTATGAGGGCCATCACCATGCTGCGCATCTTGCTGATCGACGACACCCAGAAGAAGATCGGCCGCCTCAAGGCGGCATTGAGCGAAGCCGGCTTCGAAGTGATCGAAGCGCCAGACCTGACCATCGACCTGCCCGCCTGCGTCGAAACGGTGCGACCGGACGTGGTGCTGATCGATACCGAGTCACCCGACCGCGATGTGATGGAACAAGTGGTGATGGTCAGCCGCGACCAGCCACGGCCCATCGTGCTGTTTACCGACGAGCATGACCCGGCGGTGATGCGCCAGGCGATCCAGGCAGGCGTCAGCGCGTACATCGTCGAAGGCATTCACGCCGCCAGGCTGCAGCCGATCCTCGATGTCGCCATGGCCCGCTTCGAGAGCGACCAGGCCCTCAAGGCCCAGCTACTGGCGCGCGACCAGCAAATGGCCGAGCGCAAGCGCATCGAACAGGCCAAGGGTTTGCTGATGAAAATGAAGGATTGCAACGAAGAACAGGCCTACACCCTGATGCGTCGCCAGGCCATGAGCCGGCAGCAGAAGCTGATCCAGGTGGCCGAGCAGATCATTGCCATGCACGAGATGCTGGGCTAGGGGCTGCAGGCCCTGTCGCCGGCAAGCCGACGCCCACGAGAGTGGGTGCAGATTGATGAGTTGGCCCATCTCTTGCTGAAGATAATCCAACGGTAGCCAACGGCGGTTGCCCCTCGTAATCCCGACAAAGACGTCGCTCTCCCCTCCACGCCAGTGGACCGGGTAGCGGCGTCTTTTTGTTTCCGTTGCATTGCCGAGTGAGGTGTTCGATGAGTACCAGCTTCTGGAAATCCGGGCATGTGCCCACGTTGTTCGCCGCGTTCCTGTATTTCGACCTGAGCTTCATGGTCTGGTACCTGCTTGGCCCCCTGGCGGTGCAGATTGCCACCGACCTGCAACTCAGCACTCAGCAACGCGGCTTGATGGTGGCCACGCCAATTCTCGCGGGTGCCGTGCTGCGCTTTGTCATGGGCCTGCTGGTGGACCGGCTTTCACCCAAGACCGCCGGGCTGATCGGCCAGGTGATCGTCATCGTTGCGCTGGCCGGTGCCTGGTACCTGGGCGTGCACAGTTATGAGCAAGCGCTGCTGCTTGGCGTCTTCCTGGGGGTCGCCGGCGCTTCGTTTGCCGTTTCCCTGCCGCTCGCCTCGCAGTGGTATCCGCCTCAGCACCAAGGCAAAGCCATGGGCATCGCCGGCGCGGGCAACTCCGGCACCGTCTTCGCGGCCCTGCTGGCCCCGGTACTGGCCGCAGCGTTCGGCTGGAACAACGTGTTCGGCATTGCCGTGATCCCGCTGCTGCTGACCCTGGTGCTGTTCGCCCTGCTCGCGCGCAATGCCCCGCAGCGGCCCAAACCCAAAGCCATCGCCGATTACCTCAAGGCCCTGGGAGACCGGGACAGCTGGTGGTTCATGTTCTTCTACAGCGTCACCTTCGGCGGCTTCATCGGCCTGGCCAGCGCCCTGCCCGGCTACTTCAGCGATCAATACGGCCTGAGCCCGATCACAGCCGGCTACTACACCGCCGCCTGCGTCTTCGCCGGCAGCCTGATGCGCCCGCTCGGTGGCGCCCTGGCCGACCGCTTTGGCGGTATCCGCACCCTGCTGGGCATGTACAGCGTAGCGGCCATCTGCATCGCCGCCGTCGGTTTCAACTTGCCGAGCGCCGCCGCTGCCCTGGCCTTGTTCGTCAGCGCCATGCTCGGCCTGGGCGCCGGTAACGGCGCGGTGTTCCAGCTGGTGCCGCAGCGCTTTCGCCAGGAAATCGGGGTGATGACCGGATTGATCGGCATGGCCGGTGGCATCGGTGGTTTCCTGCTCGCGGCGGGCCTTGGCACCATCAAGCAACATACCGGTGACTATCAGATGGGTCTGTGGTTGTTCGCCAGCCTCGGCCTGCTGGCCTGGTTCGGGTTGCACGGGGTCAAGCAGCGCTGGCGCACCACCTGGGGCTCGGCAGCGGTTACCGCGGCACGGGTCTGAGGCACGTCGATGAGCCTGCAGCTGAGTTTCGCCCAAGCCAGTGCCACCGGCCCGCGTGAGGAGAACCAGGACGCCCTGCGTCTGGTGACGCCGGCGCCGGAACTTGCCGCCAGCAAGGGCTATCTGTTCGCCCTCGCCGACGGCGTCAGCCAGTGCGCCGACGGCGGCCTGGCAGCCCGCGCCAGCCTGCAGGCGCTGGCCATGGACTACTACGCCACACCTGCCACCTGGGGCGTGGCGCAAGCCCTGGATCGCCTGTTGCTGGCCCAGAATCGCTGGTTGCGCGCCCAGGGCAGCCAGCCGCTGCTGACCACCCTCAGCGCCCTGGTGCTGCGTGGGCGCCGCTTCACCCTGGCGCATGTCGGTGACTGCCGCGTTTACCGCTGGCACAACGACCGCTTGCAGTGCCTGAGCGAGGACCACGTGTGGGACCAGCCCGGCATGCAGCACGTGCTCAAACGCGCGCTGGGGCTGGACCAGCACCTGCTGGTCGATTACCTGGACGGCGATCTGCAGGCGGGCGAGTGCTACCTGCTGCTCAGCGATGGCGTCTGGGCCAGCCTGGGCGACCCGCATATCCAGGCCGTGCTGCGTGATCAGCCCGACCTGCAGTTGGCTGCCGACACCCTGGTTGCCAGCGCCCACCTCAATGGCAGCCAGGACAATGCCAGCGCCTTGTTGTTGCGGGTCGAGCAATTGGGCCCGGCCAACCTGGGCGACACCTTGGTGCAGCTGCAGCAGTGGCCACTGCCCGGCCCGCTGCGCGATGGCCAGGCGCTGGATGGCTGGCAGGTCGACACGCGCCTGGCACACAGCCGCCAGTCGCTGCTCTACCGGGTCCGCGACAGCCAAGGCCAGCCGTGGCTGCTGAAGACTTTGCCCGCAGAACGTGAGCATGAGCCGGGCGCGGCCCAAGCCTTGTTGCTCGAAGAATGGTTCCTGCGTCGGGTCGCCGGCCGCCACTTCCCTGAGCTGCATGCGGCCAGCCAGCGCCAGCACCTTTACTACGTCATGCGTGAACACAGCGGGCACACCCTTGCAGCCCAGCTCAGCGAACACGGCCCGCTGCCTCTGGCCCAATGGCTGGAGGTGGCGCGCCAACTGCTGCAGGCCGTCGGTGTGCTGCACCGACGCAACCTGCTGCACCGCGACATCAAGCCCGAAAACCTGCACCTGGGCGAAGACGGTCAGTTGCGCCTGCTGGACTTCGGCCTGGCGTACTGCCCGGGGCTGTCCACCGAGACACTGCACACGCTGCCAGGCACTCCATCGTATCTTGCGCCAGAAGCCTTCGAAGGCCAGCCACCAAGCCCCCGACAAGACCTCTATGCGGTGGGTGTAACGCTCTATCAGCTGCTGACCGGGCATTACCCCTACGGTGAAGTCGAAGCATTCCAGCGCCCGCGCTTTGGCCAGCCGGTGAATGCCTCGCGCTACCGTCCCGACCTGCCGGAATGGCTTCAACACAATCTGCAACAAGCCGTGGCAGCCGACCCCGCACAGCGCTTCGAAACCGCCGAGCAATGGTTGCTGTTGCTCGAACGCGGCGACCGCCAGGCGCCCGCCAGCCACCCTCGACCGCTGCTCGAACGTGAACCGCTCAAGGTCTGGCGCACCTTGGCCCTGTTGTCTCTGTTACTCAACCTGATTCTGCTGTTCAGCCTGCTCAAGGGCTGAACAGCGCATGCCGATGAGGAAAAACCTGATGAACGCGAAAGTCTGGCTGGTCGGTGCGGGCCCCGGTGATCCTGAATTGCTGACCCTGAAGGCCGTGCGCGCCTTGCAGCATGCACAGGTGGTGATGATCGACGACCTGGTCAACCCCGCCGTGCTGGAGCACTGCCCCCAAGCCCAGGTGATTGCCGTGGGCAAGCGTGGTGGCTGCCGTTCCACGCCCCAGGCCTTCATCCAGCGCCTGATGCTGCGCCATGCGCGGCAGGGGCGCTGCGTAGTGCGGCTCAAAGGGGGCGACCCCTGCATCTTCGGCCGTGGCGGTGAAGAGGCGACGTGGCTGCAGGGGCACGGCATCGAGGTGGAGGTGGTCAACGGTATCACCGCCGGTCTGGCTGGGGCGACCCAGTGCGGCATCTCGCTGACCTCGCGCGGGGTCAGCCGCGGGGTGACGCTGGTCACCGCGCACACGCAGGATGACAGCGAGCTGAACTGGGCCGCGCTGGCTCAGGGCGGGACCACGTTGGTGGTGTACATGGGGGTGGCGCGGTTGGCGCAGATCCGCCAAGGGCTGCTGGAGGGCGGCATGGCGCCGACGACACCGGTGGCGATGATCGAAAATGCGTCGCTGCCTGGGCAGCGCGAATGCAGGAGCGATGTGCGAACGATGCTGGAGGATGCACGGTCGTTTGCATTGCGTAGCCCGGCGATTCTGGTGATTGGCGAGGTGGTAGCTGGGGAGCGGATGGTGCTTGAGGGGATGGCTGCTGCCGGATAGGGCCCGAGCAGGTGCACTAAATCGCAGGCAAAGAAAAACCCGGCCGAGGCCGGGTTTTTCATTGAAGCTTCAGACCAATTACTTGGACTGGGCTTCTACCTGAGCTTCAACGCGACGGTTGACAGCACGGCCTTCTTCGGTGGCGTTGTCGGCAACCGGACGGGTTTCGCCGTAGCCAACCGAATCAACACGGGTGGATTCCACGCCGTACTGCTGGGTCAGAACCTGCTTGACAGCATTGGCACGACGCTCGGACAGCTTCTGGTTGTAAGCGTCTGGGCCGACGGAGTCAGTGTGACCTTCAACCACGGTGGTGGTTTGTGGGTACTGCTTCATGAAGTCAGCCAGGTTCTTGATGTCGCCGTAGCTGTTAGGCTTGACGACCGACTTGTCGAAGTCGAACTTGACGTCCAGCTCAACGCGAACGACTTCGGCAACAGCCGGGCAGCCATCGGCGTCAACGGTAACGTTGGCCGGGGTGTCTGGGCACTTGTCGACGTTGTCGCACACGCCATCGTTGTCGCTGTCGGAGCAGACTTCAGCAACTGGAGCCGGAGCAGGAGCGACTTTGCCACCGCTGCCACCGAAGTTCAGACCAACACCAACGGACGGGCCCCACTCGGTGTTGCCGTTGTCGATGTTGTACATGGCTTCAACGCCAGCACGGGCGAAGAACATGTCGGTGATGTACCACTTGGCGCCAGCGCCAACGTTGGCGAAGGTGGAGTGGTCACGGCCGCTACGAGTGGCCTGGCCCAGGCTCTCGTGAGCGAAACCAGCGGAGACGTACGGACGCACTGCATCGCCTACGGTACCGAGGTGGTAGGTAGCGTCGAGCTTGGCCTTGGAACCTTTGATGTCTTTGTTGAAGACTTCGCCACGAGCGTTGTGAGTCTCGTTGTAGCCCAGGTCCAGGGAAACGTCGTCAGTCAGGAAGTAACCCAGGCGAACACCAGGATTGGTGCCGTCGTTCTTGAAGTTACGCTCGCTGTCGTAGTACTGCTTGGTAACGTTGCCTTCGATTTCGACAGCGCCTTGGCCTTGAGCCAGAACGCCAAACGAAGTAGCGGCTACGAGCGAGCCAATGGCCAAGCCCAAGGTGTTTTTCAATTTCATCCGTTAAATCCCCATCTGGTGATAGTTAAGCAGTCCCACCAACATCCGGGGGACAACTCGACGGCAAGTCTAGCAGAACTCGCCGGTAGGTTAGAGATATTTACAAGTGACTAAGTTTCATCAAGGCCTGCAAATTTCTCTCTAAGCTTGTCTAGCGCGCGCTTGTAGCGCATTTTCGTAGCGCTCAAGCCCATGTGCATGATATCGGCGATTTCCTGAAATTCCAGCTCTGCGACAAATCGAAGCACCAGAATTTCACGGTCAATCGGGTTCACATGCACCAGCCACTTGTCCAACCCGCCCTTTTCCTCCGGTTTCGGTGCCTTGTCTTCAGACGCCTCTTCAACAGGGTCAAGACTCAGGGCATCCATCAACCGGCGTTTACGACGCTCCTTGCGGTATTGGGTAATGCACTCGTTGTAGGTGATGCTGTAGAGCCAGGTCTTGAACTTGGACTTACCCTCGAAGTTCTTCAGCCCGTACAGCACCTTCAGCATCACTTCCTGACAGACATCGTCAGCATCCCGGTCGTTCCCCAAGTAACGCGCACAGACGTTGAACAGGGTCCGCTGGTAGCGCCGCATGAGTTCCTCATAGGCGCGGGTAACGTGATACAGCTCCTCATGCGAACGCGACACCAACTCCTCGTCGGTGAGCTCGCGGGGGTCATAACGCATAGGCGGCGAATGAACTTTATTCAAAACGGATCTGGCCGACAGTCAGGTCAATGTCGCCGCAGGGCCCCGTGGACCCATTTTCGCGGCGGCATACATTAACAGCTTTTGTGCGGTTAGCGGCTATTGACACGCTGCTCAAGCAACACACGGTTGGCAAGAGACACCAATTCGCCATCATCGGTCAACAGCGTCGTCTTCACCGTACCGATTTCCTCGATTTGCCCTTCGACCTCTCCAATCCGCACCTGCTGGCCGACCTGGTAAAGTTCGCGAACGTAGATCCCGGCCAGAATCTGCCCGGCAATTTCCCGGCTGCCGAGGCCCATCGCCAGGGCAACGGCCAGACCAACGGTAATCAATCCAATGACGATTACGTGGTTCAAAAGGTCGGTCTTGACCTCAAGCTGGCTGATGGCCACCGAGATGCTGATGATGATCACCAGGCCTTGGGTAATGCGCCCAAGACCTGCCGAGTATTCAAGGCCGATGCCTTCGGCGGCGCCGCGCACCAGGCCGTTGGCAACCTGCGCCAGCAGTACGCCGGCCAGCAGCACCAACGCGGCACCAAATACCTTGGGCAGGTACAGGGCAAGCATGTCGAGGGTCGCCGAGACCCGCTCCAGGCCAAGCGATTCCGCGGCCGAGACCAGGAAAATCAGCAACACGAACCAGTAGACGATCTTGCCGATCAGGGTCGAGATCGGCACCTGGATGCCGGCGCGGGCCAGCATCTTGGTCAACCCGGTACCGGCCATCAGGCGGTCCAGGCCGAACTTGGCGAGCAATTTCGACAGCAGCGTATCGAGCAGCTTGGCCACCACGAAACCGAGCAGCACCACCACCAGCGCGCCGAACAGGTTGGGGATGAAGTTCGCTACCTTGGTCCATAGTGCGGTCATCGCAGTGACCAGGCTCTGGGTCCAGAGATCGAGTTCCATATTCAATCGGCCTTATCAGCTTTGCTGCCAGCGGCAGCGTTACGACGTACAGGCGCAACATGCGCCGAGCCATTGTTCACGGCGATCAGCAGTGCCTGGCTCCAGCGGCCAAGCAGGCTGAACAGATCACCTGCGCCAACCTGGCGGTTGGCGGTCTTGAGCACGCGACCCAGGCACGCGGCATCGTCACGGTCTTCACCGGAGGGCGACGCCTTGAGCAGGTCACGCAGGGATTCTTCAAACGGATCGTGCATGGGCACCTCGCGCAGTATCAGTCAGAGACGAGAGCGCCGGGCGATGGGTCACACATCGCATGGACCTCATCGCCGGCAAGCCGGCTCCCGCGGGGACACCACAAGCCTTGAGAGGTGTGGGATACCTGTGGGAGCCGGCTTGCCGGCGATGAGGCCCCTGCAAAACTAGACCCACCGCAAGCGTCGGAACAGCCACCACTGCCCCACCGCCAATCCGAGCACGACGACGCAGGCAAACAGGAAGCCATAGGGATTCTCGGCCCCCGGAATGCCGCCCACATTGATCCCCAGCAACCCGGTGATAAAACTCATGGGCAAGAAGATGCACGTGATGATGCCGAAGCGGTACATGGTCCGGTTCATCCGCTCGCTGCGCCGGCGATCCTCGCTCTCCAGCACCAGCGCGGCTCGCTCACGGGTCAGTTCGAGCTCTTCGAGGTAGCGAATCAAGCTGTTGTTCAATTCGTTCCAGTAGTCGGCGTCGGCCTCGGCGAACCAGCTCCACTTGCTGCGCGAGAGCTGCGCATAGATCTCCCGCTGCGGCGCCAGGAAACGCCGCAGACCGGCAGCGCGTCGACGGATCTGCTGCAGGCTGCCTTGCTCGGGGGTGTACCGTTCGTCGGACTCGACCTTTTCCTCTTCCAGGTCGACCAGCTCGGACAAGTCGCTGACCAGTCCCTGGACTTTCTCGGTGAGCAATTCGCCCATCAACAGCAACAGCTCCGACGCCGATTTCGGCCCCCTGCCCTCGTCCAGTTGCTGGAGCACTTCGTCACTGGCCCGCAACGGCCTCAGGCGCAGCGAAATGACCCGCTGCGCCTCGGCGAAGATGCGTACCGACACCATGTCTTCGGGCTCGGCGCCCGGGTTGAGGTTGACCCCGCGCAAGAACACTAGCAACTGCTCGGCCGCCAACGGCAGCAGGCGTGGCCGGGTGTTTTCTTCGAGCAGCAGGTCGCAGGCGAACTCGCTCAGGCCACTGTCATGCAGCAGCCAGGTACGGGTCTGTGGATGGCTGCGATCCCAGTGCAGCCACAGGCTCTCCTGTGGCTGCAGGTGCAGGTCGTCCAGCTCGGTCCGAGCGATCGAGCGCGCGCCGCCTTTACCATCGAGCACCAGGGCATGCACCAGCCCCCACTGCGCGTTGTCTTCCTCGAACATCAAAGCTCCATCAGCGCGCGGGGCGCATCACTCCGGCATTTTCAGCGGGCTTGGCGAGACGATCACGCCGTTGTTGTCGGCATACACGTATTCGCCCGGGCGGAAGGTCACGCCCGCGAAGGTTACGGCCACGTTGAGGTCGCCGATGCCACGCTTGTCGGTCTTCATCGGGTGACTGGCCAAGGCCTGCACGCCCACGTCGGTCTGGATCAGTACATCCACATCACGTACGCAGCCGTAGATCACCAAACCTTCCCAACCGCTCTTGGCAGCCTTTTCGGCGAGCATGTCACCGAGCAGGGCACGGCGGAGCGAACCACCGCCGTCGACCACCAGGACCTTGCCCTTGCCGTCGAGTTCGACCTGCTCCTTGACCAGCGAGTTGTCTTCGAAGCACTTGATGGTGACGATCTGGCCGCCGAACGAATCGCGGCCACCGAAATTGCTGAACATCGGTTCCAGCACCTGGACCAGGTCTGGGTAGGCGTCACACAGGTCGGGCGTTACGTAATGCTGCATGGGAAGCTCCTGTCAGTCACAACGAAAGCGGGTGTAGGCCAAGGCTACACCGGCGAGGCTGTTGCAGTCATCCGGTTGTAGGCGCGGCCTTGTGTCGCGAAAGGGCCGTGAAGCGACCCCCGAGCCCGGTTGCGTTGCAGAGAGTGCTGGGGCTGCTACGCAGCCCTTTCGCGACACAAGGCCGCGCCTACACCGGCTGCGGTTCCCCAAGCGCCGTTGACGCATGCACTGGCACCAGAGGGCCACGCAACCAGCGCTCCACCAACGGCCATACCTGTGCTTGCGCCGCCTTGCTCACCAGCATGTCGACATGCCCGAAAGCGTCGAAGCCCTCCTCGCGCCCCAACCTGAGGAACTGCTTGCGCTCGCCACCGATTTGATCGAACAGCTTGCGACAGGCCCAGACCGGATCCTGGAAATCGCCTGCTCCGGCCACTGCCAGTACCGGCACATCCACATCGGCCAGCCCGGCCCACCAGTCATTGTCCTTGTCACCGAAACGACCGAACAGGCCATGCCAGCGCATGCTCTCCAGGGCCAGGCCGATAGGTTCATCCTCAGGTCCGCGCTTGAAGCGTGGCCCGGAAATCTGCCCCCAGCGCTTGAGCACCAGCTTCGCGCCCCAGGTCAACGGCGGCACTTTCAGCGGCCAATAGACCCGACTGATCTGAGTGCCGAAAAACGCAGCGCTGGCGACCTGTTCGGCGCGCAGGAAACCGCCACCGAGCGCCGCCGCCAAGGTAATGCCACCCAACGAGTGGCCAACCCAGTGCGGCGCCAGTCCGGCTTGCTCCTGAACGAAGGCCGCGATCAGCGGCAGGTCGTCACGGGCATAGTCGGCCACCCGATTGTGCTTCCAGTTGCGGTTGCGCGGCGACAAACCATGGCCACGCATCTCCGGGATCCACACATCGAATCCGGCTCGTGCCAGGTGGGCGCCCAGGCCAATGCCCTTGGGCGAATACCAGAAACGCCGGTTGGAAAAACTGCCATGCAGGAGAATGACCGGTACGCCCTGGGCACGGCCCTGGTCGGCCAGGCCCAGACGGGTCACCGCGATTTCGACGCTGGGGTCAGGGCTGTTGCCGGCCTTGATCCGGTACACGTCTTCGCTGAGGTCGCCGCGACGCTCGGCACTGAGCAAGGCGACGGGAAATAGAGTGCTGCTGCTTTGCATAGGTTGCTTGGTGCACAAAAAAGGGCGGGATCCATCGCTGGAACTCGCCCTGGATAAACCAGGCGGGGGCACGCCCCCGCATTTCACCGCATCAGGCTGCGCCCTGACCCTCGGCCAGGAAGAACCAGGTCTCGAGCACCGAGTCCGGGTTCAGCGACACGCTTTCGATGCCCTGTTCCATCAGCCACTTGGCCAGGTCCGGGTGGTCCGATGGGCCCTGGCCGCAGATGCCGATGTACTTGCCGGCCTTGTTGCACGCGGCAATGGCGTTGGCCAGCAGCTTCTTCACGGCCGGGTTACGCTCGTCAAACAGGTGGGCGATGATCCCCGAATCGCGGTCCAGGCCCAGGGTCAGCTGGGTCAGGTCGTTGGAGCCGATGGAGAAACCATCGAAGTACTCGAGGAACTCTTCGGCCAGGATCGCGTTGGACGGCAGCTCGCACATCATGATCACGCGCAGGCCGTTGTCGCCACGGGCCAGGCCGTTTTCAGCGAGCAGGTCGATGACCTGGCTGGCTTCGCCCAAGGTGCGCACGAACGGCACCATGATCTCGACGTTGGTCAGGCCCATTTCGTTGCGCACGCGCTTGAGTGCGCGGCACTCGAGCTCGAAGCAGTCACGGAACGATTCGCTGATGTAACGCGAGGCGCCGCGGAAGCCCAGCATCGGGTTTTCTTCTTCCGGCTCGTACAGCTTGCCGCCGATCAGGTTGGCGTATTCGTTGGACTTGAAGTCCGACAGGCGCACGATGACCTTTTTCGGGTAGAAGGCCGCAGCCAGGGTGCTGATCCCTTCGACCAGCTTCTCGACGTAGAAACCGACCGGGTCGTTGTAGCCGGCGATGCGCTTGTCGACGCTTTCTTTCAGGTCGGCAGGCAGGCCGGCGTAGTTCAACAGCGCCTTGGGGTGCACACCGATCATGCGGTTGATGATGAACTCCAGGCGCGCCAGGCCGACACCGGCGTTGGGCAACTGGGCGAAGTCGAAGGCGCGGTCCGGGTTGCCGACGTTCATCATGATCTTGAACGGCAGATCCGGCATGGCATCGACCGAGTTCTGCTTGACGTCGAAGCCCAGCTCGCCTTCGAAGATGAAACCGGTGTCGCCTTCGGCGCAGGACACGGTGACGCCCTGACCGTCCTTGAGGATCTGGGTGGCATTGCCGCAACCGACCACGGCCGGAATACCCAGCTCACGGGCGATGATCGCCGCGTGGCAAGTACGACCGCCACGGTTGGTGACGATGGCGCTGGCGCGTTTCATCACCGGCTCCCAGTCAGGGTCGGTCATGTCGGAAACCAGCACGTCGCCCGGCTGCACCTTGTCCATCTCGGACACGTCGTTGATCACGCGAACCTTGCCGGCGCCGATGCGCTGGCCGATGGCACGGCCTTCGACCAGCACGGTGCCCTTCTCTTTGAGCAGGTAGCGTTCCATGACGTTGGCGCTGGAACGGCTCTTTACCGTCTCAGGGCGAGCCTGAACGATGTACAGCTTGCCGTCGTCACCGTCCTTGGCCCACTCGATGTCCATCGGGCGCTGGTAGTGCTGCTCGATGATCATGGCCTGCTTGGCCAGTTCGTTGACTTCGTCGTCGCTCAGGCAGAAACGCGCGCGCTCGGCACGGTCGACTTCGACGGTCTTGACCGAACGGCCGGCCTTGGCTTCGTCGCCATAGACCATCTTGATCGCCTTGCTGCCCAGGTTGCGGCGCAGGATGGCCGGACGGCCGCCCTGCAGGGTCTGCTTGTGGACATAGAATTCGTCAGGGTTGACCGCACCCTGCACCACGGTTTCGCCCAGGCCATAGGCGCCGGTGATGAACACCACGTCGCGGAAGCCCGACTCGGTGTCGAGGGTGAACATCACGCCGGCGGTGCCGGTTTCCGAACGGACCATGCGCTGCACGCCAGCCGACAGGGCCACCAGCTTGTGGTCGAAGCCCTGGTGCACGCGGTAGGCGATGGCACGGTCGTTGAACAGCGAGGCGAAGACTTCCTTGGCCGCGCGGATCACGTTGTCGACGCCACGGATGTTGAGGAAGGTTTCCTGCTGGCCGGCGAACGAGGCGTCCGGCAGGTCTTCGGCGGTGGCCGAGGAACGCACGGCCACGGCCATGTTGTCGTTGCCGGCGGCCATTTCGGCGAAGGCCGTGCGGATCTCTGCATCCAGACGAGCCGGGAATTCGGCCTCCATGACCCACTGACGGATCTGCGCGCCGGTCTTGGTCAGGGCGTTGATGTCGTCCACGTCCAGCGCATCGAGCGCGGCGTGGATGCGATCGTTCAGGCCACTCTGTTCGAGGAAGTCGCGGTACGCCTGAGCCGTAGTGGCAAAGCCGCCCGGCACCGAAACGCCAGCACCTGCGAGGTTGCTGATCATCTCGCCCAGGGATGCGTTCTTGCCCCCCACATGCTCTACATCGTGGACGCCGAGCTTATCGAGGGAAACTACGTACTCTACCAAGGTGATCTCTCCACTAACTGTATTGGAAAAGCTCAAGGGCGCCCGCCTGTCTTCGTTGACTTGGCCGGGACGCTTGTGGCCTGTACCTGGAAAATAAGTGAGAATGCCGACAGCCGCGTTCGGCAAACCGAACTTATCATATCCAAGAATCGTCATCAGCTTAAGGCCCAGATCGCAAATGAAACGAACCGCGTTCTTCATCTCCGATGGCACCGGCATCACCGCCGAAACCCTGGGCCAAAGCCTGCTTGCGCAATTTGAAAGCATTCCGTTCAACAAATTCACGCGTCCGTACATCGATACACCGGACAAGGCGCGGACCATGGTGCAACAAATCAACGCGGCTGCCGAGCGCGATGGCATGCGCCCGATCATCTTCGACACCATCGTCAACCAGGACATCCGCGAGATCCTGGCCACGTCGAACGGCTTCATGATCGACATCTTTTCGACGTTTTTATCCCCGCTTGAGCAGGAATTGACTGCCCATTCGTCGTATTCCGTCGGCAAATCGCACTCGATCGGCGGTAATTCCAACTACATGGAGCGTATCGAGGCGGTGAATTTCGCCCTCGACAACGACGATGGTGCGCGCACCCACTACTACGACAAGGCCGATTTGATCCTGGTGGGTGTGTCGCGCTGCGGCAAGACCCCCACTTGCCTGTACATGGCCATGCAGTTCGGTATCCGCGCCGCCAACTACCCGCTGACCGAAGACGACATGGAGCGCTTGCAGTTGCCGCCCGTGCTCAGGAAACACCAGAACAAGCTGTTCGGCCTGACCATCGACCCGGACCGCCTGACTGCCATCCGCCACGAGCGCAAGCCCAACAGCCGCTATTCGAGCTTTGCCCAGTGCGAGTTCGAGGTGCGCGAAGTGGAGAACCTGTTCCGTCGGGAGAACATTCCCAACATCAACTCCACGCATTTTTCGGTGGAGGAGATTTCGGCGAAGATTCTCGTGGAGAAAGGCGTGGAGCGCAGGTTCAAGTAGGTCTGCACCGGCGAGAGGGCCGGAACAGACAAAAAAAGCCCCGGCATCGCTGCCGGGGCTTTTTCATTTCAGCTGACCACTCAGGACGGCACCACCGCCGCCTGCCCGCTCATCGCCAGGTCGACCAGCTCGCGGTTGGCCACCGCGTACATCGCATAGTCGGTACCGGTCGCATTACGCAGGTCGTCGAGCATGGCGCGCCAGCGCTCGACCATCACCCGGTGCTGCTCGGCCCACAGCGCCACGCGGGCGTCCATGTCCTGCGGCGCATCCGCCATTTGCAGCACGGAGATGGTGATGGCCCGCTGCTGCAGGTCGATGTCGTCGCGGAACGACTCGCGGGCCAGGGCCTGCCAGTTGTTCTCCACCGACAAGTTACTGATTTCCTGCAGGTACCAGGTCAGGTCCAGGGCACTGCCCACAGCGAAGAACGCCTTGGCCACCTGGGCCGGCTCATGCCCAGTGACATCGGCCGCCTCGATGATCGGCAGCAGCGTGTACAGATGGCTGGTACCGGCGACCATGCGCGCCAGCAATTCCGGCACACCGGCATCGACGAAGCCCTGGTAGCGCACCATCCAGCGTTCGCGGGTCGGGCCTTCCAGCAGTTCGTCGAGCTTGAGCCCAAGCTGGGCGATTTTCGGCCCGAAGTGCGCGGTGTCGCGCCCGGCATCCTGCTCGTTGCGCCGGCTGCGCAGGAACCAGCGGGTGGCACGACGGCCCAGGCGCATCAGCTCATCCATCAGGGTCAGCTGGATTTCTGCTGGCACCTGGTAGTCCAGCGCCTCGATCTGGCGGAACCAGTGCGGCAGGTGGAAGATGTCGCGCACGATCACATAGGCACCGGCGACGTTGGCCGGGCTCATGCCGGTCGACTCCTTCAGGCGCTGCACGAAGGTGATGCCCATGTTGTTGACCAGGTCGTTGGCGATCTGGGTGCTGACGATTTCGCGCTTCAGGCGGTGGCGGCGCATGGCCTCGGCGAACTTGCTGACCAGCGACGGCGGGAAGGCGGTTTCCATGTCGCGGGTCAGGTAGTCGTCGTCCGGCACCAGCGACTTGAGCAATTGCTCCTTGAGGTCGATCTTGCTGTACGAAATCAGTACCGACAGCTCGGCACGGGTCAGGCCGTGACCTGCGGCCATACGCTCGGCCAGCTGTTCCTCGGACGGCAGGAACTCGATGGGCCGGTCCAGCTTGCCGCGACCTTCAAGGTCGGCCATCAGGCGCTTGTACTCGGCGATCCGCTCGCGGGCGCGGCGCGCCGCCAGCGACAGGGCCTGGGTCTGCTTGTAGTTGTTGCCCAGCACCAGGCCGGCCACTTCATCGGTCATGCTGCCCAGCAGCTGGTTGCGCTGCTTCTCGGTCATGTCGCCGCCCTGCACCACTTCATTGAGCAGGATCTTGATGTTGACCTCGTGGTCGGAGCAGTCCACGCCGCCGGCGTTGTCGATGAAGTCGGTGTTGGTGGCGCCGCCGTTCAGGCCGAACTCGACACGGCCCAGCTGGGTCATGCCGAGGTTGCCGCCCTCGCCCACCACCTTGCAGCGCAGCTCGTTGCCGTTGACCCGCAGCGCGTCGTTGGCCTTGTCGCCGACATCGGCGTGGCTTTCGCTGCTGGCTTTCACGTAGGTGCCGATGCCGCCGTTCCACAGCAGGTCCACCGGTGCCTTGAGCAATGCGTGCAGCAGCTCGGTCGGGGTCAGGCGATCGGCCTCGATGGCGAAGCGTTCCTTCATCTGCGGGCTGATGGCAATGCTCTTGGCACTGCGCGGGAAGATCCCGCCGCCTTCGGACATGATGCTGGTGTCGTAGTCGCTCCAGGCCGAACGCGGCAGGTCGAACAGGCGCTTGCGCTCGACGAAGCTGGTGGCAGGGTCCGGGTTGGGGTCGATGAAGATGTGCAGGTGGTTGAACGCCGCCACCAACTGCAGTTTTTCCGACATCAGCAAGCCGTTGCCGAACACGTCGCCGGCCATGTCGCCGACACCGATCACGGTGATCGGGTCCTGCTGCACGTTGATGCCACGCTCGCGGAAGTGGCGTTGTACGCCAACCCAGGCCCCACGGGCGGTGATACCCATCTTCTTGTGGTCATAACCGGCCGATCCGCCCGAAGCGAACGCATCGCCGAGCCAGAAGCCGTAGTCGATGGCGATGCCGTTGGCGATATCGGAGAAGGTCGCGGTGCCTTTGTCGGCCGCCACCACCAGGTACGGGTCATCGTCGTCGTGACGCACCACGTTGGCCGGCGGTACCACGCCACCTTCCTTGAGGTTGTCGGTGATATCGAGCAGGCCCGAGATGAAGATGCGGTAGCAGGCCACGCCTTCGGCGGCGATTTCGTCACGCGTGCCGCCCAACGGCAGGCGCCGCGGCAGGAAGCCGCCCTTGGCGCCGACCGGCACGATCACCGAGTTCTTCACCTGCTGGGCTTTCACCAGGCCCAGCACTTCGGTACGGAAGTCCTCTTCGCGGTCCGACCAGCGCAGGCCGCCACGGGCAACGTTGCCAAAGCGCAGGTGCACGCCCTCGACCCGCGGCGAGTAGACGAAGATCTCGAACTTCGGCACCGGCTTGGGCAGCTCGGGAATCAGCTTGGGGTTGAACTTGAAACTGAAGTACGACTTGTTGTGGCCGTTGGCATCAGGCTGGTAGAAGTTGGTGCGCAGGGTGGCCTTGATCAGGTCCAGGTAGCGACGCAGGATGCGGTCCTCGTTGAGCACCTGGACATCGTCCAGGGCGGTGAGGATCGCCTGCTCCAGGCGCAGCTGCTTGTCGTCCAGGTCTTCATTGGTGAGCTTGCGCGCCAGGTAGAAGCGGGTCTTGAACAACCGGGTCAGCTCGCGGGCGATGTCGGTGTGGTTGTTCAGGGTGCTGGCGATGTAGCCCAGGTCGAAGCCCAGGCGGATCTGCTTGAGGTAGCGGGCATAGGCACGCAGCAGCGCCACGTCACGCCACGGCAGCCCGGCGGTGAGCACCAGGCGGTTGAAGGCGTCGTTCTCGGCGTCGCCCTGGACGATGTGGATGAAGGCGTCCTGAAGAATGTCGTTGAGCTGCTGGATGTCCAGGCTCAGGCCTTCGCTGTAGGTGAACGCGAAGTCGTGGATCCAGTACTCGCGACCGCTGGCGTGGCGCAGGCGGTAGGGGAACTCGCCGAGCACACGCAGGCCAAGGTTTTCGAGGATTGGCAGCACGTCCGACAGCGCCAGCGGAGTATCGGCGTGGTACAGCTTGCAGTGCAGCAGGCGTTCGCCCACGCGCGTCAGCGGCTGGTAGAAGCTCATCGCCAGCGGCTTGCTCTCGGACAGTGCCAGCACGTGCTGCAGGTCGACGACCGCCGAATGCGCGGCAAAGCGCTCGCGGTAGCCGGCCGGGAAGCCTTTGGGGAAGTCGCCGAGGATGTTGGTGCCCTGGGCCTCGCCGAAGTTTTCGATCACCAGCGCCGAATAGTCGTCATGCCACGAGCGGCACGCCTGGATCACTTCGTTTTCCAGCTGCTGCGGATCGATGTCGATGCGGTTCTTCGGATCGACCCGCAAGATCAGCTGCACGCGCGCCAGCACCGACTCGGAGAAGAAGGTCCAGAACTCGCAGTCACTGGCCTTCAGGCGCTCCATCAGCACCTGCTGGATCTTCTGGCGCACCTCGGTGGAGTAGATTTCCCGCGGCACATAGGCCAGGCAGTAGCAGAAGCGCCCGTAGGGGTCCTTGCGCAGGAACACGCGGATCTTGTTGCGTTCCTGGATCTGCACGATCGACATCACGGTGCTGAACAGCTCGTCGATCGGGGTCTGGAACAGGTCGTCGCGCGGCAGCACTTCGAGTACCTGGGCCAGCTCCTTGCCCAGGTGGGCTTTCGGGTCGAAGCCCGAACGGCGCTCGACTTCGGCGACCTTGACGCGGATGTAAGGGATGGAATGCACGCTCTCGCCGTACACCGAGGAGGTGTACAGGCCCATGAAGCGGTGCTCCTTGACGACCTTGCCGTCGGCGTCCAGCTGGCGGATCGACACATAGTCCGGGTAGGCCGGGCGGTGCACGCGGCTGGGCAATGCGGCCTTGGCGAACGACAGCAGCAGCGGCTCGGCCAGATAGGCCACGGCGTAGTCTTCGATTCGCAGTTCTTCGGGCGTCAGGCCTACGCGCAGGCGACGCGGCAGCCCCAGGAAGGAGTGCTCGTCGTAGAGCATCTGACCACCGGCAGAACCGGCCTGCACGGTGAATTCTTCATAGCCGAGGAAGGTGAAATGGTTGTCCAGCAACCATTCGAGGAACGCCTTTACCTCGCCCTTTTCATGTTGAACCGGGGCAAACGGGGTTTGCTCCACCAACGCCACGATTTCACGCAGCTTGGCTTTCATCGGCTCGAAATCGGCCACAGCCACGCGCACTTCGGCCAGCACCTGTTCGATCTCGCGGGTCAGCACGTTCAGTTCGGCGGCGTTGGCGCAGCGGTCGATCTCCAGGTACATCAGCGACTCGTGGCGCACACCCTCGCCCTGCGTGCCCTTGGGCAGCAGTTCGAGCAGCTCGCCCTTGGCCCCGCGGCGCACGCTCAGTACGGTGGTCTGCAGGGTGTGGATGCTGTAGCCACGGCGGTTGAGCTCGGTGCGTACCGAGTCGACCAGAAATGGCAGGTCATGGTGCAGTACCTCGACCACGGTATGGGTCGATTGCCAACCGTTGCGCTCGTAGTCGGGGTTGTACACCCGCACCTGCGGCTGCTCGGGGTCGAAGCGCTCGATGATGCTCCAGGCAGACAAGGTGCAGCCGGCAAGGTCCGACAGCCTGCGCTGGGTGAGTTCGTCCAGAGAGATGATGCCGAAGAACTGCTCGGCGAACAGCGCCACTTGTGGCAGTGACTGTTCGCTGATGTGCTGCGCCAGGGCCGCCTGCAGTTGATGCTGGAAGTCGGCTTTGCTGGCTGCGGTGAAGAACGCCATCTGTGGTACTCCGCTTGGGCTTTGTAATAGTTGAAGCGTCGCGTGCGTCCGACGATTACGGATCAACGATAGCCAACCCGTGGCAAGCCGGACGTAAAGTTCAGGGCTCGCCGAAGCTTAACGACTGATCGGTCATTGCCGCTTGCAGCGCTGCGACAATTTCGGTCAAGGGGGGGTAACTTTACGTTTATGGATGCCGACAACACTGTCAGAATTCCCTTTCATTTCCTTGATCCGAGCCCGCCATGCAAATCAATACCGCCCTGCTCTTCGCCACCCCCTGCGACGACGAGGAAGACAACATGGCGACCTTGTGCTGCCACAGCGACAAGGGCCAGATGTTCCTGCTGACGCGTTATCCGGACGAGGACACCGTCGACCTGACCCTGGACGACGAGCCTTCGACACTGGACGGCTTGAAGGTGACCTTGAGTGCCCAGCGGTTGCTGATCGAGGTGGCGGCTGGGGATCGCGATGCGCTGAAGGGCGATGAAGCGCTGGAGATCGTGCTGACGTCGGCGGGGACTGACCTGGAAGAGGTTGAGCTGACCTTGCAGAACATTTTGAAAGGCACCGGCACCTTCGTTAGCGAGCTCTGAGCTTCGAGCACTCGCAAACGCGTGTAGGAGCGGCCTTGTGTCGCGAAAGGGTCGCGAAGCGGCCCTCTGGATTTAGCAGTGCGGCAAAGATCCTGGGTCTGCTTCGCAGCCCTTTCGCGACACAAGGCCGCTCCTACAAACATTGACAGTCCACACCCATAACAGGCATTGTCTGACAACCTGACTACTAGGCAACCGCTTCCATGCTAGAGCTCCAGCGCCCCGACACCCTGGTCGAACGGGTTGTCAACGCCATCCGCGCCGAGATCGATTCCGGCCGCCTGGCCGCCGAATCGCGCCTGCCCACCGAACAGCAACTGGCCGAACAGCTCAATGTCAGCCGTTCGGTGGTGCGCGAGGCCGTGGCACAGCTCAAGGCAGATGGCGTGCTGATTGCCCGTCGCGGGCTCGGTTCCTACATCTCGCAAACGCCCAACGGCACCGTATTCCGCTTCCCCGCCAGCCAAGGGCGCAAGCCGGACCTGGTGCAGATGTTCGAAATGCGCCTGTGGATCGAAACCCAGGCCGCCGCCATCGCCGCGCGCCGCCGCGACCCGCATGACCTGGCGAACATGGCCGAGGCCCTGCAGGCCATGCGCGACAAACGCAGCGACTTCGCCACCGCCTCGGCCGCAGACGTGGCCTTCCACCGGGCCATTGCCGAAGCCAGCAAGAACGATTACTTCGTGGCCTTCCACGACTTCCTCGGCGGCCAGCTGGCCAGCGCGCGACGCACTGCCTGGGAAAATTCCGCCCACTCGGCAGGCGGTTCGGCGGATGCCAGCCATGAGCACCAGGCGCTGTACCAGGCCATTGCCGACGGTGATCGCCAGGCGGCAGCGGCTTGCGCCGAAGCCCACCTGCGCGCCTCGGCCAAACGTCTGAAGATCGACCTTCCCGCCCTCGACTGACCCGGAGAGTCCTTCGCGGCCTGGCGAGGCCTTGCGCACGCACCACTTAGTCTGACAACCTGATAAGCAGTCAACCGATAAAAACTTTAAGGTACTCCTGCATGACTTACGACTACTGCATCATCGGCGGCGGCATCGTCGGCCTCGCCACTGCGATGGCCCTGCTGCAACAGCGCCCCGGCGCGTCCTTGCTGATCCTGGAAAAGGAAACCAGCCTCGGCCGCCACCAGACCGGCCACAACAGCGGCGTAATCCATGCAGGCATCTACTACGCCCCGGGCAGCCTCAAGGCCGAGCTGTGCAAGCGCGGCGCCCAGGCCACCAAGGATTTCTGCCGCGAGCATGACATCGCCTTCGACGTCTGCGGCAAGCTGCTGGTGGCCTCCAACCCGCTGGAAATGCAGCGCATGCAGGCGTTGTACGAACGCTCGCAGCAGAACGGCCTGAAGGTCGAGCGCCTCGACGCCGCCGAGCTCGCCCGACGCGAACCGAACATCGCCGGCCTCGGTGCGCTGTTCGTCGACGCCACCGGCATCGTCGACTACAAGCAGGTGTGCTACGCCATGGCCAAGGTCATCGAGCAGGCCGGTGGCGAAGTGCGCCTGGGCACCACCGTGCAGGCCATCCGCGAGCTGGGCGAGCATGTCGAAATCCGCGACCAGAACCAGACCTGGCACGCCCGCCAGCTGGTCGCCTGTGCCGGCCTGCAATCCGACCGCCTGGCGCGCCTGGCCGGGGTCAAGATCGACCACCAGATCATCCCGTTCCGCGGCGAGTACTACCGCCTGCCGGCCAGCAAGAACCAGATCGTCAACCACCTGATCTACCCGATCCCCGACCCGGAGCTGCCGTTCCTCGGCGTGCACCTGACACGCATGATCGACGGCAGCGTCACCGTCGGCCCCAACGCCGTGCTGGGCTTTGGCCGGGAAAACTACCGCAAGTTCGGGGTGAACTGGCGCGATGTGGCCGAGTACGCGCGCTTCCCGGGGTTCTGGAAAACCATCTGGAACAACCTCGGCTCGGGCACCACCGAGATGAAGAACTCGCTGTTCAAGGGTGGCTACCTGGAGCAATGCCGCAAATATTGCCCGTCGTTGCAAGTCGAGGACCTGCTGCCCTATGAAGCCGGCATTCGCGCCCAGGCGGTGATGCGCGACGGTACCCTGGTCCACGACTTCCTGTTCGCCGAGACCCCGCGCATGGTGCATGTCTGCAACGCCCCGTCGCCGGCTGCCACGTCGGCCATTCCGATCGGCGAGATGATCGCCGAGAAGATCCTCAAGCAGGACACCCCAGCAAAGACCCAGGCGCGCAAGCACTCGACCTCGAAAAACTGAGGCGCTGCGGCGCTGGCGGCGCCTTCGCGGGTGCGAAGTCGCCGACAGCGCCAATAATCACTGATCAGCCGGGCGGATTGTCATGCACCACCCTGCCCCCCGTGGCGGGTCGGTCTATGTACAGCATGTCCAGCGCACTGTTGCGTAACCCCTTGAAGGCATTCCAGTGCGCCGACGTGTGCACGTATTTGCTGCGCAGCAAGGCGTGCTCAGCGGGCGTGAGCTGCGGTTGAAGGCAACGCCCAAGGGCAAAGTCATGCAGCTTGCGGCTGATCACCTGCAGTTCCTCAGGCAGCCGATGCGCCTCGTCCTCGCCCAACGCTACGAACGGCACGCCACCCCTCACCGCCAGTTCACGCATGACGCTCAGGTACACCCGCGAGAGATGCCCGCTCACTTCACGCTCCCGGTACACCGCGGCGTACACCTGTTTTTCGGGGTCCTCCCGCCTGCCCCGGTGCGCATCTAAAGGCTCCTCCCACACCTGTATGACGGGTCGAGGCTCATCCAGCCCCGCGAACGCCGAGGCCAGCAAGGCATCGACGGCAATGTACGCCTGAGTGCTCTCGGCCGGGGTAGTCGCCAGCACCCGGCTCGATTGCGGCTTGCTCAACAGCACCTGTTCGCGCAGGGAAAGCGGATAACCACCGCCGATGTTCGAGTGGACGCCTGGCACGACAATATCGTTGCCGCTGCGTATCAGCGGGAAGTTGTGGCGCCGCTCATCGCCGGCCACCAGTTGCACCACCTGCCGCGCAATGCCTTGGCCAAGCCCTAGCTGCAGGCCATCGTAATCATCATTGGCCGGGTCGAAGTTGCCCCGTAACGGCGCAACGATCGCCGCCACGGTGTCGAACAGCCCGACGAATTCGATCACCCTGTCACCTTGCAGCTCGCTCGGCAGGCTTTGCCCGCCCTTGCCCAATCTGTTGGCCAGATGCCTGGCCGCTGCCGCGCCACGGCTGAAACCGAACAAGTCGAACGCAATGTATCCGGGCAGCACCTGGGGAGCGCTCGCCAGGCAATGGCGTACCTGCTCCGCCACGTCGAGCAGTGCCGTATCCACGCGCGCCTGGACACCGGTACACCCTCTGCCGGTTAGCCCGTCATAGGCTGAGTCGGGCGCCCCTTGCACAGTACCGACGCCCTCCACGTACAGCTTGAGGAAGCACTGATCGCCCATGCGGCCACTGGGGTAAAGCGCGTGCAGCAGGGCGATGTTGCTCGGGGCATTGGCGTAACTGCCCGCTTCGCCGCCGTCAGGGTCCATGGCATTGGCTTGATTGTTGCCGGTGCCATCGAAGAAGATGCCCACCCGTAGCATGGCTGAGCCAGTTTGCTTGTCCATCGTAACGCTCCTTGATGAAATGGAGCGAACAAGCAAGCGTCGGTTGGCGCCGGCAGAAAATCAGCGATTGCCACAAACATCGAGCGCAGATTTCGACGCGGCACTGCGGATGCATTAAAGTATCCCCCCTTGCCAGGTCAGTTGCCTTCCGCGCTCGCCCTGGCCCTATTCCAGGAACCGTCATCGATGGAACACCGTGAAGCGCTGATCGCGCTGCGCACCTTTCTCTCCTCGCAGATTCTCGGCCAGGAAAAGCTTGTCGAACGTCTGTTGATCGTGCTGCTGGCCGACGGCCACATGCTGGTCGAAGGTGCGCCTGGCCTGGCCAAGACCAAGGCCATCAAGGAGTTGGCCGAGGGCATCGAGGCGCAGTTCCATCGCATCCAGTTCACCCCCGACCTGCTGCCGGCCGACATCACCGGCACCGAAATCTATCGCCCGGAAACCGGCAGCTTCGTGTTCCAGCAGGGGCCGATCTTCCACAACCTGGTGCTGGCCGACGAAATCAACCGCGCCCCGGCCAAGGTCCAGTCGGCCTTGCTCGAAGCCATGGGCGAGCGCCAGGTCAGCGTCGGGCGCAGCACGTATGACCTGTCGCCGCTGTTCCTGGTCATGGCCACGCAGAACCCGATCGAGCAGGAAGGCACCTACCCGCTGCCCGAAGCGCAGCTTGACCGTTTCCTGATGCACGTGAAAATCGGCTTCCCCGACGCCGCCGTGGAGCGGCGCATTCTCGCCCAGGCCCGCGGCGAAGCCCTGGGCGGCGAAGTGAAGCCTGAGCGACGGGTCAGTCAGCTGGCGATCTTCGCCGCGCGCAAGGAAATCCTCGGCCTGTACATGGCCGACGCGGTAGAGGAGTACCTGGTGCAGCTGATCATGGCCACCCGCACCCCAGGCAAGTTCGATACCGAAATGGCCGACTGGATCGCCTACGGCGCCAGCCCGCGCGGCTCCATCGCCCTGGACCGCTGCGCGCGTGCCCACGCCTGGCTGGCGGGGCGTGACTTCGTCAGCCCCGAAGATATCCAGGCCGTGTTGTTCGACGTGCTGCGCCACCGCATCATCCTGTCGTTCGAAGCCGAAGCCGCGGGGATCGACCAGGACCGCGTGGTCCAGCGCATCCTCGACGTCGTCGCCGTTGCCTGAGCCCATGCCCCGCGCGCAGCAATCCGAACCCGGAATCCGCATCGGCCTCGCCGAGCTGATCGACATGCGCCACCGCGTGCGCGAGATCCAGCTGTTTTCCCGCCCTGGCCAGCGCAGCCCGCTGGTCGGCCTGCACCACTCCAAACTGCGCGGACGTGGCGTGGACTTCGACCAGGTGCGTGTCTACCAGGTCGGAGACGACGTGCGCAACATCGACTGGCGCGTCACCGCCCGGACCCAGGAGCCGCATACCAAACTGTTTCACGAGGAACGTGAACGGCCCATCTTCATCCTTGTGGAGCAAAGCCAGCGGTTGTTCTTCGGTTCGGGCCTGATGTTCAAGTCGGTGCTGGCAGCCGAGGCTGCCGCGCTGTTCGGCTGGGCTGCCCTGGGCCATAACGACCGCATCGGCGGCCTGGTGTTCGGCGACAACGAGCACCACGAAATCAAACCACGGCGCAGCAAGCAAAGCCTGCTGCAACTGCTCAACCGCCTGGCCAAGGTCAACCAGGCGCTGCACACCGAGGCCGTGCCCCAGGCCGACAGCCTCGGCCTGGCCCTGCGCCGCGCCCGGGAAGTGCTGCGCCCCGGCAGCCTGGCCATCGTGATTTGCGACGAGCGCTCGCTCAGCCCCCAGGCCGAGCAACACCTGGCCATGCTCTCGCGTCACTGCGATTTGCTGCTGATGCCCGTTTCCGACCCGCTCGACCACGCCCTGCCCGCCGCCGGCCTGCTGCGCTTTGCCCAGCGCAGCGCGCAGCTGGAGCTCGACACCCTGGACGCCAACCTGCGCCAGGCTTACCGTCAACAGGCAGAAGCACGCATCGACCGCTGGGAGTTGATGGCGCAGAAGCTGCGTGTGGTGCTGATGCCGCTGAGCACCCAGAGCGAAATGATCGAGCAATTGCGTGAATACCTGAACGCCCAGCGCCCAGGGAGCGGTCAATGAATCCGCTGGATCAACTGCAACCGTTGATTGCGCCGCCGGCGATCGGGCTGTGGCCACCGGCGCCAGGCTGGTGGCTGCTGCTCGCGCTGCTGCCCGCCCTGGCCTGGGGACTGTGGCGGCTGCGCCACTGGCGCCCGGGCAAGCGCCGCGTGGTACGGGCCGAACAACCGCTGGACCCGGTGCGCGAGGAAGCCCTGGCCGAGCTCGCCCGCTTGCCACGCCCCTACGACGGCGCGCCGGCGGGCGCCTGGCTGCAGCAGATCAACGCGTTGCTCAAGCGCTTGTGCCGCAACCACTACCCCGGCGCCAACAGCCATACCCTCAATGGCCGCCAGTGGCTGGCCTTTCTCGATAACCGCTGCCCGGCCGCCGGCCTGACGCGCTGGATGGTGCTGGTCGAAGGCGCCTACAAGCCCGAGTGCAAGCTCGACGACAAGGCCATCGCCGGGCTCAGCCAGGCCGTCGAAACCTGGATCCGCAAACATGTTTGAACTGGCCTGGCCGTGGATCTTCCTGCTGCTGCCGCTGCCCTGGCTGGCGCGCCTGGTGCTGCCCGCTGCCGACAGTGGCGAGCCGGTACTCAAGGTCGGCTTCCTCCATGAGCTGGAACGCCTGGCCGGACGCCGGGCGCGACTGAACCTGCCGACTTGGCGGCAGCAGGCACCGTTCGTGCTGATCTGGTTGCTGCTGCTACTGGCCGCCGCCCGCCCGCAATGGCTCGGCGAACCGGTACCGGTCGCCGCCAGTGGTCGCGACCTGCTGGTGGCCGTGGATGTGTCCGGTTCCATGGACTTCCCCGACATGCAGTGGAAGGACGAGGAGATCAGCCGCCTGGAACTGGTCAAGGCACTGCTTGGCGACTTTCTCCAGGACCGCGAAGGCGACCGTGTCGGCCTGATCCTGTTCGGCAGCCAGGCCTACCTGCAGGCGCCGCTGACCTTCGACCGGCGCACCGTGCGCACCTTCCTCGACGAAGCGCAGATCGGCATCGCCGGCAAGAACACCGCCATCGGTGACGCCATTGGCCTTGCGGTCAAGCGTCTGCGCCAGCGCCCGGCACAAAGCCGGGTGCTGGTGCTGATCACCGACGGTGCCAACAACGGCGGGCAGATCCACCCGCTGACCGCCGCCCGCCTGGCCGCCCAGGAAGGCGTGCGCGTCTACACCATCGGCATCGGCGCCAACCCCGAAGCCAGCGGCACCCCCGGCCTGCTTGGTCTGAACCCGAGCCTGGACCTGGACGAAGCCTCGCTCAAGGAGATCGCCGATCTGACCCATGGCGCCTACTTCCGCGCCCACGACGGCGCCGAACTGGACGCCATCGGCGATACCCTCGATCAATTGGAACCGGTGGCGCAACAGCCGACCCAGGCGCGCACTGCAACAGCCCTGTACGCCTGGCCATTGGCCCTGGCCCTGCTGCTCAGCGTATTGCTGGTGGTGGCCGTGCAATGGCCGGACAACCTGCTCCAGCGTGCGCTGCGCAGGCCGCGTTTCCTGCAGCCCCACCCGGAATGGCGTGAGCGCCTCAAACGGCTACGCCTGAGGAAGCGGCGATGATCGATCTCTGGCCGCAATGGCTTCGCCCCGTCTGGCTGCTTGTCGTGCCGCTGCTCGCCTGGCTGCTGTTCAAGCTCTGGCACCGGCGCAAACGTGCCGGGCGCTGGCAGATGATCTTGCCGCCGGCGTTCCACCCCGTGCTGCTCGGCGGTGGCAAGGGCAGCAACAGCAAGCTGCCTTGGGTCGCCCTGGGCCTGGCCTGGTTGCTGGTGGTACTGGCCCTGCTCGGGCCAAGCTGGCAGCGCCTGGAAGAATCCCGCCAGCGCCCGGCCGACCCGCTGGTGATCCTGCTCGAACTGACCCCGCAGATGCTCGCCGAGGACACGGCCCCCAACCGCCTGGAACAGGCCCGGCGCAAGATCCTCGACCTGCTCGAACACCGCCGCGACAGCCAGACCGCGCTGATCGTCTATGCCGGCAGTGCACATACCCTGGTGCCGCTGTCCGACGACCTGGGCACCACGCGCAACCTGCTCGAGGCCATCGACCCGTCGATCATGCCGCAACCCGGCCAGCGCGCCGACCTCGCCGTGCAGAAAGGCCTGGCACTGTTGGCCCAGAGTGGCCTGGGCCAGGGCCGCCTGCTGCTGATCGGCTCGGCGCTGAGCGCGTCTGAGCGCCAGGGCATCGTCCAGGCCCTGGGCCGCCAGGGCCCGAGCCTGTCGATGCTGGGCATCGGCAGTGCCGAGGGTGCCCCGGTGCGCCAGGCCAATGGCGAATTCCTCAAGGATGAGCAAGGCGGTATCCTCGTGCCGCGCCTGGACAGCCCGGGCCTCAAGGCGTTCATCAGCGGCACCGGCGGACGCTACCGCCATGCCCGCATCGATGACCTCGACCTGCGCGGCCTCGGCCTGTTCGACAACCCGCGCAGCCTGCGCAACGACGGCCACAACGTGCAACTCGACAGTTGGGCCGACCAAGGCTACTGGCTGCTGCTGCCCCTGTTGCTGCTGGCCGCCTGCGCCGGGCGCCGGGGCTGGCTGTTCTGCCTGCCGCTGCTGCTGGCCTTGCCGCAACCGAGCCAGGCGTTCGAACTCGATGACCTGTGGCTGCGCCCCGACCAGCAGGGCCAACGCCTGCTCGAAGACAACCGCCCCGCCGAGGCCGCGCGCCACTTCCTGGACCCACAGTGGCGCGGCATGGCCCTGTACCAGGCCGGCGACTACGACGCAGCCGCCAAGGCCTTCGCCCAGGGCAACAACGCCGCGGCACACTACAATCGTGGCAATGCCCTGGCCCGTGGCGGTGAATTCGAAGCGGCGCTGGATGCCTACGATCAGGCCTTGGAACGCCAGCCCGATCTGCAGCCGGCCCTGGCCAACCAGGCACTGGTCCAGCAACTGCTGCAGCAACGCCAGGCGCAGGCCGAGGAACAACCGGCCACCAGCGATGCCCAAGACACGCCCGGCAGCGAAACCGAGGGCAACAGCAGCTCGGCCAGCAGCCAGGCCCAAGGCACACCTGGCCAGGAGCAACCCGCCAGCACCGAACAAGCCGGCGATAGCAACAGCAACAGCCAGGCAACCCCCGGTAACCAGGCAGGCGATGACGACGGCGTGACCCAGCCACCCCAGCGGCCGATCTCGACCAGCCTCGATGCCGAGCAGCGCCAGGCGCTGGAACAATGGCTGCGGGAGATCCCCGACAACCCGGCGGAGCTGCTGCGGCGCAAATTCTGGTATGAACAGCAATTGCATCAGGAAACCCCACGATGAGTCGCCTCGGCGTCTTTCTTCTCAGCCTGTTGTGGGCCCTCCTCGCCCAGGCCGAACCGACCCTGCAGGCCAGCGTCGACCGCGCCCGCCTGGAAGCGGGCGAAACCCTGGAGCTGACCCTGGAAAGCCAGGACGTCACCCAGTTCGGCAAGCCCGACCTGCGCGCACTGGAGGGCGACTTCGAAGTGCGTGGCACACGCCAGTTGAACAGCCTGCACACCCTCGACGGCGAGACACGCGCCAGCACGCGCTGGATCATCACCCTGCTGCCACGGCGCAGCGGCAGCCTGCGCATCCCCGAGTTGCAACTGGGCCAGTCGCAAAGCCAGCCCATCGAGCTGCAGGTGCTGCAAGCCGACGCCAACCGCCAGGGCAGTGCGTCCCAGGTATTCGTTGAAGCCACCCTCGACAGCGATCAGGTGTACGTCCAGGCCCAGGCCGTGCTGACCTTGCGCATCTACCATTCGGTGTCGCTGTACGACGACAGCAGCCTGAGTCCGCTGCAGCTGGAAAACGCCAAGGTCGAACCACTGGGCGAGTCACGCACCTACGAGAAGGAAATCAACGGCGTGCGCCACGGCGTGATCGAAACGCGCTATGCGGTCTATCCGCAGCAAAGCGGCGCTTTGGAGATCCCACCGCTGACCTTTACCGCCACCGCCGCCGACAATGCGCCAGCGTCCAACGGCACGGCGCGGGCAGGCCGCCAGGTCCAGGTCAGTTCATTGCCACTGCACCTGGCGGTTCGCCCTGTTCCAGCTGACTGGCCGGCCGACACGCCCTGGCTGCCGGCCCGCAGCCTGAGCCTGGAAGAGCACTGGAACCCGGACCCAAGCAGTCAGCAGACGCAGATTGGCGACTCCCTGACCCGCAGCATCACCCTGCGCGCCGAGGGTCTGTCGAGCACTCAGCTGCCGCAATTGCCCGCCACCGAGATCGTCGGCCTGCGCCGCTACCCGGACCAGCCGCTGCTGCGCAACGAGATCAGCGAACGCGGCATGACCGCCAACCGCGAGGAACGCGAGGCGCTGGTGCCGACCCACAGCGGTGAACTGGCCCTGCCGGCGCTGGAGGTCACCTGGTGGAACACCCGTGAAGACCACCTGGAACACAGCAGCCTGCCCGCGCGCACCCTGGACGTGCAGGACAACCCGGCCTTGAGCGCCGACACCCCGGCCAGTGATGCCAGCGGCAGCAGCGCGCTGCTGTGGCCCTGGCAGCTCGCCACGCTGGTGCTCGCCCTGACCACGGTGCTCGGCTTCGCCCTGTGGTGGCGCGCCCGTTCGCAACCGGCCGTGCTGCGCGCCGCCCAAAACGGCCCGAGCCCTCGCACCCTGCTCGACGACCTCAAGCGCGCGTGCCAGGCCAACGACCCGCAGGCCACCCGCCAGGCGCTGGATGCCTGGGCCCGGCAGCATCCGGAAACCCTGGCGGAGATGGCGGCGCGGTTCGTGCCGTTGTCCGATGCGCTGGATGGGTTGAACGGGGCGTTGTATAGCGAGAGTGGGCAGTATTGGCAGGGTGAAGACCTGTGGCGGGCGATTGGCACCATTCCGACGGCGGAGCAGGTGTTGTTGCCGACGGGTGAGAGTGGCAGCTTGCCGCCGCTTTATCCGAAATGAATGTTTGGGTTGGAGGTGCTTTTCATCGCATCTCTGGCGATCTTGAGATCGAGCGCCGCCCGCGCGGCGCATCGCGGATAAATCCGCTCCTACATTTGTTGCAACGTACCTATGCCTGATAGGCCATGGTTGCTCGCCTTGTTGGTACGACACGATATCTCGGCGGGCGCTAAAAAGCGGACAACCATGACCTGACAGGCTGTGGCACGTTGCAACAAATGTAGGAGCGGATTTATCCGCGATGCGCCGCGCGGGCGGCGCTCGATCTACTAGGCGCTAAAAATGGTACGCCGTGCATTCGCAGCGCCCTGCTGCAACACCAAATTCAGTTGAGCCGCTGCCCTTCGAACGGGTTCCAGCCCTGGTTGCCCTTGTTCTGCTTCAGGTAATAGGCATAGTTGGTCAAGACCGCATACAAGAACGCGAAAGCGGTACTGAGGCCCTGATCCACCGCCCGAGGCACCACATTGCCGGTCACTGCCTCATAAACGCCTTCCAGCAGCCCAATTGCCATGATGATCCCCAGCATGACCAGGTTCTTCTTCCACATGCCCAGCACAAACCAATAGATAGGGCCAAAGAAGAACGCGATGACGTTGCAGTTGATCAGCAGCTTCTTGCGAAACGGCAGGACACGAAACGCTGCCTTGAAGGTCTCGGTGCGCGGGCCGCCGTGCTGGTCGAAGAAGGCGAAGCGCTCTTGCCATTTTGGCTTGAGGTTGCTGGTGCGGACTTCGGTTTGCGGGGTGCTTTCCATGGTGACTCCTGTCTGTTTCTTCCGTGGAGATGACTGGCCTCGCGGTGGCCAGCGGGGCGGAGGTTAAATGAGAGACCGGCCTGGAACAAGCCAAGGGGCAGGCTGAGTGGGAACGGGTTCACAGTTTGTATGCTCCAGCTGGCGCCAGTAGAGTATGAGAAACGCTATTTTCTGAGCTTGGAGAGTGTCTAGGAAACCAGGGGCGATTCATCATTCACAGCGTAAAGCGGAATAACGAATCATATGCACACAACTAAAACCAGGCTGAAAAATCAAAAATTATCAAACTCAGCCCAAGCATCATATTTATAGTGCTCGTCAACCCGCTCAAATTGAATTCCCTTCAAGTAGCTAGCAGCAACTTTAAACTTCTCGCTGCAAAACAGCTCCAGAGTTTCTTGACATCTAAAAATATCGCTCTCTATCGCCGCCGAAACCACAAAGTTTACAACACTATCTATGCTCACAGAACCTGGATAAAGAAGATTCTCAATTTCGACCCCCGCCTCCAAGTCTTTGGATACTAGATACTCTGATTTAGACTTATCTAGCGCGGCCAAGCTTTCCCCAGGCAGGAATATAAAAAAATCATCTTTCCGAGACTTGCCTTTATGAACAATCTCCAAAGGAATAGCCTTATATTTTGCCCCTAACTCATCGCATATCGCTAAAAATTTTTTTGAAACATAAGTGTCGCCCACTTGGTAGAAGTCAAAATTCAAATCATCTAGATCCATCTCCAAGCCAGACAGTTTCAGAGTGTAACTTTTTTTTACTTCAATTTCCGAAGGGTTCGATTCAAGCGGATCCCACTCAAACTCATCACAATTAAAAAAGCCTGACAAAACAATTGGACAACCTCTATCTTCCGCAGAGTACCGCATAACATAGTAAGTTTTTTCAACGCCATTCATAAGAGCCTCCCAGTAACAGCATCCACTACAAACTTATTATTCATAAGCCCTTCTCTTGCGAAATCCTGAACCCTTCCAATACCTAATACCAATTGCGTATCAGAGATCCTACCAACTTTAAATGCATCATTCAGGGCTGAAAGCTTAGTTTCCACGGCTTTAGTATACTGAGCATGATTCGACCAATGCCCTGGAAGATCTATGTTTTGCGTTAAGTTTTTGCTTCCAGGTAAAAATATACCATTTGAAGCGCCATCGCCGTCAAAACCCATAGACTGCAACTTTTGAAACATTTTCGCATACCGCGGCTTATTCATCAGCTCTTCGGGAATTAGGTGATGATTTGCCATCCCATCACCATTTCTAGCCCCCATGTTTTGCCCCAACTTCGTGGAGCACCAGCCTAACGGGTCGACCTCTTGAAGGGGGTTAGTGACATATGAATAAATATTAATGCCGCCAGCCAGCCCTATTGGGTCTTGCGATAGAAATCTTCCGATTTCAGAATCATAGTATCTATACGTGTTGTAATGCAGCCCCGTTTCGCTGTCAAAGTACTGCCCCTGAAACCGGAGATTTTGCTCGACCTCATTGACGGCCAGATGCTCGATCGAACCCCATGACCGATACGTCGCCTGCCAGACGATCTCACCTTCGCTATTTGTCAGCTCCAGCGGTGTACCGATCTGGTCAGTATGGAAAAAGTAGACCTTCTGCGCTTCACCTTCAGCTTGATCGACTCGGGCCAACGGCGCATAGCTTCCCGGTTCATACAGGTAGACGATGCTTTGCCCTGGCGTTTCCTCACGGAGCATCCGCAGTCCTTGCCACAGGAATCGCTTCTGCTCTATCTCGCCATTGATCTCAGCGTGCTTGGCCACCCGACGCCCAAGGCTGTCATAGCGATATGCGCCCGTACTTTCGAGCTTGCTATTGACCAGCGTCTCCGCCCGCACCAGCCGGTTTTCACAGTCATAGCTAAAGCTCTGCAACTTGCTATGCCCCGAGCGCTTCTCGATCAGGTTGCCCCATGGGTCATAGCGGTACTCCTGATCCCGCCACTGCTTGATGCGGTTGTCCTTGACCTGGTCAAACTGCCGCGCATTGAAGTCCAGCCGGTTGGCCGCCGCGTCATAACGAAACTCTTCGCTGCCCACCAGTGAACCGGTATCCCGGCTGCGCAACTGCCCGTTGGCTTCGTACTCGTACTTGATCTCACCGCGCAGCTTGTCCAGCGTGCGTACCAGTTCGCCTGCCGGGTCGTACTGGTAGCGGCGATGAATCGGGTTATAGGCATGCTCCACCAGCAGCGAGGTATGGATGCCAGCGTTATGCACCTGGGAAAGTTTGTCGGCGGGTAACGTTGAAGCGAACTGCCACGCCTTGCGCCCCATCGCGTCATAGCCAATGCAACTGGTGAGCTTGCCCTGCGTCCGATACACCTCGCGGTGCAGGTCATCGCGCTCCATGTCGCTGATCACCTTCCCATCCAGGTTCAACTGGTGCAGGTGGCCACTACCGTAGTACAGGTGATTGACCTTGCGCCCGTCTGGCAGGGTCAGTGTGGTCAAGTTGCTAAGTGGGTCGTACTCATAATCCAGTGCGCCACTTGGCGTCAGCTCCTGAGTGAGCCGGCCCAGCAGGTCATAGCTGTAACCCAGTTTCTCTTCGGTAATGCCAAGCTGTTTGCCCGCACTGGTCGGCTGACGCTGGATGCTCAGCAGCCGGTCGACATCGTCGTACTCGAAGTCTTGCCGCGCATCGCGGTTGACCTTGGCGATCAGACGGCCAATGGCGTCACGCTCGAGCAACGTGTCGCGTTCAGGGCGCTCGCCGTTTTCGCCATAGCCAATCTCATTCAACCGAATCAGGTGGCCGCCATCGTTGTAGCTGAAGCGCCGCGTCAGGTTATCCACCCGCACTTCTTCAATCAGCCGATCCGACGCATCGTAGGCGAAGCTGTACGTCGCGCTGTTCTCGTTGACCAACGCGGTCAGGCGCAGCGCCTTGTCGTACTCGTAGCGAATCCACTGCCCTTTGGCATCCTGACGGCTGCTGGGCAGGCCGCGGGAGGTGCGCTGCAAACTCGTGGTCTGGCCTTTGCCGTCAGTGTGCGTCAGCACCTGGCCAAGGGTGTTGTAGGTGAAGCTTTCCGCCGTGCCATCCGGGTGCTGGATACGCAGCACTTCCCCATCGGGTTTGCGCTCCAGCGAGGTGGTGTGGTTCAGCGCATCGGTGACGGCCACCAGATGCTGGCGTTCGTCATAGCGGTAGTACGTACTCTTGCCCGAGCAGTCTTCGAAGCGCTCGACCTGGGCGTAGGCGTTCCACCACAGGTACTTGGACTTGAAGTTGGCATCGATGATCGTGTGCGGCAGGCCGTCCTCACCGTTGAGGTACTCGGTCTTGTGGCCTAACGGGTCGATCTCGGCGACCAGGTTGCCTTTGCTGTCGTAGCGGGACTTCCACACGCTGCCATCCGGGAAGCGGGTTTCGGTGACCAGCGGCGTGGCGAAGTGGTGCTTGTAGCTGATCGTGCGGCCCAGCGGGTCGGCTTCCTCCACCAGCCTGCCGAAGTCGTCGTACTTGAGCGCGAGGTGATTACCGTCAGGCAAGGTGAAGCCGATGATGTTGCCGGACGCATCGAAGTCCATCCCATAGCGCTCACCGCCAAAGTCGCGGCTGGCAATGACGCGGTGGTCTTCGTTGTACTGGATCTCCAGCTCCCGGCCCAATACATCTGTGGCCCAGCTGGTGCGGTTGGCGAAGTCGTAACGGAAGTGATAGTGCTCGCCGTCGCTGGTCCAGTGCTCGACTACCCGTGGTTTGTCGCCCTGGGTTTCCCAGCGGTATTCGCAAATCAGCCCCAGCGCGTTGGTGTGCCGGGTCATGACGTTTTCGGCGTAGTCGAAGTGACGTACCGAATCGCCGTTGCGGTTGATCACCTCTTTCAGTTGGCCGTTATCGTCGTAGCGATAGCGCACCAACGTTTCCACGGCTTGCTTGTCTACGATGCGCTTGACATCGGTCAACCGTCCAAGCGGATGGTCATAGTGCAGGTGAACCCGCACGCCGCCCGGCGCACTGATATCAGTCAGGCGGTCATCGCTGTCACGGGTGAAATGCAGATAATGGCCCAGCGCGTTTTCAAGGCGCTGCAATGGCACGGCGCAATTGGTATCCGGTACTTCACCGAAATAGAAGAACACGTTGTCCAACGTCTGGAGCAGGTAGTGCCCACCTTCGGTGCGGACCAGATGAACCTTTTCATTTGGGTTGAAGATGCTTTCGCCCGGCTCCAGGTCAATGAACGGAACACGGCGCCCCTGATTATCGGTGAGGTAAACGAATCCGCCGCTACGGCGTAGGCTTTGCTCCCAGGGCAGCACCCAGCCCTGCCCCATGACGCTGTCGACAGTCAGGTCGCTGGCGTAAAACCGCGACCATTCGATGGGCATCATCCCAGGGAGCACAAAATCGGTTTCATTGGCCAAGAGCTTGCGGCCGTTGGTCATGTCCACAGGATTACCGGCGAAACCGCCAATCGCTCGCTCAATGGCTGGGCCGACGATGAAGCGCCCTGCCAGGTAGCTACCGGCGATCGTGGCGCCCGTGCGAAGTGCGCAGGGGCCTGCAGCCTTCAGGCCGGCTTGCAATCCCAGACGGCCAACCGCGAGCACCGACCGGCCCATGGAAGCGACGATCATCAGCACGTCGACCGTGACACGCAACCACTCCGGAACTTCCTCGTCCACCGGTAGATAACGCTCAGTACCCCCCCCGATGAAGACGTTGTTCGATCCACCAGAGATCTTTGCACCACAAGTAAGCTTGTCGCCTTTGCGTGAAGCAGCTACGCCATTGATGAAGACATTCGAAGACCCTTCCGCTACCAGTACAGGCGGTGGGTGCTTGTCGCACTTTGCAGTGCTGAGCTCTGCGTGGGCAGCATTGCGTTTGTTGATGAACACGTTGGTCGAGCACCCGGCAAGCTCGATCTGCCCTGCCGGCGAACTGAACATCGACCCGAACTTCTCGCCTAGCATGGGGAGCAAGCCAGCGCCTAAACCAATTGCGGCGCCCAACAGAAATCCGCCAAGACCAGCGGTGCAAATGGTAAAGGCCGCTGCCGTCGCGATCGCAAGCCCAATCACCGCCCCGGCGAGAAACCCGGCCAGGGCGCCGGTGTGCTCGATCTCATCACCCCAACGCGCTGCTTCGAACATGAGCTCAATCCTGAGTGGCGTTGTCGGACGAAGCAGCGGCATCCTGCCGCGGCTGGAAACTGTTCAAAAGCTGTAACCAGCTCTCGTTCTGCTTGCCACTGAAGTCTTTCTGGCTAGTGGTGGAGAACACCAGAATGCGCCCGGGCGCGACCTCGAACGCTGCCTGGCGCTGATAAACAGGCCGACCTTCGTTCAGGTAGTACCCCTCGACCTGCATTCCGGCCACCGGCTGGCTGGAAGATAACTGCGCAGGTTTTTTGCTCAGCACGGTGTAACCGCGAAGCTTGCTCGCGATCAGTTTCAGCTGGCGGTCGATGTAGGCCTTGAGGTCTTCGGCGGGTAGCAGGTTGTCACGCGACAGCGTGATATTCAGTGGCGCGGGAATGTTGCTGCCCAGGATGAACATATTCACCGTTCGGTCCTGAAAGCCTTCCGGCAACGTGATAGATCCTTCCTGAAGTTGATAGTCCATTGACTTGATAATCCATTAAAACGAGAAATAGGAGTTCTTAATGTGCCGTCATGCCCGCAAGCATCGCATCGAACTTGATCAGCCAGTCGGCCAGGCCAGCCTGGCTCGGGTCTATTTGAGTAGAGACTTCGAGCCACTGCCGTGATTGGCCCTCATCGCTGGTGATCATCGCGCATACAGTGCGTCCGTGACGGCGCGCTCGGCCGTCAGGAAACAGGTAATCGAGCGCCATCGCCGGATGCCCTGCCAGCAAACATTCGGCCTGACGTACGAGGGTCATTTCGGCATGGACATCACGCAGATTCTTCACATACAGATCAACTGCCTTTGGCAGGTCCAGTCCATCGGGTGCAATTCTGCGACGCGCACTGAACGTTACTTCGCATCCGGCGAACTCCAGGGTGGTCTGGATATCGCGAAAATTGAAACCTGTCGGCATGAGCATGTTGAGCCCTGCAACCCTTAATGCATTCTGCTCAATATCCAGAGGCAGTACGGGTACAGGTTCCGGCATTTTGCTCAAGGCTTCGGCGGCTGCGCGCTCCTGCTCGGCTTGTTGTTGGGCGAGCGCTTCGGCGGCTTCGCGCTTCTGGGAAATTCTGTCGTAGATGCTGGGTTTGTACATCAGCGTGCACCTTACTCGTTGATATCAACGCGATCACCTTTGACAAAGGTGTTCTTACCGAGGATGTCGATCTTGTCGGCCTCGATGGTGATACCTTCAGGTGTGATAGCGATCTTGCTGCCGCCCACCTGAAGCAGAATGCGTTCCTTGGCACTCACCTGGATGAACTTGTTGTCTACCTGGAGGGTGTAACTGCCCTCCTGGACATTCACCACGGTATCTTTCTTGATGACCTCGGCGTGCGTACCGCCGACCTTGATCGACCGGTTGTTCCCCACTTGATGGGTCTCATCCAGCTCGATCTCGGTATCCATGTTGCGCTCGGCATGCATGATGATCTGCTCGGCACCGGCCTTGTCCTCGAAGCGGAAGAAGTTGGCGGTACCGCCGTCGCCCTTCATCGACCGGGTCAGGAAGCCACTCTGGGTCTTGTTCGCCGGCAACGCCCAGGGCGGGGTGTTGGCGCTGTTGTACAGGCTGCCCATGATCAGCGGGCGGTCGGGGTTGCCGTCGAGGAATACCACCACCACTTCATCGCCGACGCGGGGGATCTGGATACTGCCAAAGCCACCGCTGGCACCGGACTGCGCCACACGTACCCAGCACGAGCTGCTGTCGTTGAACTGGCCCTGGCGGTCCCAATGGAACTGCACTTTCACCCGGCCCAGTTCGTCGGTGAAGATTTCCTCGCCGGGCGGGCCGACGACGATGGCCGTCTGCGGGCCGGTAATGATCGGTCTGGGCGTATTCAGTTGGGGGCGGAACGCGATTTTCTTGCGCACGCAGGTGAAGGCATTGAAATAGCGGGCCTGCTGGCCGCCGAGGTAGTTGTTGTAGCCTTCGCAGCTCACCTGCATCAGCAGGAACTCGCGCTGGTCCACAGGGCCATCCTGGTGCTTTGGGTGCTGCAGCAGTTCGAAACTGTACCCAGGGCGCATCGCCCGGCAATTGCTGGCGCCCTCGAACCGCTTGCCGGCCAGCTCCAGGCCCTCGACACGCAAGCGCAGCAACGCTTCGCCTTCGTCCGGGGTGCTGTGGGTGTATTGCCCGGGATCGTACACTTCGAAGCGCGGCACCGCGCCCTGCTGATTGAGGCTGTGCAGCGCCACCGGCAGGCGATTGCGCGGCTGGCGGTAGTCGAAGGTCTGCGCGGCCATCCGGCCGGGCTGCATCTGGCGGCAAGCGCGCCATTGGGTGATCGAATCGGCGGTCTCGGTGACGGCAGCACTGTGGAAGCGGATCTGCCCTTGCTCCGGGAGTACATCGAGCTCGGTGGAGTCATCGCAGATGATCAGCGTGTGGCCTTCGGCGCTGTGCTCGAAGTAGTAGAAAAGCCCCGCCTCCTCCAGCAGGCGCTGGACGAAGTTGAGGTCGGTTTCGCGGTACTGGGTGAGGTAAGTGTGGCGCTTCTGCGGGTGGTTCAGGCGCAGGGCATAGGTGGCATACCCCGGGTACTGGGCGAAGACTTCGGCGAGCACCTCATCGACCGAGCGGTTCTGGAAGATGCGGGTATCGGTTCGCTGCGCGAGCAGTGTCAGCCAGGGGTTCAAGGTCGCGCGGTAGCGCTCCAGCGCGCCGTCGCTGCCCAGGCTGGCGAAATGCGTGAGGTAGCCGTTGATGAAGCGCGGGGCGGTATCGACCAGTTCGATCTCGATGCTGACCTGCTGACCCAGCATCGACTTGAGCGGCATCTGCGGCGTGTCGCAGATCAGTTGCAGTTCGTAGGTGAACGGCTGGGACAGCCCGTCGGCACCTGTAAAGCTTTCCAGCAGCAGCGGCTGGTCGGGGTCGTTTAGGTGGTGGAACTTGAACAGTCGACGATGCTGCGACGACAGCCGCTCGACCAGGTCAATGATCATTGCGCTCTCTCCTTGTCGGCACGATTGGCATGCTTGTGCGTTTAAGGGGCGCAGGTTAGGTCGATGGGAAATGGCAGCCAATGAACCTGGTGTTCAGAACACAACGGCTATTTGTAGGATGAGGCCTACATGAAATTTCATCGTTTCTGAGAGCATCGTTCAGCCCGCTGAGGGCGTGCTTGCGGTGAAACGGATTGCAAGTCAGCAATGGCGCAGGTTTCAGGCATGGCGCGGACTGGCAAGGGCAAGCCCTTGATCGCGGGCAAGCCCGCTCCTACAGGGGATTGGCTGAATCGGCTAGTTACAAAAATGTTGAAGAAGGGCATCACCCCCCTGGGTTGGGTTACCATACGCGCCTTCGCGAAGCCCATCCTTCAAGCCAAGCCCTGCGCTTGCCTGACTCGACACCAACAGGTCATCCATGCGTCTGTTTCACACCTCCGACTGGCACCTGGGCCAAAGCCTGCACGGCCAGGAACGCGACTTCGAACACGCCTGCTTCCTCGACTGGCTGCTCGGCCAGCTGCACCTGCGCCAGCCGGATGCGCTGCTGATCGCGGGCGATATCTTCGACACGGTCAACCCGCCGGTCAAAGCCCAGGAGCGGCTTTACGACTTCATCGTCCAGGCCCATGAGCAGCAGCCGAAACTGGACATCGTGATGATCGCCGGCAACCACGACTCCGGCTCGCGCATCGAGCTGCCCGCCGCACTCATGCGCCGCCTGCGCACCCATGCGCTGGGCCGGGTGCACTGGCTCGACGAAGGCCAGCTGGATGCCGAGCGCCTGCTGATCCCGCTGACCAATGGCCGCGGCAAGGTCGCCGCCTGGTGCCTGGCCCTGCCCTTCCTGCGCCCGGCCGAAGTCACCGGCCCGCAGTTGGGCGACGACTACCTGCAAGGCATCACCCAGGTGCACCAGCAACTGATCGCCGCCGCCCAGAAGAAGCGCAAGAAGGATCAGGCGCTGATCGCCATCAGCCATGCGCACATGGCCGGGGGCGCAGTGTCCGAGGACTCCGAGCGCAGCCTGATCATCGGCAACGCCGAAGCCTTGCCGGCCAAGTTGTTCGACAAGGACATCAGCTACGTTGCCCTGGGCCACTTGCACAAGCCGCAGAAGGTCAACCGCGAAGCCCGTATCCGCTACAGCGGCTCGCCGATCCCGCTGTCGTTCGCCGAAATCAACTACCCGCACCAGGTGCTGGAAGTCGAACTGCAGGGCAGCGAACTGCTCAGCGTCGAGCCACGCCCTGTGCCACGTGCCGTGGCCCTGCAGCGCCTGGGACCTGCGCCGTTGGGCGAGCTGCTCACCGCACTTGCCGAGCTGCCGGTCATTGACCTGCTGGAAGACCCCAACCGGCAACCTTGGCTGGAAGTGCGCGTGCAACTGGACGAGCCGCAACCGGACCTGCGCCAGCAGATCGAGGGTGCCCTGCACGGCAAGGCGGTGCGGCTGGTGCGCATCAGTGCCGAATATGCCGGCAGTGGCGGTCAGGACGACGATGACCTGGCCTTCGTCGAGCTGTCACAGATGACCCCGCAGGATCTGTTCAGCCGCGCCTGGGAGCAGGCCTATGGCAACCCCGTCGACGAGCAGGCCCTGGCCGACTTCGCCCTGCTGCTGCAGGACGTCCAGCTGGAAGAGGAACAGCCATGAAGATTCTCGCCATCCGCCTGAAGAACCTGGCATCGCTGGCCGGCCCGGTAGACATCGACTTCACTGCCGAACCCCTGGCCAGTGCCGGCCTGTTCGCCATCACCGGGCCCACCGGGGCCGGCAAGAGCACCTTGCTCGACGCCCTGTGCCTGGCCCTGTTCGGTACCGTGCCGCGGCTCAATGACATCGGCCGTGAAGCCAAGGTGCCCGACGCCGATGGCGACATCCCCACCTCCGACCCCCGCAACCTGCTGCGCCGTGGCACCGGCAGCGGCTTTGCCGAAGTCGACTTCGTCGGCATCGACGGCCACCGCTACCGTGCGCGCTGGGAAGCCAATCGCGCCCGTGACAAGGCCAGCGGCAAGCTGCAGAACAGCCGCCAGAGCCTCTACGACCTGGACAGCGAACAGCTGCTGGGCAGCGGCAAGAACGAATACAAGCAATTGATCGAAGCCCGCCTGGGCCTGAACTTCGAGCAGTTCACCCGCGCGGTGATGCTGGCGCAAAGCGAATTCGGCGCCTTCCTCAAGGCCGACGACAAAGAGCGCAGCGAGCTGCTGGAAAAGCTCACCAACACCGCCATCTACACCCGTCTCGGCCAGCGTGCCTTCAGCAAGGCACGGGAAACCGCCGAGGCGCACAAAACGCTCAATGACCGTGCCAGCCACCTGCTGCCGATGGCCGCCGAAGCCCGCGCGGAACTCGACCAGCGCCTGGAACAGGCGCAGCAGCAGTTCAAGGCCGACCAGGCTGGCGAGCGCCAGCTGGAACAGCAACGCAAATGGCTCGATGAACAGCGCCAGCTGCAGGCCCAACACGCCGAAGCCGGCACGGCCCTGCAGGCTGCCGAGCACAACTGGCAGCAACTGGCCGAACAGCGCCTCGACCTGCAACGCCTGGAGCGCCTGGCGCCACAGCGCCACCAGTTCCACCGCCAGCAGATGCTCAATGCGCAGTTGGCCCCCCTGGCCGCGACCCTCACCGAACAGCAACGCCAGCAAGCCGAACTGCACGTGCGCACCTGCGAGCTGGAGCAGGCGCTGGATGCGGCACGCCAGGCCCTGGCACAACACCAGGCACAGCACAGCGAGGATGCACCGCGCCTGCGCCAGGCCTTTGCCGGCCAGGACAGCCTGGCTCGCCTGGAGCAAGAGCAGGTGGCTCAACGCAGCGCCAGCGAGCAGGCCGACCAAGCGCTCGCCGAAGGCCAGCAGCACCTGCAGCAACTGGAAGAACACCAGCAGCGCAGCCTGCAGCAACTGGGGCAGATCGACACCGCGCTGGCCGACAGCCAGCACCTGGAAGGTCTGGCCAATGCCTGGCAGGCCTACTTGCCGCAACTCAAGCAGGTAATGCTCACCGGCGGGCGCCTGGCCAAGGGGCGCGAAGAGCTGCCCGGGCTGCAAGCCCGGGTCAGCCAGGCCAACGCCCAGCTGCAGGCCGAGCGCGACGCCTTCGACCTGTTGTTCCAGGAAGCCGGGGCAGAACCCCAGGCGCTGGCAGAGCAGATCGACCTGCTCGGCGGCATGCTGCAGGACAACCGTAAACAGCATCGCGCCGTCGAGGAGCTGTCGCGGTTGCATGGCCGCGAACTGGAACTGCGCCAGCAGCTCGATGCGCTGCGCGAGCGCCAGCAGCAGGCCATGCAGCAACGTCAGCAGTTGATCGGCGAAGGCACGGCGGCCAAGGCGGAACTGGAAGCGGCCGAGCAGGCGCTCACCCTCACCCGCCAATTGCTGGCGCGCCAGCGCCTGGCACGCAACACCAGCGTCGAGGAACTGCGCGGCCAGCTGCGAGACGGCGAGCCGTGCCCGGTCTGCGGCAGCGCCGAGCATCCGTTCCACCAGCCTGAAGCGCTGCTGCAGAGCCTGGGCCGCCACGACCAGGCCGAAGAGGAAGCCGCGCAGAAGCAGGTCGATGCCCTCAACGACAAGCTGGTGGACTTGCGCACCCGACTGGGCGTGGTCAATGCCCAGCTCAAGGACTACCAACAGCAACAGGCTCAACTGGGCGAGCTGTTGCAGCCGCTGCAGGCCCAGGTCCAGGCCCACAGCCTGTGGCCAGCCCTTGCGCCCCAGGATGACAAGGCCCGCAGCGCCTGGCTCGACAGCCAGCTGCGCCGGCTCAACGATGAAATCAACCAGGACGAGAAGCGCCAAAGCGCCCTGCTCACCCTGCAAAAGGAATCCGCCCGCCTCAACCAGCAGCTGCAGGCGGCGCAGCACGCCCAGCAGCAGGCGCAGCACCAGCTGGATCACCAGCACCAGGCCCTGGCCAACGATGAACAGCAACTGCAGCAAGGGCTGGACGACCTTGCCAGCGTCCTGCCTCAGGAGGTGCTCAAGGCCCTGAGCGACGACCCGGCCCACGCCTTCCTCGCCCTCGACCAGCAGATCGCCCAGCGCTTGCAGCACCTGGAACAGCGCAAGGACGAGCAGCACGAGCAGCAAGCGCGCCAAGTGCAACTGGACAAACTGCGCGACCAGCAGCAGGTGCGGCTGCAGTCGCAACAGCAACTGCAGCACAAGCTCGCCGCGCTGGACGAACAACGTCAGCAGGCCCGGGCGTCCCTCGACCAACTGCTCGGTCAACACGCCAGCGCCGAAGCCTGGCAGCAGCATATGGACGCGCAGCTGGAACAGGCCCGCGTGCTCGACGCCGACACCGCCCAGCGTCTGCAGGACCTGCGCACCCAAGGCGTGCAACTGGCCAGCGAACTCAAGGCCAATACCCAGCAGCAGCAGGCGCTGGACAGTGAATGCCAGCAGTTGCAGGGCGACATCGCCCAGTGGCGCGCGGCGCACCCGGAACTGGACGATGCCGGCCTGGACCGCCTGCTGGCCGTGGACGATGCCCAGCTCAACGAACTGCGCCAGCGTCTGCAAGGTGCCGAACGGGCTATCGAGCAAGGCCGTGTGCTGCTGCAGGAGCGCGAGCAGCGCCTGCAGCAGCACAGCGCACAGATGACCGTGGAAACCTCGGTCCAAGCCCTGGAACAGGCGCTGGGCGAATTGCGCGAGCGCCTGTCCGGTCACGAACAGCAATGCGCCGAACTACGCGCCCAGCAGGCTGACGACCAGCGCCGGCAACAGGCGCACCAGGCCCTTGCAGGCGAGATCGAGCAGGCGTACCAGCAATGGCAGCGCTGGGCACGCCTCAACGCCCTGATCGGCTCGGCCTCCGGCGATGTATTCCGCAAGATCGCCCAGGGCTACAACCTCGACCTGCTGCTGCACCACGCCAACGCCCAGTTGCGCCAGCTGGCACGCCGCTACCGCCTCAAGCGCGGCGGCAGTGCCCTGGGCCTGCTGGTAATGGACACCGAAATGGGTGACGAACTGCGTTCGGTGCATTCGTTGTCCGGTGGCGAGACCTTCCTGGTTTCGCTGGCCCTGGCCCTGGGCCTGGCGTCGATGGCATCGAGCACGCTGCGGATCGAATCGCTGTTTATCGACGAAGGTTTCGGCAGCCTCGACCCCGAGTCGCTGCAACTGGCCATGGATGCCTTGGACGGCCTGCAGGCGCAGGGCCGCAAGGTAGCGGTGATTTCCCACGTGCAGGAGATGCATGAGCGCATTCCGGTGCAGATCCAGGTGCGCCGCCAGGGCAATGGCTTGAGTGACGTGGAGGTGTGCGGGTGATTCTCTACTCGTTCCGCCGCTGCCCGTGGGCCATGCGCGCGCGTCTGGCCCTGCGCTATGCCGGCTGTGAACTGGAGATCCGCGAGGTGGCGATGAAGCACAAGCCGGCCGAGTTGCTGGCCTTGTCGCCCAAAGGTACGGTGCCGGTGCTCGACACCGGTCACGGGGTGCTGGAAGAGAGCCTGGACATCATGCGCTGGGCGCTTGAACAGAACGACCCGCAGGACTGGCGCCTGCAGGCCGACCCCGCCGCCGCGCAGCAGGCCGACGCACTGATTGCCCGCAACGACAGCGTGTTCAAGGCACAGGTGAATCTGTACAAGTATGCCGAGCGCTACCCTGCGCATTCACGGGAACATTATCGCCAGCAGGCCGAGCCTTGGCTGGCGACCCTGGAACAACTGCTCGAAGGCCGGTCGTACCTGCTGGCCGAGCATCCGAGCCTGGCCGATGCCGCCTTGCTGCCCCTGATGCGCCAGTTTGCCGGGGTCGAACCGCAGTGGTTCGCCGAGGCGGCTTATCCGCGCGTGCGGAGCTGGCTGGAGGGGTGGTTGGCGTCCGAGCTGTTCAAGGCCGTGATGGCCCGATAGCGATCGGTGTTGCACGGTCCCACAGGTTCAGTGTTCACGCAGGCTCAATGGTTGTGCTTGCCACTCAACGCCGCATGGTAATGGGCACTCTGGCGCAGGTACTGCTCGGTGTAGCTGTGGGTACTGGACGCCTTGGGGCTGTTGTCGGCATGGGCGTGGGCTGGCAGCACCACGGATGCGGAAATGGCGGATGCGGCGATGACCGGGAAGAGATTGAAGTTCATCTGGGCTGACCTCGACTGCGGTGGTTTGACGGTAGCCCGTGTGGGCCTTGAGCCAAACTTACGCCGCTGAGGTCGCCTGCAGAAATTCATTGCGCTGGTAGGGATTATCACGCGTATCGATAGTCACTCGATAAACTTCAGGTCCGATGGCGCCTCCTGCGGCATCGTCTGTACTGTCTCCCCAAGCTTGCCGCTACGCGGATCGCGGCGCATGACCACGATCTGGTTGCTCTTCTGGTTGGCCACCAGCAGGAAATTGTCACTCGGGTCCAGGGCAAATTCACGGGGATGATCGCCCTCCACCGAGCGGCGCTGCAGGAACGCCAGCCGGCCATCGTCCTTGCCCACGCCGAACACCACGATCTCGTTGGCCGTACCGCGATTGCTGACGTACAGGAAGCGCCCATCCGCCGAGAGGTGCAGCCCGCCGGCCGCCTTGGCCGCAGCTTCCTGCTGATCGGTCAGGGGCAAGCGCTGGCGTTCGAGCAAGGCATCGTCCTGGACGTCGAACATGACCACTTCGGCGCTCATTTCCAGGGTCAGGTAGGCGTGCCGCCCCTTGGCATCGAACAGCAGATGGCGCGGGCCGCTGCCGGGCGGCAGGTCTACCGCAGCCGGAATCGCCGGGGTGAGCGGATCTTTCGGGCTGGCACCGTCGTAACGGTAGATGAAGACCTTGTCGGCCCCCAGGTCGCAGGCATACACGTGCAAGCCATCGGGCGACAGCACCAGCGAATGCACATGGGCACCGGCCTGGCGCTCGGGGTTCACACCACTGGGCTTGTGCCGCACTTGCTGCACCACGTCCTTGAGCTTGCCGTCCTTGGCCACCGGGATCACCACCAGGCTGCCCCCAGGATCCGGGGCGACAGCGTAATTGGCGACGAACAGGTAGCGCTGGTCGCGGCTGAGGCTGGCGTAGGTTGGTTCGTCGCCGCGCGTGGCCACCTGGTTGAGCGGCTTGATCTCACCTTTGCTGCTGACGCTGAAACTGCTGGCGTGGCCTTGCACCGTTTCGTTGACCGTGAACAGCTGTCGCTGATCGGCCGAGAGCACCAGCCACGACGGGCTGACGCTCTTCACCACTTGCAACGGCGTGGGGGTGATCTGCCCGCGCTTGCTGTCGAACGCGTAGCGGTAGATGCCCTGGCTGGCGCCATCAGTGTAGCTGCCGACCAACAGCGTGGCGGCAGGGGCGTTGAGGGTCAGGCTCATCAGGCTAGCGGTCAGCAGGCTCGTCCAGATCCGGTTCATCGTTCTCTTCATCCGGGGCGCGAAAGGCACTCATACAGACTAGACGATGCTCGCCTTGGGCATCGTTGACGACCCACTCGTCACCGGCGCCGACAGCGGTAGCGAGCTGCTCGGTGGTGAAGGTCCAGCGGCGGTGCTGGCGGCCGTCCATGCATTCGACCATGAGGCCGGATTCGTCGAAGGTGAAGTCGAAGGCGTGCAGGCCGTCGATCAGGAGCATGTCGCAGGATGCGAGGGCGGTAGGGAGGGACATGGAGGTACCGAAGGTGAAGTGAGCCGGCATTATACAGTCCTATGTGGGAGCGGGCTTGCCCCGCGAACAAGGGCGGAGCCCTTGCCAGACTCCGCGGTGCCTTGTTCGCGGGACAAGCCCGCTCCCACAACGGCCTTACCACTCAGTGAGCGAAAATCGAGCCTCCCTCCTTGCCCACCATCTTCTCCGGCTTGATCAGGAACCGCGCCAATGCCGGCAGCAGCCACAGCGCACCGAACATGTTCCACAGCAACATGAAGGTCAGCATCAGCCCCATGTCGGCCTGGAACTTGATCGCCGAGAAGATCCAGGTGCACACGCCAATCGCCAGGCACAGGCCGGTGAACAGCACGGCCTTGCCGGTCGAGCGCAGGGTTTCGTAGTACGCCTCCTGCAACGGCAGGCCAGCCCGCAGGAAGCTTTCCAGGCGGCTGTAGATGTAGATGCCGTAGTCCACGCCGATGCCCACACCCAGCGCCACCACCGGCAGGGTGGCAACCTTCACGCCGATGCCCATGAACGCCATCAGCGCATTGCCCAGTACCGAGGTCAGCACCAGCGGCAGCACGATGCACAAGGTGGCGGCGAAGGAGCGGAAGGTAATCAGGCACATCACCGCCACGCAGATGTACACCAGCACCAGGATGGTCAGCTCGGCCGACTTGATCACCTCGTTGGTGGCCGCCTCGATCCCGGCATTACCGGCCGCCAGCAGGAACTGCAGGCCTTCCTTGTTGTGGCTGTCGGCGAACGCCTTGGCCACCTGGGTGACGCGCTCCAGGGTCTCGGCCTTGTGGTCGTTGAGGAACACCAGCACCGGCGCCAGCGAGCAATCGGCGTTATACAGGCCGTCGGCACGGGCGATGGAGTTGTTGAGGATGTCCGGGTTGCGCGACAGGGTTTCCCATTTCAGGCTGCCCTCGTTCATGCCCTTGATCACTTGCTTGGATACGGTGACCAGGGAAATCGCCGACTGCACGCCCGGGGTGTTCTCCATGGTCCACATCAGCTCGTCGATAGGCGCCATGGTCGAGTGGATCGAACAGCTCTCCGCCGGCGTCTTGACCATGATCACCAGCACGTCCGAACTGGTCGAGTAGTTACTGATGATGAAATTGTTGTCCTGGTTGTAGCGCGAGTCGGGGCGCAGTTCAGGCGCGCCCTGGTCGAGGTCGCCGATCTTCAGGTTCTGGCTGTACCACAGGCCACCTGCGAAGGCCACCAGGGCCAGGGCGATGGACACCGGCGCCACCTTGGCACTGGCAAAGTTCGACAGCAGGCGCCAGAACGGGTGCTCGCGGGTGGCGTCCTTCTTGCTGCGCTCGACGGCCTTCTTGCTGATGCCGACGTAGGAGATCGCCACCGGCAACAGTATCAGGTTGGTGAAGACGATGACGGCCACGCCGATCGAGGCGCCGATGGCCAGTTCACGGATCACGCCGATGTCGATGATCAGCAAGGTGATGAAGCCCACCGCGTCGGCGAGAATGGCGATCATCCCCGGCAGGAAAAGCTGGCGGAAGGTGCGACGGGCAGCGGTCAGGGCGTTGTCGGCGCCGCTCGATTGCAAGGCGATGCCGTTGATCTTCTGCACCCCGTGGGAGATGCCGATGGCGAAGATCAGGAACGGCACCAGCATCGAATACGGATCCAGGCCGAAGCCCACCGCATGCATCAGACCCAGCTGCCAGACCACCGCCACAAGCGTGGTGATGAGCACGGCGATGGTGCTGCGGATGCACCAGGTGAACCAGTACAGCAGGATCCAGGTGATGACCAGGGCCACACCGAAGAACATCGCCACCATCACCAGGCCGTCGATCAGGTCGCCAACCTTCTTGGCGAAGCCGACGATGTGGATCTTCACGTTGGGGTTCTGCGCCTGGAACTTGTCGCGGATCTGCGCTTCGAGCTGGTGGGAGAACTTCTGGTAGTCGAGCTTGACCTGCTTGCCCGGGTCCTGAGGGTCGGGGAAGCTTTCCAGCAAGGGGATATCGACGATGCTGGATTTGAAGTTGTTGCCCACCAGGCGCCCGACCTGGCCGGACTTGAGCACGTTGTCGCGCAGGGTGTCGAGGCTTTCGGCCGAGCCATTGTAGGTATTGGGGATCACCTCGCCACCGGAGAAGCCCTCCTCGGTGACCTCGCTCCAGCGCACGCTGGGGCTCCACAGCGACTTGAGGCCGGCGCGGTCGACACCCGGGATGTAGAACACCTCGTCATGGATTTGTCGCAGGGTCTCCATGTAGTCCTTGTCGAAGATATCGCCGTTGACGGCCTCGACCGAGATGCGCACGGTGTTGCCCAGGTTGGCCAGGTCGTTGCGGTGCTCCATCATCTGTTCGATGAAGGGGTGCTGCAGCGGGATCATCTTCTCGAAACTGGTCGAGGGCCGGATCTGCGTGGCCTGCCAGAACAGGAAGATGCTGACCAGCAGACACAGGGCGATGACCACAGGACGGTTGTTGAAGATCAAGCGCTCAAGCAGCGTGGCCTTGTCCTGGTGGTGCGGGTGCATGGTGATGCTCTCCCTGCTGGTCATGGACGCGGCTCCTTGTCGGTTTGGTCGGCACCTTCAGCGGTGGCCAGATGCACACCCCCCTGCCCCACCAGCAGCAGGCCACCATTGGCCAGGCCACTGGCACCGGCCAAGGCGATACGGTCGGCGCGGTTGTAGACGCTGAAGGTCTGCCCGTCGTCCTGGCTGCGCAGCACGCTGCCGCCATTGCCGACCAATACCAGGCTGCCATCATCGAGAAGCGTAGCGCTTGCCAGGCCGAATTCGAGGGTGCCGCGCGCGGCCTTGAGCGCGATCGGCTGCCAGCTGTCGCCAAAGTCGGTGGAACGGAACAGGTTGCCGCGCAGGCCGTAGGCCAGCAGCGTGTGGGCATGGGCGGTACCGATCACACCGAACAGCGAGCCCTCGTAGGGGCCTTCGAGCTTGGTCCAGGTCTGGCCGTTGTCGCTGGAGCGGTACATGCTGCCTTGCTCGCCAACGATGAACAGCCCGGCGTCCTTGACCACGGCAATGCCATTGAGGTGGAGCTGGTCAGGGTTGTCCAGGCGCTCGCCGACCTCCTGCCAGTGCTGGCCGCCATCGTCGGTTTCCAGCAAGGCACCATAGGCGCCGACGGCAAAACCGTGCTGGGCGTCGAGGAAGGTGATATCGAGCAACGGCGCTTCGCGGGAGAGGTCTTCGAACTGTCTGGTCCAGGTCGCGCCGCCATCGGTGCTGACGAGGATCTGCGCATCATGGCCGACTGCCCAGCCGCGCTTGTCGTCGAGGAAGAACACGGCGGTGAGCAGTTGACGGGTGGGCACTCGGGCTTGGGTCCAGGTCTTGCCCTGATCGTCGGAGAACAGGATGTGACCGCGATCACCGACCACCACCAGGCGTTGCCCAGCATGGGCGGCATCGATCAGCAGGCTCTGGCTGGCCTTGGCCGATTCGCTTGAGTACTCGTCGGCAGTGGCCGCTTGCGCGCTCTCTGCCCATATGCCCATCGCCAGCGCCAGCATCGCGCCGGCCGCCAATGGCCAGGCGCTGCGCCTGGCCTGCGTCATTACCCGCTCACTCATGACCGCCCCCAATTTGTTCTTGTTAGTGGGTCTGTGCTTTGCAGGTACTGCGAAAAGCTTGTGGTAGAGGCCTGCAAGCGCTTGGGGTCATCGTATCGGGGGAGGTTGAAACATTACAACGCACGGTGCGTTATGTTTTGTTAACCGCCAAAAAGCTGGGGCCGCTGTGCGGCCCTTTCGCGACACAAGGCCGCTCCTACAGAGAGAACGCGATCCCCTGTAGGAGCGGCCTTGTGTCGCGAAAGGGCTGCGCAGCAGCCCCATTGCCATCAAGCCAGGCTTTTGCTCACCACTTCATACACATCACTGGACAGCGCACCGGAGGCCAGAATCCGCTCCAGCTCACCTTTCATCAGCGCCTGACGCGCATCGTCATACTTGCGCCAGCGGGTCAGCGGTGCCAGTTGACGCGAAGCGATCTGCGGGTTCAGCGCATTCAGTTCGATCACCAGGTCCGCCAGGAAGCGATACCCCGAACCATCGGCAGCATGGAAGTTGACCAGGTTCTGCCCGGCAAAGGCACCGATCAATGCCCGCACCTTGTTCGGGTTCTTCAAGGTGAACGCGGGGTGCTGCATCAGCGCCTTGACCCGCGCCAGTCCGCCCGGCAAGGCACTGGCGGCCTGCACGCTGAACCACTGGTCCATGACCAGCGGGTTGTCCTTGAAGTGCTCGGCGAAGCTTTCCAGCGCCTTGGCCCGCTCGGCCTCGAACGGCGAGTTGACCAGCACAGCCAGCGCCGTCAGGCGTTCGGTCATGTTGTCGCACTGGTCGAACTGCTCCAGGGTCGCTTCCAGCACCTGCGGTTTGCCGCTCTGCATCAGGTACGACAGGGCGATGTTCTGCAGGCTGCGGCGGGCAAAGTGCTCGGCTGCGGCAACATAAGCGGTGTTGCGCGACACCTCGCGGTTGGCCTGGTAGCGCGCCCACAGGGCATCGAACAGTTGCGCGGCGATCTGCTGGCGGGCGAACTCGCGAGCCGCGTGGATGGCATCGACGTCAGCCACCTGGCTGATCTCGGTGAGGTACGCTTCGCCCGGCAGCGAGAGCATCTCGGCAACCATGGCAGCGTCCAGCGACGCGTTGGCCAGCACGGTGCCCAGGGCGGTGATCAGGCGCTGGTCGAGCTTCAGTGCTTCGCCGCGCTGGTGTTGGCCGATCAGTTCCTGCAGGACTTGCACCGACAGTTGTTGGCCGGCTTCCCAACGGTTGAAACCGTCGCTGTCGTGCTGCATGAGGAACATCAGCTGGTCACGATCGTACGGGAAGCTCAACTTCACCGGCGCACTGAAACCGCGCAGCAACGATGGCAGCGGCTTGGCCGAAATGCCCTCGAAGGTGAAGGTTTGCTCGGCCTCGGTCACCGACAGCACGCGGCGGGTACCGGCGGCAGCCGACTCACCCACCAGGCGCAGCGGCAAATCGTTACCCTGGGCATCCAGCAGGCCCAGCTCCACCGGGATCACGAACGGCTGTTTTTCGGCCTTGTCCGGGGTGGCCGGGCAGCTCTGGCGGAACGTCAGGCTATAGGTTTGCGCGGCGCTATCATAGCCCTCGCTGACCTCAAGGCGCGGCGTACCGGCCTGGCTGTACCAGCGCTTGAACTGGGTCAGGTCGACGCCGTTGGCGTCTTCCATCGCCTTGATGAAATCGTCGGTGGTCACCGCCTGACCATCGTGGCGCTCGAAGTACAGGTCGCTGCCCTTGCGGAAGCCTTCGGTCCCCAGCAGGGTACGGACCATGCGCACCACTTCGGCGCCCTTTTCATAAACGGTCAGGGTGTAGAAGTTGGAGATCTCGATGAAGCTGTCCGGGCGCACCGGGTGCGCCATGGGGCCGGCGTCCTCGGCGAACTGGTGGGTGCGCAGGTAGGCCACGTCCTCGATACGCTTGACCGTGCGCGAATTCATGTCGGCGCTGAACTCGGCGTCACGGAACACCGTGAAGCCTTCCTTGAGCGAGAGCTGGAACCAGTCACGGCAGGTCACGCGATTGCCCGACCAGTTGTGGAAGTACTCGTGGGCGACCACACCTTCGACCCGTTGGTGGGCAGCATCGGTGGCGGTTTCGGCACGGGCCAGCACACAGCTGGAGTTGAAGATGTTCAGGCCCTTGTTTTCCATGGCGCCCATGTTGAAGTCGTTGACCGCGACGATCATGAAGATGTCCAGGTCGTATTCACGGCCGTAGACTTCCTCGTCCCAACGCATGGACTTCTTCAGGCTGACCATGGCGTGGTCGCACTTGTCGATGTTCTCGGGCTCGACGTAGATACGCAAGGTGACGTCGCGGCCGGACTGGCGCACGAACTTGTCTTCCACGCACCACAGGTCACCGGCCACCAGGGCGAACAGGTAGGCCGGTTTCATGAACGGGTCTTCCCAGGTCGCCCAGTGGCGGCCGTCTTCGGCCGGCCCACTGCCAATCGGGTTGCCGTTCGACAACAGCACCGGGTAGCGATGCTGCTCGGCGATCACCGTGGTGGTGAAGGTGCTCATCACGTCGGGGCGGTCGAGGTAATAGGTGATCTTGCGGAAGCCCTCGGCTTCGCACTGGGTGCAGAACATCTTGCCGGACTTGTACAGGCCTTCCAGCGCGGTGTTGCTCTCCGGGTGGATCTTCACGCTGGTGTCGAGGGTGAAGCGCTCGGTCTTGGGCTGCACGGTCAGGCTGTCGGCTTCAAGCTGATACTCGCCAGCTGCCAGGGCCTGGTCATCCAGCTGCACGCTCTGCAATTCCAGCTGCTGGCCGTCGAGCACCAGTGGCGGCAGGCCAGCACCGCGTGCCGGGTTGCGGCGCATGACCAGTTGCGCATGGACCAGGGTGTGGTCCTCGAACAGCTCGAAGGTCAGGTGCGTCTCGTCGATCAGGTACTCGGGCGCCTGATAGTCCTTGAGGTAGATCACTCGCGGTTGTTCGGTACGCATGTGCAGGTCCTTTTTACTGGAGCACGGCCAACTGGTAGGCCGTGTACTTGCGAATGTTGATCACGCCGGTGTCGAAGATCAGGTACTGGCCCTTGATGCCCAGCAGCGTGCCCTCCACCACCGGGTCCTTGTCGAGGTTGAAGCTGACGATCTTTTTCGGGTAGGCCTCGACTGGGTATTTCATCTCGACCACCTCGGCGTCGGGCAATGCCTGGATCGCCTGCAGGCCAAAGCGCCCTTGCAGCTCGCGCAGGCCATCGGCGCAGGCATCGAATATCTGTTCGCGAACGGCCACCAGGTCGAGCACTTCGGCGTCGCCCTTGAGCAGGGTTCGCCAGTTGGTGCGGTCCGGCACCTGACTGCGCAGCACGTCTTCGACCAGGCCTGACTGCTGGCGGGTGGCCACGCGCATGATCGGCAACGCCTGGCTGGCGCCCTGGTCGAGCCAACGGGTGGGCAACTGGGTGGCGCGGGTAATGCCGACCTTGATCCCCGACGAGTTGGCCAGGTAGACCACATGGTCGGTCATGCAGAACTGTTCGCCCCAGGACGGCTCACGGCAGGTGCCGGCGTCGTAGTGGCATCTTTCCGGGGCCATGATGCAAACGTCGCACTGGGCCAGCTTGGTCATGCACGGGTAGCAGTAACCCTGGCTGAAGCTGGTCTTGGTGCGCTTGCCGCAATGGGTGCAGTGGATGGCACCGAGGTATTCAAGGCGCAGGCGCTGGCCGATCAACGGATTGACCGGTACCTGCGTGTCATCCAGGCGGAAGCTGTACTGCACCAGCGGTGCTTCCAGGCGTACTGCCATCTTGCTCAAAGAGCCACGAGCGAGTTCGATCAATGTACCGAGTCCGACTTGAACAGAATGTTGGCGATCGGTGCGGATTTCGACGCGCACTCCTGCGGGCCCATGTAACCGGTGCGCTGCTCTTCGGGCAGGTTTTTCATCTCCCAGGCGATCACGGCCTGCAGCGACAGCTCTTTCTGCTCGGGGGTGAGCTTGCGGCCATCGGACCATTTGCCGATTTCCACCGCCGTTTTCAGGCTTTGGTAGATTTCCGGGGTGATGTTTTCGATCATTTGCGTGAACGTGGACATAGCGTCTCCTAAATCAAGCGGACAGTTTACGCCGGGCCAGCGCCCCACCCAAGAGGCCCGTCAGGCATCCGATGAGCAACCCGCCGACGTGGGCGGCGTTGGCGATCTGACCGAAGCCGAGCTGGCCGACCACACCGGTCAGGCAGATGACCAGCCAGACGAGCATCATCACCAGCACGCCCTTGGGCAGGCTGAAGAAGCGGTTAGGCGCCAGCCACTGGTACAGCCAGACATGGCCGAGCAGGCCGTACAGCACACCGGACAGGCCGCCGAACAGGCTCGGGCCACTGGTGTAATGCTGGGCAAGGTTCGACACCAGGCTGAACAGCAGGGTCAGGCCCAGCAGCAGCCAGGGGCCTTGGCGCAGTTCGATGCGCTTGCCCAACTCCCAGTACCACAGGCCGTTCATGGCCAGGTGCAGCACGCCGAAGTGCAGCAGCATCGGCGACACCAGGCGCCACCATTGGCCTTCGGCCAGGCCCTGGGCCAGCGGGGTGAAGTGCAGGTATTCGCCCTGCACGCGGAAGTCGAGGAAGGTGAACCAGCTGATGGTGACGAGGTTGTCACCCAGGCCGGTGAGGCCGGCGACCACCAGGCAGAGGAACAGGGTGAAGGTGGTGACCTTGCAGGCTTTCGCCTGCTCGCTCAGCGTTGGCCCTTTCGCCGGCAAGCCGGCGCCCACAGGGGGCGTAGCGACTTCGATGTCGGCGTTGCCATCGGGGTAGCGCTGGTAGAGCTGGAGAACGTCCGCGGCAATCGTGTCCGGGGCCCAGAGCACCTGGACTTCACCCTCTTCGCTGACCCGATGCGGCACCTGCAGGCGCTGCAGCAGATGGACGAAGCCGCTGAGGTCGACCGACAACGGCAGGCGCATCACTTCGACGATATTCATTGGTTGGCCTGCGGTCGGTCGACGTCGACCCACACGAACTTGTGCGGGTCGATCCGGGTTTCATCATCCAGCCGATAGGCCGCCAGCTTGCCGTACAGCACCGCACTGTAGTCGAGGCAGGCCAGGTTGCCGCGGATCGGTGCCGGGCGGCCGCTGCGCCAGTAATGGCCGACGAACAGCATCGGCTCGTCCTCGGCATAGCGTAGCAAGGCGTTCTTCTCGGTGTGGCTCAGGGGCGTGCGGGCCACATCGTCGGGCAGCGCATCGGGCTGGAAGACGATGTCGCCGTAGGTTTGCGGGTCTTCTTCCCAGAACTTGGTGCGGAAGAAGGCGCGGGTCAGGCCGTCGCCGCCGGTCAGCGTCAGACCGTCCGGCAGGCGCATGTCGGTGCCGCGCAGCAGGCGGTTGCACACGGTGGCGGCGAAGCTGCCGGACACTGCCGACGCCTGGATGAAATGTTCGTCGATGCGCCCATCGGGGTATTGCTGGCGCAACGGTTCGATCAGCCGAGGGTCCCAGCAGGCATGCACCAGGCGGAAGCGTCCGGCGTCGACGAACAGCGGCAGGTCGTAGAACCACTGGATGAAGTCGTGCCAGTCGCCGGGGTGCTGGGCGAACTGGGTCAGGGTCTCGTCGATCAGGCGGGCATGGCGTGGCGTGTGCTCGCGCACGAAGGCCTTGCCGCTGCCGGGCAGTGCCGGGGTGACCCAGCCCAGGGCGTTGTATTCGTGGTTGCCCATGATGCAGAACGCCTGGCCGGCTTCGACCATGTCGTGGACGATGTGCAACGCCTCGCGGATGCGCGGGCCGCGGTCGACGATGTCGCCGAGGAACAGCGCCTGGCGTCGCGGATGGCGCCACACGCCGCTGACGCGCTTGTAGCCGAGGGCATCGAGCAACCGTTCGAGGGTCAGTGCACAGCCGTGCACGTCACCGATGATGTCGAAACTGCGCGCCGGATCGAGCATCAGTCGTCCCTGCTTCCGAGGCGGCTGCCCCAGCCGAGCTTGGTGCGGCAAACCTCATAGTAGTTGTGGTCGAGCGGGTGGATCAGGCGCAGCTTCTGCGGTTTCTTGCTCACCGTGATGGTGTCGCCGGGGGCGCAGGTGAAGTGGTTCTGGCCGTCACAGGACACCTGCGGATAGATCTGCAGGTCCTTGGACACGACGATCTTCAGCTCGCTGTTGCCATCCACCACGATCGGCCGGCCCGACAGGGTGTGCGGGTACATCGGCACGATGACGATGGCGTCGAGCTTGGGGTGCATGATCGGGCCACCGGCCGACAACGCGTAGGCGGTCGAGCCGGTCGGGGTAGCGACGATCAGGCCGTCAGCCTTCTGGCTGCAGACGAACTGGCCGTCGATATAGATCTCGAACTCGATCATCCGCGTCGACTTGCCCGGGTGCAGGACCACGTCGTTGAGCGCATCGCCCTGGCCGATCGCCTCGTGATGGCGGCGCACCTCGGCCTGCAGCAGGAAGCGGTTTTCCACCAGGTAGTGGCCGTCGAGCACCTCGGCGACCTTTTCTTCCAGCTCATCGGGGCGGATATCGGTGAGGAAACCCAGGTTGCCGCGGTTGATGCCCAGTACCGGGATATTGTGCCGGGCCAGGGCGCGTGCTGCGCCGAGCAGGCTGCCGTCGCCGCCGACCACGATGACCAGGTCGCAGACCTCTCCCAGCAGTTTGCGTGTCGACGTCTGCAGGCCATGGCCTGGCAGGACTTCGGCGATGGTGTCCTCGAGAATCACGTGCAGGTGGCGCTCGAGGAGGAATTTTTTCAGTCGGCGAATGGTGTCGAGCACCTGGGAGCTGCCAAGGCGGCCGATGATACCGATATTGCGAAATTGCTCCATGGGGCTCCTGCGAGGCTCTGCGGCGGGGTGACGATGCCGGGATTATGGGCGAAACGACCGGCCAGCGGCAAACCGGCTATGCTCGCAGCATGATGCCTTTCGCCGAGCTGCACGCACTGCCCCGTCAATTGCGCCGCCCTGCCGTGCGCGACCTGGCCTGGGCCCTGCTGTCGCCACCGCTGCTGAGCGCCACGCCCTGCCCCCAGCGCCATCCGCTGGCGGGCAGCGCCTGGGCGGCTGATCCGCAGCGCCTGAAGGATTGGTTGCAGGCGCTGGACGCCGACGACCAGCCCCTGCGCGCGTGGCTGGCGAAACTCACCAGCCGGCGCCTGGGCCTGTACTACGAATGTCTGTGGCAATTTGCCCTGGGCCAGGCGCCGGGCATCGCGTTGCTGGCCGCCAACCTGGCGATCCGCGACCACAGCCGAACATTGGGCGAGCTGGACATCCTGCTGCGCGACAGCGACGGCACCCATCACCTGGAACTGGCCATCAAGCTCTACCTGGGGCCTGCCGACGGCGATGGCCGTGACTCGGCGCAGTGGCTGGGGCCCGGCTGCCATGACCGGCTGGGCAACAAGTTGGCGCATCTGGCTGGCCATCAGTTGCCGATGTCGGGTCAAGCACACAGCCGTGAGGCGCTGGCCGAGCTTGGCGTGGAGCAGGTGCAGGCGCATCTGTGGCTTGCGGGTTATCTGTTCTACCCGTGGCCTGGGCATGCTGAACCGCCCGAAGGGGCCAACCCGGAGCACCTGCGTGGGCGCTGGGTACGGCGCCGGGATTGGCCGATGAGCGCGAGCGAACGCTGGCAGCCGCTGCCCCGCCAAGCCTGGCTGGCGCCGGCACGGGTCGAAGCGAATGAGTGCTGGGCGCCCCTGCAGTTCGCCGCTTGGCTGGCGGAATTGGACCCGCAGGCACCGGCGCAGATGCTGGTCAGGCTGGCGCCAGGCTCAGAGGGTGTGTGGCATGAGGTCGAGCGGCTGTTCCTGGTGTCCGATAGCTGGCCGCAATTGCCCGTTTTTAGATGACCTTTACCGGCGATAGGGCCAGTACAGGCAACATAGCTTTCAGAGACCCAGCGCAAAGCTTTATTCCATCCAGGCAGTTACAGTTGATAGCGAGCGCCGCCAAGAGCGCCACCTTTGACCATTGACCTGATGACGAGGACCGCCCATGGTTTCATCCACCCCCGCGAGCCATTATTCGCGCCTGTCCATCGCCCTGCACTGGCTGATGCTGGTGCTGCTGGCCGCCGTCTATGCCTTCATCGAGTTCCGCGGCCTGTTCCCCAAGGACAGCGCCGAACGCAATCTGATGAAAGACCTGCACTTCATGCTTGGCCTGAGCGTGTTCGTGCTGGTCTGGCTACGCCTGGCCATGCGCCTGGTGCGCCCTGCCCCACCCATCGTGCCCAAGCCACCGGCCTGGCAGACTGGCCTGGCGCACTTGATGCATCTGGCGCTGTACCTGCTGATGATCGGTTTGCCCCTGGCCGGCTGGCTGATTCTCAGCGCCGCCGACAAGCCGGTGCCTTTCTATGGCCTGGAACTGCCGCACTTGATCGGACCAGACCCGGACCAGGCCAAGTTCATCAAGGGCTGGCATGAACGTGTGGCCACCTGGGGTTACTGGCTGATCGGTCTGCATGCGCTGGCCGGGCTGTACCACCACTACGTGCAACGCGACAACACACTGCTGCGCATGCTGCCCTACAAGTAACCACGCCTGCCCTGCAGGCCACCTGTGTGCAGGAAGATCAGGCGAGTGCCGGGCGCGAACCGTCCGGCCTCGATCTGCTCGCGCAGAGCCAGCAGGGCCTTTGCCGTGTAGAGGGCTTCCAGTGGAACGCCTGTGCGGCCTTCGGTTTCGTCGATGAATGCCAGCAGCTCATCATCGATTCTGGCGAAACCGCCACGGCAGGCCGCGTGCAGCTGATAACCGCGATTACCCGCCAACGCCGCCACCGCCTCGGGCACACCGTGATCCCACGGCACTGCCAGGGCGCCATGCACCTCATGCGCGCCCGCCTCGGCCAATACCAGGCCCGCCAGGGTGGTACCCGTGCCGGCTGCCAGCCACCAGGCGTGGTAGTCCGGCCAGCCCAGGCCGGCCAGTTGCGCCCGGACCTGCTCGACGATCAATGCGCACCCCTGCGCCCCAGCCAGCCCGCCACCGCCTTCGGGAATGCAGTGCCAATCGGGATAGCGCGCCTGCCAGGGCGCCCAGAACCCGGCCTCGTGGCGGGCTCGGTAGCCGCCGTAGCCAAGCCAGTGCAGTTCCATGCCGAGCGCCTGCAGGTCACGCACCGTGGGGGTGTCCTGGGGGTGGCCACGCAGCAGGCCAACGGTCGCGAAGCCGAACCGCTTGCCTGCGGCGGCCAGGGCGTGAAGGTGGTTGGAGTAGTTGCCGCCGAGGCTGATGAGACCAGGGGAGCCTGCTTCATGGGCTTGCAGCAGGTGGTGACGCAGCTTGAACCATTTGTTGCCGCTGATCAGCGGGTCGATCAGGTCCAGGCGCAGGATGGCGGCTTCGACCTGGGCGGTTTCCAGCCAGGGTAGGTGCAAGGGCTGCAAGGGGGCTTGGGGAAGGTCGAAAAAGCGGGGAGACATGATTGGGTGCCTGACGCGGGGGCATCAGTCTATCAATGAAAACCGGGGACCGCGCAGCGGTCCCCAACCCCTACCTCAAAGTTCGGCAGCCAACCGCGACCCTTGGTTGATCGCTCGCTTGGCATCCAGCTCGGCCGCCACATCCGCGCCACCAATCAGGTGCACCGACTGCCCCGCCGCCAGCAGCCCTTCCTGCAGCTCCCGCAACGGCTCCTGCCCGGCGCAGATCACCACATTGTCCACCGCCAACACCTGCGGCTCGCCCTCGCCGACACGAATGTGCAGGCCGGCATCATCGATCCCCAGGTACTCGACGCTGTTGAGCATCTGCACCTGCTTGTTCTTCAGCCCGGCGCGATGGATCCAGCCGGTGGTCTTGCCCAGACCATCACCGACCTTGGACTTCTTGCGCTGTAGCAAATACACCTGACGGGCCGGCGCATGAGGCTGGGCCTTTACCCCTGCCACGCCACCACGCGCCTCCAGCTGGGTGTCGATCCCCCACTCCTTCCAGAAGGCGTCGCGGTCCTGGCTGCTTGCCATGCCCTGGTGCACCAGATACTCGGAAACATCGAAGCCAATACCACCGGCACCGATCACCGCGACCGCCTCGCCGACCGGCTTGCGTTCGAGCAGCACGTCAAGGTAGCTGAGCACCTTCGCATGCTCGACCCCCGGAATGGCCGGGGTACGCGGGGCAATGCCGGTGGCCAGGATGACTTCGTCATAACCACCGTCAACCAGAGACTGCACATCGACCCGGGTGTTCAGGCGAAGCTCGACGCCGGTGCTGTCCACCTTGTTGCGGAAGTAGCGCAAGGTCTCGAAGAACTCCTCCTTGCCGGGCACTCGCTTGGCGACGTTGAACTGGCCGCCGATTTCGCTGGCTGCGTCGAACAGTGTCACCGCGTGTCCACGCTCGGCAGCCACGGTAGCCGCCGCCAGGCCGGCAGGTCCGGCGCCGACCACGGCGATTCGCTTGACGGTGCGCACGGGCAGGTAGTTGAGTTCCGTTTCATGGCAGGCGCGCGGGTTGACCAGGCAACTGGTCAGCTTGCCGCCAAAGGTGTGGTCCAAACAGGCCTGGTTGCAGCCGATGCAGGTGTTGATCGCATCGCTGCGCCCCGCAGCGGCCTTGTTGACGAAGTCTGGGTCGGCCAGGAATGGCCGAGCCATCGAAACCATGTCGGCATCGCCCTCTGCCAGCACCGCCTCGGCCACTTCAGGGGTGTTGATGCGGTTGGTGGTGATCAGCGGGATCTTCACCACCCCGCGCAGCTTGGCGGTGACCTTGCTGAAGGCTGCGCGCGGCACCTTGGTGGCGATGGTCGGAATACGCGCTTCGTGCCAGCCGATGCCGGTGTTGATCAGCGTCGCGCCTGCCTGCTCGATAGCCTTGGCCAGCTGTTCGATTTCGTCCCAGGTACTGCCGCCCTCGACCAGGTCGAGCATCGACAAACGGAAAATGATGATGAAGTTCGGCCCGACTGCATCGCGCACCCGGCTGACGATCTCCACCGCCAGGCGCATGCGGTTTTCAAAACTGCCACCCCAGCGGTCGGTACGGTGATTGGTATGGGCGGCGAGGAACTGGTTGATGAAGTAGCCTTCCGAACCCATGACCTCGACACCGTCATAACCAGCGCGCTGCGCCAGCACGGCGCAATTGACGAAGTCGGCGATCTGTTTCTCGATACCGGCCTCGTCCAGCGCCTTGGGCTTGAACGGGTTGATCGGTGCCTGGATCGCGCTCGGCGCGACCTGCCGCGGGCTGTAGGCGTAGCGCCCGGCATGCAGGATCTGCAGGCAGATCTTGCCACCGGCCGCATGCACTGCTTCGGTGACAATGCGGTGATTGTCGGCCTCTTCCTCGGTGCTCAGCTTGGCCGCGCCGGAGTACACCCCACCCTCGTCGTTGGGCGCGATACCGCCGGTGACCATCAGGCCGACACCACCGCGGGCACGTTCGGCAAAATACGCCGCCATACGCTCGAAGCCGCCCGGGCGCTCTTCGAGGCCGGTGTGCATCGAGCCCATCAAGGTGCGGTTGCGCAAGGTGGTGAAGCCCAGGTCGAGCGGGGCCAGCAAGTGCGGATAGCGGTCGGCAGCCATGGAACGGTTCCCCATGTGGCGTGATCACGGAATGCGGGTGCCTCGGCGGGCCCCGTCGTTTATGCCAACGACATTAAACAGCCGTTTGAATGCGCTCAATGATCGAAACTGACAACTTATTGATCCTGCTGCACAGCAGGACTACCCTAGGAAACCTTTGTTCTTATAAGCGCTTTACCGCCGCATGCGAAAACTCCTGGTAGGCGCCTTGGCGCTGGTAATGATCACCGCTCTGTGCGGCTACGGTTTCTGGACCCAACAGCGCCCGGAAGGCCATTATTTGTCCGACTTGCGCATCGAGCTGGCGCTCAACCATGGCGTACCCGGTGAGCGTGGCAATCTGCTGGGCGTCGAACCCCTGCTCTACCCCAGCGACTACCAGAACCTGCAGCGCTTGCACCGCAAGCTCGCGGCCTACCTGGAGCAGGCCCGTGCCCAGGGCCTGATCGGCCCGCGCACGGTCGTGGTGCTGCCGGAACACATCGGCACCTGGCTGTGGGCCCGCGGCGAGAAGAACGAGCTGTATCAGGTGACCCACGACCGCGAGGCGCAGCAGTGGCTGGAGCTGAGCAACCCGTTGCGCTACGGGCTGGCCATGTTGCGCGCCAAAGGGGATGACCGCCGCGCCGATGCGCACTTGCGCATGAAGGCCAAACAGATGGCCAGCGACTACCAGCAACTGTTTGGCGGCCTGGCCCGGGAGTTCGGCGTAACCCTGGTGGCCGGCTCGATCGTGTTGCCCGCGCCCTATGTCGAACACGGCGTATTGCATGTCGGCAGCGGCCCGCTGTTCAACAGCAGCCTGGTGTTCGCAGCCGATGGTTCATTGCTGGGCCAGCCTCAGCGGCAGCAATACCCCGACAGCGAAGTGCGGCGTTACATCCACCATGGTCGGCATTTCCCGCTGCAAGTACTGCAAACGCCAGCTGGGCGCCTGGGTGTGTTGATCGGCAGTGACAGCTGGTACCCAGAGAACCAACACCAGCTGGAGCAACAACAGGTACAACTGGTTGCCAACCCGGTCTTTCTCAGCGGCAAGGGCAGTTGGGACGCGCCCTGGCGTGGCAACCGCCACCAGGACGCGGCCGCCGAACTGGCCCTGCAACGTGGCGCAGTCAGCGAGCAAGCGGCCTGGCAGCAGCTCACCCAAGGCGCAGGCAGCCAGGTGAGCAGCATGAGCGTGTTCATGCGTGGGCAGTTCTGGGAACAGGGCAGCGACGGCCAGGGCTTTGCCCACCACGCCGGCGAGCTGTTGGCGGGCCCGCCCAGCCACGGCGCGCGCCTGTTGAACGTCTGGTTGTAGGGCGATGGCCCGCCCCCGCGTGCGCCTAGGCGACCTGTCGGTAGGCTTCGTCCAGCCACTGGCCGAAGCGTTGCGTGCCCTGGGCCACGACCCGGCCCCCCTGCTATGCCGTTACGGGCTCGACGCCACCCGCCTGGCCGAAGCCGGCGCGCGCTTGTCGATCCCTCGCTACATGCACCTTGGGCATGCCGCCATCGCACTGAGCGGGCAGCCGGCGCTGGGCTTGCACATGGGGCGCCTGAGCCGGCTGGCCCAGGCCGGCCTGGCAGGCGTCACGGCGGCCCAGGCGCCTACCCTGGGCGAAGCCGCACGTACCCTGCTGCGCTTCGAACCGCTATATGCCGCCAATTACCGAGGCCATTCCCGTTTTCTCGAAGACCCCCAGGGGGCATGGCTGCGCTTCTATTCGATCAGCCCCTACAACAACTACAACCGTTTCGTGGTCGATTCACTGCTGGCCGGCTGGCTGGCCCAACTGGGCGCACTGGCGGGCGTTGCATTGCAGGCCGAGCGGTTGGAGATGGAATTCGAGGCGCCCGACTACGCCAGCGATTACCAGCCGCTGTGCAGCACTACCGTGCAGTTTGGCACCAGTGACAACCAACTGCGCCTGAGCCGCGCCACGCTGGACCTGCCCAACCCGCAACACTGCCCAAGCACCTGGCAGCACCTGCTGCAATTGTGTGAAGCGGAAATGCTCCAGCGCACCCGGGTGCGCAGCCTGGGCGAACGCATCACCCATCTGCTCGGCCCGCTGCTCAACGGCGGCCGTGAACCCGACCTGGAAGAAGTGGCGTTGCACCTGCAACTGCCCACCTGGACCTTGCGGCGCAAACTGGCCGAAGAAGGCACGTGCTTTCGCAGCCTGCTCAACGACACGCGGCGCGACCTGGCCGAGACCTACATCCGCGACACGGAACTGGCCTTTGGCGAGATCGCCTACCTGTTGGGGTTTGCATCGGCCGAAGCCTTCCAGCGCGCATTCAAGCGCTGGACGGGCGTTACGCCAGGGGAATTTCGCCGCAGCCAGCGGCGAGTGGGTTAAAGCTCGGTCGCGTCGTCGGCCGGCTCCGGGGTATCCCGTTCATAGTCATGGTATTCGAGCAGCTCTTCCTGGTAGTCATCCATCGCCGGCTTCCTTTTCACGTTCTGTCTTCGTTGGTCATGCCTTCACGCTAGGCGAGTGGGATGAAAGCATGATGACAAGCTGATGCTCCGGTACTTGGCAATCGTTGATTCTCTGCGCCATTTTCAGCGTAGACGCTTCTCAGCAGGTGCTGAACGCAGCAGCTTCAGCCCGAACACAATCCATGCAGACACGTGGCGGCTTGATAGTGGGTGTCCGGTGTGTTGGGCGAAAATTATTTCATCAAACCGCCACTGCGTTGATTGATCCGATCATTAAAATAGGCCGACTGATAAAAATAATGATTGGAATACAATCCCGTGAAAATCCAGCCACTTCCGCCTCTCAACAGCCTTCATGCGTTTGAGTCTGCGGCGCGTCACCTGAGCTTTACCCTTGCTGCCAAGGAACTGAATGTCACCCAGGGTGCAATTAGCCGTCAGGTTCGCCTTCTTGAGGACTACCTGGGCAAGGCACTGTTCACCCGCACCACCCGCACCATGACCCTTACACCGACGGGTGCGCAATACTACGAAACCGTGCGTGAGTGCATGCTGCACCTGGCGCGCACCACCGGCGAGATTCGCCAGTGGCAAGGCAACCAGCAAGTCACCGTGGCCACGAGTACCGCCATGGCCTCACTGTGGTTGCTGCCCAAGGTGTCGGAATTCCAGGCTGCCCATGAAAACATCGATCTGCGGATCATCGCCCACGACCACGTGAAAGATTACGCCAGGCTCGACAGCGACCTGGCACTCTACTACTGCAACCCACCGCCCAAAGACATGGCGGTTACACCGCTGTTTTCGGAAGAAATCTTCCTGGTGTGCAGCCCGGGCTATCTGGCCAGGCACCCGCAGCTGAGCCACATCGAAGGGTTGTCATCGTGCACCTGGCTGTGGCTCGAAGCCTCCCAGCGCGACTGGGTCGGCTGGCCCGAGTGGTTCAAGCGCCTGGGGTACGGGCCCATGACCCCCAAGCATCGCGTCAACATCAATAGCTACAGCATGTTGATCCAGTCGGCGATCAGCGGGCAGGGCGTGGCGCTGGCCTGGGGCAACCTGGTGGACGATGCGTTGAGCACCGGCGCGCTGGTCAAGCCCAACGATGTGGTGCTGCAGACTGATGCCAAGTTCTGCCTGCTGGAATCGCCCACCGAACGCGGCCCGCGTGAAAGCGTGCGACTGTTCCGGGACTGGTTGATGGCCCTGCCTTCAATACAACAATAGCGCACTGAAACGCAGAACCGACAGCTGATGGCTGTCGGTTCTGGTCCTTGCGAGCCGGGTTGTGGTCAGCCGGCTTTCTTCGCCGTCAGCCCCATCTCCAGCCCCCCGCCTGCCAGCGTTGCCCCCACCGGCGTGATGGTCTGCACAAGGGCGTCCGGGATGGGCAGGCGCCCACCCGGCGGCACATCGTGCAGGCCATCAGCCATTTCCTGGCGCAAACTGCGCATCAGCGTGTAGCTGATCAGCAGGATGAACCCCGCAATCGGCAAGCCCGCCGCGATGCTCGCCATCTGGATCGCCTTGAGCCCCCCCGCCATCAGCAGGGCCGTGGCAATGGCGCCCTCCAGGAGGCACCAGAGCAGCCGGATGCTTTGTGGCGGGTTGGCACTGCCCATGGCGTTCAACGTACACAGCACCTGGGTGCCGGAGTCGGCCGAAGTGATGAAGTAGGTTGCCAGCAGGATGCAGACCAGTACGCTCAGAACCTTGCCCAACGTGCCCGGGTCGATCTTGTGCAGCAGGGTGAACATGGCAGCGGTGGTTTCCTGCTTGGTCGCCAGCAATACCGTGCCACCTTCGAACTTGGCCTTGTCGCCCTGCAGTTCACCCTTGGCGACCCACTCAGCGTGCTGCTGACGATCGACCTGCTCGGCCTTGAGCGCGGCCCCCCCGAACACCGACATCCAGATGATGGTCACCAGGGTCGGAACCAGAAGTGCACCGGCGATCAATTCACGAATGGTGCGGCCTTTGGAAATTCGCGCGATGAACAGACCGACAAACGGGCCCCAGGTCATCCACCACGGCCAATAGAACGCGGTCCACCAGTTTTGCCAGCCGCTGTCTTTCTGGGCATCGCTCCAGAAGCTCAGGCCGACTACATGGCTGGCATAGTCACCGGTGCTTTCAAGGATCAGGTTGAGGATGTAACGGGTTGGCCCCAGCAGCAGGATCAGCACCACCAGCACCACCGACAGCAGCATGTTCCATTCCGAGAGGCGCTTCATGCCACGCGACACACCGGCCATCACCGACACGGTGGTGACCAGGGTAATGAGCACGATCAAGGTGATCTGCACCCCCAGGCTGATGGGCAGGTCGAATACCTGACTCAGGCCGGTGTTCATTTGCACCACGCCCAGGCCCAGCGACTGAGAGACGCCGAACGCGGTGATCACCACGGCAAGGATGTCCACCACATGCCCCACAGGCCCATAGATGCGCTCGCCGATAAGCGGGTAAAGGATCGAGCGCATGGACAGCGGCAAACCCTTGCGATAGGCAAAGTAGGCAAGGCCCAGGCCGACGATGGTAAAGATGGCCCAGGGATGCAGGCCCCAGTGGAACAGGGTGATGCGCATGGCCGTGGTGGCGGCTTCGTCGGTGAGGCCGGTGGCGAACGGGTTGCCCGCGTAATGCCACATGGGTTCTGCAACCGACCAGAAGATCAGCCCGATACCCATGCCGCCACTGAACAACATGGCGATCCAGGAGCCGAAGCTGAACTCGGGCTTGTCGTCATCACGTCCCAGCTTGATGTGCCCGAACTTGCTGCACATCAGATAGAACAACAGCCCCAGCACGCCGGTGACGGAGATCAGATAGAACCATTTGAAGTTCAGCAGGATGAAGTCGGAGGCAGTTTGAAAAGCCACTGCTGCATGTTGGGCAAACAGGGCGCAAAAGAGTACGAAAACGACAACGGCCAGTAACGACCAGAGCGTCACGGTGGGATTGAGGCCTTTGAGCAGGCCAGATTCGGCACGCATTGGTTATCCCCTATTGTTTTTGTTCAAGGGTTTGATGTCACGGTTGTATAGCGCCGCTGCCACAGGCAGGTGCCGGATCCTTGGCGGCGGGCTTCACATAATCCCAAGGCGCTGCACGCTCCCTTGGGCCCTATCAAAATGAGAGAACTACACGCCTTTCGACAAACCATTTCTAATCATCAATTGATTACCAAAAATCATTAATATGAAAATCTCAAGACGGACCATTCCTCCGTCATACCCCAGCTGGTCGCAAAACCAACAAATAAATCATTAATGATAAAAACTGATAAATCGCACTGAAATAAATCGTTTGTCGAGCCCTCTTCCTCTTGCTGAAACTGACAGCAGGCATCAAGGCATTGCCTGCCGTGCATCTAACAAGAGAAAACAAAAATGACCGTATCGACTGATTCCCGCCTTATCCCCGTCCATGCCCTGGAAACCGTTCTGGCGCCTATCCATGAAGCCCATGGCCTGACCAACGAGTTCTACACCGACCAACGTTATTTCGAACTCGAGCGCGACCAAGTGCTGGGACGCAACTGGGCCTGCATCGGTTTTGCCAGCGACCTGCCAACCAACAGCTACGTCAAACCAGTCGACTTCATGGGCCTGCCGCTGTTGATGATGCGCAACCGCGAAGGCCTGGTGCAGGTATTTCACAACGTCTGCAGCCACCGCGGCGTGAAACTGGTGCAACAGCCGGGTGAAGTGCAGGGTGTGATCCGTTGCCCCTACCACTCCTGGACCTATGACCTGAACGGCGGCCTCAAAGGCACACCGCACGTCGGCGGGATCAATCAGCACAAAGACGAGCGTTTCGCCTGCGAGAAGCATGGCTTGAAAGCGCTACGCACCACGATCTGGATGGACATGGTGTTCATCAACCTGTCAGGGGACGCCCCAGCCCTTGAAACGCAACTGCAGCCACTGACCGAGCGCTGGAACCCGTTCCTGGGCACTGACGGCATGGGCCTGCTACGCCGTGAAGCGAACAGCGGTGCCATGAGCATCGAGGTCAACTGCAACTGGAAGCTGGCGGTCGAGAACTACTGCGAGGCCTACCACCTGCCGTGGGTACACCCGAGCCTGAACAGCTACTCGCGCCTGGAAGACCACTACAACATCATGTTCGAGGCATTTGCCGGCCAGGGCAGCCACGCCTACAACCTCTCGGCCGTTGCCGGCACCCATTTGCCGGCCTTCCCGTCCTGGCCACAAGACCGCCTGCGCACTGCCGAATACGTAGCGTTCTTCCCCAACGTGCTGCTGGGCATCCAGGCCGACCATGCGTTCGCCATGATGCTGGAACCTGTGGCACCGGGTAAAACCATCGAGCACCTGCGCTTGTTCTACGTGGGTGACGAAGCACTCGACAGCCGTTTCGACGCCTCGCGCAAGGCGGTCATGGAATCCTGGCGCGTCGTGTTTGCCGAAGACATCGCCTCGGTCGAAGGCATGCAGAAGGGCCGCTCCTCGCCTGGCTACGGCGGCGGTGCGTTCTCGCCGGAAATGGACCTGCCGACCCACTACTTCCACAAGTGGGCTGCCCAGCAGCTGCTCGACTGCGCGCAACGCGTCTGAGGTGATGACCATGCATTCGATAGCCCCGCACTGGCTGAACTTCATCGACGGGCAGTGGACCGACAGTGAGCAGTACCTGAACATCCACAACCCTGGCACCAGCGACCCTGTCGCGACCATCGCCCAGGCCAGCGTAGCCGACGCCGAACGCGCCCTGCAGGCCGCCCGGCGCTGTGCCGACAGCAACGCCTTGAGCCGCGTGCGCCCTGCGCAGCGGGTGACCTGGCTGCTTGAGATTGCCGCGCAGATTCGCGCAATCACCGACCAGGGCGCATGGGTGCTGTGCCAGGAAAACGGCAAGAGCCTGCGCGATGCCCGTGACGAGTTCGTCGAGGCTGCGCGCTACTTCGAGTACTACGCCGGCATGGCCGACAAGATCGAGGGCACGTCCATTCCGTTGGGCGACGGCTACATGGACTTCACCGTCTACGACCCCATGGGCGTGTCGCTGCAGATCGTGCCGTGGAACTTCCCCGTGTCGATCTGCGCCCGCTCCCTGGCTCCTGCCCTGGCGGCCGGCAACGCGGTGGTGATCAAATCGCCGGAGCTGTCACCCCTTGGCCTTTGCGTGCTGATGCAGGCCATCGAGCGTGCTGGACTGCCACAGGGTGCGGTCAATCTGATTTGCGGCCGTGGCCGTGAAGTGGGTGCCTACCTGGCTGGTCATCGCGACGTAGACCAGATCGTGTTCACCGGTTCTGTCGGGACCGGCCAGAGCATTCTGCGCAGTGCTGCCGAACACGCGACACCCAGCGTGATGGAACTGGGCGGCAAATCGGCGGCCCTGGTGTTCCCGGATGCCGACCGCGAGCAAGTGATCAATAGCGTGAAGAGCGGCATCTTCTTCAACGCCGGCCAGGTGTGCTCAGCCATGTCGCGCCTGCTGGTGCATCGCTCGATCTACGACGAAGTCGTCGCTGAGGTGGTGGCGATGGCCGAGGGGCTGACGATCGGCCTGGGCCAGGACAATCCGGACCATACCCCGGTGATCTCCGCGGGCCAGCTGCAAGGTATCGAGGCCCTGTGCCAACGCGCCCAACAGCAGGGCGCGGTTGTTGCAACCGGCGGCGAGGCCATCTCGGGCCGGCGCGGGCACTACATGGCACCGACGGTACTGCGCGACGTGACACCGGACATGGAAATCGCCCAGGCCGAAGTGTTCGGCCCGGTGTTGGCGGTGATTCCCTTCGAGAGCGAAGAACAGGCCATAGCCATTGCCAACGGCACCGTGTTCGGGCTGGTGGCTGGCGTGTTCACCCAGGACCTCAATCGCGCCCTGCGCTGCGCAAGGCGCCTGTGCGCCGGTCAGGTGTTCGTCAACGAATGGTATGCCGGTGGCATCGAAACCCCGTTTGGCGGTGTCGGGCTTTCGGGCTTCGGACGGGAAAAAGGCCAGGAAGCGCTCTACAGCTACGTCCGGACCAAGAACCTGGCCGTGCGCATCAAGGGTGAGTGAGGAGTAATGCGATGAAAACCTGGCTCTGCATCATCTGTGGCCTGATCTACGACGAAGCCAAAGGTTGGCCCGACGACGGCATTGCCCCCGGCACCCGCTGGGAGGATGTGCCTGAGGACTGGCTGTGCCCTGAGTGCAAGGTCGGCAAGGCCGACTTCGAAATGATCGAACTCAGCACCCCGATTGCAGCCGTGGCGGCTGCCCCGGTCATCCAGGCCGCGCCCGTACTCGCAACTCGGCCGGCACAACCCGTGGTCATCATCGGCAGCGGCCATGCCGGCTACGGCCTGGCACAAGCCCTGCGCAAGGCTGACCCGCAATTGGACATTCGGGTGCTGACCCAGGAGTCGGGACATAACTACTCCAAGCCTGCCTTGTCGATTGCCCTGGCCCAAGGGCGCAACGCCACGACCCTGGCAAGCGAAAGCCCGCTGGCGATGGAGCAGCGATTGGGCATTCGTATTCATACCGGGTGCAGGGTAGAACGCATCGATGCCCACGCACGGCGCCTGTATACCAGCCTCGGCGAAATGGACTACGGCCAACTGGTGCTGGCCAGTGGTGCCTCTGCGGTACGCGTGCCTATCGAGGGCAGCGCCGACGCGCTGCTCAGCGTCAATAACCTGCAGGATTACCACGCGTTTCGCCAACGCCTCGAAGGTGTACGCAAGGTCGCCATTCTGGGCGACGGCTTGATTGGCTGCGAGTTCGCCAATGACCTGGCCAGCAGTGGCTATCAGGTGCGGGTGATCGGCCTGGGCGCCTGGCCCATGGAGCGTCTGCTGCCCGAAGCAGCGGGCCAGCACTTGCAGCAGGCGCTGTCGGGGTTGGGGGTCCAGTGGAACCTGCGCACGACCTTGCAACGCGTGGCGCCGTGCAACGAGGGCTACCGCCTGACCCTGGCCGACGGCCAAGTCGTCGAAGCTGACCTGGTACTCAGTGCAGTGGGCTTGCGGCCCAACCTCGAGCTGGCCCTGGAAGCCGGCCTGGACTGCGGCCGCGGGATCAAGGTCGACGCCCGCCTGCAGACCTCGCAACCGGGGATCTACGCCCTGGGCGACTGCGTGGAGATCGATGGCCAGTTACTGCCCTACCTGGCACCGATCAACGAAGGCATCCGTGCCTTGGCCAAGACCTTGCTGGGCCAGCCGACCGCCGTGCACTACCCGCTTGCCCCGGTCACCGTGAAAACCCCGGTCGCCCCGCTGTGCCTGCTGACACCTCCCAGTGACTGCGAAGGCCAATGGCGCTGCGATGCCACCAGCGATGGGCTGAGCGCTGCATTCCACGACCTCGACGGCGCCTTGCGCGGGTTCGTGCTGCTCGGGCGCCAGGCACAACTGCAACGCAATACCTGGCTGCAAAGCTGCCAGGACACACAACAAAACGTGGCCTGAGGCCGAACCATGAACAGTATCGTCAATCTGCCTCACGATGACCGCAGCTGCGGCTGGTATGCCTCGCTGCAGGAACCTGCACCCAGCAAACGCCTGAGCGGCGAACACAACGCCGACCATGTGGTGATCGGCGCAGGCTTTGCCGGGCTTGCCGCCGCACGGCGCCTGGCCGAGCACCTGCCGCAGTCGCGCATCATACTGGTGGATGCCCAACGCATTGCCTATGGCGCATCCGGACGCAACTCGGGCTTCGTCATCGACCTGCCGCACAAGTTCGCCCTGGAACACCCCGACCCGCAGCACAAGCAGCGCCTGCTAGGCCTGAACCGGGCCGCCATCGATCAACTGCAGACCTTGATCGGCCGCCACGACATTCAGTGTCAGTGGTCCCATGCGGGCAAGTACCAGGGCGCAGTAGGTGAGCGTGGCCAGAACTATCTGGATCACTTCGAGAAGCTCATGACCGACCTGGGCGAGCCGTATCGCGTTGTCGGGCGGGACGAGCTGGCTGGGGTACTGGGGAGCCGTTACTACAGCCGTGCCATCTATACGCCCGGCTGCTACCTGATGCAGCCCGCCGCGCTGGTGCGTGGCCTGGGTGATTCGCTGCCGAGCAACGTCGAAGTGCTCGAAGAGTCGCCAATCCGCACGCTTGACAAGGACCACAACGGCAACTGGTTGCTGCGCGGCGACAATGGCCTGATCCGCACCCCACAGGTATTGCTGGGCACTAGCATCTTCACCCAGGAATTCGGCTACCTGCGTAACCGCCTGCTGCCGGTGATGACCTTCGCCAGTTGGACTCGGCCGCTGAGCGATGCCGAAATGGCGGCGGTTGGCGCCCAGGCTGACTGGGGGCTGACACCTGCCGACCACGCTGGAACCACCGTGCGCATGACCCAGGACCGGCGCCTGATCATCCGCAATACCTACAAGCATGTACCTCGCTACGGCCGCAGCATCACCGATGCCACCCGCAACAAGATTCGCGAGGATCATCGCAAGGCATTCGAGGCGCGTTATCCGCAACTGGCCCAGGTGCCCTTCACCCATACCTGGGGCGGGGTTTATGCGATCTCGCGCAACTTCACCAACTTCTTCGGCCAGCTCGATGACGGGGTCTTCGCCACCGCCTGCGACAACGGCGTTGGTGCCGCCTGGGGCACGATCTCCGGCACCCTCTTGGCCGACATGGCAGTGGGCGCGGACTCTCGGCAACTGAGCGACATCCGTGCCGTGACCGGCATGCCTTCGCGCAACCCGCCCGAGCCGTTCCTGGGCATGGGCGTGCGCACCCGAATTCGTTGGGCAGCCTTCAACAGCAGGCGCGAAGTATGAGCCCCACGACAAGCGGCAAAGGCCCGGTGCGCCTGGTCGACCACCGGGACCTGGATTTCGTCCAGCGTGGCGGCCCGCCCGGTGATGCCTGGGTGGCACGCGCCATCAGCAACGAAGTGTCGCCGAACCTGGGCATCGGCTTTGCTCGCTGGGAAGGTGCCGAAGTGGCGTGGACGGTCCTGTACGACGAAGTGATTTTCGTCATTGAAGGCTGTTTCGAACTCCAGGCCAACGGCGAGGTGTATCGCGTATCGCCAGGCCAGATGCTGTGGATTCCCGAAGGCACGGCGCTGGTGTACGCAGGCCATGCGCTGTTCGGTTATGTGGTGTACCCGGGCGACTGGAAGCAGCGCCACGGCCTTGCCTGACCAATGACCGCAGGGTCTGGGGAATACAAGTGTTCGCACTATCCAAACGGTTCGGCACGATTTATTTCGCTGCCTTGTTGATGCAACTGGGCTCCAGCCTGCTGATGACCTATCTGGCCCTGCGCCTGGATGCATCGGGTGTGTCACAGCTGTGGGGCGGCGCGCTGATGGCCGCCAACGCACTGGGCATGGTGTTGGGGGCTCGCTCCGGCTACTGGTTGATCGGCCTGGTGGGCCATGCCCGGGCTTTTGTGGTGAGCGCCGCGGTGATCGTCACCGCGGTACTGACCCATCAGCTCAGTGACGGCTTGCCGCTGTGGCTCAGTCTGCGGTTTATCGTTGGGGCAGCCATGATGTGCCAGTTGATGGTCATCGAGAGCTGGCTCAACGATTGCGCACCGATCAACCGGCGAGGTGCAGCCATGTCGCTGTATATGGTGGCCAGCTACGTCGGCATGATGCTCGGGCAACTGATGCTCACCCTCGGGCAAGGGTTGCACACCCTTGCGTTGAGCGGCGTGGCCATCGCCTTTGCATTGGGGTTGATCCCCCTCGCCCTGCATGGCGGAGCTCAGCCTGGCCTCATCAGTCAGGCTAGGATCAAACCCATGCTGTACCTGCGCAGGCTGCCCCAGTCGTTGTTCACCATTCTTGCTTCGGGCCTGTTGAACGGTTGTCTCTATGGGTTGAGCCCGATCTATGCCGCGCAACAGGGCTTCAGCCCGGCGCAGGTCGGGCAGTTCATGGCCATCAGCATTGCAGCCGGCCTGCTGGCGCAGCTGCCGTTGGGCAAACTGTCGGATCACCTGCCACGCATCTTCCTGATCCGCGCGACCGCAGTATTGCTGTGTATCGCCTATTTACCGCTGGCCTTGGGCCTGGCATCCGATCAGCGGTGGATCATGCTGGCTGGGGCTGCAATCGGATTTCTACAGTTTTGTCTGTACCCGCTGGGCGTGGCGCATGCCAATGACAACCTGGAGCCAGAACTGCGGGTATCCCTGGCCGGCGTGCTCTTGATGACCTTTGGTATCGGCGCAACTGTCGGGCCTTTGGTAGCTGGGGCGATGATGGAACATGCCGGACCACAAGCCATGTATGTGTTTTGCATTGGCGTAACGGCGATGATTGCCTGTTTCATCAGAGCCAAACGCAGCGTTGATCTGGTGGTGGCGAGCTAGCCGTGACCACGACTGCAACCTGGGTAGCTCGCGCCGCCCAGGCTGCTGCATTTGCAGCCCGCACCTTCACGGCGCGGGAGGCGTGGCCTCGCTAGGCTGGGCGTCTTGCTGCACCTGAATCGGCGCGGTCTCCGACGGCGGTGCGACTGGCTGCGAGCCTTGGCTGTCATCCACGGTTGGCGCGGGCGTGACTTCGTCCGCCGGCGCGGTTGGTGCTGGCGCTGGTTCAGGTACAGGTTCGGATACAGCCGGCGCCACAGGGGCCGTCGAAACCTGCTCCGGCAGTCCGAGGGCAGGCGCTGGCTTTTCTGCCGTTGGTGCGGGGGCCTCAACCTTGGCCTTGGCCTTGCTGACTTTCTTCGGCTTGGGCAGATAGCTCTCCACCAGCGCGAAATAGCGTTCGTAGAACTGTGGAGCGGTTACCGTCTCGCTGGCGACCTTGACCATCGAGTCGTCGCTGGAGCCGATGGGCATCGACACCGAACCCAGAATTCCGACACCCAGGCTGGCCGAGGTATTCGACTTCTTGAGCGCATAACGATCCTGCAGGGCATTGGCGAACACCGTCGAGCGCTGCTCGTCGCTGCTGTCAGGCGCGCACGTCACGCTGAAGCTGATCTGCAGGTGGTTTTCGTTGTTCTGCTGGAAGCTTTTGTTGCCCGCAATCTGATTGGGGCCACTGCTGGTGATGATGTATCCCTGGCTCAGCAGCGCACGCCGGGCAGCCTCGCAGGAGCCTGCCTCGCTGACTTGGAAGCTGCGCGAGTAGGTGCCCGAGTCATCGAAGTTCTCGTGCTCGTAGATCGCGGTTTTTTTCGAAGAGCAACCGGTCATGCCCGCCAGCACCAGGGCCAGCCCGAGCGCACCAAAGACGGATGATCTGGTCATTGCGAATTCCGGGTATGTCGAGAGAGCTCTATTGTGCATCACTGCACCGGGACACTGAAACCGTTCATCAGTGAAGAGTCAGTCAGCTTCGTGTAAATGTTGACTGCATGGGGCCGGAAACGAAGAAAGCGACCCTAAGGTCGCTTTCTCGTTTTGCTTCAAGGCGTTCAAGGGGCCTTGAGGCGAAGATGGCGCAGCGGACGGGACTCGAACCCGCGACCCCCGGCGTGACAGGCCGGTATTCTAACCGACTGAACTACCGCTGCGTATCATCCAGGCTTGCGCCCGGTTGAAACCTGGGTCTACCCTTCCGGCTCGAAGGCCTCAGGGCAGGCACAAAAAAAGCGAATGGTCATTCGCTTCCTTTGTGTTTGCATCGAGGCGTTCATGGGGCCTCGAAGCGAAGATGGCGCAGCGGACGGGACTCGAACCCGCGACCCCCGGCGTGACAGGCCGGTATTCTAACCGACTGAACTACCGCTGCGTATCGTTCAGGCTTTTGCCTGATTGAAACTGGGATCAGCCTCAGGCATCTCTGCCTTTTGGCTCAGACCGGTGACAGGCACCCATCTGTTACTGAAAATGGCGCAGCGGACGGGACTCGAACCCGCGACCCCCGGCGTGACAGGCCGGTATTCTAACCGACTGAACTACCGCTGCGCAGTGTGGACTTGCGTCCTGTTCCTCTCTGGCATTCAGCTTCTTTCGAAACCGTCTGCGCCAGGAACAACCTCAGGAAGTGGTGGGTGATGACGGGATCGAACCGCCGACCCTCTGCTTGTAAGGCAGATGCTCTCCCGGCTGAGCTAATCACCCCCGCGATGTTGCTTGTTGCGTTTACTTCGCTGAGGCCGCGAAATTTACGCAGGTGGCGGAGCTAAGTCAATAGCCCCATTGAATTTTTTTCAAAAAAACGAAAAAGAGGGTTTGTCTTTGCTGGCCCCGCGAAAGGGCCGCTTCAGACAAAAACAAGAAAGGGACCTCTCGGTCCCTTTCATCACAACTGGCAGCTCAGGTGTAGATCATCTTGCGGGTCATGCCGCCATCGACCACGAACTCCTGGCCAGTGACGAACGCCGCCTGGCGCGACAGCAACCAAGCCACCATGGCCGCAACATCTTCCACGGTCCCTACCCTGCCCGTCGGGTGCTGGGCATGGTCGGCTTCGGTCAAGGGTTCGGCACGGCGCTGCGAGGGGTCGCGGGCATCGATCCAGCCCGGGCTCACTGCATTGACGCGAATCTCCGGGCCCAGGCTCATGGCCAGGGCGTGGGTCAACGCCATCAGGCCACCCTTGCTCGCCGCGTAAGCTTCGGTGTCCGGTTCGGACTGCCGGGCCCGGGTCGAGGTCAGGTTGACGATCGCGCCATTGTGCGCTCGCAGGTACGGCGCGCAGTGCTTGGCCAACAGCATCGGGCCATTGAGGTTGACGGCCAGCACCCGATTCCATTGTGCCAGGCTCAGGCTTTCCAGGGTCTGGTTGTGCGGGTTGGCGATGGCCGCGTTGCACACCAGCGCGTCCAATCGCCCAAACTGCCCGAGCACCTGCGAAACACCGGCACTGACCTGGGCTTCGTCGGCCACGTCCATGGTGATGAACCAGGCATTGTCGCCCAAGGCCTTGGCCACCTTGGCGCCGCGTGGACGGTCAAGGTCGCTGAGCACCACTTGCCAGCCTTCGCAGATCAGCCAGGCAGCGATGCCCAGGCCGATGCCGCGTGCGGCACCGGTCACCAGGGCTACCCGGCCGTTATGGCCCGGCCCGCCACCCTTCCAGTCGATCACAATGCCGCCAACCCACGCGCCAGGTCCGCCTTGAGGTCGGCCACGTCTTCCAGGCCGACGGCAACACGGATCAGGCTGTCGCGAATACCCGCAGCCTCACGCTCCTGCGGCGTCAGCCGGCCGTGGGAAGTAGTGGCCGGGTGGGCGATGGTCGTCTTGCTGTCACCCAGGTTGGTGGTGATCGAGATCACCCGCGTGGCATCGATGAAGCGCCAGGCGCCCTCTTTGCCGCCTTTGACCTCGAAGCTTACAACCGCACCGAAGCCGCTCATCTGGCGCTTGGCCAATTCATGCTGCGGGTGGCTAGGCAGGCCGGCGTAATGCACCTTCTCCACGCCCTCCTGCTGCTCCAGCCATTCGGCCAGCAGCTGGGCGCTCTCGCAGTGTGCACGCATGCGCAGCTTCAGGGTTTCCAGGCCCTTGGTGAAGATCCAGGCGTTGAACGGGCTCAGGGTCGGGCCAGCGGTGCGCAGGAAGCCCACCACTTCTTTCATCTGCTCGCTGCGCCCTGCGACCACACCGCCCATGCAACGGCCCTGGCCATCGATGAACTTGGTGGCCGAGTGGAACACGATATCAGCGCCGAGCTTGAGCGGTTGCTGCAAGGCTGGGGTGCTGAAGCAGTTGTCGACCACCAGCATCGCGCCGCGGGCGTGGGCGATTTCGCTGAGCGCGGCGATATCGACCAGCTCCGCCAGCGGGTTGGATGGCGATTCGACGATCAGCAGCTTGGTGTTGGCCTTGATGGCTTTTTCCCAGCCGTTCAGGTCGACCAGCGGCACATAGTCCACCTGCACACCGAAGCGCTTGAAGTACTTCTCGAACAGGCTGATGGTCGAGCCGAACACGCTCTGCGAGACCAGCACATGGTCACCGGCGCTGCACAGCGACATCACCACGGCAAGCAGTGCCGCCATGCCGGTGGAGGTGGCCACGGCCTGCTCGGCACCTTCCATGGCCGCCAGGCGCTCTTCGAACACCCGCACCGACGGGTTGGTGTAACGCGAATAGACATTGCCCGGCGTTTCGCCGGCAAAGCGCGCAGCCGCATCGGCGGCCGTGCGGAACACGTAGCTGGAGGTCAGGAACAGCGCTTCGCTGTGTTCTGCCTCTGGTGAACGGCTCTGACCGGCGCGCACCGCCAGGGTGTCGAAACCGACACCCTCGAGGTCACTGTCCAGTCGCCCGGCATCCCATTGATCCGTCATGCCGCTGCTCCCTGATCAGTTGTTGTAGAGGTCGATGATCGCACTGACGGCCTGGGTCTTTACCTTGGCCAGGTCGTTACGGGCCTGCTCGATACGATCCAGGTAGGCTTCGTCGATGTCGCCGGTGACGTATTCACCATTGAACACCGCGCAATCGAAGTGCTCGATCTTGATCTTGCCACCACCGACCGAATCGATCAGGTCCGGCAGGTCCTGGTAGACCAGCCAGTCGGCGCCAATCAACTCGGCCACCTGTTCGGTGGTACGGTTGTGGGCGATCAGTTCGTGAGCGCTCGGCATGTCGATGCCGTAGACGTTGGGGTAGCGCACCGCAGGGGCTGCGGAGCAGAAGTAGACATTCTTGGCCCCGGCTTCGCGGGCCATCTGGATGATCTGCTTGCAGGTGGTGCCGCGCACGATCGAGTCATCGACCAGCATCACGTTCTTGCCGCGGAACTCCAGCTCGATGGCATTGAGCTTCTGGCGTACCGATTTCTTGCGCGCGGCCTGGCCGGGCATGATGAAGGTACGGCCGATGTAGCGGTTCTTGACGAAGCCTTCGCGAAACTTCACGCCCAGCCGGTTGGCCAGCTCAAGTGCGGCAGTACGGCTGGTGTCCGGGATCGGGATGACCACGTCGATATCGTGTTCCGGCCGCTCACGCATGATCTTGTCGGCGAGTTTCTCACCCATGCGCAGACGTGCCTTGTACACCGAGATACCGTCGATGATCGAATCAGGGCGGGCCAGGTAAACGTGCTCGAAGATGCACGGCTGCAGTTTCGGGCTTTGCGCACACTGCTTGGTGTACAGCTGGCCTTCCTCGGTGATGTAGACCGCTTCGCCCGGCGCCAGGTCGCGGATCAAGGTGAACCCGAGCACGTCCAAGGCCACGCTTTCCGAAGCGATCATGTATTCCACACCTTCATCGGTGTGGCGCTGGCCGAACACCACCGGGCGAATGCCGTTGGGGTCGCGGAAACCGACGATGCCATAACCGGTGATCATCGCCACCACCGCGTAACCGCCAACGCAGCGGCTGTGCACGTGGGACACCGCAGCGAACACGTCTTCCTCGGTCGGCTGCAGCTTGCCACGCACGGCCAGTTCATGGGCGAACACGTTCAACAGCACTTCGGAGTCAGAGTTGGTGTTGACGTGGCGCAGGTCGGACTCGTAGATCTCCTTGGCCAGCTGCTCGACGTTGGTCAGGTTGCCGTTGTGCGCCAGGGTGATGCCGTAGGGCGAGTTGACATAGAACGGCTGGGCCTCGGCCGACGTGGAGCTGCCCGCGGTCGGGTAGCGCACGTGGCCGATACCCATGTGGCCCACCAGGCGCTGCATGTGGCGCTGCTGGAAAACGTCGCGCACCAGGCCATTATCCTTGCGCAGGAACAACCGGCCGTCGTGGCTGGTCACGATACCGGCAGCGTCCTGGCCGCGGTGCTGGAGGACCGTAAGCGCGTCATACAGCGCCTGATTGACGTTCGACTTACCGACGATACCGACGATGCCACACATGCGACGCAACCCCTACATTGATGAAACTTGCACGAAAGGCGCTCAAGGCTTTGCGGGCCCGAGCAACTGTTCCTTGAACGGAAGATCAGCCGGAGTGCTGATCATCCCACTGGACATCCACTGACTGCTGAAACCCAGGATCAGGTTCTTCGACCAGTCAGCGACCAATAGAAATTGTGGTATCAGGCGCGATTCCTGCCACCAGGAATCTTGTTGCACCGGCCCCAGGCTGAGCAGGCCGATGGCCACCACCACCAGCAAGGCTCCGCGCGCAGCGCCGAAGGCCATGCCGAGGAAACGATCGGTGCCGGACAGGCCGGTCACGCGGATCAACTCGCCAACCAGGAAATTGACCATGGCCCCTACCAGCAAGGTAGCGACGAACAGAATGGCGCAACCGGCGATGATGCGCATCGACGGGGTCTGGATATAGCTTTCAAGGTACACCGAGAGCGACCCGCCGAACATCCAGGCAACCGCACCGGCAATGATCCAGATGAGCAGCGACAAGGCTTCCTTGACGAAGCCGCGCTTGAGACTGATCAGTGTGGAAACGGCGATGATCGCGATGATCGCCCAATCAACCCAGGTAAATGCCACGGTGCTGCCTACAGACGTTTGAGGCGGCGCATTTTACCAGAGCGCGGGGCTGGGGGTAAGCGGAATGTCAGGTCGTTTGACAGAGGTCCGTTTGCGGCGCGAGCCCGCTCCCACGGGCTTTCGTGGACTTTGAAGTCAAGAAAAACCACTGGGAGCGACGCCGCGGCGATCCGCCTTGGACTTCAGCCACGCTCCGGCTGGAAACGCACCACGAAACCTTTCAGGTTCTGCTTGCGGTTGATCGCATCGCGCACCCGCTCGGCCTCGGCGCGCTCGATCAACGGGCCGACATACACCCGGTTCATGCCGCCGGCCGAACGGATATAGGCGTTGTAACCCTGACTGCGCAGGGTGTTCTGCAAACTCTCGGCACCCGCACGGTTGGACAGGCTGGCCAGCTGGATCGACCAGCTCACCGGCAAGCCGTTGGCATCGATCTTCGACGGCGCGCTGGCGGTGGCCGCCGGCGCAGGCGTCGCAGCCGGCCGCGATTCGACCTTGGGCGCCGGCGCAGGTGTTGGCACCGGCGTCTGCGGTTTGGGCTGAACCTGTGCCTGAGTCTGCGGCGACGGGGTGATCGGCTGGCTCGGCGTGGCCACCGGCGCAGTGGACTCGTTCACCACCACGGGCGGCTGTTGCGGCTCTTCCGGCAGCGCTTGCGGCTCGGGCACTGCAACCGGATCCACCTTGACTTCAGGCAGACTGGGCATCGCCGGGGCCTGCGGGGCCTCGACACGCACCTGGCGCATCTCGTCCTCGCGGGTGAACAGCATCGGCAGGAAGATCACCGCCAGCGCCACCAGCACCAACGCACCCACCATGCGCTGTTTCATCCCTTTATCCAGCACTGCCATCTATTCACCCCTCCAGGGCCTGCCGCTCCAGCCACTCCAGGGCTTCGGCGACACAGAAAAACGAACCGAACAGCAGGATCTGGTCATCCGCCGTCGCCTGCGCGCATTGCCCTTCGAGGGCGGCGTCGACGCTGGCATAAGACTTCACCGTGGCACCGCAGTTCGTCAAGGCACTGGCAAGCTCGGTGGCCGGACGGCTGCGGGGCGTATCCAGCGGTGCGACTGCCCATTCGTCGACCAGCATCTGCAATGGCGCGATGACGCCAGCCAAATCCTTGTCGGCGAGCAGGCCGAAGACTGCCAGACGGCGACCTTGCAGTGGGCGCGCCGACAGGCGGCGGGCCAGATACTCCGCGGCGTGGGGGTTGTGACCCACATCCAGCAGCAACTCCACCTGCTTGCCCTGCCAGTGCACCACACGCCGATCCAGACGCCCTGTAATGCGGGTGGCGAGCAGCGCCTGACGGATCTGCCCGGCATCCCATGGCAGGCCCATCATCAGGTAGGCCTGAAGCGCCAGCGTGGCGTTTTCCATTGGCAAGTCGAGCAATGGCAAGTCGCGCAACTGCACCGCGGTGCCGCCCTGCGTGACGCCACGCCAGTGCCAGACGCCTTCAGCACTTTCCAGGTCAAAATCACGCCCCCGCAGGAACAATGGCGCAGCCAACTCGCGCGCCTTGTCCAGCAGCGGCTGCGGCGGATCGAGGTCACCGCACAGCGCCGGCTTGCCCTGGCGGAAGATGCCGGCCTTCTCGAAGGCCACCCGCTCACGGGTATCGCCCAGGTAGTCGACATGGTCGACACCGATGCTGGTCACCAGGGCCAGGTCGGCATCCACCACGTTGACGGTGTCCAGGCGACCGCCAAGGCCTACTTCGAGCACCACGGCATCCAGACGGGACTGCTGGAACAACCAGAACGCTGCCAGGGTGCCCATTTCGAAATAGGTCAGGGAAATCTCACCTCGCGCCGCCTCAACGGCAGCAAAGGCCTCGCACAAGCGCTCATCGCTGGCCTCCTGGCCATCGATCAGCACCCGCTCGTTATAGCGCAGCAGGTGGGGCGAACTGTAAACCCCCACCTTGAGGCCCTGGGCCCGCAGCATCGATGCCACGAATGCGCAGGTCGAGCCCTTGCCGTTGGTGCCGGTGACGGTCACCACACGCGGTGCCAACTTGCCCAGCTGCAGCCGGGCAAGCACCTTTTGCGAACGTTCCAGGCCCATGTCGATGGCCGAAGGATGCAATTGTTCGAGGTAGGCGAGCCACTCGCCCAGGCTGCGCTTCGTCATCACGCGACCGCAGCCGCCTCACGCGCCTGCTCTGGCGTTTCCTGGCCGGTCATCTGCGCCAGCAGGCGGGCCAGACGTGGGCGCAGGTCGCCACGCGAGATGATCAGGTCGATGGCGCCATGCTCCAGCAGGAACTCGCTGCGCTGGAAGCCTTCCGGCAGTTTTTCACGCACGGTCTGCTCGATCACGCGCGGGCCGGCGAAACCGATCAGCGCCTTCGGCTCACCGACAATGACGTCGCCCAGCATCGCCAGGCTGGCAGAAACACCACCGTAGACCGGGTCGGTCAGCACGGAGATGAACGGAATGCCTTCTTCACGCAGGCGCGCCAGCACGGCCGAGGTCTTGGCCATCTGCATCAGCGAGATCAGCGCTTCCTGCATGCGCGCACCGCCAGAGGCCGAGAAGCAGACCATCGGGCAGCGGTTTTCCAGGGCGTAGTTGGCGGCGCGTACGAAGCGCTCACCGACGACGGCGCCCATGGAGCCGCCCATGAACGAGAACTCGAAGGCGCTGACCACGATCGGCATGCCCATCAGGGTGCCGCTCATGGAGATCAGGGCGTCTTTCTCGCCGGTCTGCTTCTGCGCACCGGTCAGGCGGTCCTTGTACTTCTTGCCGTCACGGAACTTCAGACGGTCAACCGGCTCCAGCTCGGCACCGAGCTCCGCACGGCCTTCCGGGTCGAGGAAGATATCGATACGTTCACGTGCACCGATACGCATGTGGTGGTTGCACTTGGGGCAGACATCCAGGGTCTTTTCCAGCTCCGGACGATACAGCACGGCCTCGCAGGCTGGGCACTTGTGCCACAGGCCTTCTGGCACCGAGCTCTTCTTCACCTCGGAACGCATGATCGAAGGGATCAGTTTGTCGACTAACCAGTTGCTCATGCTTTATTTCTCCAGTATTGGCGGGCGGGGACCGGTCTGGCCGGCCAAGCCCTGCCCTTTGAGCTCAAATTCTTCTATGAAACGATGACGGCCCGGCCGCAGGGGCTGCCTGCGCAGCGCGCCGTCTTCAATGTGTGCGTCGGCTGCCCGGCATGCCGGCAGCCACCCAGCAGGGCTGCGATAGCTATGGACGATGGCGCGCAGCCAGCCGTCACATCTGGCATCACGCCTGTTTCACCGCGCGCATGAACGCTTCGATTTTGGCAGCATCCTTGATGCCCTTGGCCTGCTCCACGCCACCGCTGACATCCACCGCGTAAGGCTGTACCTGGGCAATCGCCTGGCCTACGTTATCCGCCGACAAGCCACCGGCGAGAATGATCGGCTTGCTCAGCCGTGCTGGCACCAGCGACCAGTCGAAGGCCTCGCCAGTGCCGCCGGGCACACCGGCCACATAGGTGTCGAGCAAGATGCCACGGGCACCGGCATAGTGCTGGCAAGCGGCTTCCAGGTCATCACCGGGGCGCACGCGCAATGCCTTGATCCAGGGGCGATGATAGCCCTCGCAATCGGCCGGGGTTTCGTCGCCGTGGAACTGTAGCAGGTCCAACTGCACGCCTTCGAGAATCTCGTTGAGCTCGCAGCGCGAGGCATTGACGAACAGGCCGACGGTGGTCACGAAGGGCGGCAACTCGGCGATGATCGCCCGCGCCTGGCGCACGTCCACGGCGCGCGGGCTCTTGGCATAGAAGACCAGGCCGATGGCATCGGCCCCGGCTTCGGCGGCGGCCAGCGCGTCTTCGATACGGGTGATCCCGCAGATCTTGCTGCGAACGTAGCTCATGGACTGCGAACCCTGAGTGGATAGTGAAAGGCCCGATGGTAGCAAATGACTTTTCGCCCGTCAGTCCGCCAACGCCTCATAACCGGTCAGAAAGTGTGGGCCAATGTAACGCTGTGGCAGCTGGAATTCCTCTGGGTATTCCACCTGCACCAGGTAAAGGCCATAGGGATGCGCCGTGACCCCGCCTTCACGGCGATTGCGCCCCTCCAGCACCTCGCGGGCCCAGCTGGCAGGACGCTCACCGGCACCGATAGTCATCAGCACCCCGGCGATATTGCGCACCATGTGATGCAGGAACGCGGTGGCGCGTACGTCCAGCACGATCATCTGGCCATGGCGCGTGACGCGCAGGTGATGAATGTGCTTGATCGGCGACTTGGCCTGGCACTGGCTGGCACGGAAAGCGCTGAAGTCGTGGGTGCCGAGCAGGTACTGCGCCGCCTCGGCCATGCGTTCGACATCCAGCGGACGGTGGTTCCAGGTGACTTCTTCGGCCAGGTGTGCCGGGCGGATCGGGTCGTTGTAGATAACGTAGCGGTAGCGCCGGGCGCAGGCCTTGAAGCGGGCATGGAAGTCCGCCGGCATCGGTCGCGACCAGACCACGCTGATGTCGTGGGGCAGGTTGAAGTTGGTGCCCAAGGTCCAGGCGCGCTCGTCGCGCACGGCGCAGGTGTCGAAGTGCACGATCTGGCCGCAGCCATGCACGCCGGCATCGGTGCGTCCGGCACAGACTACGCTGATCGGTTCATTGGCGACTTTCGACAGCGCTTGCTCCAGCGCCTGCTGGACGCTGGGCACGCCGCTGGCCTGGCGCTGCCAGCCGCGGTAGCGCGAGCCCTTGTATTCCACGCCCAGGGCGATGCGGGTGAAGCCTTCGGCGGCAGATTCGGAGGCAGCGGTGTCGATGATGTCCAAGCGCATGAAACCTGTGGGGTAATACGGAATGGCGGGATTATAACGACAACGGCAGCCTTGTTGGGCTGCCGTCGGTTTTGTGCTGCCAGTGCGGGCCTCAGACCAACCGGGAAAGCATCTCCTCGGCTTCCTGGCGCTGGCCGTCATCGCCATCCTTGACCACTTCATCGAGGATGTCGCGCGCACCCTGATGGTCGCCCATGTCGATGTAGGCGCGCGCCAGGTCGAGCTTGGTCGCCACTTCGTCGCTACCGGAGAAGAAATCGAAGTCCAGGTCGTCCAGCGGCTCCGGCTCCTGGGCGGCATCGGCGGCCGTGAAGTGCGGCTCCAGCGATGGCGACTCGAGGCTCTGCGACAGCTTGTCCAGCTCGGCGTTGACGTCGCTCAATTCCGAGGCAAAGCTCTGGGCCGCCGGCGACTGGTCATCCAGCGACAGTGACAGGTCGAAGTCCTCCGGCAGCTCCAGCTCGGAAATCGGATCGAATTCCGGAATCGCATCGAAGGCTGCCAGTTCGGCGGCGACGTCCACCGGCTCCTCGGGCGCCACAGCCGGGCTGACCGCCTCTCCCATGTCCAGGTCGAAATCGGCCAGATCATCGATGCTTTGTGGCTCGGCCTGAGCCTGCGCCAGCAAGGCTTCGAAATCTTCATCGGCATCGGTTTGCCCTGCAACGTCAGCGTCGACCTGCGGCTCCGGCAATGGCGCTTCATCCAGCAGTGGGGTCTCGAGCGGGTCGATCTCTGGCAGCTCGTCGCCCAGGCTCAGGTCGAAGGCGCTGTCCAGGTCGTTGTCATCGAGAACCGAAGTCTCGACGAACGCCTCGGCAGCCGCATCGAGGTCCGCCTCAGGTGCCTCCAAATCCAGCTCTGGCGCCCCGACAGGAGTCGGCTCGGTTTCGGCCACGGCTTGCGCCTGAGGCTCATTTTCAATCGCTGTTTCAGGTTCGTCCTGCAGCAGCTCCTGAACATACTGCTCGTCCATTTCAGCCGCCAGCGCCGCCGCGCCCAGCCCTGCGGCAGCGACGCCGAGCATGGCCGGGAAGCGCTCTTTCAGCGCACCGACTTGAGCCGTGTTCTCTTCGCTAACCGAAAGCTTGCGCTCCTGCTCGACGAAAGCGCTGTGATCGCCCTGGCGGGCATAGACTTCCATCAACCTCAGGCGCAAGCCGTCTTGCTCAGGCTGCGCGGCGACTGCCGTTTCCAGCAGGTCGGCTGCGTGATTGAGACGGCCACGGGCCAGGCTTTGATCGACCTCGGCCAGCAGCTCGGCATTGGCATCCTGCGCTGGGGCCACGGGGGCCGGCGCGGCCACTTTCTCGGCGGCAACCGCCGCTGCAGCCGAAGCCGCCACCACAGCCGGCGACAAGGTAACGCTCGGCGCGGAAACGTCCAGCTCATCGAAGCTGCTCGATGGCAGGTCGAGGTCTGAGTTGCGCTCGCCCTCCTCGGCCAGCGCACGCGCCATGCGCAGGTGCTTTTCAGCCTCTTGTTGGGCTTTGCGCTTGCGCGCCAGCAGCAGCAACAAAAGCAGCAGGACCAGGAACGCGGAGCCGGCGACCAGGCCAAGCACGACCGGGTTGCCCAGCATTTCGTCCAGCGCGCTCGGCTGTTGGACGGCAGGCACAGGCTCGCTGGCCGGAGCCGTTTCAGGTGCGGTATCGACAGCGGCAGGCGCCGGAGCAACAACAGGCTCTGCCGATTGTGCCGGGCTCGCTTCACCTGGCAAGGCGGCCGTTGCCGGCACCTCATCGGCGGCGCCCTGTGCTTCCAGGCGCGCCAGCTGATCGTTCTTCAACTGGATCAACTTCTCCAGCTTGTCGAGCTGGCTCTGCAGGTCGGTCATCCGGCCCTTGAGCTCATCGTTGTCACGGCGGCTGGTGTCCAGGCTTTCCTGGGCCACGGCCAACTTGTCGTTGATCGCCTTGGCGTTGCCGGCGCCCACCTGGTTGCCTGGGCTGACCAGGCGCAGGTTGTCGCCCTGGGCAATACGCTCGGGTGCTGCATCGGCCGCACCGCGGCGGGTAGCATCGAGCTGCCGCGCGCGCGGCCCCAGGCGCCGGCCTTCACGCCAGGCCGCATACTGCTCGGCCACTTCGCGATTGGCCTCGCCCTGGGGGATGCTCTGGATCTGTTGCTGGTCGGGCAGGCGCAATACCTGGCCCACCTTCAACTGGTTGATGTTGTTGCCGATGAATGCGTCCGGGTTCAGCGCCTGGATGGCGATCATGGTCTGCTGCACCGAACCGCCACCCTGGGTATTGCGCTCGGCGATCTGCCACAAGGTATCGCGGCGCTTGGTGGTGTAGCTGCCGGCACTGCTGACCGCGGGGGTGACGTTCGCCGCGGCAGGGTCCTGACCCTGGGCCTTGGCCTGGTCGAGCAGCACACTGTAGTCACGCAGCAGGCGGCCCTGGGGCCACATCACCTGGACCAGGAACTTGACCACCGTACCGGGCAGCGGCTGGCTTGAAGTGACTCGCAGCACGCTCTTGCCATTGGGGTTGATCACCGGGGTAAAGGTCAGGTCTTCGAGGTAGGTCGGATAGGCCACCCCAGCCTTGCTGAACTCTTCCGGCGGCGCCAGGCTCGGCGCCACTTCGGCAGCGGTCAGGTCGCGCACATCGAGCAATTCGATCTCGGCGTCCAGCGGCTGGTTCTGTGCCGACTTGAGCGTCAGCTCACCCAACCCCAGGGCATTCGCCATGCCAGACGACAGCGCCGACGCTGCCGCCATAGCCAGAACCAGTTTGCGAATTCGAAGCATGACCTCTTCCCTTGTATGAATCGTCCCGAAACCCGCAGGCGGAGCGGGACAAAAGTGCTCGCCAGTATCTTTTACGCCATGTGTTTAATCAACAATTGCGCCACCTGGACGGCATTGAGCGCGGCGCCCTTGCGCAGGTTGTCGGTGGTCAGCCAGAGGTTGAGCTGTTGCTGCTCGTCTATTCCATGGCGCACACGACCAACATAGACCACGTCTTGCCCGACTGCGTCACCGACCGGCGTCGGATAATCATCGCGTTCGACCAGCTCGATGCTGTCAGCTGCCTCGAGCGTCTGGATGACGGCGTCCAGGTCCACCGGCGCGTGAGTCTGTACGGCCACACTGAAGCTATCGCCGAAAAACACCGGGACTTGAACGCAGGTCACGGAAATCTTCAGTTCGGGCAGTCCGAGCAATACGCGCAATTCGCCCACCAGGCGCTGCTCCAGGGCTGTATGGCCGTGCGCATCGGCGGCACCGACCTGGGCCAACAGGTTGAAGGCCACCTGACGGTCGAAGAAGCGCGGCTCCAGCGGGCGGGCATTGAGCAGCTCGGCAGTCTGCCGGGCGAGTTCGTTGACGGCTTCTCGCCCTTGGGCGGACACCGCCAGCGCGGCCATGACCTGTACACGTTCGATATCCAGGTGGCCTTTGAGCGGCGCCAGGGCGACGGCCAGAGCAACGGCTGCGGAGCTTGGGCTGGCCAGGCGCGCGGGCATTTCGAGGCCGGCGATGCGCTCAGCATTGGCTTCCGGCACCACTGCCAAGGCGTCGTCCAGGCCGCCGGACAGGTCGATGACCGTGCAACCTGCCTGCTGGGCCTTGCTGGCGAAGCTGCGGCTGACGGCTGGGCTGGCGGCGAAGAAGGCCAGTTTGACCTGAGCGAAGTCGAAGCTGTCCACTTCCCGGACTTTGACCTTCTTGCCGGCGAACATCACGCTGCTACCCGCCGACTCCATGCTGGCCAGCAGGTGCAGCGTCGCGACCGGGAATTGCAGTTCTTCGAGGATCTGAACGAGGGTTTCACCGACGCTACCGGTAGCGCCGACGACGGCGATGTCCAAGGGTTGGGTCATGGTGGGGATCCTTTTGCTGAAACGGCGGGGGCGGCACTTTACTTGGATTGTAGAGTTTTGTCTGTGCCGCCCCCAAAGCTGTTGATCTTGATCTTGATCTTGATCTTGATCTTGATCTTGCTTTTAAGCGCGCGGTAGCTCAGTCACAGCCAATTGCGACGTCAGAAGGCCGAGCGGAGGTCTTGCGGAGGGAGGTGACGGGCATGGATGCCCGTCAAGCGCTGGGCCCCAGGATGGGGCCTGCAGCGCGGTCCTCCCGGG
>NZ_JBIVID010000014.1:0-89335 GCF_044749525.1 Pseudomonas sp. NPDC089395
ATTCGCGATTCTGTACGGGGATCGGTTCATCAGGCCGACCTGGTAAAATCAGGGCCTGCCTAGCGGCAGGCCCTTACCGGCCCGCACACAAAAAAACTGACAGTCCCGATTTTGGGGCCGCTTTGCGGCCCTTTCGCGACACAAGGCCGCTCCTACAGGGGCGCGCGATACCTGTAGGAGCGGCCTTGTGTCGCGAAAGGGGTGCGAAGCGCCCCCCTGTTTCACTGAAACCCTTCGACGATGTAATCAGCCATGCAATCGGTAATGGGCGATTGGGTCTGCGTATTGCGCAACAGCATCACATTGGCCACCGGCAACTGCGGCAACCCATCCTGCTCGCCAAGGATGCGGATATTACCGCCAATCAAGCTCTGCAACTGCGCCGTCACCGCGAGCCCCGCAGTGATGATGGCAAAGATCGCCGCCAGGCTGGGGCTGGTGTAGGCGATGCGGTACTCGATGCCCTGGGCTTCCAGGGCATTGCAGGTCCAGGCGCGGCAGAAGCAGTCGGTGTTGAACAGGGCCAGTGGTATCGGCCGTTGTTCCTGCGGACAGAAGCCTTCGGCAGCGGCCCACACCAGGCGCTCCTGGCGCAGCAGCTGGCCTATCTCGTTGCCCGGCTCGCGGGTGACGATGGTCAGGTCCAGGTCCTGGCGCAGCATCAGCTGCTTCGACGAATCGCAATGCACTTCTACCTGCACCAACGGGTAGGCCTTGGCAAAGCTGGACAGGATGGTCGGGAGAAAGCGCATGGCGTAGTCGTCGGGGGTGCCAATGCGCACCATTCCGACCATGTGCGGCATGCGCAGGGTATTGAACACTTCGCCATGCAGCTTGAGGATGCGCCTGGCATAGCCCAGCAGCACCTGGCCTTCGGCGGTCAGGCGCACCTGGCGGCCGTCGCGCTCGAACAGCTGGCGCTGCAGGATGTCTTCCTCCAGGCGCTTCATCTGCATGCTGACAGCCGACTGGGTGCGGTTGACCACTTCGCCGGCGCGGGTGAAACCGCCTTGCTCGGCGATGGCGACGAAGGTGCGCAGCACGTCGGCATCGAGGCTCTGGTACTGGGACATTGCATCAATCTCCGAGATGCATGGCATCAGAAACATTCGTTGGATTGATCTTAAGCCTGGCGTGAGACTGGAGCCATCAACACGGAGGGCTTCACGATGAAAGGTCATGTCAGCAGCATCCAGCATCCTGCCTTTTCCCTGAACCATCTCTTGCACGTCGCCCTTGGGCGGTCGCTGCGCTGGTACGAGCTGTACCGTCAACGCCGTGAGCTGGCCAGCCTCAGCGATGCGACATTGCACGACCTGGGGTTGAGCCGGGCGGATATCCAGCAAGAGGCAGATCGGCATTTCTGGGATGATCCGCTGCGCAAGTAGGCTAAGTTTGTCTGTGTACTCACTGGCCTCTTCGCGGGACAAGCCCGCTCCCACAGATACCCCACTGCCTTGAGAGCTGGGGAGTACCTGGGCTCCCACAGGTACCCCACTGCCTTGAGAACAGTGGATTACCTGTGGGAGCGGGCTTGCCCCGCGAATGCAGTGGATCAGACACCCCAAGGAGATCTGGCTTGCCTCTCGAGTTGTCCACCCGCCAGGCCCGGCGCCTGGCGCTGTCCGCCCAGGGCTTCGGCAAACAGCCTCAATCCCCCCCGACGCTGCCTGCCCTCAAGCGCATGCTGCAACGCCTGGGCGTGCTGCAGATCGACTCGGTCAACGCCTTGGTCCGCTCCCACTACCTGCCGCTGTTCTCCCGCCTGGGCGGCTACGCCCCCGAGATGCTCGACCAGCTCGCCTGGGGCCGTGGCCGCCAACGCCAGCTGTTCGAATACTGGGGCCATGAAGCCTCGCTGCTGCCGCTGAGTCTCTACCCCATGCTGCGCTGGCGCATGGCCCACGCTGCCGACGGCCGTGGCATCTACCGCCAGCTCGCGCAATTCGGCCGCGAACGCCAGGGCGTGATCGCCCGGGTGCTGGCGGCGGTGCGCGAACAAGGGGCCTTGGGCGCCGGCAGCCTGTCGACGCGCCAGCAACGGGCCGGCCCCTGGTGGGACTGGAGCGAGGAAAAACATGCGCTGGAATGGCTGTTCGCCGCAGGCGAGGTGACAGTGGCGGGGCGACGGGGCTTCGAGCGGCTTTACGATGTGCCGGACAACGTGCTGCCACGGGCCATCCTCGATCAGCCCCAGCCTGGCGAGGCCGAAGCTCACCAGGGCCTGATGCTGCACGCCGCCACCGCCTTGGGCGTGGCGACCGAGCGCGACCTGCGCGACTACTTCCGCCTGGAACCTGCGCAGGGCAGGGCGGCACTGGCCGAACTCATCGCCGATGGCCGCCTGCAAGCGGTACAGGTGCAGGGCTGGAAGCAACCCGCCTACTGCGCAGGCACGCCACGCATCCCCCGGCGAATCGAGGCCAGCGCCTTGCTGTCGCCCTTCGATTCCTTGGTCTGGGAACGCAACCGCACCGAGCGCCTGTTCGATTTCCGCTACCGGTTGGAGATCTACACGCCCGCCCACAAGCGTGTGTATGGCTATTACGTGCTGCCATTCCTGTTCGATGAACGCATCGCCGCACGCGTGGATTTGCGCGCCGAGCGGGCGCTGGGGCAATTGGCGGTGCACGCCGTGCATGCCGAGGCAGACGGCTTGGGCGAGGTGGGGTATGAGGCGCTCGCGGCGCAGTTGCTGCGCCTTGCCCAGTGGCTGGGCCTTGAGCGGGTGCAACTGAACTGCCCGCGCGAGGAGGGCAGCCAGTTGCGCCGGGCGTTGCTCAGCGCCGCACTTGCTTGAGGGTCTCGGCGATCAGGAACGCCAGCTCCAGCGACTGGTCGGCGTTCATGCGCGGGTCGCAGTGGGTGTGGTAGCGGTCTGACAGCGCATCTTCGGTGATCGGACGGGCGCCACCGATGCACTCGGTCACGTTCTGCCCGGTCATTTCGATATGGATACCGCCCGCATGGCTGCCTTCGGCCTGATGCACCTGGAAGAACTGCTTCACTTCGTCAAGGATCTGCGCGAAGTCGCGGGTCTTGTAACCGCTGCTGGCCTTGATGGTATTGCCGTGCATCGGGTCGGAGCTCCACAGCACCTTGCGTCCCTCGCGCTCGACACTGCGGATCAGCCCAGGCAGGTGATCGCCGACCTTGCCGGCGCCCATGCGCACGATCAGGTTGAGGCGGCCGGGGTCGTTGTCCGGGTTGAGGGTGTCGATCAGGCGGATCAGCTCGTCAGGGTTCATGCTCGGGCCGACCTTGACCCCGATCGGGTTGTGCACCCCGCGCAGGAACTCGACATGGGCGCCGTCGAGCTGGCGGGTACGGTCGCCGATCCACAACATGTGCGCCGAGCAGTCGTAGTAGTCGCCGGTCAGGCTGTCCTGGCGCACGAAGGCTTCTTCGTAGTTGAGCAGCAGCGCTTCGTGGGCGGTGAAGAAGCTGGTTTCGCGCAGTTGCGGGGCGTTGTCCAGGCCGCAGGCGCGCATGAAAGCCAGGGTTTCGTCGATGCGGATGGCCAGTTGGTGGTACTTGTCGGCCAGCGCCGAGTTGGCGATGAAGTCGAGGTTCCACTTGTGCACCTGGTGCAGGTCGGCGAAACCGCCCTGGGCGAAGGCGCGCAGCAGGTTGAGGCTGGCAGTGGCCTGGTGGTAGGCCTGCAGCAGGCGGTCCGGGTCCGGCACGCGGCTTTTTTCGTCGAAGCCGATGCCATTGACGATATCGCCACGGTAGGCCGGCAGGGTGACGTTGCCGAGGGTCTCGTCGCCGGAGGAGCGCGGCTTGGCGAACTGCCCGGCCATGCGCCCGACCTTGACCACCGGGCAGCCCGCGGCAAAGGTCATGACAATGGCCATCTGCAGCAGCACCTTGAAGGTGTCGCGGATCTTCGCTGCCGAGAACTCGGCGAAGCTTTCTGCACAGTCGCCGCCTTGCAGCAGGAAGGCGCGGCCTTCGGTGACTTCGGCGAACTGCCGGCGCAGCTCACGCGCTTCCCCGGCGAACACCAGCGGCGGGTAACTGGCCAGGGTCTGCTCGACCTTGAGCAGGTGCTCGGCATCGGGGTAGGTCGGTTGCTGCTGGATCGGCAGGGCACGCCAGCTGTCAGGGCTCCACGGTCGGTTCATCACAGGCTCGGTATGGTCGGTTTGGGCATGCCTGCCATGGTAACAGTTGCCGCTGAGCTTGTTGCATCGAGGGTGTTGGCGGACAATGCGCGTTTTTGCGCGGGCAGGTGGCAGGTACATGGCGACGGAGCGGGAAGAGCGGCTGTTGGCCCGGGTCGAGGATGCCTTTGGCGTGATCAGCGTGTACGAGGTGGACGACTACCGCTTCCTTGAATTCGGCGATGCCATCGAGCAGAGCTGCGTGTTTACCGCCGACCCCAGCTGGCTGGAGTACGATTACACCCGCGCCATGCTGGTCGGGGCGTTGTGCCATGCGCAGCCGGAGAGCGCGCTGTTTCTTGGCTTGGGGGCCGGTACCCTGACCCAGGCCTGCATGAAGTTCCTGCCACTGGAAGACATCGAGGCGATCGAGCTGCGCGCGGACGTGCCGCGCCTGGCCATGGAATACCTGGGCCTGGATGACGACCCGCGGCTGTACGTGCGCATTGGCGACGCCCTGGAACTGCTGCCCACGGCGGAGAAGACCGACCTGTTGTTCGTCGACCTGTACACCGACCACGGGCCGGGCGTCGGGCACCTGGCCTGGACCTTCCTGGAAAACTGCCAGAAGCAGCTCAACCCCGGCGGTTGGCTGGTGATCAATCAGTGGGCCAGCGATGACGGCAGGCCCTTGGGCGCGGCGCTGTTGCGCGGGTTGTACCACCGGCATTACTGGGAACTGCCGGTGAAGGAGGGCAATGTGATCCTGCTGGTGCCCGCGGACCTGGATCAGGGGTTGGACCTGGAGGAGGTGCGGGTGCGGGCCGAGGCGCTGGCGCCGCAGTTGGGGTATAGTCTTGAGGGGTTGATTCGGGAGATTCGGCCGGCTACCTGAAGACCTGCTCTGGGGCTTGTGGCCCTATCGCCGGCAAGCCGGCTCCCACAGGGGGGCGGTGGTGTCTGTGTGGGAGCCGGCTTGCCGGCGATAGGGCCCGTAAAACCACTAAAGAAGTAACGTTTCAGCCGCTCATCGCTGATGGCCCGATACTGGCCGCTAACCTCGAAAATATTCCTCACTTCCTTCTGTTAATTCGGGTATAGTACGCGCCGGTCTTTTAGCGGACCTCAAAATCAGGTGGTGCAAATCCTCCGAGTCCAGCTTCGGCTGCACGTCCGCTAGGCGGACCTTCCCAAGTTTTCTTTTTCAATCGTTTTCGCAAATCCCCGCCGCCAAAGCTGCCTGGGTGACCTTCTGGTCTTTCAAGGCATGTGCAGCTTTGGAGCATGGGTCTTTGCGGATGCACCTAGAGGCAGACCCATGACCCAGGAAACCGGCGGCTTCGCCGCTCTCGATCTTAATCCGAATATTGTTGCTGCCGTTCTGGCTACCGGCTATGAAGAGCCGTCCGCCATTCAGCAACAATCGATCCCGATCATCCTCGCCGGTCACGACATGATCGGCCAGGCGCAGACTGGCACCGGCAAAACCGCTGCCTTCGCCCTGCCGATCCTCAACAAGATCGATGTGAGCAAGCGCGAACCGCAAGCCCTGATCCTTGCGCCAACCCGTGAGTTGGCGCTGCAAGTAGCCACCGCTTTCGAAACCTACGCCAAGCAGATGCCAGGCGTTAATGTAGTGGCCGTTTATGGTGGTGCCCCGATGGGCCCACAGCTGCGCGCAATCCGCAACGGCGCGCAAATCGTCGTGGCCACCCCGGGCCGTCTGTGCGACCACCTGCGTCGTGACGAGAAAGTCCTGTCCACCGTGCAGTACCTGGTACTGGACGAAGCCGACGAAATGCTCAAGCTGGGCTTCATGGACGACCTCGAAGTGATCTTCGACGCCATCCCTGCCTCGCGCCAGACCGTGCTGTTCTCCGCAACCCTGCCGTCGTCGATCCGTTCGATCGCCGAACGTCACCTGCGTGAACCCAAGCACGTCAAGATCCAGAGCAAGACCCAGACCGTCACCGCGATCGACCAGGCTCACCTGATGGTCCACGCTGACCAGAAGATCCCGGCTGTGCTGCGTCTGCTGGAAGTGGAAGAGTTCGACGCGCTGATCGCCTTCGTGCGTACCAAGCAAGCCACCCTGGACCTGGCCGCCGCGCTGGAAGCCAAGGGCTACAAGGCTGCTGCGCTGAACGGTGACATCGCCCAGAACCAGCGTGAGCGCGTGATCGACTCGCTCAAGGATGGCCGTCTGGACATCGTCGTCGCCACCGACGTCGCTGCCCGTGGTCTGGACGTACCGCGCATCACCCACGTGTTCAACGTGGACATGCCGTACGATCCGGAATCCTACGTGCACCGTATCGGCCGTACCGGCCGTGCGGGTCGCGAAGGCCGTGCACTGCTGCTGGTCACCCCGCGTGAGCGCCGCATGCTGCAGGTCATCGAGCGCGTGACTGGGCAGAAGGTTGCCGAAGCACGCCTGCCGAATGCCCAGGCTGTACTGGACGCACGCATCAAGAAGCTGACCATGAGCCTGGCGCCGCTGGTAGCCGAATCGGAAGCTACCCATGGTGAGCTGTTCGACCGCCTGACCGCTGACCTTGGCTGCAGCGCGCGTGCCCTGGCTTCGGCCCTGCTGCGCAAGGCCACCAATGGCCAGGCGCTGGACCTGGGTGCCGTAGAGCGCGAGCAGCCGCTGGTGCCGAGCTTCGCCCCGCGTGGTGAGCGCACCGAACGTGCTGACCGTGGCGAGCGCCGCGAGGGTGGTGACCGCGATCGCGAGCGTCGTGCGCCGATGCCACTGGCTGAAGGCCGCGTGCGTTGCCGTACTGCCCTGGGTGCCCGTGATGGTATCGCTGCCAAGAACCTGCTGGGTGCGATCCTCAACGAGGGTGGCCTGGCGCGTGACGCCATCGGCCGTATCCAGGTGCGCGACAGCTTCAGCCTGATCGAGCTGCCGGAAGATGGCCTGGAGCGTCTGCTGACCAAGCTCAAGGACACCCGCGTGGCTGGCAAGCAGCTTAAGCTGCGTCGGTACCGCGAGGATTGATCCTGGCGCAATGAAAAAATCCCCGGCCTAGGTCGGGGATTTTTTTGTCTGCATTTCTGGGGCTGCTATGCAGCCCTTTCGCGACACAAGGCCGCTCCTACAGAGAAATGCGATCCGCTGTAGGAGCGGCCTTGTGTCGCGAAAGGGGCGCAAAGCGCCCCAGGCGCCCTTCAGTCGAACCGATAAATATCCATCCCCAACGCCCCCAGGGTAAACCCCTGATGAACGATGCCAAATTTGCCTCCAGCCCCCAGGGCAAAGAACAACGGCAGGAAATGCTCATCACTGGGATGGTTGCGCAACGCAAACGGCGCCTGCCGCTTGAAGTCCAGCAGTGCAGCCTGGTCATCCTCGCCCAGCTTCTCCACCACCCAATCGCGAAACGCCAGCGCCCAGGGCTCGATCACCTCTGGTCCGGCATGCCAGTCAAGTTCGCCCAGGTTATGGGTAATGCTCCCGGACCCGACCAGCAGAACGCCTTCCTCGCGCAGTCCGGCGAGTGCCTGGCCGACCTTGACCTGCAGTGCAGGCCCCAGCTGGCTTGGCAGTGACACCTGAATCATCGGGATGCTCGCATCGGGATACATCAACGACATCGGCACCCAGGCGCCATGGTCGAATGGCCGCTGGGCATCCACGCGAGCCTGCAGGCCGGCGGCGTTCAGCCGTTCGCTGACGTTCGTCGCCAGTTGCGGCTGGCCCGGTGCGGGGTATTGAACGGCATACAGCGCTGCCGGAAAGCCGTAGAAGTCATGCCAGGTCTCAGGCGCTGGATTTCCGGTCACCAGCAGCTCGCGACTTTCCCAGTGCGCCGACACCACCACGATCGCCTTCGGCCGCGGCAGGGCATTGGCCAAGCCGGCCAGCGCCGGCCCACTGGCACCGGGTTGCAGGGCAAGCATGGGGGAACCGTGGGAAATGAACAGGCTGGGCAGCATGGTGAGGTCCTGAAGGTTAAGATGCAGCCATCTTCGATCAGTTACCGATCGACATCCAATATAAGATTTTTGCCCAAACCATCGAAAAACCAGGAGGAAACATGGAGCCGGCGTTCTGGCATCGAAAGTGGGCCGACAACCAGATCGGTTTTCACCAGGCCCAGGCCAACCCCTATCTGCAACGCTACTGGCCGGCGCTTGGCCTGGCCGCCGGTAGCCGGGTGCTGGTGCCGTTGTGCGGCAAGAGCCTGGACCTGGTCTGGCTGGCGGGGCAGGGGTATCGCGTGCGGGGTGTCGAGCTGTCGCGGCGGGCGGTGGAAGACTTCTTCCACGAGCAGGGGCTGCAGGCGCAGGTCTCGCAACACGGGGCATTCGAGGTTTGGCGCAGTGGTGAGGTGGAGCTGTGGTGCGGGGATTTCTTTACCTTGCGGGTAGAGGATGTGGCGGACTGTGCGGGGCTTTATGACCGTGCGGCGTTGATCGCACTGCCGCCGGAGATGCGGGCGGACTACATGCGTTTGCTTTCACAGCTGATGCCCTCGGGTGGTGGGCTTCTGGTGACTTTGGACTACCAGCAGGAATTGCTGGCCGGGCCGCCGTTCTCGGTGACGGATGAGGAAGTGCGGCGCGGGTTTGCCGGTTGGCAGGTGGGGGAGGTGGAGGCTGTGGATGTGATTGGGGAAAGCCCGAAGTTCCTGCAGGCGGGGGTGAAGCGCTTGGTTGAGCGGGTCTATCGCGTACGGTTCTGATGTTTGGGTTGTCTGTTCTGGCCCTATCGCCGGCAAGCCGGCTCCCACAGGTACCCCACTGAGCCTGAGAGCAGTGGTGTCACTGTGGGAGCCGGCTTGCCGGCGATAGGGCCGGTACAGACAAACGAAAAAGGGCGACCGAAGTCGCCCTTTCCTTTACCTGTGGATCAACCGCGGCGGCGCAGCGCCTCGATGCGTTCTTCCAGCGGCGGGTGGCTCATCAGCAGGCCGGCCAGGCCATGCTTGAGGCCGCCATTGATGCCGAAGGCCTTCATGGTGTCAGGCATGTGCACCGGCAGGCCTTGTTCCACGCGCAGGCGCTGCAGGGCGCCGATCATCGCGGCAGTACCGGCCAGTTGCGCGCCGGCTTCATCGGCGCGGTACTCGCGGCGGCGCGAGAACCACATGACGATCATGCTGGCGAGAATGCCCAGTACCAGCTCGGCGACGATGGTCGCCACGTAGTAGGCGATACCCTGGCCTTCTTCGTTCTTGAAGATCACCTTGTCGACGAAGTTGCCGATGATGCGGGCGAAGAACATCACGAAGGTGTTCACCACGCCTTGCACCAGCGCCAGGGTGACCATGTCACCGTTGGCCACGTGGCCGATCTCGTGGGCCAGCACGGCACGTACTTCATCGGGCGAGAAGCGCTCGAGCAGGCCCTGGGAAACGGCTACCAGGGCGTCGTTGCGGTTCCAGCCGGTGGCGAAGGCGTTGGCCTCGTACGCCGGGAAGATACCCACCTCGGGCATCTTGATGCCGGCTTCGCGCGACAGCTCTTCGACCGTTTGCAACAGCCATTGCTCGTGGCGGGTGCGCGGCTGGCTGATGATCTGGGTGCCGGTGGTCATCTTCGCCATCCACTTGGAGATGAACAGCGAGACCAGGGAGCCGGCGAAGCCGAACACGGCGCAGAACACCAGCAGGCTGCTGAGGTTGAGGTCAACCCCGTTGGCGGCCATGAACCCGTTGAAGCCGAACAGGCTCAGGGTAATGCTTGCAACCAGCACCACCGCAAGGTTGGTGGCTACAAACAACAGAATGCGCATCATGGTTGTTACGTTCTCCTGACGGATGAGTTGTTGCGTATGCGGGGTATATAAGGGGCCGGACGTGCCGATTCAATCGGGCGACTATTACAAACTGTGTACGGCGGAGTATGGCAGAGGATCTTGCGGGGGCTGTGAGATAGAGCGTTGCAGGATGTAAGAAAATGCTCTGAAAGGGTTCGCCAGGGAATTTTTGGCGCGTTTGAGATCGAGCGCCGCCCGCGCGGCGCATCGCGGATGAATCCGCTCCTACATTTGTTGCAACGTGCCACGGTCTGTCAGGCCATGGTTGTTCGCCTTTAGCGTCCGCCGAGATATCGAGTCGTACCCCCAAGGCTGGCAACCATGGCCTATCAGGCATAGGCACGTTGCAACAAATGTAGGAGCGGATTCATCCGCGATGCGCCGCGCGGGCGGCGCTCGATCTACGCGCCACCACAAGGCCCGAGTCGAACCTTACTGCGAATAAGTCCGCAGGAAGTTACCAATACGCCCAATCGCCGCTTCCAGGTCATCCACCCGCGGCAAGGTCACCACGCGGAAGTGGTCTGGCCAAGGCCAGTTGAACGCCGTGCCCTGAACGATCAACAATTTCTCGGACAGCAGCAGATCCAGCGCGAACTTCTCGTCGTTGAGAATCGGGCAGACCTTCGGGTCGATACGCGGGAAGGCATACAGCGCCCCCATCGGTTTCACGCAGCTCACCCCCGGGATTTCGTTCAGCAGCTCATACGTGCGGTTACGCTGCTCCAGCAGGCGGCCCGGCGGCAGCACCAGGTCGTTGATGCTCTGGTAGCCGCCCAGGGCGGTCTGGATGGCATGCTGGGCCGGCACGTTGGCGCACAGGCGCATGTTGGCCAGCATGTCGATGCCTTCGATGTAGCTCTGGGCATGGTGCTTGGGCCCGGAAATGATCAGCCAGCCAGAGCGGAAACCCGCGACCCGGTACGACTTGGACAGGCCGTTGAAGGTCAGGCACAGCAGGTCAGGTGCCAGCGAGGCGGTGCTGATGTGCACGGCTTCGTCGTAGAGGATCTTGTCGTAGATCTCGTCGGAGAACACCACCAGGTTGTGCTGACGGGCCAGCTCCAGCATGCCCAGCAGCAGCTCCCTGGAGTACACGGCGCCGGTCGGGTTGTTCGGGTTGATGATCACCAGGGCCTTGGTGTTCGGGGTGATCTTGGCCTTGATGTCTTCCAGGTCTGGGAACCAGTCAGCCTGCTCGTCGCACAGGTAGTGCACCGGCTTGCCGCCGGCCAGGCTCACGGCGGCGGTCCACAGCGGGTAGTCAGGGGCCGGGATCAGTACTTCGTCGCCGTTGTTGAGCAGCGCCTGCATCGACATGACGATCAGCTCGGACACCCCGTTGCCGAGGTAGATGTCCTCGATGGTGACGCCCTCGATGTCCTTCTGCTGGCAGTACTGCATCACCGCCTTGCGCGCGCTGAACAGGCCCTTGGAGTCGCTGTAGCCCTGGGCGGTGGGCAGGTTGCGGATCACATCCTGGAGGATTTCGTCCGGCGCCTCGAAGCCAAACGGCGCCGGGTTGCCGATGTTCAGCTTGAGGATGCGATGGCCTTCCTCTTCCAGGCGTTTGGCGTGCTTGAGCACTGGGCCGCGAATGTCGTAGCAGACATTGGCGAGCTTGTTCGATTTGCTGAACTGCATGATGTGATCCCGATTGAGAATACGCGGTGCGCCGCCGTCGAAAGGTTTGAAAGGGCAGGGCGCGGGTGCCAGACTTGAGGCCTTGCACACGAAGCCAACTAATATACGTGCCACCCGCGCTACGGAAAAGACGGCGCGAGGTGAAATTCAGCCTGCCGAGGTCCCCACATGCAAAAGATCGAAAAAACCCTGGAAGAATGGCGTGCGATGCTCGACCCGGCGCAGTACCAGGTGTGCCGCCTGAAAGGCACCGAGCGGCCGTTCAGCGGCAAGTACAACAGCGAGCGCCGCGCCGGTGTCTACCACTGCATCTGCTGCGACCTGGCACTGTTCGATTCGCAGACCAAGTTCGACTCCGGCTGCGGCTGGCCGAGCTTCTATGCGCCCATTGAAGAAAGCGCGATGGTCGAGATCCGTGACACCACCCACGGCATGATCCGCACCGAAGTCACCTGCGCCCAGTGCGATGCCCACTTGGGCCACGTGTTCCCCGACGGCCCGCCGCCGACTGGCCTGCGCTATTGCATCAACTCGGTGTGCCTGGACTTCAAACCCCACGACGGAGCCTGATCATGGCCACATCGATGCTGGACATCCCCTGTGTGACCCTTGGCGGCGAGCACAAGGTGCTGGGCGACTTCACCGGCAAGGCGCTGCTGGTGGTCAACACCGCCAGCCAGTGCGGCTTCACCCCGCAGTACAAGGGCCTGGAGCAGCTGTGGCAGGATTACCACGCGCGCGGCCTGATGGTGCTGGGCTTCCCCTGCAACCAGTTCGGCAAGCAGGAGCCGGGGGATGCGCGTGAGATTGCACAGTTCTGCGAGCTCAATTTCGGTGTGAGCTTCCCGCTCTTTCGCAAGATCGAGGTCAACGGCGCAGGCGCCCATCCGCTGTTCGTCGAGCTCAAGCAGCGTGCCCCGGGCCTTTTGGGGTCGCAGAAGATCAAGTGGAACTTCACCAAGTTCCTGGTCGATCCGGCAACCGGCAAGGTCAAGCGCTATGCCCCCAGCACCAAGCCCCAGGCGCTGGAAGCCGACATCGAGCGGCTGCTCAGCCGCTGAGCGGCACCCAGTGGTCGATCAGCGCCAATAGCTCTTCGCGGCGAAACGGCTTGGCCAGGTAGTCGTTCATGCCCGCCGCGCGGCAGCGCTCACGCTCCTCGGGCATGGCGTTGGCGGTCAGGGCGACGATCGGAAGGTCCGGCCAGCGGCCGCTCTGGCGGATGCGTCGGCTGGCCTCGTAGCCGTCCATCACCGGCATGTTGCAGTCCATCAGCACCAGGTCGAAGGTTTCTTGCGCCAGCAGTTCCAGGGCCTCGGCGCCTTGGGTAGCGAGCTGTACCTGGCAACCAAGCTTGGCCAGCATGCCTTTGGCCACCAACTGGTTCACCGGGTTGTCTTCTACCAGCAGGATGCGTGCGCGGCCGTCTTTGGCGCTGGGCGCCGGGACCGCCAGCGGGTGTTCCGGCGCCTGGCCCTGCAGGGTGCGGCGCAGGGTCTGGTACAGGGCATTACGCGCCAAGGGGCGGGCCAGCTGGTGCAGCGGCGCCAGTTGCGCCGACTGCTCGGCGGACAGGAAGTTGCCGTAGGCGGTCACCAGCAGGATCGGCGCTTCGAGTGCGGGGCGCAGTTGCAGCAGGTGGTCGAGGTCATCGGTGATCAGCAGGTCGATGCCGTCGCTGGGCAGGCTGGCGACACTTTCGTGGCGCCGGTAGCTCAGTCCCCAACTTGGCAGCAGGCCCTGCAGCAGCTCGCTGAGGCCGCTGGAGGCGGTGCTCAGGGCTACCACCTGGCCGTGCAACGGCGTGGGGGCGATGGCCTCGGTGTGGGTGGGCAGCGGCAGTTCGGCGCTGAAGCGGCTGCCCTTGCCCGTCTCGGACTGGATATGCAGGCGTCCTTGCATGGCCTTGCACAGGTTGTGGGTCAGGGTCAGCCCCAGCCCAGTGCCGCCATACTGGCGGGTGATGCCGGCACCGGCCTGGGTAAAAGGCTGGAAGATACGCGCCTGGGCTTCCTCGGGGATGCCGATACCGGTATCGCTCACCTCCAGGCGCACGCCGCCACTGATGCGCACCAGGCGGATGTCGACGCGGCCGAAGCGGGTGAACTTGAGGGCATTGGACAGCAGGTTGCTGACCACCTGGCGCACCCGGGTCGGGTCGCCCAGCACCGAGCTTGGGAAATCGCTGGCAATCAGGCAGGTGAGTTCGACACCCTGCGCGGCATTCTGTGACAGCAGGTTGGCGGTGTCCTCGACCATCGCGCCCATGTCGAACGCAATGCGCTCCAGCTCCAGTTGCCCGGCATCGAACTTGGACAGGTCGAGGATATCGTTGAGCAGTTCCACCAGCACCTTGCCCGAGTCGTGGGCGATCGCCAGTTGCTGACGGGGTTCGCTGTCCAGCGGGCTGTCCAGGGCCAGCGCGATCATGCCGAGCATGCCATTGAGCGGGGTGCGGATCTCGTGGCTCATGTTGGCCAGGAAGGCCGCGCGTGCCTGGGCCATGTCGAGGGCGCGCTGGCGGGCTTCTTCCAGCTCCTGGTTGGATTGGCTCAGGCGGCTGTTGCTGGCCTTGAGTTCGTCGGTACGCGCCGAGACGATGTTTTCCAGTTCATTGAGGTACTCGGTCAGGCGGTTTTCGGCGCTGCGCCGCTGCTGGATCTCGGTGGCCATGCTGACGAACTGCTGGTTGGCGACCTTGACCAGCACGCCGATCTCATCGCGCTCGTGGCCAGGTGGGCATTGCACGCGGTTTTGCAGGGGCTGGCGCGGGTCGCCGCCACTGAGTGCGGCGATCACCGTCACCAGTGGCTTGGTCAACATCAGGTAGAACAGCCCCAGGAGGATACCGGTCAGCACCAGGCTGCGGATGAAGCCGCTGAGGAGCGTGACCTTGGCGCGGTCGAGAAAGCGGGTGCCAGAGGCGAACGTGTCGATGTCCAGGTAGAGGGTGCCGAGGTATTCCTGTGGCATGTGCGTCAGGAACAGCCGGCCCTGGAACTGGCGCTGCTCGCCGAACAAAAAATCGCTCAGGGGCCGGTAGCGGTCCTGCAGGCGTGGGCGTTCGACGTCGGCCAGCACGGTTTCGTTGTTGTCGATCAGCCGGGCGCGGATTACCGCTGGCGCTTGCAGAAGGCCCCGGGTCAGCTCCAGCGCCAGTTCCGAATCGATGTTGTAGGCGATGCGCGAGGCCGGGGTGTGGCTGACTTGCAGCAGTGCCTGCACTTCGCGGTTGATGGATGCATCGACGCTGGCATAATCGATGCCGATCTGGATGAGACTGAGCAATGTTCCCAGGATGAAGCCGACCAGGACTGTCAACCGGGCTTGCTTGTATGACAGGCGATTGGTGAACTTGATATCCATGGGTCCCGAGCCGGTTTCACATCCCTTGCGCTGCGCAAGCATAGCCTGTAGGAGCGGCCTTGTGTCGCGAAGGGCTGCAAGGCAGCCCCCGGCAATTTCAGCTACGCGGCTGGTCCCTGGGGCCGCTTTGCGACCCTTTCGCGACGCAAGGCCGCTCCTACAGGCGATGGGCGGCGAAGCGGCCCCAAAGAACTGAAGTCCGAAGGAGTCCTCATGGACGCTCGCTTGAATGCTTTCCTGGAACGCGCAGAATCGGTGCTGGCACTTCTCGAACCGCTGTTGCCGGCGCCACGCCCGACCATCGACTGGGCCACCACCCTGGCCGCGCGCTGGCAGCGCGACGGCCGCACGGGCTACCTGATGCCGCTGGAAGTCAGCCTGGACATCCGCCTGACCGACCTGATCGGGGTCGACAAGCAACGTGACCAGCTGGGCCGCAACACCCACCAGTTCATCCACGGCCTGCCGGCCAACCACGCCTTGCTGTGGGGCTCGCGCGGCACCGGCAAATCGTCGCTGGTGCGCGCCTTGCTGGCCGAGCATGCTGGCGTCGGGCTGCGCCTGATCGAAATCGAGCGCGATCACCTGGCCGACTTGCCACGGGTGGTCGAACAGCTGCAGAAGCTGCCGCAGCGCTTCATCCTGTTCTGCGACGACCTGTCGTTCGAAGCCGGGGAGGGCGACTACCGGGTGCTCAAGAGCGTGCTAGACGGCTCGCTGGAGCAGGCGCCGGACAACGTGCTGCTGTACGCCACCTCCAACCGCCGCCACCTGGTGCCGGAGAAGGAAAGCGACAACGAGAACTGGAAGCGCGTCGATGGCGAGCTGCACCCCAGCGAAGCGGTGGAAGACAAGATTGCCTTGTCCGACCGTTTTGGCCTGTGGCTGTCGTTCTACCCCTTCACCCAGGAACACTTCCTCGATGTGGTCGAGCACTGGATCGGCCAGTTGGCCGGCACTGCCGGGCTGGCCTGGCAACGTACCGAAGCACTCGACATCCTCGCCGTGCGCTGGGCCACCGGCCGCGGTAACCGTAATGGCCGTTGTGCCTATCAGTTCGCCCGCTATTGGGTCGGACTGCAATTGTTGGAGCAGAAGTAAATGATTGACCTCAATGCCAGTGGCACCGGCCTCGACGGCTATGACCTGCTGGCTGCGCAAGTGCAGGCGCTGTTTGCCGACGAGCGCGACTTTATCGCCAATGCCGCGCAGTTCTCGGCGTTCCTCTATAACCAGGTGGACGACCTGAACTGGGCGGGGTTCTACCTCAATCGCAATGAAGAGCTGGTGCTTGGCCCGTTCCAGGGGCAGGTAGCCTGTGTGCGCATTCCGTTCAGCAAGGGTGTGTGCGGGGCGGCGGCGGCTACCCGGCAAACCCAGCGGGTGGAAGACGTGCATGCCTTCCCGGGGCATATTGCCTGTGACAGTGCGTCGAACAGCGAACTGGTGATTCCGCTGGTGAAGGAGGGCAGGCTGATTGGCGTGCTGGACCTGGATAGCCCGAAGCTGGCGCGGTTCAGTGAGGGGGATCAGGTGGGGCTGGAGCGGTTGGTGGCGGTGTTTCTGGCGTTGACTGACTGCTGATTGCTGTTTTGCCTGTGCCGGCCTCATCGCGGATAAATCCGCTCCTACACGTTCAGCGATGAACCTGTAGGAGCGGATTTATCCGCGATGAGGCCGGTGCTGAAAAATCAGTCGTAGATCACTCGCTTTTTCCAGGTCTCGTCCTCATCGGTCTTCAAGCCCTGGGTCAACGCATTCTCGTCATTCTCCGCCGGCTCCATCTGGTCCAGCACCTGGGCATTGGCCCGCGCCAGCAATTTCTCCAGATAGGTCAGCTGCTCTTCATACACCTTTGGTTCAGGCTGCTTGCGCAGGTACTGCACGCCCCGCTCGAACGCCAGCCGCGCTTGCCCCGGCTGCTCTTGCTGCAGCGCTTGCTGGCCAAGGTTGTTGAAGAACTCGATATGCAGCAGCACCAGCAGGTGACGAATCTCCTTTACCCAATGCTTGGCCTCGGTCGTTTGCAGGACGTTCTCTTGGGCGGCCTTGACGATCTGGGTATGCAAGGCCTCGAGCAGGAAGCGCACGTCCTTGGCCTTGACCTCGGTCTGGATCGGGCTCGGTGGGTTGTTCACCGGGATTCGCTCGCCCTGGGCGATGAGGTCTTCGAGTTCCGCGATGCGCGCCTTGAGTTCGGCATTGTGCTTGTCCAGCGTCAGTTGCCGCTGGTTGAGGTTGAGCTCCAGGCGGGTCAGCAGCAGCTTGAGGGCCGGGGTCATGAACTGGCCGGGGAAGGTCTCGGTGATTTCGCCACAGCGGCGCAGGCGGTCGGCGAGTTCGATCTTCAGCCGCGCGCGTTCCAGTTTGCTGTTCTCGACCACGTTGTTGAGGTAGCCGATCACGATCAGCAACGCGATACCCGCAACGATGAGCAGTGTGATCAGAAGTGGTGTCACCGTTAACGCCTCATCAGGAAGTTTTACATTGAGAGTGTAGCGAACAGGCCTGCCCGCTTGCCACGTCACGCTGTGTCGGCTGGTCGGGTGGTTTCTACAGTGATGGCACTTTGCGACGAGGCCGTCAGAAAATCAACGCCAATCCTTGGACGGTGCTTGCGAACAGCCCATATAGAGAGCGAAGTCATTGATTTAAATAAATTTCTAGAAAAGGGTTGACGACCTTTCACAGCATCCATAGAATGCGCGCCACTTGCAGCGTAAAGCACACAGCGAAACGCGGCAGGGAGTGAAAGCAAGCAGTAATGCTTGTAGCGTGTCCCCTTCGTCTAGTGGCCTAGGACACCGCCCTTTCACGGCGGTAACAGGGGTTCGAGTCCCCTAGGGGACGCCAATGCGGGAATAGCTCAGTTGGTAGAGCACGACCTTGCCAAGGTCGGGGTCGCGAGTTCGAGTCTCGTTTCCCGCTCCAGTTTCTCCGGCAGCGCTTAACGGCGTGGCAGGAAAAGAAAATCCAGGCTGAATCGTGAGGTTCATGTTCTGGTGCACTGAAAAGTGTTGTGTGTCCCCTTCGTCTAGTGGCCTAGGACACCGCCCTTTCACGGCGGTAACAGGGGTTCGAGTCCCCTAGGGGACGCCATTTGCGGGAATAGCTCAGTTGGTAGAGCACGACCTTGCCAAGGTCGGGGTCGCGAGTTCGAGTCTCGTTTCCCGCTCCAGTTTCTAAAACTATGGCGTTCATGACGGTGTAGTAGGTTGTAAAAGCTTCAAATGCGGGAATAGCTCAGTTGGTAGAGCACGACCTTGCCAAGGTCGGGGTCGCGAGTTCGAGTCTCGTTTCCCGCTCCAATACAAAACGCCCTAAGGAATCAAGAATTCCTTGGGGCGTTTTTTTTTCCATTCGAAATGGTCAGGCCAAGGCTTGATAGCGATGGCCGGCCCCCCTTAGCGGTATTCAATCGTAAAGTTCAATGAGCCCGTGGCATCGCCCGGGGTAACCGTTGGTTCGGTCTGATAGTACCGGGCCCGCAGGTCAAGGCGCGTGATACCGGGGGTAAGGGCTACCATATCCACGAACTCCTCCAGTTTCAGTGGGGTATTGTCGCTGCGCAGGACCTGAATGCCGATGCCGCTGGCGTCCGAATCATTGTTCAGAGTGAACAATCCCATGTCCCGGTCCACTGGTACCGAGCCGTGCACGCCATCCAGGCGCATGAATGCGCGGGCAACGCTGCCTGCCGGGTCGTCTTCGCAGTCGTTTAGGGTGATGAAAAAATCAACCGGGTTGGTTGTAGTGCCCTGGCCTTTGAAGTCGCCAATGTCGTGGCGGCCAAGTTGCACCGGGTTGGCGCTGACGGCGTTGGCTCTGAGCGTGCACTGGGCCTGTTGAACCTGGCCGCCCAGGTTCAGCCTGACGGCATCCCCCACATCGCTGACCACGCCCCTGATGACCTCCTGGTTGAACGAATGCATGCCAGCGGGGATGGGGCCGGTCTTGATCAAGGCCATGTACTTGATGATGAGCGTGCGCATCAGCATGAACGAGGGTGACATGTTCCGTTGGTTTTCACCAATATAGGGGATGGCCCCAATGCCCCCGTCGTTTGGCAGGAAAGAGGTGCTGTCTGTGCCGTTGAGGAAGCCGCCTAATTCCATGTAGAGGCCTACACCCGGAATACTGGTCTGCATCACCTTGCCCGTGACATCCTTGCCGTCGACAGGGGGGAAGGTGCCTGGAGCGATAGGCAATGGCGTGCTCATGTTGGCTGTCAGTCGTCGCGACCCGTCGTTGTCACACTTCAAGGCAAAACCGGGGCCGGCCACCCCAGTCGAAGTTGCGGAGAAGATCTTGCTACCAATTGGCGCGTCGCGTGCCACCCACTTCATGCCAGCGAGGTTGTGCGTGAACTGCAAAGGGCCTGTGGTCGTTGGCCACTCGCAAAGCGCGTCCGCTTGGGCCGGGCTTGCCAATGTCAGCATCGCCGTGGCGGTGGCGATGCTGAGGAAAAAGCGTGAAAAAGGGAGCATGGTCGGTTCCTCTTGCAGGCATGCGGCGTCGGCGCATGGGCTGGGTCATGGGGTAGGGCAGCGCAAAGTCTGAAGGCGGTAGCCTTGCTCTTCCGGCATCTTGGCCGGGTCGATCGACAACACACAGCGCTGCTCGGCACGTTCGCCCCAGCGCGCTTCCAGTGTCTGGGCCTGGGCCTCTGTTGCAATCAGCGCCTGACCGGCCTGGCCCACTACCGCGAGGTGATTGCCCTGCTGGTCGTTGACTTGGGTACCAAAGGGCAGCGGGCGGCCGTCGGCATGTTGCAGGTTCAAGATCAAGCGGCTGACCTGGCGGGCCTTGAAGGCTGCCAGGGCGACCGCGCCCCGGCGGGGAACTACCTGGGTCGCGCCGTTTTCGATTTCCACGTCCGGGCCGAGCTGGTCGGTTTGCAGGGTCACCTGGTTGACTCGGTAGGGGCGCATGTGGGGGGCCAGGATGTAGCCGTTGCTGTCGGTGCTGCCGCCGGGCACGTTGTCGACGCCCACGCCAGGCACGTCGGGCACATGCACCAGTGCCGTGGTTTCGCCCAGGTATTGCCCCAGGACGATGCCGTCGGCGTGCGCCAGCACTGCGCCACTGGCATTGACGGAAACACTGCGGAAATCATTCGCTTCGGTGTAGCCGGCACCCACGTTCACCTTCGACGTCTGGTAACCCATCGACATCGAAGCGGTCTTGTTCTGTTGCTCATCGTTGGCCAGCGATGCCAGGTAGCTCAGGCGGTTGTCCTCGGAGCCGCCGTTCAGGGTGGCGCGTTCGCTGAAGCGGCCGTTGCTTTCCTGCACGTCGAAACCGGCGGTGGTCGAAGTGCCCCAATCGAGTGGGAGGGTGACGCCCAGGCCAACGATTCGGTCGCTGCCGCTGTCGTCGCTCAAGGATTGCGAGGCATATAGGTTGAAGCTGACCCGGCGGTACTGGGTGTTGAACTGGAACTGGTACTGACGTCGTTGGCGGTTGGTGTGCCAGTAATCGTCCTGGGACAGGGTCAGGCTCAGCGAGTTGCGGTTGCCGAACGCCTGGTAGATCGAGCTTTCCACGCGGCTGCGGCGATTGCCCTGGTAGCGGCTGGATGCGTTGCGCTGCTGCACGGCTTCGTCGAACTCGCGATAGCCCTCGGTGGAGTAGCGGTAGCCGGCGAAACGCAGGCTGGTGCCGGTCTGGAAGGCTTTACCGTAGCGCACAGCGTAACTTTGACCCTGCACCTGGCCGCCTTGGTCGCCCAGGTCGGTACGGGCCTGGGTCACGTCCAGCGATACCGCGCCGAGGGTGCCGAAGTCGCGCGCGATGCCAAGGTTGGCGGCGTTGTAGTACTCGCTGCCGAGCAATCCGCCATACAGCGTGGTGCCCCACTTGCCGCCGCGGGCCAGGGTGGCTTGCCACAGTGCGGGGGCGTCGATGCCGTCGGCGCCGTCATAGCGCCCGGCAACCAGGTTGTAGCGCCAAACGCCGTCACGCAGCAGGTTGCTGAGGGTGGAGTAGGGCTGGATGAAACGGCGCACCTGGCCATCGGCCTCGGTGAGGACGATCTCCAGGTCGCCACTGCTGCCGCCGACACCCAGATCGTTGATTTCGTATGGGCCCGGGGCAACGTAGGTGGAGTAGATCGGATAGCCGTTCTGCAGCACCTCGAGCTTGGCCCGGCTCTGGGCCACGCCGCGGATCACCGGTGCGTAGCTTTGCATCACGTCGGGCAGCATGCCCATGTCGGTGGCCAGCTGCACCCCTTTGATGGGCAAACTGCGGAACACATCGCCATTGCTGAAGGTTTCGCCCAGGGTGACGGTGCCCCACTGGCCGGGCAGGTCGTGCTGGGCGTAGGTGTTGAAGTGCGTCCAATCCTGGCCTTCGCCGTCGTCGCGCCAGCTCTGGCTGCTGCGCAGCCGCCAGCCGTTCAGGTTGATACCCGTGTTGAGGTTCAGGTCCTGGCTGCTGTTCGAGGTACCTGCGGCGCCGGTGAAATGTTGCGCGGAGGCCTGGTAGCTGACGAAAGCGGCGTTGATGCCGTTGTCCCAGCGCTCGGGCGCGACGCTGCCGGCCACATCGCGGCGCAGGGCGATCTGCGGGATGGACAGCGCCAGCTGGAGCTGGCCGGGGTCCAGGTCGTAGGTGGCATCGGGTACCAGGGCGGGCAGGTCGACGCAGCGCTCATCATCGGGCAGTGGCTCGGTAAGGCCCTCTTCACGCAGGCCCAGTTCGCGCAGCAGGCCGGCGCTGAGGCAGGGCTCCAGGCCCTTGCCGTCGCTGCGCTCACGGAAGTCGATTTCATGCTTGCCCGCTGGGGCCAGGTTGACCAGTACTTCAACCTGGTAGCGGCCGGGCGCCAGGGTAGCTTGAGTAGCCAGGGTGCTCAGGGCGGCGACGCTGGCGTCGCTGGAATGCCCAGGCGTCTGACGCATGAAGTTGGGGTTGAATTGCTGGGGGCGTTCTTCAGCAAGGGTCAGATCAGTGAGCAGAAACAATAGGCCGCAACCTGCCATGGGTAGAAACAGGGGTGCGCCAAGACGAATCGGCAAATGCCGGCGCTGGGTGGGTTTAAACATGCTCAGACACCGTTAATGTAAATGTCGCTTGAGGGCCTTTTCTCTGTCAGATATTGAATTTCACTGCTTCATCTGGAGAAAAATCAGGGCGCACAGTACGGTCCTAGATGAATGATTCATGTAGGAAAAATCCGATGTTCACCCTAAATAATTCAACAGTTCTTGGCAGTGTTCGGTAAGAGAGGCGGCCAAAATAGAGATTGGCCGCCTTGTCATTTAGTTGACGTTGACGGGGATGTAGGTGCTGGGTCCGCCAGGTACCCATTTCCCATTGATTTTCCGGAAGCCCAATATAGAGCCGTTGCTTGCTTGCGGTGGTTGTGCAATAGGAGTGGGCGGTGAAGTGGCGCTTATCGGCTCCGCAAATAATTCCTCCAGTCTGTAGGAACCAATTGATGAGTTTGAAGCTGTGGAGGAAGCACTACTGACCGAACCATAATCTGGCGCTGGAATTATGGTTATGTCATCAGAGATACTTACGGTCACTCTGTTCAAGGATTGTGCAGAAGGGCCGTTGGCCGCAGGTAGATGGATTCCTCTCCTAATGGGTATTGAACCTCCTGCTCTTCCCGATCCAACACTTGACGGAAGATCACCCAATTTACGTGGGCCGAAGGTTGTGCGAAGTCGCGCCCTCGGTATCTTCAGCGAAGTTGAACTTTCAGTTGTCTGCGTACCAACACTGGTGGCACTGCTCGCCCCTTTCGCCCCCAAATTGCTATACCCCATGATCCCCAACGTACTCAGCGCACTGGCAATCCCCAGCCAGAACGCCCAGTCATTAGCCGCAGTGCTCCCTGTCACCAGCGCCCCCACAGCGACAGCCGTGGCAGCCACGTCGATCGCGAGGCTGGCGGCGCCGAAGGCGAAGGCCATGGTCAGGCCTACTGGCGGCAGGATCATGAAGCTGACCACTGCAAACACCGCCCCCAGGGCCACGCCAAGCCAGGATCGCCAGTCAGCCTTGGGCTTCAGGGGTTTGGGCGGAACGTACGGCGCCTCCATGCTGTGCCGCATGCCGTAGTGGCCGCTTGGGTCGTGCCAGTTGACCGGGTTGCCGCCACAGTAGACATACGGGTTGATACCCGCCTGTTCTGGCGCCGCCGAATCCGGGCTGAGGAAACGCATCAGCCCTGGGTTGTAGGCACGGTAGCCACGCCCCAGCAGCGACCAGCCCAATGCCCGTTCGCGGGCTTCGCCGTTGAAGCCGAGCAGCCCCACCAGCTTGTCGTTGTCCGGTGAATCACCATAGGCGGTATACGCATTGTCGTGCAGTTCGTCGCGGCTGCATTCACCCATCACGCTGTTTGCCGCATCCGTCACGAACAATCGGTTGTCTGCCGTTTGGGCCGGGCGTTGCAAGCCCAGAGGGCGCTCGCCTGCGTACAGGTACTCGGTGAGCAGGTCGGCATCGCGTGTGCTGGTCACCCGGTAACCCTGGTAGCGTCGCGACACTTCCGCTGCTTGCTCATGGCGTACGCCGATCAGATCGTTGTGGCCGTCGTAACGGTAGCGGTAGAGGGGTTGCCCGTCGCTGGCACGCTGCACTTCGATCAGGCGTCCATGGTCGTCGTAAACCAGCCGGTTTCCCTGCTCATCGTTCAAGAGGTTGCCGTCGGCGTCATGTTCGAAATCCTGACTGGCCGGGTAATCGGGTTGCAGCGAGTGCTCTGCCAGTTTCAGGATGAAGCCGTCATAGGTGTAGAAAGCCTCGTCCGATGCACCGTCGGCAAAATCGGTGTAGCACTCGGTAAGATTGTTCAATTCGTCGTAGACGAAATACTGATTCTTGATAGCGCGCCCAGCAGCGCTTCGCGGCAGGCTGGTGCCTTGGCAAGTGTGTTCCTCCAGCCGGTCGAGTGCATCGTAGGCGAAGGTTTCCAGCAACAATTGCTGGCCGTCTCGGGTGAGGGTGCGGCTACGCAGCTGGTCATCTTCCTGCCACTCCAGCTCGATGCTTTGGGTGAGCGAGGAGCCATCGTGCCGGGTAAGGGTCTGTTCGCGTTTCTTTTCCCGGCCAAGGTCGTCGTAGGTCTGCTCGCACAACAGGACCTGCTTATTGGCCAGGTCTTCGGTTGTGGTTATCCAGAGTCGTCCAACCGTGTCGTACTGGAATGTGGCAACCAGGTCGCCCTGGCGGGTTTGTTCCAGCTGGCCCAGGTCATTGTAGGCGTGGCACACCTGGACGCCGTCGCTTTCGCTATAGCCCAATGGCAGGCCCTGCAGCGAGTTGCGGTAGTCGCAGTGGAAACCCTTGGCGTCCTTATCCTCCCATTGGGTTTTCAGCAGGTAACCTTGATCGGTGTAGGTATAGGCGTGCTTGCCTTGTGCGTCGCTGGCGCTACTGATTGCAGCCGTTCTGGGGTCGTAATCGAACGTTGCAGTCTGTGAGTTCACCTCGATACGCTCGGGTTGTGCGGAACGTGCTGGGCGGTAGTGGTAGGTGAAGGTGCGTGGCGCTGCGGTAGTGCGCGTTTCAACCAGCGAGGTGTTGCTCTTGTAGGTGTATGACTCCTTTTGCCGGCCGGCTGTCATCGACTTCAGGCGCTCAAGGCCATCGTAGTCCCGTTGCCAGGCGAGGGTGGGTTCAGCACCTTTGCGCCGCTCGACAAACAGTTGCTCGGCCAGCGGGGCAGCGCTGTGCAGCGCGAAATGGCTGAGGACGGCCGACTGGTCGGGACGTTCGGTACGTGTCACCCGGCCCTCGGAATCGTACGTGAACTTGCTGATTCTACTGACCGGCCTGCCTGCCCGTTTAAAGGCGTGTTCTTCGCTGATGCAACGCCCTAGGCCATCGTAACTGAAGTTGTGGCGACCAACGGTTTCGCCTGCACCGTCCAGACGGTACTGAACCTCCAGCTTGTCGAAGCGATTGGTCTCACTCACCTCCTGCTGCTGGCGAACACCCGGTTTGTCGGGCGTTTCAATCCAGCGGGTGACGATGTCACCTGTTTCACCGAACGGCGAGTACTTGCTGTGCTGGGTGGCGCCGTTGGGCAAGGTGGTCTTGCACAGTTGGCTCCAGGCATCGTATTCGTAGGTGGAGGTCAGCTTCAGGGTCTTGTCGTCGTAGTAGTCGAACGTGGTTTCTTTGCTCAGTTGGCCCAGTTCATCGTACTTGCGCCGTGCAACTACTTTACGTTGCCGTGTTTTTTCAGCGCCCGGCGCGGCATCGGGGGCATTACGAACTTCCGTTTCGCGCTCTTCTGTCACCACCCGGCTGCAGCCGTCGAAGGTGACGAAAGTACTTACGCCCGTACTGCCGGTTACCGACTGCGAGGCCAGCCCTGCAGCGCCTTTTTCTGGGTGAGTGACCAAGCCGTAGGCGTGGGTGACCTTGGCCTCGTCCACGCCCTGGCCTGGCGCAACGATTTCTTCCACCAGGCGGGCGAGCGGGTCGTAGCGACGACGGATGTTGTTGCCGGTGTCATCTTCTTCGTACACGGTCTGGCCATGCAGGCCCGAGACGGCCAGGCGGGTGGTTTTCTGCACCAGGTCGAAGCCGGACACGGTTTCATCGGTCCAGTATTCCAGGCCATGTTCCTCGTCTACGACCTTGCGGTATTCCCATTCGATACGTGCACTGCGGCTTTGGATGGCCCGGCGTACGGGGTTTGCGCTGTCGTCACCATAGCGGGTGGTCACCTGGTGGTCCGGGCGGCCATGCAGGAAGGCATTGTCAGGCGTGTTCAGGTAGGCCCGTTCCACCTTCATCAGCAGTTGTTCGCTCTCGTCGGGCTCGTCAGCCTTGAGCACTTGCACCACCGTTTCCTCGCAAGGCGCAAGCCATTCGCTCTTCTCGCCGAGGCTGGACAGGGCCGGGTAGGCCTTGTACTTCAAGCGGGTGCGTTGCACGGGGGCGTCGCCGGGCAGACCTTGCACGGGGTAAACCGTCTTGCACTTGACGTTGCGCACAAAGCCCTGCGGGTCGGGCGGGCAGGCACAGGTGTCGTCGTCCTTTTCGCCATTCTCGCCGTAATACTCGTAGCAGACGCGCACACCCGTGGGGGAGGTCTCCTCGGTGACGTTGCCGTAATCGTCATAGAGGGTGGTCGCGGTTTCCTCGTGAAGCATGCTGGGGTGCTTGCGCAGCTTCCAGCGCTTGGTGATGGTCTTGGGCAGCTGGAAAAAGCGGGGTTGATCGTCGAAGCTGTTGCCTGGTAGTTCATGGAAGACGGTTTCGGTTTCTTCGATATGGCCCTCTTCCTCGAGCGTTTGCAGGGTCATCAGGTGATAGCGGTTGAACGTCTGCGTCTGTTTTCGCGCTACCTGGCCCTCTTTCCAGTAATGGGCGGTGACGCTATAGCGGTAGGAGGATTGCGCTCGGTACAGGTTGTCCTCGCCGTCGTCGCGCCAGCTGACATTGCTGTTGCTGCCGACAAAACTGTGATCCACCTCGAGGTTGTTTTCCGGGTCGCAGTGTTTGTAGGTGTAGGTCGTTTTCAGCGGCGGCTGATCGGCGCGGGGTTTGACTACATGGCTGGTTACTCGCGGCAAGACCCTGCGCGGTTGGCTGCCAGGCAGTACATGGCCTGTGTCGTTATCCTCGCCGTAGCGGATTTCCTCCACGGCGCCGAGGGGGGTAGAGATTTTCGCCAGGCAGGTCAGGCCGAAGGCGGTGGTATAGCCGAAGCGCCAGTTGCCGCCAACCTCGGGTGGCAGCTTTACCTCGACCAATGCCCGGTTCGTCAGTTCCAGCATGTAGCGCATGAACGGCTGGCCATTGCCCCCAGCGCCGGGATGCGCATCGATCGTTACCCGGCCCTCGGTGTACTTCAGTTCGAGCAGAAGCGTGCCATTGTCATCGACGATCCTTTCCAGCTGCTGGCTGTCAGGGGCGTAGCTGAGCGTTATCGCATGGCCGGAAGGGGCCCTGACGTGTTTGGGCAGGGCGATGGGGTTGAGGTCGCCATGCAGGGTGAGAATTTCCTCAAGGCCGGACTTGTGCACCACACGGTACTTTTGCTTGTCGCCCTCGCTGTCATCGTAAAAATGGAAGCTGTGAATTTTTTTTTCACGGATGGACGGTTGTTTGCCGGTGCCTGTCACCTTGTAGCTTTCCCCGGTGTGCAGGGTCAGCATTCGGGTGCCTGGCACGTACTGGGTCATGGCCAAATTCCAGCCTTTGCCGAAACCTGAGTCCGCGTTGTTGAACGGACTGAACGACAGGCGCAAGGGCAGGTTGGGGCCGGTCAGGTCATTGCCGGTCGGCGCTTGCAGGTCGATGGCCAGGTTGTACTGGCCGGTGCGTTGGTCCACATGGTTCTGCACGAAGCTCTGGAAGTTGGTGGCGTTGCTGTGTACTACGGCTGAATTGGCCATGGTTATTTGCTCCCGACGGAGGTGGAGACTGTGACGCAGGTAAGTTCGCCTTGCTTGATCGGGTTGCCCCTCGCGATGACCTTGAACCCGCGGCTAGGGGCATTGCTGTCGAGACCGGCGTTGGTCAAGTAACCCGAGTAGGTCCAGATCTTGTCGATGCCCAGTTTTTCCAGCGATGCGTTGGCGCGGGTCGTTTCAAGCTCTACCCAGGCGCTGTCGGTTTTTTCACAACGCTCGTTGTCGGTCAGCAGAAACTTCGACGCGATCGGCATGTTTCGAATGCGTATTGCGTGGGGCTCGATAGGGTCGTCCTCGACCTCGGGACAGGTTTTCTTCGGAAAGAATTTCGCGGTGGTGCCGCTGCCCAGTGCAGGCAGGTCGAACGCGCAAGCGGGCTCGGTATTGTTATCCACGGTTTGATACAGGGCGAGCACGGGCGTCGGATCCGCGTGGGTTGTCTCGGTATTGCTGGCGGCAAGGGCGACAGCACCCGTTATAAGTAAGGGGGCGGTCAACAATACCTGCTTAATGGGTGAGGTGATGGCAAAGAGGCGGTAGTGTAGGGGTTTCATGTGATAGGGCTCCCTTTCTGGGTGGCTTGATCGGACAAAGAACTTGGGCTGAGCCGTGCGTCAAACAACGAGGCATTGTCCGTTCAGAGCTTATTGAACTTGCCCTGTTGTGGCACCTGTCAGAATTAACAGGTGCGGTAAGTGCTTGGTGTTAACTTTCAACTTTGTGCACATCTAACTGGCGTTGTCACCTGGTAGATTTATCAGGTGTGTCTTACCTGTCATTTCTGCCAGTAGCCAGTATTTGCAGGGCGCCGTAAAACTAGGGGCATCTTCAACCCGCTAGGAGTACGTTCATGGCGCCCACACGTTCAGTGGAGTACGGGGCTGAACAATCCCCCCCTAATCCCGCCCCTGAAATTCCGATGCAAAACGCGTTGGGTGAGATCGATGTCGAAGCCTTGAATGGCCAAGATCTGTCGTTTCTCATCAAGGATGCGGATATCCGATTTGGTCAAGTTATCTTCCCTGTCTGGCGCGGTGTGGCGGCCGATGGCACACCCTTCGACGAGCTTGATGCGAAGGTCGAAGTGCCGGTGGAATACGACACTTCGAAAGAAATGACAGCCTACATCAGCAACCGTTTTGTAGAGCCCTTCAAAGGTGGGTGGGCATTTCTATCTTATAAAGTCGATGATGCAGAAGAGTCCACGCCGGATTCAATGCGTGTCTTTTGCTACCTGGGGTTACGCGACCGTGGTGGTGCCGAAACGTTGTCGGTGGCGCAGGCCCGTGAGTCCCATGATCGCGTGATTGTCGCCGCGGACGAGGGCGTACGCTTGCTGGCGCCACGCTACCGCGCAATGCAGATTGGCGACCGCATCGAACTGGTGGGGCGCAAGTTCAACGCGTCAGGCGAGGAAGTAACGCCGCCGGCCAGCGAAGTTCATGAGGTGACCAAAGACAACTTCGGCGAGCCATTGCAGTGGCAAGTTGCCAAGTCGCATTTCATTCGTGTCCAGGATGGCAGGGTGGAGTTCCAATACACCATCACGCTGGCGGGCACTGGGCAGGAAATTGAATCACCGGTGCAGGAATTTGCAGTAGCAAGGGCGCCGAGCCCAGTCGACCCTTTGATCGAACCCACAGTTGATGATTTCAAAGGGCCGCCGCTGGACCCTGGCCAGTTCCCCGATGGGGTAACCGTTCGGGTGCCTGTGTATCCGGGTATCCAGGTGGGCGACTACCTGCTGCTGCACTGGCGCAGCCCTATCCAGCTCGAGCCTGTGGTGCAGTTTGCACGCATGGATGTGAGCTGCCTGGATACCGACGAGGTCGTGTTCCAGATAGGCGCCGAGCTGCTCGAGCCGGGCGAGCATGAGGTGTTCTACCAGTTTGCGCGTAAGGGGCATGCGTTGACCTCCAGCGCCTTGCTCGTCGAGTTCGAAACCTCGCGCAGCCTTGCCGCGCCAGTCATTGAACGTACCGAAGCAGATACGCCGGGCACGCAGAGGCTAGCAGCGGAGCGGGCGATTCTCGGGGCCTATGTGCAGGTGCCGGATGTTCCCTTGCGCCCAGGTGAGCACTTTGAAGTCCACTGGCAGGGTCATGAGAAGGGCGGGAGGCAGATTACCGCTACGCCAGTCCAGGAAGGCGGCCGACGCTACAAGATCGACCCAGACGTGGTGGCCGCCAACATGCACCAACCGGGGGAAGTCGAAGGCAGGCGGTTCACGGTGTTCTACCACATCGTCGACAAGGATGGAGTGCGCTCCGCGCCTTCTGCGGCCGTGAGCCTGCGTGTCGTACCGGTGGATCTGAAGAGCACCATCAATTGCCTGCAAGCTGAATTCAACGGCGATCTTTACCAGTCCAAGCTCCTGGCCAACGGTGCAATGCTCGACGTGTCCGGGGCACTCCTGTGGCCCTTCGCAGCGCAAGGCCAGCTTTTCACCCTGGCCATCGAGGACGGCGCTGTTTTACGCAATGCAGTGCCCGTTACCGCTACGGAACATGCAAATGCACGGATACAGCAGTGGTTGAGCCGGCCGGTTTACGACGCGTTGAGCGATAACACGCAGTACACCGTGAACGGGCGAGTCAGCTTCGACCAGGGCGATAGTTGGCACTTGCTGACCCCACTGCGCCTTACCCCAAGAAAGTCACGCTGAACCACGACGCGACCGGTCATGACGGAGGTATGGCCATGCCGGTTGCATGAAAACTGGAGATGAAGATCGATGAACATTAAGTTGCTTACACCGACTCAAGAAGCAGGCACCCAATCGCTTGAAGACTTTCTTGAAGAAATGTCCAAGGGTGCGAAAACCCTGGAATGGGATGCGCTACTGGTGTTCGACAGGGCGGCCACCAATACCCTGTTGGCGCAAGAATATATTGATCGGATCGCTATTGACGACAAGCAATTTCCGAAACTGCCCGATGATAGGGTGGATGCGGGTAATGGCATCGAACATGTCATGCTCGGGCTGGTGCTGGATAAACCGCGGCTCTCTTTCGAGAATGCCAGCATCCAAGAATCCAAAGGCAAAATGCTGATGCGCCTGGTGGGCGGCAAATACTTGGAAGTGATCGAAACCTTCCATGATGGCGAACCGGTCAGGAGCATATCGCGCCTTTCGGTACTCAACGCTGCTGTCGGTGACTTCTTGCAAATGGATATCAGGCTGGAGGCAGTAGCGGGCTCCGTCAGCGAGAGTGGCAAAGTGCTCTTGGATTTGAGCAAAGGCGTCAATCATCTTTTCAGTGGGGCAGGGACCGAGCTTGAGAGGATTGAGCTGGGAGTGTATTTCAAAGAGATTTTCGATCAGTGGAAAAAGGAAAACGGTGCATTGACACAGTTCGAGCTCAGCGAGCTGGTCAACGACGACGCATCGCCTGTGCAGCCAGGTGTCTTCGGTATTCGCACCCATGCGGCGCCAGGGGCGACCGTGCTCGGCAGTGAAGCCTATGGTAACGGCGCAGTGGTTGTGTTCATTGCCATGCGAGGAAGTGACAATGGGAACTATCCACATGATGATGCCTCGATGCTGTACATGCTGCCTGCGGCGGTTGAGCCCTACACCGCTAACATCGTGTTGGGGCAGAAGTTTTTGGCGGACACAATCATTACGCTGGGTCTCGACCAGCTGGAGTGGTTGCGAGGAAAGTTTGTCAGTAAGCGCCTGGGTGATGGCCTTTATAAATTGGTTGCCAGTCAAGCGAACGATGTTAGATTCCAGTTGGGATTCGAGCAGAGCCGAGGTAATGGGGGGGCTGATTGGTGGGAAGCGAAACTGAGTCTTGAATGGGTGGACATCAATATTTTCGCTAAGGATTCCGAATGGACATTTGAGGGCGGGATGCTGAAGGCAAACTGGCGCAGCCTGCCATTAATATCCCGTGGTTGGGGTAGCGTGGTCGGTGGCGGGCACCTTCCTCCTGTTACGCTTTACCCTGAGGTTCATGTATCAGTAAATGTTCAAGCCTCTTATCGTTTTGTTATTGTTGACGGTGAAGGCGGCAGCGAGCGGGTAAAGTTGGAGATTGAGAATTTCAATGCGACTGACGAGGTGAGTATTAAGGGTCTGGGGTCGCATCCGGCAATTCTGGAAATGGGTGAGATATTGCTAGCTCGTGTGAAAGAGCAGGTACGTCCTTTCGTGCGCACCAAAATGGAAGAGCTAAGGGGCATGTCGTTAGTGATTGACCCCTTGCGTCTGAACAATCTGCTGTTCCGCAGTGCAGACGTCGTAGCGCCCCGCGACGTGGCCCTGCCAACCGACCTGACCCTGCTCGGCAACCTCGCACCCAAGCGCACCACCCTGGTCGTCAGCCCGACGGAAGTGATCGTGGCAAGCGGTCAGACGTTCGATTTCAAGGCCGAGTCTGCAACCGGCAGTGTCATCTGGGAAGTGCAAAACCTCCCCGGCGAGTCGGGTGACACTGGGGAGTTCAAAGATCCATCCAAAGGGCGATACACGGCCCCCTCCGATGATGCTCTGCGTGAAGAAGGCCAGCGTCGGGTGATCGTCACGGCCACGGACGGGGATAGGGTCAGCAAGGCACTGGTCAGCGTGGTGCAAAGCCAGGTTTCGGTAAACCCGTGGGTAACGTCATTAGCGGTGGGCAAAAGCCATAAGCTGAGTGCAGGTACCCCGGATGGCGCCGCACTGACATGGGATGAGCCGGAGCTAGGCACCTTAGTACCCGATGATGACCCCTTGAACCCGCTTGGTTACAAGTACACCGCGCCGCCAAGGCTGCCTCAATGGAACGAAGGAGACCCGCTCTACCAAATGGGGATGCGCCTGGTCCCGATCACCGTTCGGCCGACGGCGGGAGGCCCGGAAGCAACCATCGACATACTGGTCATTGGCCCTAAGAACGCCAACTACTGGATGGAACCTGAAGCCAAGGCAGATGGCAGCGTGGCGCTGCCGTTTTATCGGCTCGACCGCGGCGGTAAAAAGATCGATGTTCCCGAGCCTGTCGAATGGACAGTGCTAAAAGGCAGTGGAGAGGTCGATCAGGCTACTCGCGTGTACACGCCCAAAGCAGGGGCTGATGAACAGTACGCCATCGTCTCGGCGTTTTACGATAACGGAGAGGACTCTGATACACACGACTACGTCATCTTGCCTTTGCCGTTCATTACCAGTCACCGCTACGCCGATCTGCTCAGCCCGGCAATCAAGGAGGTGTGACATGGCCAATGACATCACACAGGCTCTGCCGCAACAAAACCAGGACACTTCGGTACGACTTGGCTGGGGAGGCGTGCTTGCCCTGGACCGCAGGATCATCGACCTCGGACTGCGTGAGCAGTTTCTTGAAGCGCTGGGTGACTTCGGAGCCCCCCCCCCGATCAGCCTGGAGGCCGACCTGGACGAAGGGGGGCGAATCAGCGTTGCGTTGGAAGGGCTGATCCTGGGGGCGCCCCAGGTCGGCTTCGAGAACGCCACACGCTTCAGCCAGGACATGATGCTGCGGATGAACATCATCGCCGGGGAATATAGGCGGGTGGTGCATGTCCCTGGCAAGCCCGCGCGCGTCGTGGAGAGCTTCACCATCAGCGAAGCCATGGGCTATCGGGTCGAAGCGCCGTTGGCTGTGCGGGCCGAGCGGCCGGTGAGTAGCCGATATACCTCGCTGGTGCTGGACCTGGCCACTGCTGACAAGTTTTCCACCAACCTGGGGCCCAACGACTATGTCAACATCATGATTGGCCGCCGCCTGCAAGAGGCGATCAGCTACATGCGGGCTTACCAGCGCACCTACTCCCTGGGCCGCTTCAGCATGGACGATTATTACCCGCTGAGCCCGGAGCAGTTCCTCGTGCGGACCATGCCGGCACCCTGGGGGCAGGATGAAGGCAGCCCGCGCCATGGCGATGGCGCCGTGCTGGTCTTCATGAAACTGGGGATCGACCTGCGCGCGGGGGGGCAGCCCGACCCGACCATCGACTTCCCCTATCCGATCCCCGAGGACGCGGACGGCCTGCCGGGTACCTTGATCCTCGTTCCAGATATCGGCGACCTGGGCGCCGGACAAGTGCAGGATGTGCTGAAGACGTTCACCTTGGCCAGCGGCTACGAGTTTGTCATCAATGACTCAAAGCCAGGCGTCGATCTGGTACTGGGCGGTGTTTGGCGAGAAGGTGCACAGACCGTCAGTGTTGAGCCCGGTTTTGCCACCGTCGTTTCGGGACAAACCATTGCTTTCAAAGCCCAAGGCGCAACCGGACCAGTGCAATGGTCGGCCAATAACCTGAGGCGTCCGGCGGTTTCCGGCACCTTTAACGGTGCTTCCTACAGCCCGCGTGCCGTGGCCAGTTTCGCCGAGGACCAGCAGATGGTGCTGGTGACCGCTACCTTCCCCGAAGCGGGTGGCGAGGGGCGTCGGAACGCCTTGGTGATGGAAAGCGCCCGGGCGGTGCTGGCCGCTCCGCGTGTCGCTACCTGGGTTCAAGGTCACGAGCCGATCGCGCTGCGTGCCTCCAGCACGGACAACGGTACGCTGGAGTGGAGCCTGGTGGGGGCTGTGCGTTTGTCAGCGGGTGAGCAACGTATCCAGTCGCTTGACGATGAGCTGGGCGAGCTTGAGGACCTGGGCGATGGGCGGGCAATCTTCACGCCTTATCCGCCCCCTAAAGAAACCCCGGATCTTCGTATCCAGCGAATCAGGTGCACCGACCGGAAAAGCGGAGAAAGCGCTGAGTGCGCGGTGGTGGTGATCAGGTGGGTTGCGTCCTTGCACCCGGTGCCGTTCCATGTGCCACAGCGGCAATCGGTACAACCCACGCAGTTCACGGTAGAGTCCGTCAGGCCGGTGACCTGGACCGTGTATGGGGAGGGGAAGTTCGTCGGCGACGTCTATACCCCACCGGACGCGCCGCAATTGCCCATTGCGGTGGTCGCCGCGGATGACGGCAATGACCGCACCGGCTATGCCATCGTAGAGTTCAGCGAGGGCCGCAAGGCCTCGGCGGGTTTGATGTCCTGGACGGACCTCAGCACCTTCGAACTCAAAGCCCTCAGTGCACCCAAGTGCTACGCCAACGGCTGGCAGCAGATCGAAGTCGAGGTGGTCGTGGCCGCTTCGGACGATGAAAACGGTCAACCGATCGAAATCTCCGACGCGGATCTCGCGACGTTGAAGTTTCTGGAGGTGGGCACCAACAAGGAACTAGCTTTCCTCGCACCGTATGAAGAAGCGCTGGACGCTGCAAGTGAAGATAAATGGGCGGTCAACAACACCCCGAACCGGATCAACCGGCAAGTTCCAATGAGGGATGAATCGAGCGAGCGCTTGGGGGAGATCAGAAGGCGCAGGTTCTACATCCACTCCCGCAAGCCTGGGAAAATTACCCTGTATGCGGCGATGCAGAACACCGACACAGGCCAATGGGTGCTGTCGGAGAAAAAGGGTGAGCAAGGCAGAATCGAGCTGCAAGGTCTGGACCTACCGTCCTTCACCTCGGAGTCTTATTCGTTCAAGCGCACTCGCGTGGCCGGGGATGAGTCACCGTCCGATGGTGATGAGTTCGCTTACGTCGACAACAGTACCGACTACTGGCTGCTTGAACACGTCATCAGTGAAGGCAGGGTGACCAAGTTTGCCCACCTGGGCATCAAGGCAGCCGATATCAAATCGAGCGTGCGCTGGTCGTCGCATCTGGACGACGACCATTTCGCCAGTTACACCGGCTTCTCCTTCCAGTCGGCCGACCGCACCGTCAATGAGGGGTTGTTGTTCGATGGGCTCTTCTACCGCATGGCGAAGCATCGCTCGCATACAGTGCCGAAACTGCTGCCGGACAAGGGGCCGGGCGCCGGTCAGTTGATGCTTAGCCTGCACCGGGTGGATGACTTCAAGTTCAGGAGCGTTGAGCAGGACCTCCCCTACCCCCCGGCATTGGAAAAGGAGCTGCTCCTTGAGCTGTTGGATGTGGAAGGCAACTTCCATCCGTTGACGTTTGCCTATGGCGTCACCGGAGACGAAGCCAAGGAAGGGCTGGCCGATCGCGACAAGCTGAAACTTTTCCTTCGTTGACCACGGCGTCTGGCCTTGGCGCCCAGGTGGCGCCAAGGCCCGCTCGTTATACAACCTATCAGGATGCTCAATAACATGGCTATCGAGACAGTACTTCATTCCAATGCTTTCAATGCCGCTGGCTTCGTGCAAAACAATGTCGATCCACGCACCGGGCAGTATGCATTGAGTATCAACATGCCCTCGCTGGTCGGTAATGACCAGATCGGACCTGATCTGCCGATTCGCTTGGTGTTCAACCCGTTCAGCGACAAGAACGTCGGCTTTGGCCGCGGCTGGTACATCGACCTCACCCAGTATGTCCCCGGAACGCGCATGCTGCGTCTTCACACCGGGGAAAGCTACAAGGTCACGGGCTCTGGTGAGGAGCCAACGATTCGAGAGAGAAAGGTCGAAAACTTCCGCTTTTTTGATGACAGTGCGGGCAACAAGCAACAGTATCGGGTCGTTCACAAGTCCTATATGGAAGAGGTCCTCAGCGTATACGGGAGCGAGGAAAATGCCGTTGCGTTACCTTCCGAGGTGCGCGCCGCTTCCGGCCACCGCATTCTGCTGAGCTATACACCCGATGACCAATGGCTGGAGCGTATTGTCGACGGCACGGGTCTGGAGCTGCTGAAAATCACCTACGGCGACACAGTGACCCTCGATCTGCACCCCAATGCCAACGGTGGCAACAAGCCGCTGGCACAATACAAGCTCATCCTGACCAATCAGCAATTGCGCGAGGTTACCTTGCCGGCCGAAGCGGGTGGCAACTGGCGTTTCGAATATACCACCGCCTTTGGCCTGACTTGCCTGGCCAAGGTTTCGACGCCCTACGGTAGCGTGGAAGATATCCGCTACGGGGAAAATGGCGATACAGGCCACCTGCTGCCAGGCGGCGGAACGCGAGCAGCGATACCCCGGGTGACCTCCCATGTGGTCAATCCTGGCGCCGGGCAGCCGTCGATGAAAACCACCTACACCTACACCATCAAGGAAGACAATATTGAGGTGCCGCACAACTTTGTAGGTAACGGCAGCGGCGTCAGCTGGCGTGACGATGGCGAAGACAACCTTTATCGCGCCCGCTCCACTTACCTGTATGCCAGCACAGCTCATCAATGCGGCAAGGGCGCGGAGGGTCAAGACCAGATACTGCGCACCACTCAGCGCGTGTACAACCGTTTTCACTTACAGGTGAGTGAAGTTGTTGTGCAAGGCGTGAACCAACTTACCAACAACACGACCTATCACGGTAATACCGCAACTGAATTCGACAATCAGCTGAACAACTTCCAGCTACCGCTTGAACAAGCCCGGAGTTGGTCGTTGACAAATGATGCCGACAGGGTTCGCTACGAGCCTGCCAGCAGGACGGAGTATGACCTGCATGGCAATCTGATCGAACAAACCCTGCCCTCCGGGCAGCGAACCGTCATCGAGTATTACCCTGCCGAAGGTGACGAGGGCTGCCCGCCCGACCCGGACGGGTTCGTGCGCAACCAGAAGAGCGTGACGGAGTATCCTGCAGCGGGTGGAGACGCGCCTGCACCTGTATTGCGCAGAAGCTTCCAGTACGACGCGCTCGCAAGGGTTCGCTACCCAGATGCCTCGTCTAAACCGCCCGCACTCGATTGGCTGGTCCCGACGCAGGAAAGCCTCTGCGAAGTGGTGGGCGAGGTAGAGCACGCTGCACTGCAAGTCACCACGACCCAGTCGATCGACGAGCCTGACGATCTGCTGCGCCATGGTCGACCGTTGCTGCAAACCCTGCTCATGGGGGGGAAAACTACCAAGACCGATTTTACTTACAGCAAGGAATCCCTCGACGGGCATCCTGTGCTGGTGACGGAGCAGCAGGTGACCGGTTTCGACCATGGGGTTACCGACCCCGAAAGCGGCCAGCCTCGGCATGTTTGCAAGATGATCACGCTCAAGGATTCGATCCTCATTGGCGAACCGCTGCTCAATCGCGACGACAACGATGTCGAAATCGAATACGCGTACGATGCGTTGCGCCGGGTAATTCGCGAGACGGTATCGCCCAATGACGACACCTACAAGGCATCGCGCACGTATGAGTACGGGCTTGTGAGCGGGCCAGGCGAGCAGGCGTCGCAAACCCGGGTGGACGTCAAGGAGGTTGCCATCCGCTCGTTGATCGACGGCCTGGGGCGCGTGGCCAGCGAGGAGCGTCACGATGCGGACGCTGAAGATACCCGGCTGCATCAGGTCTTCCGCCCCCGCAACGCATTTACCTACGATGAACTTGGCCAGTTGACCGAAGCGATCGAATACGACTGGAAAGGCGATCAGCAACTGCCGCTGGCCACCCAGTATGACTACGACGATTGGGGCCAGCAGTCCTGCGAGACCGGGCCGGATGGGGTCAAGCAGTTCCAGGTGGATGATCCGATCGGTTCCAACCCTGCTGGTAGCGACCCTGCGGGCTTCCTGCCAACCCAGACCCGCTGGAGCGAGTCCGCCGATGGCGCGCTGAGCCTGGGCAAGACCATCACCTGGTTGAACCTCTTCGAGCAGCCTGCCCTGGTTCGGCGGTTCGACCTTGCGGACAAGCTGTACGGCAAGCATGAGTATTTCTACGATGGGCTGGGACGTAATGTGCGGGAAGTCGATGCGCGCAATGCGGTTACCCGCTCTTCTTATGATGCCTTCGGCCGCCTGGTCGATCAGACGCTGGCGGACAGGTCCGTGGTCCACCGGGAATATGCCGGGCACAGTAGCGAAGACCTGCCGATCAGTATCAGCGTCGCAGGCACCGTGTTGGGGGAGCAGGTGTTCGACGGTCTGAACCGCATGATCACCTCCATTACCGGCGGGCGGCCACGGCACATGCACTATGAGCCGGGCCAGACCAGGCCGAGCAAAGTGAAAACGGCCGCTGGCAACGTCATCGAGTATGACTACCTTCCGCAGTTGGGGGAGGACCCTGAAGTGCGGCGCATTCCGGGTAAACAGGCGGATTACCAGTACGATCCGCATAATGCACGGCTTACCTGGTGCAAGGAGGAGGGGGAGGAGCTGTCCCGGGCCTATTTCAGCACGGGCGAAATCAAAGGGGAAACCCGCACGATCGGGGACGAGAGCTGGTCCATGGAATATGGCACCAGCCTGCTGGGGCGCCAGTTGTTCTACAAGGATGTCCTCGGCCAGATGCAGACCTACGACTACTATGCCAGTGGCCTGTTGCAGCTGACCACGTTGGGGAGCACCAGCAGCCGGTTCTTCTATGACGGTCTGAGCAATACCCAATGCATCCTTACCCTGGATGGAACCCAAGGGCTGGCCACGGAACTGGAGTATGACCATCAAGGGCGGGAAAGCCTGCGTCGGTTCGTATTCTTGAATACCTTGGTCGAGGCGCCGATCGAAGGCTTCGAGTTCGCCAATGAAGACGTGCAGGCGCTTGTTGAGGAGGCCGGGCTGCTGGTGCAGGGTGTTCAGGAACTGACTCAGGCATACACTGTGCTTGACCAGATCACGTCGAAAAGCTTGAGCGAAAATGGCAGTGTCTTGCGTGAGGAAACGTACAAGTATGACCTGCGCGGCCGTCTGGATGAGTACATCTGTGCAGGGCTGCTTTCCCATAGTCCGAAAGACCCGGCTGGAAAGACCATCCGTCAGCAGTATTTCGAGTTTGATGCACTCGATAACATTACCTGGGTACTGACCGATTTTGAGGAAGAGGACGGTAGCAAGGGCGCTAACGAGGCCACCTACCTGTTCGAAAATGAAGACCCTGCGCAATTGACAGGCGTGACCAACACGCACGCTGATTACGCCGACTTTACGCTGGAATACGACGATGATGGCAACCTGAAGCTCGACGACAAAGGCAAGGGGTTGACGTATGACGCCCTGGGCCGCTTGAGCAGCTACGACGGTAGCGGCTATAGCTACGATCCTTTGGACAGACTGGCAGGCCAGGATGCATGAAGCGTTGAAATGAAAATCGGGCCGTGAGGCCCGATTTTTTTGCGGGGGCTTACGGTATGTCCACCCTGAATTGCACATCAGTGTTGGCGTAGCCGGCGGTTACCTGGGTATTGGTCGCTTTGTAAGCGGCGGAAAACAGCATGTCGGTAGGCTTGCTGTCATGCAGGGGGTAGTCCTTGGAGGCTATCCCATTGTCGACCGGTGCGCCGACATTGTCCTTGATGATCAAGGCCAGGCCGCTGGCGCCACCCGGCTCCAGGGCATACAGCGTGCCGCTGGCACCTGCGCCGCCGTAATTTCCGGTAAAGGTGACGCTGGCAATGGCGCCGGGCACCAGTATGCAGCCGTTGCCGGGGGTAAGGCGCAAGCCGAATGCGCGGTTCGCTGCTTCGTCATCGGCCTGCTTGAATTGGCTGGCGCTCACGTTGCCCATGTAGATTCTGCTGACGGGCAGGCCGGTCGAAGGATCGATGACTTCAATCGCGCAGGTCCCGCTGTCGACCATGCCGAAGAAGTTGATCGAGCCGGTATTTGCCAGCGCTTGTTGACTGGCCATGGCGAGTCCAAAGGCAATGAGTAGGGGCTTCATGGTAGGTTCCTTGACGTCTGTGAATCGCAACAGCGAACGAGCCCAGAGGGCTCGTTCGCAGGCATTCGGTGGGCATGCTCAGGGACGGCTCGACAGTGACTTCTGCACCGCCGGGGTGGCGACCCCGTAGTCATTGATGGTGGTAAAGGTCAGCTGCAAGCCGTTGACGGCCTTGATGCGTGCAAGGTCGTACACCTGCTGGCCGAACGGCGGAGCCATGGCCATGGCCTGGATAGCCTCGGTGCTACCGGCAGAAGTGACTTCCAGGCGACCGAACGTGTAGTGGTAGGGCGTCGGGTTGTCTACCACCAGCTGGACACGCCCGGAGCCCTGACGCACGGACCATTTAAGGTCACCGATGCGGTCGGTGGGGCGGTCTTTCAATTGGCTGGGGCGGTAGAACAGCTTGAGGCGCGTACGCAGTGCGATATTGAGTACATTTACATCCTCAGGCGTTATCTCGGGAATTTCCTGGACATTCAGGTAGAACAGTGTTTCCCGATCCTCCGGCAGCGTGTTGGGCAGGCGGTTGATCTGCACCATCTGCTCTTTGCCAGGGTCCAGTCGGAACAACCCTGGCGAGGTCGCCAGAGGGACGGCTGTATCGGTATCGTCCTTGGCTGTATTGATCCAGTTTTGGACGGCGTAGGGGCGCGGGCTGGGGTTGGCGATCACCACTGACGTACTGCGTTTGTCGCTGTCGAAAACGATACGTGTGGTGTTGACGGTCAGCGCTGCCTGTGCGGGTTGCAGGATGGCTGCGAGGCAAATACCCAAGGCAAGGCGGCGCAAGTGAATGTTCATCTGGCGATACCTTCAGAAAGGGATGAGATAACCCCGGGCGGCTCCAGTCCGCCCGGGGTGCTTTCTCATGGGATGTCGACAAGGAATTGCACATCGGTATTGGCGCGGCCCGGGCCCACGGAGGTGCCAATGGACTTGTAGGCCGCGGAGAAGATCATGGTGGTGGGATTCGTGACGTGCAGCGGGTAGTCCTTGGAGGCAGTGCCGTTGGCCACCGGCGTACCGGCATTGTCCTTGATGGTCAAGGCCAAGTCATTGGCCCCACCTGGCTCCAGCGCATACAGCGCACCACCTGCACCCGCACCGCCATAGGCGGCAGTGAAGGTGACCTTGGCATTGCTGCCAGGGGCGACGACGCAGCCGGCACCTGGGGTGATACGCATGCCAAAGGCGCGCGACGCGGCTTCGTCGCCAACGTCCGCAAACTGCGAAACGCTGACGTTACCCATGTTGACACGGGCCACCGGCAGGCCGGTCGATGGGTCGATGATTTCGATCGGGCAGGTGCCGGCATGGACCTGGCCGTAGAAGTTGATCGAACCGGTGTTGGCGAATGCTGCGCTGCTGGCCAGGCCAAGCCCGACAGCAAGGGTGATAAGCGACTTCTTCATATTGAACTCCACTGTTGAACAGTTGTGGGCGGGACGTTTTTCGTCCTTTGAATTTCTGCCGAACAACTGGCCGGCAGGGGAGCGCGAAGAGTAAGCCGATAAAAACTTAATGTGCGTAGGAAAAATCCGATGAATGCCAGGGAAAGTCTTAACAATTGGACTTGTCAAAATCATGTTCTGAGGGCTGGCGAGCACACCTTCATTAAGTGCTGAGTGGATAGTTAAAACAACTGATAAAAATGCCAGTTTTCAAGGTTCTCTTATTGCGCTGCACTGAGCACTCAGTCAGATGGAAGACAGGGTTATGGGTACTCATAAAAAAGGCAACGAATGTCAGGATTCAGGATCGCAGGATGCTTCTGGGGTCGAAAATGAACCTGTGGCCTGCGTCATCGGTTATATCGATACACCTGAGCTTAACCGTTTATGGGCAGAGCGTTACGCGCGCAGCGGTCATGACCTGAGTGGGGGGGAATCGGTTGTTGCCGAGCGCGAGATGAATGCAACCACCTGGGAGTTGAGCGTGGTAAATCTGGGCTATCCGAAGTTGGAGTTCGAGACCGGAGGACGCAAACTCAAGCTGTGCAAGAACCTGTTGACAGACCTGCGGCTGGAGCTGAGCAAGCCCAATGGCATGCCTGCCCGGCAGGCTATTCGGATCGAACAATCGGGCGCCAGTGGCAAGGTGCTCGAGGTTACCCTGGACTCGAGCGACCTGCATGCGCAATACCACAAGCAGCAGGGCAGCGAGGTTCGCCTGCACTGGTCGAACCCCGCTACCTATGAGATAGAAGGCGATCGAGTGAGTGCAGACCGGTTCAAGCAGCACTACGAGCCGCTGAAGCGAATCAAGCTGGCCACGTTGACAAAGCCAGTATCTGCAGCGCTCGCTGACGCCTGGGTTTACTTTGAACATGACAATGAGCAGACGCGATCTTATGTTTTCAGCCAGCCTCGCCAAACGGCTGCCGGGTCAGGCCAGTTACAGGCATCTGAAGGCGAAGACGCGGCGGTGGCCTTTCATGTCCTGACATTCCCGGTCACCTTGACCCAACTGCCTCCGGCGGACAAAAACTGGGTAATCGGGCTTTTCGCACCCAGTGGGTCATTGACCTGGGGGCTTGGCGGCTACATTCCCCCCATGGAGTATTACCTCGGCGCTTACAAGGCGCTTGGCGCTGCGCAGGCGCAGGCCATTCCAGCTAACACTGCACAGGGACTGCAGCTTTCTCCACTGGTTACCTTTTGCGATCGTGGTGGTCGTCCGGAAGAGGTTGAACTCATGCCGGCGGGGGCGCAAGCCACGTGGAAGTTGGAAGAACCAGAGCGTGGCAAGCTGCTTCTACAGGAGGGCAAGCACTATTACGAACCACCGAAATCAATAAATCCAGAGGTGCGGTTCAATCAGAGCGGTGACACCTTCATACCAGCCGCCTACCGCGCTTCCATCGATACGCCGACAGCCACCGATATCATCAAGGTTACCTCAGGGGGGGAAACCACCTATTCCACATTCGTGATCCGATGGGTGCACCCGACGCATTTCATCAGGGTTGCCAAGCAAACCAGCGGGCTCAAGCTTTCACTGTTTTTCCTCAACCGCTCTCAGCAAGAGCAAGCGGTTCCGGACTCGCAGGTATCCTGGCAGGTGGTAGCGGGCAATGGCTCGGTAGTTTCCGGCATTTTCAAGCCAGCCGCGCAGAACCCGAGCCCTTACTCCGTCGTCAGAGGGGTGGACGAGACCAGGCAGGATGAGTGGCGGTGGGGGCTGACGATCATTGCCCTGCCGATACTCGACATCGATACGCTGGTGGACTTTTACTCGCGTTGAGCGAGGCCGGGTCAGTGTCGAGTCGTTGGCGGTGTCTGGGCCAGCAACTGCTTTTCCTGATGCCAGTCGAACGGTTCGTCGTTGCGCTCGGCCTCGTAGCGACGTTCCTCGAGTTGCTGGTACAGGGCCAGCTCTTCGTCAGGCATGAAATGCAAGCAGTCGCCACCGAAGAACCACAAGAGATCGCGCGGGACCAGGTGGGCGATTTGCGGGTAGCGCTGAATCACCTGGCAGATCAGGTCCTGGCCCAGGTATTGGCTTTGCAGGGGATCCTGCGGCAGCAGGGTCAGCAACTCGTCAAAGCGTTCGAGAAACAACGCGTGGCTTTCCTCCGGTACCTGTTCGGCCTCACCCAGCGCCACCAGGATGGTGCGCAGGTGGTGGAGCAGTTGCAGGTGGTATTCCAGGTTGGGGTTGGCCATGGAGGGGTCCTCGGGGTGATGGAAACGGGCGCGGAGTATACGCCCGTTGAGGTTGGGGTGGGGAAGGGGGCTGCACGGCGGCCCCGTTATCAGCGCACTTTGCCTGACTCCGGCAACAGTTGCGCCTTGTCGAAGGCATCCACATCGATCACCGCCCGGCGTGCGATTTCCGCCTCCTGCAGGCGCTGGCCTTCACCCGGTTGGAGCACGCCCGCTGCAACCGCTGCTTCGATCACTGACTGGCCCGGCGTCGGTTGCAGCCTGCCATCCTTGATAGCTTGGCGAAGTGTCTTGTGCAGCGGCACGGCTTCATCCAGCAAATCGCTGGCCCGCTGCAGTGCCGCCACCGGATCGCCTTCGGCCTGCGGGCGGAAGCATCCCGCCAGCAACTCCTCCAGTGCCGGGTCGCCTTTGGCCCGGCCGATCAGCGCGGCCACCTCGGCATCCAGCTCATCGCTCGGCCCGGTGTGACGACGACCGAAGGGGAACACCAGCACCCGTAGCGCGCAGCCCATAAAGCGGTTGGGGAAGTTATCCAGCAGGCGGTCCAGTGCGCGCTCCGCCTGGCCCAGGCTCTCCTCCATGGCCCAGCGCAGCAACGGTCGCATATGTTCCGGCGAGCCCAGGTCGTGGTAGCGCTTGAGTGCGGCAGAGGACAGGTACAGGTAGCTCAATACATCGCCAAGCCGTGCGCTCAGCCGTTCCCGGCGTTTGAGTGCGCCGCCGAGCAGCATCATCGACAGGTCTGCCAGCAGGGCGAAGGCCGCTGCCTGGCGGTTCAAGGCACGGAAGTAGCCCTGGCTCAAGGCGTCCCCCGGCACGCTTTCCAGGCGGCCCAGGCCCAGGCCGAAGATCAAGGTACTGGCGGCGTTGCCAGCGGCGAACATGATGTGCTTCATCAACAGTTCATCGAACTCCCTGAGCGCCTGGTCGCGATCCTCGCGCCCGGCCAGGGCCATTTCCCTGAGCACGAACGGGTGGCAGCGGATCGCGCCCTGACCGAAGATCATCAGATTGCGCGAAAGGATGTTGGCGCCCTCGACGGTGATGAAGATCGGCGCACCTTGCCAGTTACGTCCCAGGTAATTGTTCGGGCCCATGATGATGCCTTTGCCGCCATGCACGTCCATGGCGTGCTGGATGCATTCGCGGCCACGTTCGGTCAGGTGGTACTTGAGAATCGCCGACAGCACCGACGGTTTCTCGCCCAGGTCCACGGCCTTGGCGGTCAGCAGCCGGGCGCTGTCCATCAGCCAGGCGTTGCCGCCGATGCGCGCCAGCGACTCCTGGATGCCTTCGAAGGCTGCCAGCGGCACGTTGAACTGCTCGCGAATGTTGGCGTACTGGCCGGTGACCAGGCTGGTGTACTTGGCGGCGCCGGTGCCCACGGCGGGCAGGGAGATCGAACGGCCCACCGACAGGCAGTTCATCAGCATCATCCAGCCCTTGCCCAGCATCGCCTGGCCGCCAATCAGGAAGTCCAGCGGCACGAACACGTCCTTGCCGCTGTTGGGGCCGTTCATGAACGCCGCGCCCAGCGGCAGGTGACGCTTGCCGATCTCCACGCCGGGGGTGTCGGTGGGGATCAGCGCCAGGCTGATGCCCAGCTCTTCTTCCTCGCCGAGCAGATGGTCTGGGTCGTAGGCCTTGAACGCCAGGCCCAGCAGGGTGGCGACCGGGCCCAGGGTGATGTAGCGCTTTTCCCAGTTCAGGCGCAGGCCGATGACTTCTTCGCCTTGCCACTGGCCTTTGCAGATGACGCCGGTGTCGGGCATGGCACCGGCGTCGGAACCGGCCAACGGGCCGGTGAGGGCGAAGCAGGGGATCTCATCGCCGCGTGCCAGTCGGGGCAGGTAATGGTTGCGCTGTTCGTCGGTGCCGTAGTGCAGCAGCAACTCGGCCGGGCCGAGGGAGTTGGGCACCATCACCGTGGACGCCAGGTCACCGCTGCGGGTGGCCAGTTTCATTGCTACCTGGGAGTGGGCGTAGGCGGAGAAGCCTTTGCCGCCGTACTCCTTGGGAATGATCAGGGCGAAGAAGCCGTTGTCCTTGATGTGCTGCCAGGCTTCAGGCGGCAGGTCCAGGTCCTGGCCGATCTGCCAGTCGCTGACCATGGCGCACAGGGCTTGCGTGGGGCCGTCGATGAAGGCCTGCTCTTCGTCTGTGAGTTTGGGGGCCGGGTAGGCGAGCAGTGTGCGCCAGTCGGGGCGGCCGCTGAACAGCTCGCCGTCCCACCACACAGTGCCGGCGTCGATCGCTTCGCGCTCGGTCTGCGACATGGGCGGCAGGGTGCGCTGGAACCACTTGAACACCGGGCCGGTGAACACCTTGCGTCGCCATTCAGGCAGCGCCACCAGGGCGATTTTCACGGCCAGGACGATCCAGATCAGGGTCAGCAGCCAGCCGGGGGCACTGCTGAAGATACCCATGAGCAGCACGTAGGCTGCCATGATGCCGAGAATCTGCAAGGGCGCCAGGCGCCGGTGCGTGAGGTATGCCGCGCCGATCACCAGCACTACCAACCACAACAGCAACATAATCGGTCCTCCTTGGAACCAGGGGCTTGGGCCGTCCCACAGAGCTTAGACGGCATCTGTTTCAGTGACAGGGTGAGCGGGCGGGAGTTCTGATTGATTTGTGGTGGCATGTTTTTGTATTGCCTGTACCGGCCTCATCGCGGCTAAAGCCGCTCCTACAAGGGCTGCGCCGGTCTGTAGGAGCGGCTTTAGCCGCGATGAGGCCGGTACAGGCGAAGCAGGTCTGGAGTAGACTCACCCCTCCGCATTTCATAAGGACGTTGCCATGCTGAAGATCTGGGGCCGCAAGAATTCAAGCAATGTGCGCAAGGCGCTGTGGATCGCCCACGAGCTGGGCCTGGACTTCGAAGCCATCGACGCCGGTGGCGCCTTCGGCGTGGTCAACGAGCCGCATTACCGTGCCCTCAACCCCAATGGCCTGGTGCCCATGCTCGAAGATGGCGACCTGGTGCTGTGGGAATCCAACACCATCGTCCGCTACCTGTGTGCCGAATACGGCGCCGAGCAGGGCTGGTACCTGGATGACCCGCGTCAGCGCGCCCTGGCCGACAAATGGATGGACTGGACCACCTCGTCCTTCGCCACCCCGTTCCGCCCGCTGTTCTGGGGCCTGCTGCGCACGCCCGAGGCGCAGCGCGATTGGGTAGCGATCAACGCCGCACACAAGCAGTGCGCCGCATTGCTGTCCATCGCCGACGCCACCCTGGCGCACCAGCCCTATCTTTCCGGTGACCAGATCGGCATGGGCGACATCCCACTGGGTAGTTTCGTCTATGCCTGGTTCGAAATGCCTATCGAGCGCCCGGCCATGCACCATCTGGAAGCCTGGTACGAACGCCTGAAGCAGCGCCCGGCCTACCAGGCAGCGGTAATGACCGCGCTGACCTGACCCTGCTTCGATAGTCATTATCAATAGATGTGACTGTACTTGTGCGGCCCGGCCTTGCACCATGGCCGCACTCACTGCGCCAGTGATTTCGCCTGGCGTGTCCTGAACCATTCTTTATTCGGTACGTGACCCGCTATGAGTTCCGCCCTGTCCATCCGACAGCTGACCAAGACCTACGGCAACGGCTTCCAGGCCCTCAAGGGCATCGACCTGGATGTCGCCGAAGGTGACTTCTTCGCCTTGCTCGGCCCCAATGGCGCCGGCAAGTCCACCACCATCGGCATCCTCTCGACCCTGGTCAACAAGACCAGCGGCACGGTGAACGTGTTCGGCCATGACCTGGACCGCGAGCCTTCTGCGCTCAAGCGCTGCCTTGGCGTGGTGCCACAGGAATTCAACTTCAACCAGTTCGAGAAAACCTTCGACATCGTCGTGACCCAGGCCGGTTACTACGGCATCCCGCCCAAGCTGGCCAAGGAACGTGCCGAGCAGTACCTGACCCAACTGGGGCTGTGGGATAAACGCGACGTGCAGTCGCGCTCGCTGTCCGGCGGCATGAAGCGCCGACTGATGATCGCCCGTGCGCTGATCCACGAGCCGCGCTTGCTGATCCTCGACGAGCCGACCGCCGGGGTCGACATCGAGTTGCGCCGTTCGATGTGGAGCTTCCTCACCGAGCTCAACCAGAAAGGCATCACCATCATCCTCACCACCCACTACCTGGAAGAGGCTGAGCAGCTGTGCCGCAACATCGGCATCATCGACCACGGCACCATCGTCGAGAACACCAGCATGCGCAAGCTGCTGGGCAAGCTGCATGTCGAGACCTTCGTGCTTGACCTCAAGCAGGACCTGGCCCAGGCACCGATCCTTCAGGGCTATCCGTGCCGCCTGCTGACGCCGCACACCCTGGAAGTGCAGGTGGAGAAAGATATTGGCATCACCGCGCTGTTCGGCCAGCTGGCGCTGCAGAACATCGAAGTGCAGAGCCTGCGCAACAAGACCAACCGACTCGAGGAGCTGTTCGTGTCCCTGGTGGAAAAAAACCTGTCGAAGGTGGCCGTATGAGTGTGGAGCTGCGCACCAACTGGGTCGCCCTGAATACCATCGTCTACCGCGAAGTGCGGCGCTTCCTGCGCATCTGGCCGCAGACCTTGCTGCCGCCGGCGATCACCATGGTCTTGTACTTCGTGATCTTCGGTAATCTGATTGGCCGGCAGATCGGCGACATGGGTGGCTTCACCTACATGCAGTACATCGTGCCGGGGCTGATCATGATGTCGGTGATCACCAACTCCTACGGCAACGTGGTGTCGAGCTTCTTCGGCAGCAAGTTCCAGCGTTCGATCGAAGAGCTGATGGTGTCGCCGGTATCACCGCACACCATTCTCGTCGGCTATGTGCTGGGCGGCGTGCTGCGCGGCCTGGCGGTTGGGGTGATCGTGACCATCCTGTCGATGTTCTTCACCGACCTGCAGGTTCATCATCTGGGCGTGACCGTGGTCGTGGTGCTGCTGACCGCCACCATCTTCTCGCTGCTGGGCTTCGTCAACGCCGTGTTCGCGCGCAACTTCGACGATATCTCGATCATCCCGACTTTCGTGCTGACCCCACTGACCTACCTGGGCGGGGTGTTCTACTCGATCAACCTGCTGCCGCCGTTCTGGCAGACCGTGTCGCTGGCCAACCCGGTGTTGCACATGGTCAACTCGTTCCGCTACGGCATCCTAGGGGTGTCGGATATCAGTATTGGCACGGCGATCACCTTCATGCTGGTGGCCACCGCGGTGCTCTATGTGCTGTGCGTTCGCCTGCTGGTCAGCGGCCGCGGCATGCGCGCCTGAGGCCTTGTGTTTGCGCCGGCGCCACTGCCGGCCGACCCACCAGCGCCAATACAGCATGGTGGTGAAGTAGGCCACGATGCCCAGCACCACCCCGCATACCACCGAACCCAGCAGAAAGGGCTGCCACAGCGTGGCCAGCTGGTCGGTGATCCATTCGAAGGTCAGTTCGTCGGGCAGCGTCCGGGGCGGGACCTGCATCAGCCAGGCACCGGTCATGTAGGTGACGAAGAACACCGGTGGCATGGTCAGCGGGTTGGTCAGCCAGACCAGGCTGACCGCAATCGGCAAGTTGCCGCGCACCGGGATGGCCAGCGCCGCCGCCAGTAGCATCTGCATGGGGATCGGGATCAACGCCGCGAACAGGCCCACGCCCATGGCCCGCGCCACCGAATGGCGGTTCAGGTGCCAGAGGTTCGGGTCATGCAGCAGCTTGCCGAAAAAGCGTAGGGACTTGTGTTCCCGAATGCTGGTTGGATCCGGCATGTACCGTTTGAAAAGTCGGCGCGGCATGTAGGCTCCTGGCGCGTTGATCGGGGCAGTATGCCTTGATTCCATCTCAGGCTCGTTCAGAGTTTGTGACAATTGTTGAGCGAGTCAGGGCGGCATTTCAGCTAAGCCTCAGTAAGCGATTTTGCTTCTGGAGCTCTACCTCATGCGCACAGGGATGCTTGCGCTGGCGCTCGGGCTGTTGTGCCTGGGTCTTTTACCTGCATTGCCGTCGGTCGGGTGGCTATGGCTTTTGCTCTGTGGCGGGCTGCTTTGCCTGTGCTCGCGGGGCTGGCCGGTGGGTTGCTTCCTGCTTGGATTGTGTTGGGCCTGCTGGTCGGCGCAGCAGGCGCTGGACGACCGCCTGGCGCCACAACTCGATGGCCGCACGCTGTGGCTGGAAGGCAAGGTGGTCGGGCTGCCGAGCCAAACCGGGCAGGGCGTGCGCTTTGTTCTGGAGCAACCCCGTTCACGCCGCGCCGAACTTCCCTCGCGCCTGCAGTTGAGCTGGTTCGAGGGCCCGCCGGTGCGGGCAGGCGAACGTTGGCGCCTGGCGGTGACCTTGCAGCGGCCCTCAGGATTGCTGAATCCCCATGGAGCTGACAGGGAAGCGCAATTGCTGGCGCGCCGGGTGGGCGCAACCGGCACGGTCAAGGCGGGCCACGTGTTGGATGCCCAGGGGCCAGGTTGGCGCGATGCGATACGCCAGCGCCTGCTGGCCATCGATGCCAAGGGGCGGGAAGCGGCGTTGGTGGCGCTGGTGCTTGGGGACGGTGCCGGATTGGCGCGCAGTGATTGGCAAGTGCTGCAGGCCACGGGCACGGTGCACCTGCTGGTGATCTCGGGCCAACACATCGGCCTGGTGGCCGGTTTGCTCTATGCGCTGGTGGCTGGCCTGGCGCGCTGGGGCCTGTGGCCTCGGCAGTTACCCTGGCTGCCCTGGGCGTGTGGTTTGGCGCTGGCGGCGGCCCTGGCCTACGGCTGGTTGGCCGGCGCCGGGGTGCCGGTGCAGCGCGCTTGCCTGATGTTGGCGGTGGTGCTGCTCTGGCGCTTGCGCTTTCGCCAGCTTGGGGCGTTCTTTCCCTTGTTGGTGGCGCTGAACCTGGTGCTGATCGCCGAGCCTCTGGCCGCCTTGCTGCCGGGTTTCTGGTTATCGTTCGCGGCAGTGGCGACGCTTGTCTACTGCTTCAGTGCTCGCCTTGGCGGCTGGCGCCCCTGGCAGGCGTGGACCCGCGCCCAGTGGGTGATCGCAGTGGGTTTGCTGCCGGTGCTGCTGGCCACGGGGCTGCCGGTCAGCCTGAGCGCGCCGCTGGCGAACCTGGTGGCCGTGCCCTGGATCAGCCTGGCGGTATTGCCGCTGGCGTTGCTCGGCACCTTGTTGCTGCCGCTGGCGGGTGTTGGCGAAACGTTGCTGTGGTTGGCTGGCGGCCTGCTCGATGGCTTGCTGCGGGTGCTGGAGGCAGTGGCGGGCTGGCGCCCGGCCTGGATGCCGCCAGCGTTGCCGCTTTGGGCCTGGCTGCTGGTATGCCTGGGCGCGCTGTTGGTGCTGCTGCCGCGCGGAATACCACTGCGTGGCCTGGGCGGGGTGATGCTGCTGGCCCTGTGGGTACCCAGGGAGCCCGTGCCGCACGGGCTGGTGGAGGTGTGGCAGCTTGATGTTGGCCAAGGGCTGGCGGTGCTGCTGCGCACGCGACATCACACCCTGCTTTATGACGCAGGCCCGGCGCGGGGTGATACGGATTTTGGCGAGCGAGTGGTGTTGCCTACCTTGCACAAGCTGGGCGTGCGGCAGCTGGACCGGATGTTGATCAGCCATGCCCACAGCGACCATGCAGGTGGCGCGTTGGCCGTAGCCCGCGGGTTGCCGGTAACGCGGGTGCTCAGTGGCGAAGCGCAGGCGCTTGCCGCGCCGTTGTCGGCGCAGCCGTGTGTCAGTCATGACGGCTGGGAGTGGGATGGCGTGCGTTTTTCGCTGTGGCACTGGGCTGACGGGCAGGGCAGTAATGACCGCTCCTGCGTATTGTTGGTCGAGGCGCGGGGCGAACGCTTGCTGCTGGCCGGTGACATGGAGGCCGGCGCCGAGCGGGCCTGGCTGGCAGAGCACGGCACGTCCAGCATCGATTGGTTGCAGGCGCCGCACCATGGCAGTCGCAGTTCGTCGACCGAGGCCTTCATGCGCGCCACGGCCCCACGCGGAGTAATGATTTCACGGGGGCGCAACAACGGCTTTGGCCACCCCCACGAGCAGGTAATGGCGCGCTATCGGCGCCATGGGCTGGCGATTCATGATACGGCGGTGGAGGGGGCGTTGCGTTTGCTGCTGGGTAGCCAGGGCGCGGTCGAGGGCGTGCGTGGGCAGCGACGTTTCTGGCGTGAGCGGGCGCCAATTCCCTGACCTTCGGCAGATGAGCCCCCAGCGTGCGTATGGTAGAGTGGCGGCCTTTTTCCGAAGGGGCGTTTACTGTGTGGGAATTGGTCAAGTCCGGTGGTTGGATGATGCTGCCGATCATTCTGAGCTCCATCGTTGCCATGGCTATCGTCGTCGAGCGCCTGTGGACCCTGCGCGCCAGCCGCGTCACCCCACCGCACCTGCTGGGCCAGGTGTGGATGTGGATCAAGGACAAGCAGCTCACCAGTGACAAGCTCAAGGCCCTGCGCGCCGACTCGCCGCTGGGCGAGATCCTGGCTGCGGGCCTTGCCAACTCGCGCCATGGTCGCGAGATCATGAAAGAGTGCATCGAAGAAGCTGCCTCGCGGGTCATTCACGAGCTTGAGCGCTATATCAGCACGCTCGGCACCATCGCCGCCATGGCCCCGCTGCTGGGCCTGCTGGGCACCGTGCTGGGCATGATCGACATCTTCAGCGCCTTCATGGGTTCGCAGATGACCGCCAATGCCGCCGTGCTGGCGGGCGGTATCTCCAAGGCCCTGGTTACCACTGCGGCCGGCCTGATGATCGGTATCCCTGCCGTGTTCTTCCACCGTTTCCTGTTGCGCCGCATCGATGAGCTGGTGGTGGGCATGGAGCAGGAGGCGATCAAGCTGGTGGAAGTCATCCAGGGCGACCGCGAAGTGGAAGTGTCCGGAGGCAAGGCGTGAAGTTCCGGCGCAATCGCCAGCGGGAGAACGTCGACATCAACCTGGCGTCGCTGATCGACGTGGTCTTCGTCCTGCTGCTGTTCTTCGTGGTCACCACCACCTTCACCCGCGAGACCCAGTTGCGCGTCGAACTGCCCGAGGCCGCCAGCGCCGAGCAGCCGCCAGCGGACCAGGACAAGCTGGTGGAAGTCACCATCAGTGCAGAGGGCGTGTATTCGGTGAACAATCACCTGCTGCCCAAGAGCGACCTGGCCACCCTGACCGAAGCCATCGAGCGTGAGTCCGGTGGTGACAACAAACTGCCCCTGGCGATCAGCGCCGACGGCAAGACCCCGCACCAGGCCGTGATCACCGCGATGGATGCCGCCGGCAAGCTCGGTTTCAGCCACCTGCGCATGACCACCGTCGAGGCGGCCCAGGGGACACCTTGATGGCGCTCGCCGACCGTCTGCTGGCTGCCTGGTATGCCGGGCATCCAGCCCTGGCCCTGCTGCGCCCCCTCGAGACCTTGTATCGCCGTGTGGTCACGCGCAAGCGTGCACGCTTTCTCAGGGGTGAAAGCCCCAGCTATCGCGCTCCGGTGCCGGTCATCGTGGTGGGCAACATCACCATTGGCGGCACCGGCAAGACGCCGATGATCCTCTGGCTGATCGAGCATTGCCGTCGGCAGGGGCTGAAGGTCGGCGTGGTCAGCCGTGGTTATGGCGCCAAGCCACCCCAGTTGCCATGGCGCGTCGAGGCGCAGCAGCCTGCCGAACAGGCGGGCGACGAACCGCTGCTGATCGTCCAGCGCACCGACGTGCCGCTGATGATCGACCCTGATCGCTCCCGTGCCGTCCAGGCGCTGTTGGCCAGCGAGCCGCTGGACGTGATCCTGTGTGACGATGGTATGCAACACTATCGCCTGGCGCGTGACCTGGAGCTGGTACTGATCGATGCTGCCCGTGGTCTGGGCAATGGCCGCTGCCTGCCGGCCGGGCCGTTGCGTGAGCCGGCCGAGCGCCTGCAGGAAGCCGATGCGGTGCTGTTCAATGGCGCCGACGCCGATCGCCCCGATGGTTTCGCGTTCCGCCTGCAGCCCAGCGCCCTGGTCAACTTGCGCAGCGGCGAGCGGCGCACGCTTGACTTCTTCCCGGCGGGCCAGCGCCTGCACGCGGTCGCCGGCATCGGCAACCCACAACGTTTCTTCAACACCCTGCTGGGGCTAAACTGGCAGCCGGTGCCGCATCCCTTCGCCGACCACGCCGAGTTCAGCGCCGAGCGCCTGGCGTTCAGTCCGCCGCTGCCGTTGGTGATGACCGAGAAGGATGCGGTGAAATGCCGGGTCTTCGCCGCCGATGACTGGTGGTACCTGGCCGTCGAGGCGCAGCCCACGCCGGCCTTCGTCGCCTGGTTCGACAGCCAGCTGCAACGCCTGCTGGCGCAGCGCAAGCCCTGAGCCTGTTTTCATTTTCCGGCCACCTGGCCTCAAGGAAGCTTTCCATGGACACCAAACTGCTCGACATCCTGGCCTGCCCGATCACCAAGGGCCCGCTCAAGCTCAGCGCCGACAAGACCGAGCTGATCAGCAAGGGCGCAGGCCTGGCCTACCCGATTCGCGACGGCATCCCGGTGATGCTGGAAAGCGAGGCACGTACCCTGACTGACGACGAGCGCCTGGACAAATGAGTGTCGACTTCACCGTGGTGATTCCTGCTCGGCTGCGCTCCACGCGCCTGCCGGGCAAACCGTTGCAGTTGATCGCTGGCAAGCCGATGGTCCAGCACGTCTGGGAGCAGGCCCGCAAGAGTGGTGCCAGTCGCGTGGTCATTGCCACCGACGACGCCAGCATTGTCGAGGCGTGCCAGGCGTTTGGCGGCGAAGTGCTGATGACCCGCGCCGACCATGAGTCGGGCACGGATCGCCTGGCCGAAGTGGCCGCGCACCTGGGGTTGCCCGCCGATGCCATCGTGGTCAACGTGCAGGGTGACGAGCCGCTGATTCCGCCGGTAATCATTGACCAGGTGGCTGCCAACCTGGCCGCTCACCCGGAGGCCGGTATCGCCACGCTGGCCGAGCCGATCCATGATCCGGAAACCGTGTTCAACCCCAACGCTGTCAAGGTGATCAGCGACAAGCACGGCCTGGCCTTGAGTTTCAGCCGCGCGCCGTTGCCTTGGGCGCGCGATGCATTCGCCAAGGACCGTAGCCAGCTGCCGGAGGGCGTGCCGTATCGTCGCCATATCGGCATGTACGCCTACCGTGTCGGCTTCCTTCAGGACTTCGTCAGCTGGGGCCCGTGCTGGCTCGAGCAAACCGAAGCGCTGGAGCAGCTGCGCGCCCTGTGGCATGGCGTGCGTATCCATGTGGAAGACGCTATCGAGGCGCCAGCCGTGGGCGTGGATACCCCGGAAGACCTGGAGCGCGTTCGGCGCTTGCTGGAGGCCTGATGCGCGTTCTGTTCGTGTGCCTGGGCAATATCTGCCGTTCGCCCACTGCCGAAGGTGTGCTGCGCCATCAACTGCAAGTCGCGGGGTTGGCCGAGCGGGTGCACGTGGCCTCTGCAGGCACCGGCGACTGGCATGTCGGCAAGGCGCCCGACAGCCGCACCTGCAAGGCTGCACTGGCGCGGGGTTACGACCTTTCGGCGCAGCGTGCGCAGCAGGTCAAGGCGGCGCATTTTGCCGAGTACGACCTGATCCTGGCCATGGACGAAAGCAACCTGGGCCACCTGCGTGCCATGCGCCCGCACACGGCCAAGGGTGAGCTCGACCTGTTCCTGCGCCGCTATGGCGCCGCCCTCGACGAGGTGCCGGACCCTTACTACGGCGGTGCCGACGGTTTCGAGCAAGTGCTGGATCTGATCGAGGCCGCCTGTCGTGAGCTGGTAGTGGAAATCAAGGGGCGGTTATGACTGTGGGATGGCAACGGCAGGTATCGCTCAAGCCCTACAACACCTTCGGCATCGATGTGAGCGCCCGGTATTTCACCCAGGCACACAATGACGACGAAGTGCGTGAAGCGTTGGTACTGGCGCGCCAGTTGGACGTGCCGGTGCTGGTGCTCGGTGGTGGCAGCAACCTGCTGCTGACCCGGGACGTCGACGCGCTGGTGCTGCACATGGCCAGCCAGGGCCGTCGTGTACTGAGCGATGACGGCGAGCGGGTGGTGGTCGAGGCCGAGGCCGGCGAAGCCTGGCACCCCTTCGTGCAGTGGACGCTGAGCCAAGGGTTCAGTGGCCTTGAAAACCTCAGCCTGATCCCAGGGACAGTGGGCGCCGCGCCGATGCAGAACGTCGGTGCCTATGGTGTGGAAATCAAGGATGTATTCGTCGGGCTGACCGCGCTTGACCGGGAGACTGGTGAGCTGCGCGACTTTGACCTGGACGCCTGCGCCTTCGGTTACCGCGACAGTCTGTTCAAGCACAACCCTGGCCGTTGGCTGATCCTGCGGGTACGTTTTGCCTTGAGTCGTGTTCTGCAGGCGCACCTGGACTACGGCCCGGTGCGTCAGCGTTTGCTGGAGCACGGTGTCGAGCAGCCGACTGCGCAGGCGATCAGTGATGCCATCTGCAGCATTCGTCGCGAGAAACTGCCTGATCCGGCCGAGCTGGGTAATGCGGGGAGCTTCTTCAAGAATCCGGTGGTGGCAGTTGAGCTTGTGGATCGTATTCGCGCTCAGTATCCCGGTGTGGTGGCCTATCCCCAGGCCGATGGGCAGGTGAAGCTGGCGGCGGGCTGGTTGATCGAGGGAGCGGGGTGGAAGGGCTATCGCGAGGGCGATGCCGGCGTGCATCGGCTGCAGTCGCTGGTGCTGGTCAATTATGGCCAGGCGAGTGGGGGGCAGATGCATGACCTGGCGCGGCGTATCCAGGCGGATATCCTGGAGCGGTTTGGGGTTGAGCTGGAGATGGAGCCTAACCTCTACTGATTGCTGGGCCTGCACCGGCCTCATCGCCGGCAAGCCGGCTCCTACAGGTACTGCGCCGGCCTCATCGCTGGCAAGCCAGCTCCTACAGGTTATTGCACTGCTCTCAAGCAAGCAGCTGTACATGTGGGAGCCGGCTTGCCAGCGATGAGGCCACCAGAGTCAGCACAAAACAGCCAGCCAAGAAAAAGCCCCGCCAGTTCGCACTGGCGGGGCTTTTTCATTCAGCCATTGCTATCAACCGTGATGAGGTTTGTGCTCATCGGCGGTTTCCAGTGCGGGTTCAGCAGCGACTTCCTGAGCAGCCTTGGCAGCCGCCTCGGCTTCACGCTTGCGGCGACGCACTTCACGAGGATCGTTCGGTGCGCGGCCGTTTGGCAGCATGACGGTAGCGGCTTCGACCACTGCCGAAGCTTCTTCCGGGGCCGCCTCGGCAACCACCGGCGCCACTTCGGCAGCGACCGGGGCCGGCTCGATTGCCACCTCTGGTTGGGCTTCGACGACCGGCGCAGGCAGGGCGGCAGGCGCGGCTTCGAATGCAACCGGGGCCTTCTCGACTTCACCGGCCTCTACAGCTGGGGCTTCGACAGGCGCTTCGGCGACTACAACCGGCTCGGCGGCAGGTGCAGCTTCAGCTTCGATCACTGGCTGTGGTGCAACTTCGACCACAGGCTCAACACTGGCTTCGACCACGACAGCCGGTTCAAAGGCAGGTTGCTCGACCACTGGTGCAATCGCGACTTCCTCGACCTGAGCGGCGACTTCGACCTGCTCGGCCGGCTGAGCGGCTTCGCTATTGTCGGTCACAGCGGTTTCGGCGGTGGCGCGTTCGGCCTGCTGGTTGGCTTGCGCCTCGGCATCGGCGCTGATGTTGCTGCTGGCGACAGCGGCAGTGACGGCCAGGCCGGCAGCCAGTTCGGCACCCAGCTCGGTGGCCTGGTGCTGTTGCGGCTGCTCTTCGCTACCTTCGTCTTCGCTGCCTTCGATCAGTTCGCCATTGGCATTGCGCTGGCGTTCACGACGGTTGCTGCGACGACGCTGGCCACGGGAGCGGCGACGTGGACGCTCGCCATCGGCGCCTTCCTGCTCGTCCTGCAGCAGCTCTTCGTTCGGCAGTTGCTCTTCGGCAAGTTCGTCAGCCTGTTCGGCTGCACGCGGCGGGCGCGGTTGACGTTCTTCGCGTGGAGCACGCTCTTCACGTGGGGCGCGTTCTTCGCGAGGCGCACGCTCTTCGCGTGGAGCGCGCTCTTCGCGAGGTGCACGTTCTTCACGTGGTTCGCGTTCTTCGCGAGGTGCACGCTCTTCACGTGGTGCGCGCTCTTCGCGAGGTGCACGTTCTTCACGTGGGGCGCGCTCTTCGCGGGCTACACGTTCTTCACGCGGGGCTCGCTCTTCACGCGGCTGTCGCTCTTCGCGAGCGGCCGGTGCAGCGTCCAGTGGTTCACGCAGTTCGCGTACCGGGCGCTCTTCGCGGTTGCCGCGGCGGTCTTCGCGTGGCTGGCGTGGTGCACGCTCTTCGCGTGGTGCACGCTCTTCGCGTGGGGCACGCTCTTCACGTGGCGCACGTTCTTCGCGCGGTGCACGCTCTTCACGTGGTGCGCGTTCTTCGCGAGGCTGGCGCTCTTCGCGCGGGGCGCGCTCGGCACGCTCTTCACGCGGCTTGCGCTCTTCGTCACGACGGCCGTTGCGGTTGCGGCTCTGCTGGCGACCGTTGCGACGCTCTTCGTTGCGCGGCGTGCGATCGGTGGCAGGCTTCTCGGCGGCCACGGCCGGAGCGGCGACTGGCTCGTCCTTGCCGGCGAACAGGCTCACCAGGGACTTGACCAGACCTTTGAACAGGCTCGGCTCCGGCACGCTCGGGGCAGGGGCTGCGGGCGCGGCAGGCTGTGGCTCTTCGACGGTCGGTACGGGTGCATTGGCGCGAGCTGGCGCCGTCTTCACCGCGGCTTCCTGGCGTACCAGGGTGCGAGTGGCGGTCGGTACCGGCGCTTCTTCGGTTTCGCTGGCAGCGATCTCGTAGCTGGACTGGTTGCTCAGCACTTCCGGGTTGTCGTCGCGCAGGCGCTGGACTTCGAAGTGCGGGGTTTCCAGGTGATCGTTCGGCAGAATGATGATGCGTGCACGGGTGCGCAGTTCGATCTTGGTGATCGAGTTGCGTTTCTCGTTGAGCAGGAAGGCAGCTACCGGGATCGGCACCTGGGCGCGGACCTCAGCGGTGCGGTCCTTCAGGGCTTCTTCCTCGATCAGGCGCAGGATGGCCAGGGACAGCGATTCGACGTCGCGGATGATGCCGGTGCCGGAGCAGCGTGGGCAAACGATGCCGCTGCTTTCGCCAAGCGACGGGCGCAGGCGCTGACGGGACATTTCCAGCAGGCCGAAGCGCGAGATGCGGCCAACCTGCACGCGGGCACGGTCGGCCTCCAGGCATTCGCGCACGCGTTCTTCCACGGCGCGCTGGTTCTTCGCCGGGGTCATGTCGATGAAGTCGATGACGATCAGGCCGCCGATGTCACGCAGGCGCAGCTGGCGGGCGATTTCCTCAGCCGCTTCCAGGTTGGTCTGCAGGGCGGTTTCCTCGATGTCGCTGCCCTTGGTGGCGCGCGCCGAGTTGATGTCGATGGAGACCAGGGCCTCGGTCGGGTCGATCACGATCGAGCCGCCGGACGGCAGGTCGACCACGCGCTGGAAGGCGGTCTCGATCTGGCTTTCGATCTGGAAGCGGTTGAACAGCGGCACGCTGTCTTCGTACAGCTTGACCTTGCTGGCGTACTGCGGCATCACCTGGCGAATGAAGGTCAGGGCTTCTTCCTGGGCGTCGATGCTGTCGATCAGCACTTCGCCGATGTCCTGACGCAGGTAGTCGCGGATGGCGCGGATGATGACGTTGCTTTCCTGGTAGATCAGGAACGGCGCGGCGCGGTCCAGCGAAGCTTCCTTGATGGCAGTCCACAGCTGCAGCAGGTAGTCGAGGTCCCACTGCATTTCTTCGCTGCTGCGGCCAAGGCCTGCGGTGCGCACGATCAGGCCCATGTCGCCCGGTACGGTCAGGCCGTTCAAGGCTTCGCGCAGTTCGTTGCGCTCTTCGCCTTCGATGCGACGGGAGATACCGCCAGCACGCGGGTTGTTCGGCATCAGGACCAGGTAGCGGCCAGCCAGGCTGATGAAGGTGGTGAGGGCGGCGCCTTTGTTGCCGCGCTCTTCCTTCTCGACCTGGACGATGACTTCCTGGCCTTCGCTCAGGACTTCCTTGATGTTGACGCGGCCTTCAGGGGCTTTCTTGAAGTACTCGCGGGAGATTTCCTTCAGCGGCAGGAAGCCGTGACGTTCGGAGCCGAAGTCGACGAAGGCCGCTTCGAGGCTGGGCTCGATCCGGGTGATCTTGCCTTTGTAGATGTTGGCCTTTTTCTGCTCGCGCGCGCCGGACTCGATGTCCAGGTCGTAGAGACGTTGGCCGTCCACCAGGGCTACACGCAACTCTTCGGGTTGAGTTGCGTTAATCAGCATTCTTTTCATGTTGTACCGTCGGTTTCCGGGCTGCCGGAAACGGCGTTCGGCACACACGACTTCTCATGGTCGGTGCCAAGGTGCGCAAAGGGTGGCCGGGCCACCCCCGTGTCGAGCAACGTTCGGCACCAGCCGGTAACCCAGCCTGCCGTTGTCGCGACGACGCGTCCTGTTTGCTGCGGTGCCAAGAGGCCCCTGCGGTTTCTGCAGAGATATCCGAATCGATATCCGAATCAACCCAGCAGGCCTCGTGCACTCAGTCAGGAGGAGGAATCAACCGTCAGCCGTGGACGCCCGGAGGCATCTGTTCAGGACCTTATCCGCTCGCCGGCCATTCAGTGGGCCGGTGGCCGGACGCGGTGCTACACGGTCCGAGGGCTGTGCATCTCCACCCTGCACGTATCCCTGATAATTCGGGTGCTGCCGCGCGCTGAATCCGCAACGGGTTGCATTTTTCGCCAGCGCAGTTTCTGGGCTGGCGCCATTCATGTCCAAGGCAGGTATTTCCGAAGCATTCGCCGGGCGTTGCGTGGAAGCGACGGGCGGGCAGAGGTGCGGCGAAAAGAAGCGGGTAAGCAGGTGAAACACCGCGCTTGTCGTTTTTTTTCGGTCTTCTCTACACGGCGCTGGTGGCGATTCCAGGCAATTCGGTAAACTGGCGAAAACCCCGTAGGACGGCCTCGCGTCCTGCAGAATTGCGTTGGTCAGGGACCGGCTAAGGGCCTGGTGCCGCTGGCCTGCCGCTTTTGGCGGCGTTCGCGACTATAGCAGTAATGATTAAGTGCTTCAATTCCATAAAAAATTGTTATGATCCCGCAATGACGACCAATACCCCTCCGACTTCCGGCGTAAAGCTGATCGAAGTCGCGCCGGAGCTTGCCGGCCAACGCATCGACAATTTCCTCATCACGGCGCTCAAGGGCGTGCCCAAGACGCTGGTGTACCGCATCCTGCGCAAAGGCGAGGTGAGGGTCAACAAAGGCCGCGTCAAGCCAGAGTACAAGCTCCAGGCCGGTGACATCGTGCGGGTGCCGCCGGTCCGCCTGCCCGAGCGTGACGAGCCAGCACCGGTCGCCCAGGGGCTGCTGCAGCGCCTGGAGGCGGCCATCGTCTACGAAGACAAGGCGCTGATCGTGATGAACAAGCCGGCCGGCATCGCCGTGCATGGCGGTAGCGGCCTGAGCTTCGGGGTGATCGAGGCGCTGCGCCAGCTGCGCCCGGACGCCAAGGAGCTGGAGCTGGTGCACCGCCTGGATCGCGACACCTCGGGCCTGCTGATGATCGCCAAGAAGCGCAGCATGCTGCGTCACCTGCATGCCGCCTTGCGCGGTGATGGTGTCGACAAGCGCTACATGGCGCTGGTGCGCGGCCACTGGCCGACTTCGAAGAAGCAGGTCAACGCACCGTTGCTCAAGAGCAATCTGCGCTCGGGCGAGCGCATGGTCGAGGTGAATGACGAAGGCAAGGAAGCATTGACCTTGTTCCGCGTGCTGCGCCGCTTCGGCGAGTTCGCCACCATCGTCGAGGCGCGGCCGATTACCGGGCGTACCCACCAGATCCGTGTGCATACCCTGCATGCCGGGCACATGATTGCCGGTGACAGCAAGTATGGTGACGAAGATTTCAGTCGCGAGATCCGCGAGCTGGGCGGCAAGCGCCTGTTCCTGCATGCCTACGCCCTGACTGTGCCGCTGCCCGATGGCGGTGAGCTCAAGTTGGAGGCGCCGGTGGACGAGGTATGGGCGAAAACGGTGGAGCGTCTGAGTGCGTCGTGATCTATGAGAAAAGCGTATGAGCTGCTGATCTTCGATTGGGACGGCACCCTGGCCGACTCGATCGGTCGTATCGTCGAGGCCATGAATGCCGCAGCCGAGCGTGCCGGTGAGGCGCAGAGCGATGAGTCGGCGGTCAAGGGGATCATCGGCCTGGCGCTCGGTGAGGCCATTTCGACGCTGTATCCGCACCTCGAGCAGGTGCAGGTGGAGGCTTTCCGTCAGCACTACGCCGATATCTACATGGCGCTCGATCAGCAGCCTTCGCCGTTGTTCGAAGGGGTGGTCGAGTCGCTGGATGGCTTCCGTGCCGAGGGGTATCGCCTGGCGGTGGCAACCGGCAAGGCGCGTCGCGGCCTCGATCGGGTTCTCAAGGCCAACGGCTGGGAACAGTTTTTCGACATCACCCGTGCCGCCGACGAGACGCGAGGTAAACCGCATCCCTTGATGCTCGAAGAGATTCTTGGCCACTGTGGTGTCGAACCCGGCCGCGCGCTGATGGTCGGAGATTCGGCGTTCGACCTGCAGATGGCCAGCAATGCTGGCATGCATTCTGCAGCCGTCGGTTATGGCGCCATGTCGCTGCAGGCGCTGGCAGAGTTCGGCCCGCAAGTGTGTATCGATCATTTCTCCCAGCTGCGCGAGTGGTTGGCGGGTTCCAAGCAATTCCAATTCCAAGGTAGGTGAGCATGGCTGACGAGTGGAAAGCACCTGAGTCCGAGCCTGAGGAGCGCGAAGAGCGCAAAAGCTGGAAGCTGTTGGAAAAGACCCTGCTGGCGGGGGTTCAGGAGCAACGTCGTGCGCGGCGCTGGGGGATTTTCTTCAAGCTGCTGACCTTCGTCTATCTGTTCGGCCTGCTGGCCCTGTTCCTGCCGTTCATGGATGTGGACAAGGCTGCTTCGCGTAGCGGCAGTCATACAGCATTGGTGGAGGTGCGCGGGGTAATCGCCGATCAAGAGGCAGCCAGCGCCGACAACATCGTCAAGAGCCTGCGTGAGGCGTTCAAGGACTCCGGCACCAAGGCAGTGGTGATGCGCATCAACAGCCCGGGCGGCAGTCCGGTGCAGGCGGGTTACGTGTATGACGAAATCCGTCGCCTGCGCGGCGAGTATCCCGCTATCAAGCTGTATGCGGTCATCGCTGATCTAGGGGCTTCCGGCGCCTATTACATCGCCAGTGCGGCGGACGAGATCTATGCCGACAAGGCCAGCCTGGTCGGCTCCATTGGTGTGACGGCGGCCGGCTACGGCTTCGTTGGTTCGATGGAGAAGCTGGGGGTCGAGCGGCGTACCTATACCGCGGGTGAGCACAAGGCTTTCCTCGATCCGTTCTCGCCAGAGAAGCCGGAAGAGCGGGCGTTCTGGCAGGGCGTGCTGAATACCACGCACCAGCAGTTCATCGCCATGGTCAAGCAGGGTCGCGGCGATCGCTTGAAGGACAAGGATCATCCCGAGCTGTTCAGTGGCCTGGTGTGGTCGGGTGAGCAGGCCAAGGCGCTGGGTCTGGTGGATGGCCTGGGCAGTGCCAGCTACGTGGCGCGTGAAATCGTCGGCGAGAAGGATCTGGTGGACTTCACTGTCCAGGAGTCGCCGTTCGATCGCTTCTCCAAACGCATTGGCGCCAGTGTGGCCGAGCACCTGGCCATGTGGATGGGCTTCCAGGGGCCTGTTCTGCGCTGATCTGTTTTGGCCTCATCGCCGGCAAGCCGGCGATGGGGTCGACGCATTCTCTCAGGGGATCACAACCCCTTCCTTGGTCAGCATATCCACCAGTCGAATCAGTGGCAGCCCGATCAGGCTGGTGGCATCGCACCCGTGCGTGCTCTGGAACAAGCTCACCCCCAGTCCCTCCGCCTTGAAGCTGCCTGCGCAATCCAGCGGCTGCTCCGCTGTCACATAGCGCTCCACGCGCTCCCGGTCCAGCTCCCGCATCATTACGGTAAATGGCACGCAATCGACCTGGCATTGCCCTGTGGCGCTGTTCAGCAGCGCCAGCCCGGTGAGGAAGGTGACGTGCTGCCCGCTCGCTTCCAGCAGCTGTTCGCAGGCGCGCTCGAAGGTATGTGGCTTGCCCAGGATCTGTTCGCCCAGCACGGCAACCTGATCGGAGCCGATGATCAGGTGCCCGGGGTGGCTGCCGGCAAGCGCTTCGGCCTTCTGTCTGGCCAGGCGCCGCACCAGTGCCGTGGCCGGCTCGTCATCCAGACGCCGCTCGTCTAGGTCGGGGCTTGCCCAGGTGAAGGGCAGGCGCAGGCGCGCGAGCAGTTCGCGTCGGTAGGCAGAGCTGGAAGCCAGCAACAGAGGCAGCATGGTAGACTCCTGGTCAGTTGAACCCGATTCTAACATGCGAGATGCCGCCGAATTTCCTTTGACAGAGGCGGGGGGCATCCCTAGAATGCTGCGCCTATGTTGAATGACCCGATTCCACCTCACGTTGACCCGCGCAAATTAGCCGATCGTGGCGTAACCCTTAACGGTTCGCTGCAACTCGCTGATTTGGAAAGACTCTGCGACCCGCTTTCCGACAATGTCGGTACGGTGCAGGCGAAGTTCGATTTTGAACGAGATGAACAGCACGTGGTGGTTATCCACACCGAGCTGGACGTCGAGGTCAAAATGGTTTGCCAGCGTTGTCTTGAGCTGGTCACCCTGCCGATCCACAGCGAGTGTACGTACGCTGTGGTGAAGGAGGGTGCGAATACCCAGTCGTTGCCGAAAGGCTATGACGTGCTGGAACTGGGCGAAGATCCTTTGGATCTGCAGGCCTTGATCGAGGAAGAGCTTCTGCTCGCCTTGCCCATCGTGCCTGCTCATCATCCGGAAGAATGCCAGCAGCCGGCGGGCGCAGACGAGCCCGAATCGAGCAAGGACGAGGTATCGCGGTCCAACCCGTTCAGTGTTTTGGCGCAGTTAAAGCGTGACCCAAACGTTTAGGAGTTAATCAATTATGGCTGTTCAGCAGAACAAAAAATCCCGCTCTGCCCGTGACATGCGCCGTTCGCACGACGCCCTGTCGGAAAACGCGCTGTCGGTAGAGAAATCCACCGGTGAAGTACACCTGCGTCACCACGTTTCGCCAGAAGGCGTATACCGTGGTCGCAAAGTGATCGACAAGGGCGCTGACGAGTAATCCTTGTCCGCTCAGATCATCGCGATCGACGCAATGGGCGGGGACTTCGGTCCCCGCAGCATTGTCCAGGCTAGTATCGCCTGCCTTTCGGCTACTCCCTCGCTACACCTGACCCTCGTCGGTCAACCCTCCCTCCTCGAAGATCTTGTCAGCGGCCTAGCGGCTGCGGATCGCGCGCGTCTGCAGATTGTCGCTGCCAGCGAGGTGATCGGTATGGACGAGCGTCCCTCTCAGGCATTGCGGGGCAAGCCGGATTCGTCGATGCGCATCGCCCTCGAACTGGTGCGTGACGGCAAGGCGCAGGCCTGCGTGAGTGCCGGCAACACGGGGGCGCTGATGGCGCTGTCGCGTTTCGTGCTCAAGACGTTGCCCGGCATCGATCGGCCAGCCATGGTCGCGGCGATTCCTACCCAGGCGGGTTACTGTCAGTTGCTCGACCTCGGCGCCAACGTCGACTGCAGTGCAGAAAACCTCTATCAGTTTGCCGTAATGGGTTCGGTGGCTGCCCAGGCCCTGGGTATTCATCGGCCGCGCGTTGCGCTGCTGAACATCGGTACCGAGGACATCAAGGGTAACCAGCAGGTCAAGCTGGCGGCTACGTTGCTGCAGAACGCCCGCGGCCTCAATTACGTCGGTTTCGTCGAAGGTGACGGGCTGTATCGTGGTGAGGCAGATGTGGTGGTGTGCGACGGCTTTGTCGGCAACATCCTGCTCAAGTCCAGCGAAGGCCTGGCGACCATGATCGGGGTTCGCATCGAGCGGCTGTTCAAGGGGGGCGCCTTGTCGAGGTTGGCTGGGGCCATGGCCATGCCCTTGCTCAAGCGCCTGAAAGCCGATCTGGCACCGGCGCGGCACAATGGTGCGAGTTTCCTTGGCCTTCAGGGTATCGTCATCAAAAGCCATGGCTCAGCGGGCGTGGAAGGGTTTCAGAGTGCGATCCAGCGGGCCTTGATCGAGATTCAGGAAAACCTGCCGCAGCGCCTGCATGGTCGCCTCGAAGATTTGTTGCCTTAGGCATTTCGCCGATGAAGTGCTTAAATGTGACCGCTTGGTCTGCGTATACATCCAAGTTTTCAGATTCTGCGTCCAGCCCACGGCTCGGCGCACCCCATTCGACGACAAGATCATAAGGGCTTGTTCAATGTCTGCATCCCTCGCATTCGTCTTCCCCGGTCAAGGTTCCCAGTCGCTGGGCATGCTCAAGGAACTGGGCGCCGAAAAGCCGGTGATCGTTGAGACCTTCAAGGAAGCCTCCGACGCTCTGGGTTACGACCTGTGGAAGCTGGTCCAGGAAGGCCCGGAAGAACAACTCAATCAAACCGACAAGACTCAGCCTGCGATCCTCACCGCTTCCATCGCGCTGTGGCGCCTGTGGCTGGAGGAGGGCGGCGCCAAGCCGGCTTTCGTTTCCGGTCACAGTCTGGGCGAATACAGCGCCCTGGTTGCCGCTGGCAGCCTGTCGCTGAAAGATGCCGTGCGCCTGGTCGAGCGTCGCGGTCAGCTGATGCAGGAAGCCGTCCCGGCCGGCCATGGCGCCATGGCCGCGATCCTCGGCCTGGATGACGCCGTGGTGGTCGAGATCTGTGCCAAGGCGGCCGAAGATGAAGTGGTCAGCGCGGTGAACTTCAACTCGCCTGGCCAGGTTGTGATTGCTGGCAACAAGGCTGCGGTGGATCGTGCCATGGAGCTGTGCAAAGAGGCGGGTGCCAAGCGCGCCCTGCCACTGGCGGTCAGCGTACCGTCGCACTGTGCCCTGATGAAGCCGGCCGCCGAGCGTTTCGCCGAGAACGTCAACGCCATCGAGTGGAAGGCCCCGCAGATCCCGGTGGTGCAGAACGTCACCGCCGCCGTCGCCGCCGACCTCGACGCGCTCAAGCACGACTTGCTGGCGCAGTTGTACCAGCCGGTGCGCTGGGTCGAATGCGTGCAGACCCTCGCCGCAAACGGCGCGGTCAACCTGGTCGAGTGCGGCCCAGGCAAGGTCCTGGCAGGCCTGAACAAGCGTTGCGCCGACGGCGTCACCACCTACAACCTCAATACCCCTGACGCTGTCGCCGCTACCCGCGCGGCGCTGGCCTGAATTTGGAGAAGCTTGCATGAGCCTGCAAGGTAAAGTTGCACTGGTTACCGGCGCCAGCCGTGGTATCGGCCAGGCCATCGCCCTCGAGCTGGGCCGCCAGGGCGCGACCGTGATCGGCACCGCCACTTCGGCCTCCGGCGCCGAGCGCATCGCTGCCACCCTGAAAGAACACGGCATCACCGGCACCGGCATGGAGCTGAACGTGACCAGCGCCGAGTCCGTGGAAGCGGTACTGGGCGCCATTGGCGAGCAGTTCGGCGCGCCGGCCATCCTGGTCAACAACGCCGGCATCACCCGCGACAACCTCATGCTGCGCATGAAGGATGACGAGTGGTTCGACGTGATCGACACCAACCTGAACAGCCTCTACCGTTTGTCCAAGGGCGTGCTGCGTGGCATGACCAAGGCGCGTTGGGGTCGTATCATCAGCATCGGCTCGGTCGTTGGTGCGATGGGTAACGCCGGCCAGGCCAACTACGCGGCCGCCAAGGCCGGCCTCGAAGGCTTCAGCCGCGCCCTGGCGCGTGAAGTGGGCTCGCGTGGTATCACCGTCAACTCGGTGACCCCGGGCTTCATCGACACCGACATGACCCGCGAGCTGCCAGAAGCGCAGCGCGAAGCCCTGCAGACCCAGATTCCGCTGGGCCGCCTGGGCCAGGCCGAGGAAATCGCCAAGGTGGTTTCCTTCCTGGCATCCGACGGCGCAGCCTATGTCACCGGCGCCACTGTGCCGGTGAACGGCGGGATGTACATGTAACACTGCAACTCAATGTGACGGATTGCTTAAAAAAAGAGTCATACTCCGAGCCTAAAATCCGTTATAAAGCTGCAACCAGATTCCAGGCAGGGGGTCGGGTGACTGACGCGAAGGTGCGTTCCGCTTGAAAAGCGAACGTCTTTCTATAAAATTGGTCACCGGCCAGCTGCCTGACATATGTCCATTAGGAGTGAAAACTAGGTATGAGCACCATCGAAGAACGCGTCAAGAAAATCGTCGCCGAGCAACTGGGCGTCAAGGAAGAGGAAGTGACCAACGAGAAGTCCTTCGTCGATGACCTGGGTGCCGATTCGCTTGACACCGTTGAGCTGGTGATGGCTCTGGAAGAGGAATTCGAGACCGAAATCCCTGACGAAGAAGCCGAGAAGATCACTACCGTTCAAGCTGCCATCGACTACGTCAACAGCCACAAGGCCTAAGACGCTGTAGTCGTCGCTTCTTGACGAGAAAAACCGCACTGCCTTTGCCGGCGTGCGGTTTTTTCTTTGCGAAACGCTGGCGTCGATCCGCTCGCACCGAGAGCCTGTTGCCATTTCATTCCATTGCCTGAATGCAATGGCAAGAGACTCTAGTTATTAGAAAAGGAGAGTACTGTGTCGCGTAGACGCGTCGTGGTCACCGGTATGGGTATGCTGTCGCCACTGGGTACCGATGTACCGAGCACCTGGCAGGGCATTCTGGCTGGCCGCAGTGGCATTGGTCCGATCGAACACACGGATCTGTCTGCCTACTCCACCCGTTTTGGCGGCTCGGTGAAGGGCTTCGAGGTTGAGCAGTACCTGTCGGCCAAGGAAGCTCGCAAGCTTGACCTGTTCATTCAATACGGCCTGGCGGCTGGTTTCCAGGCGGTGCGCAATGCCGGCCTGGAAGTCACCGATGCCAACCGCGAGCGCATTGGCGTGGCCATGGGCTCGGGCATCGGCGGCCTGACCAACATTGAAGAAACCAGCCGTACCCTGCACGAGCAGGGGCCACGCCGCATTTCGCCGTTCTTCGTGCCGGGTTCGATCATCAACATGATCTCCGGTTTCCTGTCGATCCACCTGGGGCTGCAGGGGCCGAACTACGCCATCGCCACGGCGTGCACCACCGGCACCCACTGCATCGGCATGGCCGCGCGCAACATCGCCTACGGTGAAGCCGACGTGATGATCGCCGGTGGCGCCGAAATGGCAGCCTGTGGCCTGGGCATGGGCGGCTTCGGTGCCTCGCGCGCGCTGTCGACCCGCAACGACGAGCCGACCCGGGCCAGCCGCCCGTGGGACAAGGGTCGTGACGGCTTCGTGCTGTCCGACGGTGCCGGCGCCCTGGTGCTCGAGGAGCTGGAGCACGCCCAGGCGCGTGGTGCGACCATCTATGCCGAACTGGTCGGTTTCGGCATGAGCGGCGACGCTTACCACATGACCTCGCCGCCTGACAGCGGTGAAGGTGCGGCCCGCTGCATGGCCAATGCCTTGCGCGACGCCGGCATCCAGCCGGAAGCCGTCAGCTACATCAACGCCCACGGCACCTCGACGCCCGCCGGCGACGTAGCCGAGGTGGCGGCCATCAAGCGGGTATTCGGTGACCACGCCTACAAGGTGGCCGTGAGCTCGACCAAATCGATGACCGGTCACCTGCTGGGTGCTGCGGGTGCTGTCGAGGCGATCTTCAGTGTGCTGGCGATCAACAGCCAGATGGCACCGCCGACCATCAACCTGGATGAGCCGGACGAAGGCTGCGATCTCGACTTCGTGCCACACGTGGCGCGCAGCATGCCGATCGACGTGGTGCTGTCCAACTCGTTCGGCTTTGGTGGCACCAACGGCTCGCTGGTGTTCCGCCGGTTCGCCGGTTGATGCACAGCTGGGTCGACGGCCTGCCTGCGACCACGGTCAACTTGCAGAACCGTGGCCTGGCCTACGGCGATGGCCTGTTCGAAACCATCGCCGTGCGCGCGGGCCGGCCCAGCTTGCTGGACGGCCACCTGGCCCGCCTGGCGCTGGGTTGTCAGCGCCTGGGGCTCGACGCTGACCTTGCGCTGTTGCGTGATGAAATCCAGCGCTATGCCTGCCAGTTGGGTGACGGTGTAGCCAAACTCATCCTCACCCGTGGTGACAGCCAGCGCGGCTATGCACCGGCGGCGGGTGTCGCACCGCGGCGAATTCTGCAAGGCAGCCCGCTGCCCAGCTATCCTGTCGAACATGCCGAGCTCGGCGTGCGCTTGTTTCCCTGCCAGACCCGGCTAGGGGAACAACCGTTGCTGGCCGGCCTCAAACACCTCAACCGCCTGGAGCAGGTGCTGGCCCGTGCCGAATGGCAGGACAGCGAACATGCCGAAGGCCTGATGCGTGACGGGCAGGGCAGGGTGATCGAAGGTGTGTACAGCAACCTGTTTCTGGTGCGCGACGGCGTGCTGCTTACCGCCGACCTCAGCCGTTGTGGGGTCGCGGGTGTGATGCGCGGCGCTTTGTTGGAACAGGCGCAGGCACTGGCGATACCGGTGCAGGTCGGCGACCTGTCGTTCGAAGCGCTGGAGCAGGCCGATGAAGTGTTCGTCTGCAACAGTGTCTATGGGGTTTGGCCGGTGCGTGCAATTGCCGCGCTGAACTGGTCGCCAGGCCCGCTCACCCTTAAACTGCAGGCCGTTGCCCGTACGTTACTGGATACCTGAATTCGTGAGACGCAAATTCCTGCTGCTGCTGGAAATGGGTTTGATCCTCGCCGGCCTGGCATTGGGCTGGTCAGCATGGAAGGTCAACTCGGTCCTGGAGCAGCCCTTGCACGTGACGCAGGATCGCCTGCTCGACGTGCCCAATGGCACCAACCCCAATCGCATGTTCTACAGCATGGAGCGCGAGGGGCTGCTCGATGACGCCGTTTGGCTGCGCCTGTACTGGCGCTTCAATATGGCAGGCACCCCGCTGAAAACCGGCGAGTACCGCCTCACCCCGGGCATGACCGTCGAAGATCTGTTCGACGCCTGGCGCCGTGCTGACGTGGTGCAGTACAACCTGACCCTGGTCGAGGGTTGGACCTTCCGCCAGGTTCGTTCGGCAATCGCCAAGCATGAGAAGCTCAAGCACACCCTCGATGGGCTGTCCGACGCCGAGGTGATGGACCAGCTTGGCCATACCGGTGTGTTCCCCGAGGGGCGCTTCTTCCCGGATACCTACCGCTTCGTTCGCGGCATGAGCGACGCGGAGCTGCTGCAGCAGGCCTACATGCGCCTGGATGACGTGCTGGCCAAGGAATGGGCCGAGCGCACCACCGACTTGCCTTACCGTGATCCTTACCAGGCGTTGATCATGGCCTCGCTGGTGGAAAAGGAAACCGGGATTCCCCAGGAGCGTGGGCAGATCGCCGGCGTGTTCGTGCGGCGCCTGCGCCTGGGGATGATGCTGCAGACCGACCCGACGGTGATCTACGGCATGGGTGAGCGCTATAACGGCAGGATTACCCGCGCCGATCTGCGCGAGCCGACGCCCTACAACACCTACACCATGACCGGGTTGCCGCCGACACCGATTGCCATGGTCGGCCGCGAGGCGATCCACGCCGCGCTCAACCCGTCCGATGGCACCAGCCTGTACTTCGTCGCCCGTGGCGATGGCAGCCATGTGTTCTCCGACGACCTGGACGATCACAACTCGGCAGTGCGCGAGTTCCAGCTCAAGCGGCGCGCAGATTACCGCTCAAGCCCCGGGCCACAGACTGCTCCAGAAACCCTGCCAGAGGCTCAGCCCGAGTCGGACGAGCCCTCGCCGCAGGAGTCGGCCCCGGCCAGCGAGCCTGAGCCCGCCAGCGAACCCGCCCCGGCCGAAGCGCCGGCACCTGACGAACAACATTAAGGACTGCCTGTGAGCGGCTTGTTTATTACCCTGGAAGGCCCCGAAGGCGCGGGCAAGAGCACCAATCGCGACTACCTGGCCGCGCGACTGCGTGAGCACGGGCTGGATGTGGTGTTGACCCGCGAACCCGGGGGTACCCCGCTGGCCGAGAAGGTTCGTGAGCTCTTGCTGGCACCCAGCGATGAAGTGATGGCTGCCGACACCGAGCTGCTGCTGGTATTCGCTGCACGTGCCCAACACCTGGCCGAGGTGATCCGCCCAGCGCTGGCCAAGGGCGCGGTGGTGCTGTGCGACCGCTTCACGGATGCAACCTACGCCTACCAAGGGGGCGGTCGTGGCCTGTCGGTGGCGCGCATCGCCGCCCTGGAGCAGTTCGTCCAGGGCGATCTGCGTCCGGACCTGACACTGGTTTTCGATCTGCCGGTTGAAGTCGGCTTGGCCCGTGCTGCCGCGCGCGGTCGCCTGGACCGTTTCGAGCAGGAGGGTCAGGCCTTCTTCGAAGCTGTGCGCCAGGCCTATCTGCAGCGCGCCCAAGGCGAACCGCAGCGCTACAACCTGCTGGATGCCGCGCAGCCGCTGGATGCGGTGCAGCGCGCCATCGACGGGCTGTTGCCCGCTATCGTGGAGCGCTGCCGTGGCTGAGGCCTACCCCTGGCAGCAGGCGCTGTGGCAGCAGTTGGCCGGGCGTGCCCAGCATGCCCACGCCTACCTGTTGCACGGCCCCCAGGGTATCGGCAAGCGCGCCTTGGCCGAGCGCCTGATGGCCCGCCTGCTGTGCCAGCACCCGCAGGGGCTGGATGCCTGTGGTCAGTGCAAGGCCTGCCTGTTGCTCAAGGCCGGTAGCCATCCAGACAACTTCGTGCTGGAGCCGGAAGAAGCCGACAAGCCGATCAAGGTCGACCAGGTGCGCGAGCTGGTGTCCTTCATCGTCCAGACCGCTCAGTTGGGCGGGCGCAAAGTGGTGCTGATCGAGCCAGTCGAGGCGATGAACGTCAATGCTTCCAACGCCTTGCTCAAGAGCCTGGAAGAGCCCTCCGGGGATACCGTGCTGCTGCTCGTCAGCCACCAGCCCAGCCGCTTGCTGCCCACCATCAAGAGTCGATGCCAGCAGGTCACCTGCCCGCAACCCAGCCTGGCCCAGAGCCAGGCCTGGCTGGCGACGGCGCTGCCAGACAGCGACGAGGTGGAGCGCGACGAACTGCTGACCCTGGCTGCCGGCTCGCCGTTGATGGCCGTGAGCCTGCAGGCACAGGGTGTGCGCGAGCAGCGTGCGCTGGTCACCGAGGGTGTGAAAAAGCTGCTCAAGCAACAGCAATCGCCCAGCCAGCTGGCCGAGGCCTGGAGCAATGTGCCATTGTTGTTGCTGTTCGACTGGTTCTTCGACTGGTCGCACCTGATCCTGCGCTATCAACTGAGCCAGGACGAAGCGGGGCTAGGCTTGGCCGATATGCGCAAGGTGGTGCAATACCTGGCGCAAAAGAGCCGGCAGGCCAAGGTGCTCGAGGTTCAGGCATGGATCCTCGAACAGCGCCAGAAGGTGCTGGGCAAGGCCAACCTCAACCGCGTGCTGCTGCTGGAAGCGTTGCTGGCCCATTGGCTGCAACTGCCCGGTACTCGCTGATCTTTCATTTCTTCATGTGTGTCGTATCCCATGCTCGTAGATTCCCATTGCCACCTTGACCGTCTTGACCTGAGTGCCCACCAGGGCTCCCTCGATGCCGCCCTGCAGGCAGCGCGTGAGCGGGGTGTCGGGCATTTTCTGTGCATTGGCGTGAGCGCCGAGAATGCCGGTGCGGTCAAGGCCCTCAGCGAGCAGTACGCCGATGTCGATTGCTCGGTAGGGGTGCATCCGCTGGACCTCGCCCCGGGCGAAACCCCGGCCCTGGCGTGGCTGCTGGGCGAGCTGGCGCATCCGCATGTGGTTGCCATCGGCGAAACCGGGCTGGACTACCACTACGAGCCTGAAGCTGCCGAATTGCAGCAGGCCTCTTTCCGCCTGCACCTGGAGGCATCGCGCCAGACCGGCAAGCCGGTGATCGTGCACACCCGTGGGGCCAGGGCCGATACCTTGGCGCTGCTGCGCGAGGCGAACTTGCCCCAGGCCGGTGTATTGCACTGCTTCACCGAGGACTGGGACATGGCCAAGGCAGCCCTGGACCTGGGCTATTACATTTCGTTGTCGGGCATCGTGACCTTCCGCAACGCCGAGGCCTTGCGCGAGGTTGCCCGGCAGGTGCCGTTCGATCGCTTGCTGGTGGAAACCGATTCTCCCTACCTGGCGCCAATCCCGCACCGTGGCAAGCCAAACCTGCCGCAGTACGTGCGCGAGGTGGCCGAGTACGTGGCCTCCTTGCGGGGCGTCAGCTACGAGCAGCTGGCCAACCAGACCACCGCCAACTTCAAGCGGTTGTTCCCGCTGGCCCGAGTGGCCTGAGTGTAGGGCTCTGGTTGGGCGTTGTTGTTGATATCGAGCGCCGCCCGCGCGGCGCATCGCGGATAAATCCGCTCCTACATTTGTTGCAACGTGCCACGGTCTGTCAGGCCATGGTTGTCCGCTTTTTGGCGCCCGCCGAGGTGTCGTGTCGTACCAACAAGGCAGGCAACCATGGCCTATCAGGCATAGGTACGTTGCAACAAATGTAGGAGCGGATTTATCCGCGATGCGCCGCGCGGGCGGCGCTCGATCATCTAGGCGACAACGATTCCAAGCCAGGCACCCAGACAAAAAAAACCCGGGTTCTGGGGGGGGAATCCGGGTTAAGACCATTAGGAGTAAAACAAAGGTACGCGGTCCCTGAGCACCTTTATTGGCGCGCCACTTGGGGGGGATGCGCCGCGCCAACACTTCAAGTATTGGTCAGGTTTGGCGCAGTGCCAGTGCCTGCTGATCGTTTTTTAAACAGATTTGGAATACGTCTGCCTTCCATTCCTTCTTCAGCGTATGGCCAGTCGCCGCACTTGCTGGATAGCTTCGTCGATCAGTTGTTCTTTGGTGTAGAAATGCGGCGAAAAGCGCACGCCGGGGCCGCGTAGGGCACAGATCGTCCGCTGCGCCGAAAGCGCTCGATAAACATCGGCACTGGCGCGCCCCTGAATACTGAAAGCCACGATGCCGCCTCGTCTTTCCAGGGCCGCCGGGCTGTGCAGGTGCACCCCGGGAATACTGGCCAGCCCCTGATGCAACTGGTCGATCCGTTGTTGGAGTTGCCGCGCCACCTCATCCATGCCGACCTCTTCCAGCAACGACAGGCTTGCTTCCAGCGCGCAGGCGCCCAGCATGTTAGGGCTGCCACACTCGAAGCGTCGCGCGCTGCGCGCCGGCTGCCACTGTCGGCGTTCGAAGTCACCCAGGTGTTCGAGCATATGCCAGCCATAGGCATTGAGCCTGAGGCGCGGGCGTAGTGCCGCGCGACAATAGAACACGCCCAGGCCCTCCGGGCCCAGCATCCACTTGTGGCCATCGGCCATGGCGAAGTCGCATTGATAGTTCTGCACGTCGAAGGGCAGGGCGCCGATGTGCTGAATGGCATCCACACAGAACAGCACATCGCGCGCCTGGCAGCCCCGGCCCAGGCGCGCCAGGTCCAGGCGCAAGCCACTGCCGAACTGCACGGCGCTGACCGCCAGCAAGCGCGTGCGCGGGCTGCAGGCGTCCAGCAGCGAAGACTCCGGGTCGGCCCCGGCAAGGCTTACCTGAATCACCTCCACGCCGCGATCGGCCAACGCCTCCCACACGACCCTGTTGGAGGGAAACTCCTCGTCGCTGATCACGACCTGGTCGCCCGCCTGCCAGTCGAGGCCGAAAGCAACCAGCGAAAGGGCTTCCGAGGTGTTCTTGACCAGGGCAATGTCAGCATGCGATGGGGCGTTGATCAGGCGGGCCAGGCGTTCGCGCAGGCGCCGCTCGGTAGCCAGCCATGCCGGGTACTCGCTGGCGCCCAGGTTGACGTTGTCACGCGCGAAGCGTGCCACCGCTTCACTGGCCCGGCGCGGCCAGGGCGCGATGGCCGCATGGTTCAGGTAGCGCAGTCCCGGGGCCTGTTCGAACTCATCGTGAAACATAGACATGGTTGGAAGATCCGTGCAATTTGCTGCAAGTTAGGCATAATAAACCGCTTCGATTGTCATCCAGTCCTTCCTATGCAGAAAGAACCTCGTAAGGTCCGTGAGTTTCGCCGTCGCGAACAGGAAATCCTCGACACTGCACTCAAGCTGTTTCTCGAACAGGGTGAAGATAGCGTCACCGTCGAGATGATCGCTGATGCCGTGGGTATCGGCAAAGGCACGATCTACAAGCATTTCAAGTCCAAGGCGGAGATTTACCTGCGCCTGATGCTCGACTACGAGCGTGATTTGAACGCGTTGTTGCATTCGGCCGATGTCGACCGCGACAAGGAGGCGCTGTCGCGCGCCTACTTCGAGTTCCGCATGCGCGACCCGCAACGGTATCGGTTGTTCGACCGCCTGGAGGAAAAGGTGGTCAAGGGCAATCAGGTGCCCGAGATGGTCGAGGAGTTGCACAGCATTCGCGCCTCCAACTTCGACCGCCTGACCCAACTGATCAAGGGCCGCATCAGCGAAGGCAAGCTCGAAGACGTGCCGCCGTACTTCCACTACTGCGCCGCCTGGGCACTGGTTCACGGCGCCGTGGCGCTGTACCACTCGCCGTTCTGGAGCAATGTGCTGGAGGACCAGGAAGGGTTCTTCCAGTTCCTCATGGACATCGGCGTGCGCATGGGCAACAAGCGCAAGCGCGACCCGGAAGCGACCAACTGAAAGCTTTCATTGCCTCGAATTGAGGCCGGCATCGAGCAGGGGCTTGCAAAAACCTGAATTTTGAGTCAGGTTTTGCCGGCCCCGATTCATCCATGCCGGAGTCATTCATGATCGTCGATCGTCAAGGTAGACGTTTTCGCAACCTGCGCGTCAGCCTGACAGCTGCTTGCAACTATGCCTGCAGCTATTGCGTGCCTGACGGCAAGCGCCTGGTGGCGGCCCAGGACGAACTGACGGCCGAGGCGTTGACCCGCGGTGTGGCCTACCTGATCGAAACCGCCGGTATCGAGCGCCTGCGCATCACCGGCGGCGAGCCTCTGGTGAGCCCGAAGCTGGATGCATTTCTTGCCGGCGTCGCCAAATTCGACCTTGAAGACATCACCCTGACCACCAATGGCCAGCTGCTCTCGCGCAAGTTGCCGCAACTGCTGGCGGCCGGCATTCGCCGCCTGAATGTTTCACTCGATACCCTCGACCCTCAGGCCTTCCGCCGTATCGCCCGCGGCGGCGACCTGGCCAGCGTGCTCGCCGGCATGCAGCAGGCCCAGGGCTTGGGCATGCAGATCAAGGTGAACATGGTGCCGATGCGGGGGCAGAACCTGGACCAGGTGCTGCCAATGCTCGATTACTGCCTTGAGCGCGGCTTTGAGCTGCGCTTCATCGAGCTGATGCGCATGGGCCACCTGGCCCGCGATCACAACGCGTTCCTGCAGCAGTTCGTGGGGCTTGACCATTTGCTCGCCCTGATCGGCCAGGCCCACGATTACCAGCAGGCCCAGGCACCCCTGGATGCTACCGCACTGCGCTACCAGATCCCCGGCAAGGGCCATTTCGGTGTGATCGCCAACGAAAGCGTGCCGTTCTGCCGTACTTGTTCGCGCTTGCGGCTGTCGTCCACCGGTTGGCTGCATGGCTGCCTGTCGTCGAGCAATCGTCACTTTGTCGGCGATCTGCTGGAAAAGCCACGTCACGAGGCACTGCCTGCGTTGCAGCGCTTGCTGGTCAAGGCCTTGGCCGATAAGCAGGAGCTGGCGTTTTCCGGGGGCGTGACGGTGATGAAGGTGATCGGCGGCTGATCTGGCGCAAAAGCTGCATCCGCCAGCTATTCGCCGGTTTTTCGTCGCCGGCCATTGGAGGAAAGATGCGTAGCCTGGTCTTGCCCCTGGCGCTGTTGGCACTGGGTGGCTGCATGAATGTCAGCGATATGGGCGAAGGCGTCCGTTATCACATGAGCGATGCCGGCCTGCTGGACCACAGCGATACTCGCCGCTCCCTGTCGATTCGCCTGCAGCCCGACTCGTTCATCTTCATTGGCCAGGGCGCCTTCGTACCGCCGGGCAAAGGCCCGCTGCCGCAGCAGAACGTGGTGGCCGAAGAGGCGTTCAAGAGTTTCGTCGAGTACTTCCCGCTGGTGCGTCGCGCCCAGGGGCCATTGGGCCTGGAGGAAGCGATTGCCGAGGCGCGTGCGGTCGGTGCCGACTACGTGCTGTATACCCGTTTCGCGCGCACCGACGACCGTATTGGCAACGGCGATGAATGGTATGACGAACAGGCGGTCGATCGCGTCGGCTGGGATACGGGGGTCGTACAGATGATGCTGATCGAAACCAATACCCGCTACCTGATCGATACCGCGCGGATCAAGAGCCGTGGCGGATTGTTGACGTTCCACGACAATTCGCCCCAGGATTTGCTTGCCGCACCCATGCGCGAGTACGCTCGTAGCCTTCTGGGCATGAGTGAGTGAGGCGAGCGCGATGACGGATTCCGGAAAGGCCAATGATCTACTGGCACAGATACCCAAGCACAAGGGCCTGCCGCCGGTGCATCTGTGGAATCCGGACTTCTGTGGCGACATCGACATGCGTATTGCCCGTGACGGTACCTGGTACTACCTGGGTACGCCGATCGGTCGCAAGCCGATGGTGCGCTTGTTCTCCACGATCATCCGTCGTGATGGGGACGACTACTTCCTGATCACGCCGGTCGAGAAGGTGGGTATCCGTGTCGACGATGCACCTTTCGTTGCCGTGACCCTGGACGTGCAGGGCAGTGGTGAGCAACAGGTGCTGAGCTTTACCAGTAATGTCGAGGACCAGGTCGAGGCGGGCCCGGCTAATCCTTTGCGGGTGGAGATCGATCCGGTCACCCAGGAGCCGTCACCGTATGTGCTGATGCGCACAAATCTCGAAGCGTTGATCCATCGCAATGTGTTCTACCAGATGGTCGAGCTGGCGGTCCCGCGAGTCATTGATGGCGAGCAATGGCTGGGTGTCTGGAGCCATGGCGAGTTCTATCCCATCGGGCGTGATTGCTGAAACCCTGGGGGCTTGGAAGCGGCCCCCTGCTTTTTCCCTGAATTGGCCGTTTGCCTCTCGTGGCCCCGGGCCTAACCTGCAGGCAGTTGCTAATCAGGAGAAGCCCCATGAAACCTTCGTATCTTCCTTTTGCCATGCTGTTCAGCATCGGCTTGCTCGCTGGTCAATCCAATGCCTGGGCGCACGGTGACGTGCCTGACCAGGTCAAGGTCCTGCAGGAAAAACAGCCTTCGAATGCACCCGGCAAGCAAGCGGTGATGCTTACCGTCAGCTATGCGCCCGGCCAGGCATCGCCCGCCCACCAGCATCCCGGTGCGGTGATGGCCTATGTGCTGGAAGGGGCAGTGGTATCAAAGCTCAACGATGAGCAGGAAAAGACCTACAAGGCGGGTGATTACTGGTACGAAGCGCCAGGCACCGTGCACAGCGTGTCGCGCAACGCTAGCAAGACCAAGCCTGCCAAGTTGCTGGTCTGGAGCCTGGTGGATGAAGGCAAGCCCGTGACGTTGCCCTTGGCGCAATGAAGCACCCCGCCGCGAACGGCGGGGTGGTCATGGCTAGAGCAAGGCTTGCACGGCGTTGACCAGCTCGGGGTCCAGTACCTGGCTGGGTGCGACTTGCACGCTCTGGGTGTAGAAGGGCGGCAGGTTCAGCGCCAGTTGCGCGACCGCCTGCGCCGTGGTGCCGTCTGGCAGCAGGACATATTGCAGATTGGAGGGGAACGACTGCGGTACGGCGCCCTCCATGGTCGAGCCGTACGCGCCGAAGGTCATCACCGCCTGGCTGGTGCTCGGGTCGGGGATGTAGAGGAAAACAAAGGTGCCGTACTTGGGGTGGGTCAAGTAATCATTGGCCTGCTGGCGAACCACGGGGTCTGCGTCGTTCATCAGGGTCCAGCGCATGATCGCGTAGTTGCGCGTGGTCTCCATGAACGCGGTACGTATGGGCGACTGGTTTTCCACCCCGCCCAGGCAGGCCAGCAGGTTACCGAACGGATCGAGCAGGGCCACGGCATTTGGCGTGTCGGCCTGCTGGGCGGTTTGAATGAGCGGCTTTGCCAGTTCCTGGCCCGGCATGCGCGGGTTCGTGCTCTTGACCTGCAGCGCCCAGGGGCTCAACGCGCTGAGCGCCTGGCGCACTTTGCTATTGGCAGGCAAGGTGGTCGGGTCTTTCAGCTCGGAAGGCGCAAGGCCGCTGTTGTTGCTCGCCGCGCGCACCGTGTTGACGCTGGCATCGAATACGCTACCGGTGAGGGTGAAGGCTGCCGCGTCTATCGATTGGCCGGCATAAATCGGCCCCTGCGAGCCTTGGTAGGCGCGGCCGATGGGCGCATCGACGGCGTAGTAGCCCCACGTATCCTGAGCCTGCTGGCGCACAGCGGGCGGTAGCGTCGGGAAATCGAACTGGCTGTTGTAGTTGATCCCGGCATAGGTATCGATGGCGCTGACCGCCACGTTGAAACCTGCGGTCAGCAACGAGCCTGCGCACATTGCGCAGGGGTCCAGGGTTGTCACGACGGTCAGTTGCTGTGGGGGTGGCAGGTTGCGTGACTGCCGGTTGGCGAAGTACCAGTCGACCAGTTGTCGCTCGCCATGGGCGGTCGGGTCATGGGGCAGGAAGGGCGGTTGCACGGTGCTGCCGGGGAAGGGCATCAGCACGTTGTTGTGCAGGGCGGCCACTACGTTGCCGGTCTGATTGTCGACGATACAGCCGCCGACCGCGAAGGTGCATTGCTGGCTGGCCAGGATGGCCTGGTTGGCGACCAGATTCACGGCCTGCTGAGCATTCTGGATGGTGTCCATGATGACTCCCTGTCGATGAGCGCGCGATGCGCTTGTAAACGATAGAGCAGGGCATGGGGAACACAAGAACGCCAAAAACAAAAAACCTCCAGTGCTCACGCAACTGGAGGTTTTTCAGTATTTGGCTCCGCGACCTGGACTCGAACCAGGGACCCAATGATTAACAGTCATTTGCTCTACCGACTGAGCTATCGCGGAATCTGCATCTATCTTACTGATTGCCAGAGGCAAGTCAACCCACCTCTGGCAATTCAATCAGCTAAATCAAGCAGTTACAGCACTTCAACGATGGCCTTGGTGACCACGTGGATGTTGCTCTGGTTCAGCGCGGCAACGGCGATGCGGCCGGTGTCCAGTGCGTAGATGCCGAACTCGTTCTTCAGGCGAGCCACCTGCTCGACGGTCAGGCCCGAGTAGGAGAACATGCCCGCCTGACGGCCGACGAAGCTGAAGTCGCGCTTGGCGCCGTATTCGGCCAGCAGCTCGACCATCTGCTTGCGCATACCGTGGATGCGCACGCGCATCTCGGCCAGCTCCGCTTCCCACATCTGACGCAGTTCGTCGCTGTTGAGCACGGTGGCGACGATGGTCGCGCCGTGGGTTGGCGGGTTGGAGTAGGTGGTGCGGATCACGCGCTTGACCTGGGACAGCACGCGGGTGCTTTCGTCCTTGGAGGCGGTGACGATCGACAGCGCACCGACGCGCTCGCCGTACAGCGAGAACGACTTGGAGAACGAGCTGGAAACGAAGAACTCCAGGCCGGATTCGGCGAACAGGCGCACGGCGAAGGCGTCTTCGGCGATGCCGTCACCAAAGCCCTGGTAGGCCATGTCGAGGAACGGTACGTGGCCCTTGGCCTTGACCACTTCCAGAACGTTTTTCCAGTCGTCCAGGCCCAGGTCTACGCCAGTCGGGTTGTGGCAGCAGGCGTGCAGCACGACGATCGAGCCGGACGGCAGGTTGTTCAGGTCCTCAAGCATGCCGGCGCGGTTGACGTCGTTGCTTGGCGCGTCGTAGTAGCGGTAGTTCTGCACCGGGAAGCCGGCGGTCTCGAACAGCGCACGGTGGTTTTCCCAGCTCGGGTCGCTGATGGCTACCACGGCATTGGGCGACAGGCGCTTGAGGAAGTCAGCACCGATCTTCAGAGCACCGGTGCCGCCAACGGCTTGCACGGTCACCACGCGGCCAGCGGCCAGCAGTGGCGATTCGGCGCCGAAGATCAGTTTCTGTACAGCCTGGTCGTAGGTGGCGATACCGTCGATCGGCAGGTAGCCGCGCGAGGCGTGCTGGGCGGCACGCTGGGTCTCGGCTTCGATGACGGCGCGCAGCAGCGGAATGCGGCCTTCCTCATTGCAGTAGACGCCCACGCCCAGGTTCACCTTGTCGGTACGCGGGTCGGCGTTGAATGCTTCGTTGAGGCCCAGAATAGGGTCGCGGGGTGCCAGCTCTACAGCGGAAAACAGGCTCATTGTTACCTTGGCTCTGAATGGAGAGTGATAGGACGTACACGCTCCAGCCGAATGCACTGAAGCGGTGCACAAACGGGGAGTCAGTATAGTGATACCGATCGGTCACGGCGACACTGTGACGCAGCTTTTCAGATATTTTGCGCAAATATTTTTCGACCATTGGTCGAATTGCCAGGTCCATCGCAATAGGCGCTCACAGCTTGGCCTTGAATCCGGCACCGGCAGGGCGCATTTGGGTATAGACTACTGGCTAAATTTACAGTTGCTGCAGCGCCGCGAGGTCCGTCATGTCCGAGTTCCAGCTCGTCACCCGTTTTCAGCCGGCCGGCGATCAACCCGAGGCCATCCGCCAGATGGTCGAAGGCATCGACGCCGGCCTGTCGCACCAGACCCTGCTCGGGGTGACCGGTTCGGGCAAGACCTTCAGCATCGCCAACGTCATCCAGCAGGTGCAGCGGCCGACCTTGGTGCTGGCGCCAAACAAGACGCTGGCGGCGCAGTTGTATGGCGAGTTCAAGGCGTTCTTCCCAAACAACGCGGTGGAGTATTTCGTCTCCTATTACGACTACTACCAACCCGAAGCCTATGTGCCGTCGTCGGACACCTTCATCGAGAAGGACGCTTCGATCAACGACCACATCGAGCAGATGCGCCTGTCGGCGACCAAGGCGCTGCTGGAACGGCGCGATGCGATCATCGTCACCACGGTGTCGTGCATCTACGGCCTGGGCAGTCCCGAGACTTACCTGAAGATGGTTCTGCACGTCGACCGTGGCGACAAGCTCGACCAGCGCGCACTGCTGCGCCGCCTGGCAGACCTGCAGTACACCCGCAACGAAATGGATTTCGCCCGCGCCACCTTCCGTGTTCGCGGTGACGTGATCGACATCTTCCCGGCGGAATCCGACCTCGAAGCCATCCGCATCGAGCTGTTCGACGACGAGGTAGAGAACATCGCGGCGTTCGACCCGTTGACTGGCGAGGTCTTTCGCAAGTTGCCGCGCTTCACCTTCTACCCCAAGAGCCACTACGTCACCCCGCGCGAGACCCTGCTGGACGCGGTGGAAGGCATCAAGGTCGAGCTCAAGGACCGCCTGGAATACCTGCACAAGGCCAACAAGCTGGTAGAAGCCCAGCGCCTGGAGCAGCGTACTCGCTTCGATCTGGAGATGATCCTCGAGCTGGGTTACTGCAACGGCATCGAGAACTACTCGCGCTATCTGTCCGGGCGACCGGCCGGGGCGCCGCCGCCAACGCTGTACGACTACCTGCCTGCGGATGCGCTGCTGGTCATCGACGAATCCCACGTCAGCGTGCCGCAGGTGGGCGCCATGTACAAAGGCGACCGCTCGCGCAAGGAAACCCTGGTCGAGTACGGCTTCCGCTTGCCCTCGGCGCTGGACAACCGTCCGATGCGCTTCGACGAATGGGAGTCGGTGAGCCCGCAGACCATCTTTGTCTCGGCCACCCCGGGGCCCTATGAAGCGGAACATGCCGGGCGGGTAGTCGAGCAGGTGGTGCGCCCCACCGGCCTGGTCGATCCGCAGGTCGAAGTGCGCCCGGCGCTGACCCAGGTCGACGACCTGCTGTCGGAGATTCGCAAGCGCGTCGACCTCGGCGAGCGGGTGCTGGCGACCACGCTGACCAAGCGCATGGCCGAGGACCTCTCCGATTACCTGGCCGACCACGATGTGCGGGTGCGCTACCTGCACTCGGACATCGACACCGTGGAACGGGTCGAGATCATCCGCGACCTGCGCCTGGGTACCTTCGACGTGCTGGTGGGTATCAACCTGCTGCGTGAGGGCCTGGACATGCCCGAGGTGTCGTTGGTGGCGATTCTCGATGCCGACAAGGAAGGCTTCCTGCGCTCGGAGCGCTCACTGATCCAGACCATCGGTCGCGCCGCGCGTAACCTCAATGGCCGGGCCATTCTCTACGCCGACCAGATGACGGGTTCGATGCAGCGGGCCATCGATGAGACCGAACGGCGTCGGGAGAAGCAGGTTGCGTTCAACCTGGCCAATGGCATCGTGCCCAAGGGGGTGGTCAAGGACATCACCGATATCATGGAAGGCGCCACCGTGCCGGGGGCGCGTAGCAAGAAGCGCAAGGGCATGGCCAAGGCTGCGGAGGAGGCCGCCCGGTACGAGGCCGAATTGCGCACGCCGGGTGAGATCACCAAGCGCATCAAGCAACTCGAAGAGAAGATGATGCAGTTTGCCCGTGACCTGGAATTCGAGGCGGCGGCGCAGTTGCGTGACGAGATTACGCAGCTTCGGGAGCGGTTGATTACCAGCTGACTTTCCAGTTGTCTGGGCTGGCCTCATCGCCGGCAAGCCGGCTCCCACGGGTACTGCACAAGTCTTTGAAGCTGTGCAGCCCCTGTGGGAGCCGGCTTGCCGGCGATAGGGCCGCTGCAGGCTAGTGAACCTCCCCAGCCTTCAATCCCTCTGGCAGCTTGCGCGTCAACAGCACCGCCAGCATCCCCACCGCCAACCCGATCCCGACGAAATGGAAGGCATCGTTGTACGCCATGATCAGCGCCTGCTGGTGGGTAATCTCGCTCAACTTGCCCAATGCCGCATTGTCACTGCCCAGCCGTTGCGCCAACTGCGCCAGCCGTTCGGCCACTTGCGGGTTGCTCGGCACCACCGCCTCGCGCAGGTAGTCGAAATACACCTTGGTCCGCGCATCCAGCAAGGTCGCCAGCAGGGCAATGCCGATGGCACCCCCGAGGTTGCGCAGAATGTTGAACAGGCTCGACGCCGAGCCGGCATCCTGCGGCTGGATGTACGCCGTGGCGATCAACGAGATGGTCACCATGATCATCGGCTGGCCGAGGGCGCGGACGATCTGGATGTGATTGAACTGTGGCCCGGCAAAATCGGGATTCAGCACGCCGGAGCCGAAGCTGGCGACTCCGAACAGGCAGAACCCCAAGGCGCACAGCAGCTTGGGTGAAATCACCTTCATCAACTGTGGCACCAGCGGGATCAGAAACAGCTGTGGCACGCCCATCCACATGATCACCTCACCAATCTGCAAGGCGTTGTAGCCCTGGATCTGGGCCAGGTACAGCGGCAGCAGGTAGATCGATCCGTAAAGCCCTACGCCCATGCCCAGGCTGGCGATGCTCGACAGGCCGAAGTTGCGGTTGCCGAGAATGCGCAGGTTGATCAGCGGGTGCGGCTTGGAAAACTGCAGGATGACGAACGTGATCAAGCTGACCAGGGCCACCGTGCCCAGCCCCACGATCAGGTTCGACTCCAGCCAGTCCTTGCGGTGGCCTTCTTCGAGAAATACCTGCAGGCAGCCCAGGCCCAGGCCCAGGGTGACAATGCCGGCATAGTCGGTGCTTTTCAGCAGTTCCCAATGTGATTCTTTCTTTTCCAGCCCGTAGAGGAGGCCGGCGATCATCAACAGACCGGGCGGGATGTTGATGTAGAAAATGTACTCCCAGCCCCAGTTTTCGGTCAGCCAACCGCCCAGGGTCGGACCGATCGACGGGGCGAAAGTCGCGGTCATGGCGAACATGGCCATGCCCTTGGCGCGGTGGTGTTCCGGCAGCTTGATCAAGGTCAGGGTGAAGGCCAGTGGGATCAGTGCGCCGCCGGTAAAGCCCTGCAGGGCGCGGAACACGATCATGCTCTCCAGGTTCCAGGCCATCGAGCAGAGCAGCGAGGCGAACAGGAACCCGCCCGATACCCACACCGCCAGGCGCCGCGCCGACAGCAGCTGCACCAGCCAGGCAGTCAGCGGGATCATGATGATCTCCGCTACCAGGTAGGAGGTGGAGATCCACGAACCTTCCTCCAGGGTCGCGGACAGCGCACCCTGGATATCCTTGAGCGAGGAGTTGGTGATCTGGATGTCCAGCACCGCCATGAAGGCGCCGAGCATCACGCTCATCACCGCGATCCAGTCGCGCCGGCTCGGTTCGGCCGTGGGCCGAAGGAGTGCGTCACCGGCCATCGTGACCTTCGACTTCGGAGCGCAGGTCGACCGTGGCGGTCACCGACATGCCGGGGCGGATGCGGCCATGCAATGGATTGTCGGCGGCGAAGGTCAACTTCACCGGAATGCGCTGCACCACCTTGGTGAAGTTGCCGGTGGCATTGTCGGGCGGCAGCAGGCTGAACTGCGCGCCGGAAGCGGCGAACAGGCTGTCGACGCGGCCCTCGATCGGGGTGTCGGGGTAGCTGTCGAACAACAGCTCGGCGCGTTGACCAGGTTGCATGTGGCCGATCTGTGTTTCCTTGAAGTTGGCCTGCACCCAGATGGCTTCGTCGGGCACGATCGACAACAGGTAAGCGCCGGCCTGCACCACCTGTCCATTGCGGGCATTGCGCTGGCCGATGGTGCCGCTGATCGGTGCGCGGATTTCGCAGCGTGTCAGGTTCAGTTCGGCCTGCTCCAGTTCGGCGCGTGCATTGGCGATCTGCGCATCGAGGCGCTTGAGCTCGGCAGTGAGGGCGTTGACCTGCTGGCGCTGGCCTTGCAAGTCGGCACGGGCCTTGTCGACCTGAGAGCTGGCCACATGGTTTTCCGCCGAAAGGGTGGTCACCCGTTCTTCGGATACAAATCCTGGCTTGCGCAGTTTTTCCGCTCGGGTGAGGTCCAGGCGCGAACGGTCGAAGGTCGCCTGGTTGGCTGCGACCTGCGCCTGGCCGGCGGCAATCAGGCTGCCCTGCTGGGTCAGGCGGCTTTGCGCCTGAACCTGTTCGGCTTCACGGGTAGCCAGGGCAGCACGGGCGCGGTCCACGGCCAGCTGGAAATCGGCGACCTCCAGGCGCACCAAGAGCTCTCCCTTGCTGACATGCTGGTTGTCGTCCACCCGCACCTCGTCGATGCGAGCACCGAGCTGGCTGGAAATGCGCGTGATTTCGCCCTGGACATAGGCGTTGTCGGTGCTTTCGAAGAAGCGGCCCTTGAAGTACCAATGGGCGAGGAAGGCGAGGGCGATGATGGCCACCAGGCTGAAGAAGACCAGTAGGCGGCGTTTGAGTTGAGCAGGCATGAGGACTATCGTTCCAGAAATGTAAGCAAATTTAACAGCGACAGACGGTAAGTCCACAAGTGTCGTTAGCGCCATCGCTGGAGCCGGGTGCCCGCTCCCTGCTAACATCTCGCCTTTGTTTCATCTTTCGTCCGAGACTCTCCATGACCACCGTTCGCACGCGTATCGCGCCATCGCCCACTGGCGACCCCCATGTTGGCACTGCCTACATCGCCCTGTTCAACTACTGCTTTGCCAAGCAGCACGGCGGTGAGTTCATCCTGCGTATCGAAGACACCGACCAACTGCGCTCCACCCGCGAGTCGGAGCAGCAGATCTTCGACGCCTTGCGCTGGCTCGGCATCGAATGGAACGAAGGCCCGGATGTCGGCGGCCCGCACGGCCCGTACCGGCAGAGCGAGCGTGGCGAGATCTACGCCAAGTACGCCAAGCAGCTGGTCGATGCCGGCCACGCCTTCTATTGCTTCTGCACCGCCGACGAGCTGGAGCAGATGCGTGCCGAGCAGATGGCCCGTGGTGAAACCCCACGCTATGACGGCCGCGCCCTGCTGCTGAGCGACGAGGAGGTGCAGCGCCGCCTGGCCGCTGGCGAGCCCCATGTGATCCGCATGAAGGTGCCGAGCGAAGGCATCTGCGTGGTTCCGGACATGCTCCGCGGCGACGTCGAGATCCCATGGGACCGCATGGACATGCAGGTGCTGATGAAGAACGACGGCCTGCCGACGTACTTCCTGGCCAACGTGGTCGACGACCACCTGATGGGCATCACCCACGTGCTGCGCGGCGAAGAATGGCTGCCTTCGGCGCCGAAGCTGATCAAGCTGTACGAGTACTTCGGTTGGGAACAACCCAAGCTGTGCTACATGCCGCTGCTGCGTAACCCGGACAAGAGCAAGCTGTCCAAGCGCAAGAACCCGACTTCGGTGACCTTCTACGAGCGCATGGGCTTCATGCCCGAGGCGATGCTCAACTACCTCGGCCGCATGGGCTGGTCGATGCCGGACGAGCGCGAGAAGTTCTCCCTGGCCGAAATGGTCGAGCACTTCGACCTGTCGCGTATCTCCTTGGGCGGCCCGATCTTCGACATCGAGAAGCTGTCGTGGCTCAACGGCCAGTGGCTGCGTGAACTGTCGGTTGAAGAATTCGCTGCACGGGTTCAGAAGTGGGCGTTCAACAGCGACTACATGATGAAAATCGCCCCGCACGTGCAGGGCCGGGTCGAAACCTTCAGCCAGATCGCTCCGCTGGGTGGTTTCTTCTTCGAGGGTGCGCTGAAGCTCGACGCCAAGCTGTTCGAGAGCAAGAAGCTGTCCGCCGACCAGGTGCGTCAGGTGATGCAGTTGATCCTGTGGAAACTGGAAAGCCTGCGTCAGTGGGAAAAAGACCGCATTACCGGCTGCATCCAGGCGGTGGTCGAAGCGCTGGAACTGAAGCTGCGCGATGCCATGCCGCTGATGTTCGCCGCCATCACTGGCCAGGCCAGCTCGGTGTCGGTGCTCGATGCCATGGAGATCCTCGGCCCCGACCTGACCCGCTACCGCTTGCGCCAGGCGCTGGACCTGCTGGGTGGTGTGTCGAAGAAAGAAAACAAGGAATGGGAAAAGCTGCTGGCGAACATCGCCTGATGCAGCGCCGCTGATCTTGTGTAGGAGCGGCCTTGCGTCGCGAAAGGGCCGCAACGCGGCCCCCTGCGGTTGTGCAAACTTATCGATCGTGGGGCCGCTTCGCGCCCCTTTCGCGACGCAAGGCCGCTCCTACAAGGGCCATGCGCACCGCGAACTGAAGGGGCAGGGCGGTAAGTGATTGTTATCTGGGAAAAAACTTTTGAATATTTTCAAAAATTCGTTTGACAGCCCTGCAATCCGATCTTAATATGCGCCCCGTCCACAGCGATGAACGAAAACGAAACGCCAGGCACCCAGCCGGTGATTCAGTTCAGAGCGACATTGTGGGGCTATAGCTCAGCTGGGAGAGCGCCTGCATGGCATGCAGGAGGTCAGCGGTTCGATCCCGCTTAGCTCCACCAAATTCCGCTTGGCAGCCAAGGCTGGCAAGCAAGACCGGGTCCAGCAACCGGGTCTTGAAGGTAAGAAGGTTCGTCCCCTTCGTCTAGTGGCCTAGGACACCGCCCTTTCACGGCGGTAACAGGGGTTCGAGTCCCCTAGGGGACGCCAGTTTTGCACAAGCGATGTCAATGATGTCGCTGGGCCGAGAGGCTAGAAATTCGGGGCTATAGCTCAGCTGGGAGAGCGCCTGCATGGCATGCAGGAGGTCAGCGGTTCGATCCCGCTTAGCTCCACCAATTTAGCCAGGGTTCGCGTTTAGCGGATCTTCGCGAAGGTTACGTCCCCTTCGTCTAGTGGCCTAGGACACCGCCCTTTCACGGCGGTAACAGGGGTTCGAGTCCCCTAGGGGACGCCACTTTACCCGCGTTTTGCGGGACTTAAAGAGGCTCATTCGGATTTTGGATGAGCCTTTTGTTTTCGGGGCTATAGCTCAGCTGGGAGAGCGCCTGCATGGCATGCAGGAGGTCAGCGGTTCGATCCCGCTTAGCTCCACCAATTTAGCCAGGGTTCG
>NZ_JBIVID010000014.1:89430-103403 GCF_044749525.1 Pseudomonas sp. NPDC089395
GTTCGCGTCTAGCGAATCTTCGCGAAGGTTACGTCCCCTTCGTCTAGTGGCCTAGGACACCGCCCTTTCACGGCGGTAACAGGGGTTCGAGTCCCCTAGGGGACGCCATTTTTACCCGCGTTTTGCGGGACTTTAAAGGCTCATTCGCTTATTGAATGGGCCTTTTGTTTTTCTACCTCCCCACAAAAAGTAGTCACCGATAAGCGGTGTGCCTTTGCGCTTGCAAAAAATTATTACAGGCATAATATTTCGAGCATCATATTTTTCACGGTGAGTGGCGCAATGAGCGACAAGAAGACCAGGACCCGCGAACGAATCCTCAAGGCGGCGCGCAGTGCGTTGATCCAGCACGGTCCGGCTGAGCCCAGTGTCAGCCAGGTCATGGGTGCCGCCGGGCTTACCGTCGGTGGCTTCTATTCCCACTTCGAAAGCAAGGATGAGCTGATGCTCGAGGCGTTCCGCCAATTGCTCAGCGAGCGCAGGGCCTTGCTGGCGCAGGTCGATTCCAGCCTCGACGGCGCGGGTCGGCGAGCCCTGGTGAGTGCCTTCTACCTGTCGCGCAAGCACCGTGACGTCGAGGTGGATGCTTGCCCGCTGCCCAACGCACTGGGCGAGATGCAGCGCTTGCCAGAGGCCTTCCGCGAAGTGCTGGCCGAGCACATCGAGTTGATGACCGCGGCCATGGTCGATTGCCCCGAGGATGCCGACAAGGCCCTGGCCGACCTGGCCCTGATGATCGGCGGCCTGGCGCTGGCCCGTTCCCTGGGTGCAGGCGAGTTGTCCGACCGTATTCTGCGTGCCGCCAAGTCGGCGGTTATCTGAACCTGTGACCGGGAGCAAGGCGATGACTTCCTTGAGGTGGATTCGTGGCGTCAATGGCACCCTTGGCCATCTGGCCCCTGAACATGTTGCTGGCAAGATGCGCCGAGCCTTCATGACGCCGCGCAACCTTCCGCCCCGGGAGTGGGAGTTGCCCCTGCTGGCGAGTGCCGAGCGGATCACCTTGCGCTTCGGTTTGTCCGCCTTGCGCTGGGGGCAGGGGCCCACGGTATTGTTGATGCACGGTTGGGAAGGGCGCCCGACCCAGTTTGCCGCCTTGATCGACACGTTGGTGCAGGCAGGGCACACGGTGGTTTCGCTGGAAGGGCCGGGTCACGGTCGCTCCCCAGGGGAGCAGGCGAACGTGGTGCTGTTTGCCCGTGCATTGCTGGAGGCGGCAGCCGAATTGCCGCCCTTGAGCGCCGTGATCGGTCACTCCATGGGTGGCGCCAGTGTCATGCTGGCGCTGCAAATGGGGTTGCGCACCGATGCCGCGGTCAGCATCGCGGCTCCAGCGCGCATGCTTGGCGTCTTGCGCGGCTTCGCCAACCGCCTGGGCATGCCTGCGCGTGCCAGAGCGGCGTTCATTCGCCAGGTCGAACGGGACGTCGGTATCCAGGTCGCTCGACTGGATGTCAGTGGCTATCAATTGGAGGTGCCGGGTCTGGTGGTTCATGCCGCTGATGATGAGCTGGTGCCCGCTGGCGAAGCACATCTGATCCACAAGGCCTGGTTCGACAGCCGTCTGTTGCTGCCGGAAACCGGTGGCCACCAGCGCGTGCTGGCCGACCCGCGCCTGAGCCAGGCCGTGCTCGAATTGCTGGCCCGTGCCGGCGCGCCGGCCCGGCAAAGCGCCTGAACTTCCATTACACTCTGCCCCATCACTGACATCGGGAGCGGGCATGAGCTGGGACCTGGCAACGCCATTCATCATCGACCTGCGGGTCGGCAGCGAGGATATCGACGGCCTCGGTCACGCCAACAACGCGGTCTACGTCACCTGGCTCGAGCGTTGCGCCTGGCGCCACTCCCAGCGCCTGGGTCTGGACCTGGCGGAGTATCGGCGCCTGGACCGGGCCATGGCGGTAGTGCGGCATGAAATCGACTACCTCGCCGCCGCCTACGAGGATGACGAACTGCAGCTGGCGACCTGGATCATCGATTGGGACCAGCGCCTGCGCATGACCCGGCGCTTCCAGCTCAAGCGCCCGCGTGATGGCGTGACCCTGCTGCGCGCGCAGACCACCTTTGCCTGCATCGAGCTGTCCAGCGGCAAACCCAAGCGCATGCCGGCCGAGTTCATCGACGGTTACGCCCCGGCGCTGATCGGTGCCTGAACCGGCGTCGTTTTTTGTTAGACTGCCGGCTTTTCTCGCCGAGTCCCCGAAATGCAAATTGCCCTGGCCCCCATGGAGGGGCTGGTCGACAACATCCTGCGCGACGTCCTGACCCGAGTGGGCGGCATCGATTGGTGCGTCACCGAGTTCATCCGTGTGTGCGACCGCCTGCTGCCAGCCTCGTCGTTCGACAAGCTCGCACCTGAACTGCGCCAGGGTGCGCGCACTGCTGCCGGCGTGCCGATGCGCGTGCAACTGCTTGGGTCCGACCCCGTCTGCCTGGCCGAGAATGCGGCGCTGGCATGCGAGCTGGGGGCGCCCGTGATCGACCTGAACTTCGGCTGCCCGGCCAAGACCGTGAACAAGTCGCGTGGTGGGGCGGTGCTGCTCAAGGAGCCAGAGTTGCTGCACGCCATCGTGCGTGAAGTGCGGCGGGCGGTGCCAGCGCATATCCCGGTCACGTCGAAGATGCGCCTGGGCTTCGATAGCCCGGATGGGGCGCTGGAGTGCGCCACGGCGCTGGCCGAAGGCGGCTCGGCGCACCTGGTGGTGCATGCGCGAACCAAGGTCGAGGGCTACAAGCCTCCGGCGCACTGGGAGTGGGTGGCGCGGGTGCAGGACGTGGTCAAGGTGCCGGTGTTCGCCAATGGCGAGATCTGGACCGTCGACGACTGGCGGCGTTGCCGTGAGGTCAGCGGTGCCGAGGACATCATGCTCGGTCGCGGGCTGGTGTCGCGGCCGGACCTGGCCTTGCAGATCGCTGCCGCGCGAGACGGGCGAGACTATCAGCCGATGAGTTGGGAAGCGCTGTTGCCCTTGCTGCGCGAGTTCTGGCGCCAAGCCCAGGCCAAGTTGTCGCCGCGTTATGCGCCGGGGCGGATGAAGCAGTGGCTGGCGATGCTGACGCGCAGTTACCCCGAGGCGGTGGTGCTTTTTGCCGAGTTGCGCAGGGAAGATGACTGTGCGCGGATCAGCCGGTTGCTTGGGGTTGAGGTGCGGGCCTACGAGGAATGCGTGGCCTGAACCGGCCTCATCGCCGGCAAGCCGGCTCCCACAGGTACCCCGCTGCCCTCAGCCAATGTGTTGTACCTGTGGGAGCGGGCTTGTCCCGCGAAAGGGCCGGTGATTCCACTGCAAATTTTTTTGCCTGTCGCCCTTGAAAGCCATCTCCTGAACCCTATTTATTCAGTACGCGATGCCGAAGTCGGGTCGCGTAATGACTCACTTGCTGAATTTCAGGAGTTTATGACCATGACCAGCGCTTTCTCTCTCGCTCCACTGTTCCGCCATTCCGTTGGCTTCGACCGTTTCAACGACCTGTTCGAATCCGCGGCACGTAACGAGGCGGGTAGCAGCTACCCTCCCTACAACGTGGAAAAACATGGCGAAGACCACTATCGCATCGTGGTGGCCGCAGCCGGCTTCCAGGAGCAGGATCTCGACCTGCAGGTTGAAAAAGGCGTCCTGACCGTCATCGGCGGCAAGCGCGAAAACGGTGCCGGGGAAGTGACCTACCTGCACCAGGGCATTGCCCAGCGCGCTTTCAAGCTGTCGTTCCGCCTGGCTGACCATATCGAGGTCAAGTCCGCGGGTCTGGCCAACGGCCTGCTCAGCATCGACCTGCTGCGGATCGTGCCGGAAGAAGCCAAGGCCAAGCGCATCCCGATCAATGGCGACAAGCCAGCGCTGAACTGAGTTTGGCGTGATGAAAAAAAGGGCACCTTCGGGTGCCCTTTTTCGTTGTAGGAGCGGCCTTGTGTCGCGAAAGGGCTGCGCAGCAGCCCCAGCAAAACATGCCGCGACACCAAAAGCCGGGGCCGCGATGCGACCCTTTCGCGACACAAGGCCGCTCCTACAAATGCCGCATTATGTGCAGCGTTAGTAATCCGCCGGCGCCTCCAGCAGCATCTGCCTGAACTCCGGCAGCGGCAGCGGTCGGCTGTGCAGGTAGCCCTGGTACAGGTGGCAGCCCAACTGCTCCAGAAACTCCAGCTGCTCGGTCAATTCCACGCCTTCTGCGATTACCGCCAGGTCCAGGCTGCGCGCCATGGCCACGATGGCGCGGACGATCTCGGCGTCGTTTGGGTCTTCCGGGGCATCACGGACGAAGGTCTGGTCGATTTTCAAGGCGTCCACCGGCAAGCGTTTGAGGTAGGTGAGCGATGAATAGCCGGTACCGAAGTCATCCATGGCGAAGCTCACCCCATAGCGCTTGAGCTCGCGCATCTTGCTGATGGTGTCTTCCAGGTTCTGGATCACGATGCCTTCGGTGATCTCCAGCTTGAGCATGTGCCGCGGCAGGCGGTAATCGTCCAGGCTGCGCAACACCCGTTCGACGAAGTCGTTCTGGCGGAACTGCCGTGGGCTGATGTTCACGCACAGGCTGAAATCATCGGCATCGATCAGCCCGTCTTCCAGCATGCGGGCGCAGGCATCGCAGGCTTCGTCGAGTATCCAGCTGCCAACTTCGAGGATCAGGCCGCTTTCTTCCAGTACCTGAATGAACTCGGCAGGCGGTTGCTGGCCCAGTTGCGGGTGGTGCCAGCGCAGCAGCACTTCGGCGCCGACGATACGGTTGTCGCGGGCGTCCACCTGGGGTTGGAAGTGCAGGGCCAGTTCGCCGCGGGCCAACGCCAGGCGCAGGTCGCTTTCCATGCGCAGGCGCTCGCTGGCGGCCTTTTGCATGGTGGTGTGGAACAGCTGGGTGGTGTTGCGCCCCGAGTCCTTGGCCCGGTACAAGGCGATGTCGGCGCGCTTCAGCAAGTCGGCCGGGGTGGCGCCGTGGTCGGGGATCAGCGCCACGCCAATGCTCGGCGTTACCTGCAGGCGCTGGCCGTCCAGCGACATGGGTTCGGCCAGCAGTTCGCGCAGGGTATCGGCCAGCTCGCGAACCTTGATCTCGACCGTTTCGCGACTGCCCTCCAGGCCGCTCAGCAGCACCACGAACTCGTCACCGCCCAGCCGCGCCACGGTGTCTTCCAGGCGCACGCTGGCTTCCAGGCGCGCGGTGATGATCTTCAGCACCGTGTCGCCCACCGGGTGCCCGAGTGAATCGTTGATGTGCTTGAAGTGGTCCAGGTCGAGGAACAGCAGGGCACCGCGCAGGTTATGGCGGCGCAACAGGGCGATCTGCTGGCTAAGGCGGTCCATCAGCAGGGCGCGGTTGGGCAGGTTGGTCAGCGGGTCGTGGTAGGCCAGGTGGCGAATCTGCGCCTGGGCGTTCTTCAGCTGGCTGACGTCGCGGGCGGTGAGCAGCAGGCAGTCGACCTCGTTGAGGCTGATCGGCTCCACTGACACTTCCACGGTAAGGATGTCGCCGCGCTTGTTGCGCCCGAGCATCTCCCGGTGGTGTACCCGGCCACGTTCCTTGAGTTCGGCGAGCAAGGCGCTGCGCTGCTTGTCGTCAGCCCAGATACCCAGTTCGAAGACGCTGCGGCCCACCACTTCGGCGCTGCTGTAGCCGGTCAGCCGGCAGAAACCGTCGTTGACTTCCACATAGCGGCCGCTGTGGCGCTCGGTGATGGTGATGGCGTCGGGGCTGGAGTGAAAGGCCTTGGCGAATTTCTCCTCGCTCGACTTCAGGGCAGCTTCCGCCCGTTGCTGCTGGGTGATGTCGCGCAAGGTGGTGACGCTGCAGGGCTGGTCGTCGACGCTGATCAGCCGGCTGGCGATCACGCAGGTCAAGGCGGAGCCGTCGCGATGGTTGACCACCACGCCCACGTTGCTTAGCGCCTGCTCGCGGATGACCCGCTCGATGCGCCTGGCGCGTTCGATGGACTCGGCCCACAGGCCAATTTCCTCGGCGGTGCGGCCGATCACCTGCTCGGCGCTCCAGCCGAACGTCTGGGTGAATGCCGGGTTGATCTCGATGAACTGCCCGGTGTCCTGGCGGGTCACGCAGATCGGATCGGGGCTGACCTGGAACAGGCTGGCGAACTTCTCTTCCGAGGCACTCAGGCGCAGTTCGCGCTCCACCTGTTCGGTGATGTCGAGCAGGGTGCCGGCCATGCGCAGCGGGTTGCCCTGTTCATCGCGGTAGAGGCGGGCACGGCTCTCGATGTAACGCGAAGCGCCGTTTTCCAGCTGTACGCGGTAGGTGATCTGGTAGTTGCCGGCCGGGCCTTCGCGCAGGCTGCGGTAAGCCTGGCGCATCGCATCGCGCTCGTCGTTCGGCACCCCTTCGAAGAACGCGTCGAAGGATTCATGGAAGGGGATCGGGTCAAGGCCGTGCAATTGCGCAGCCCGCGCCGAGCCATAGAGCATGCCGCTGGGTATGTGCCAATCCCAGGTGCCCAGTTGCGCCGAGTCCAGGGCCAGGTCCAGGCGTTCCTGGCTGTCCTTGAGCGCCTGCTCGGCGCGCTTGCGCTCGGAGGTGTCGACGAAGGTGCTGAGCAGGAAGGTCACGCCTTCCAGTTCGATGCCCTGGGTGCAGAGGATGCCGTCGTGCAGCTTGCCGTTGCTGGCGCGAAACTGCACCTCCATGCTCAGCGGGCCGCCACTGGGGCGGGTCGATTCCAGTATCTGCTGACGCTGCTCGGGGTGCACCCACAGCCCCAGCTCCAGGCTGGTCTTGCCGATTACATGGCTGCCGGGCCAGCCGAACATGTCTTCGAAGTGCTGGTTCACTTCGAAGATCATACCGTCTTGGCGGCGGGTCAGCAGAATGGCGTTGGGGCTCAGGTGAAACAGGGTGGCGAAGCGCTTTTCCGAGTTGATCAGCGCGGTTTCCCGTTCGCGTTGGCGGGTGATTTCGCGGATTACCCCGATCATCTGGCGCCGGCCGTGGCGGTCGTGGGTCAGGCTGCCGTTGATTTCCAGCCAGTGCAGGCTGCCATCCGGCCAGCGGATGCGGTGGCGCATCGTCCGCTCCACCGGTTCGCCATTGACCACGGCTTGAAACAGTTGGCGGGTGCGGGCACGGTCCTCTTCGGGCAGCAGGTCGAGGTAATCGATGGCATTGGGCAATGGCCGCTGAGGATCGAACCCGAACAAGGCCTGGGTGCCGCGAGACCAGCTGACCCGGCCGGATTCGATATCCCATAGCCAGGCACCCAGGCGCGCAGCATTGAGCGCAGCCAGCAGCTGTGGCGCGTTCTGCCAGGCCTGCTCGGATTCCTGAGGGTCGGCCGCTGGGATACGCGGCAGGCGCGGAAAGCGGTTTGCTGATTTGGGCATTGGGTACCAGACCTTTGGCGTTTGACGCGTCCTTGAGTTGGAAATGCCGAGCTAACGACCGGTCAGGCGGAACCTGCGTGGCTGTCGAGCAAGGCCATGAAGGCCCTGGCCGCATTCGATAGCGTTCGCTCCGTGTGCAGAATGTAGCCTAGCTGGCGTGACAGCTGTATGCCGGGTAAAGCGATGGGTGCAACCTGATCGTCCAGCATGGTGCGCGGGAGCACGCTCCAGGCCAGGCCGATGGAAACCATCATCTTGATGGTTTCCAGGTAGTTGGTGCTCATGGCGATGTTCGGCGTCAATCCTTGGCTTTCGAAGAGGCGCTGGACGATATGGTGGGTGAAGGTATTGCCCCCGGGAAACACCGCCGGGTGGCGCGCCACGTCGGCCAGGCTGACCCGCTGGTTGCTGGCCAGCGGGTGTTCGGGGGCGGCGACGAAATCCAGGGCGTCGTCCCATACCGGCACTGCCTTGACCAGGTGATGGGGCTCGGGAGCGAGGGTTATGACGGCAATTTCGGCGCGGCCATGGAGGATTTCGTCGTAGGCCGCTTCCGAATCTAGGAACTGAATATCCAACGCCACTGCGGGATGCTGCCGGGTAAACGCCCGTAACAACGGGGGCAAGCGGTGCAGGCCGATGTGATGGCTGGTGGCCAGGGTCAGGCGGCCACCCACTTCACCGGTCAAATTGGTCAGAGCACGTCGAGTATCATCGAGGACGTTGAGGATCTGATAGGCGCGGGGCAGCAGTGCCCGGCCAGCTTCGGTCAGGGTCACTTCGCGGCCCAGGCGATCGAACAGGCGTACATCCAGTTGCTGCTCCAGCCCTGCGATGCGTTTACTGATGGCGGGTTGGGTCAGGAACAGGCGTTCGGCGGCTCCAGAAAAACTGCCGGTTTCGGCGATGGCAATAAAAGCGCTGAGGTTGGCCAGGTCCACGGTGTCGAATTCCTGTTAGTTATCCAAAGCATAAAAATTATGAATTTGAGTTATTCAATGTATAGCCCTAGGATCGACCGTACAAGCCAAGGGGTCTTTGGCATAGAAAGACGCTGATGAGGAACAGTCTGATGGCTGGCAAAACGCTCTACGATAAACTCTGGGAAACTCATGAGGTCAAGCGCCGTGATGACGGCTCGTCCTTGATCTACATCGACCGTCATATCATTCACGAAGTGACCTCGCCCCAGGCTTTCGAAGGCCTGCGTCTGGCCAACCGCCAGCCATGGCGCATCGACGCCAACATCGCCACGCCCGACCATAACGTGCCGACCACGCCGGAGCGCAAGGGCGGTATCGAGGCCATCGTCGACCAGGTGTCGCGCCTGCAGGTGCAGACCCTTGATGAAAACTGTGACGAATATGGCATCGTCGAATTCAAGATGAATGACGTGCGCCAGGGCATCGTCCATGTCATCAGCCCGGAGCAGGGCGCTACCTTGCCAGGCATGACCGTGGTCTGCGGCGATTCGCACACCTCCACCCACGGCGCCTTCGGTGCCTTGGCCCACGGCATCGGCACGTCCGAGGTCGAGCACGTGCTCGCCACCCAGTGCCTGGTCGCCAAGAAGATGAAGAACATGCTGGTGCGCGTCGAAGGCCAATTGCCAGCCGGTGTCACCGCCAAGGACATCGTCCTCGCCGTGATCGGCAAGATCGGCACCGCCGGTGGCAACGGCCACGCCATGGAATTCGCCGGCAGCGCCATTCGCGAGTTGTCGATGGAAGGCCGCATGACCATCTGCAACATGTCCATCGAAGCCGGTGCCCGCGTCGGCCTGGTGGCGGTCGACGACACCACCATCGCCTATGTCGAAGGCCGCCCCTACGCGCCCAAGGGCGAGCAGTGGAAACAGGCAGCCCAGGACTGGAAAAGCCTGGTTTCGGACGCCGACGCGGTGTTCGACACCGTGGTCGAACTGGATGCCGCGCAGATCAAGCCGCAAGTCAGCTGGGGCACGTCGCCCGAGATGGTCCTCGCTGTCGACCAGCGCGTGCCGGACCCGGCTGCCGAACCCGACCTGATCAAGCGTGGCTCGATCGAGCGCGCCCTCAAGTACATGGGCCTTTCCGCCAACCAGGCGATCACCGATATCAAGCTCGACCGCGTGTTCATCGGTTCGTGCACCAATTCGCGCATCGAAGACCTGCGCGCTGCCGCCGAAATCGCCAAGGGCCGCAAGGTCGCGGCCAACGTCAAGCAGGCGTTGGTGGTGCCGGGCTCTGGCCTGGTCAAGGCCCAGGCCGAACGCGAAGGGCTGGACAAGATCTTCCTCGAAGCCGGTTTCGAATGGCGTGAGCCGGGTTGCTCGATGTGCCTGGCCATGAACCCGGACCGCCTGGAAAGCGGCGAGCACTGCGCGTCCACTTCCAACCGCAACTTCGAAGGCCGTCAGGGCGCCGGTGGCCGTACTCACCTGGTCAGCCCAGCCATGGCCGCCGCCGCCGCGGTAACCGGCCACTTCATCGATGTCCGCGAGTTGATCCAAGGGAGCGCAGCATGAAAGCCTTTACCCAGCACACTGGCCTCGTCGCGCCGTTGGACCGTGCCAACGTCGACACCGACCAAATCATCCCCAAGCAATTCCTCAAGTCGATCAAGCGCACCGGCTTCGGCCCGAACCTGTTCGACGAATGGCGTTACCTGGATGTGGGCCAGCCCTACCAGGACAACAGCAAGCGCCCGTTGAACGAGGAATTCGTGCTCAACCACGCGCGCTACCAGGGTGCCAGCGTGCTGTTGGCACGGGAGAACTTCGGCTGTGGTTCGAGCCGCGAGCACGCACCATGGGCGCTGGACGAGTACGGCTTCCGTAGCGTGATCGCGCCGAGCTTCGCCGATATCTTCTTCAACAACAGCTTCAAGAACGGCCTGCTGCCGATCATCCTCAGCGATGAGGAAGTCGACGAGTTGTTCAAGCAGGTCGAAGCCAACCCGGGCTACCAGCTGACCATCGACCTGCAGGCGCAGGCGGTGACCCGCCCGGATGGCAAGGTGCTGCACTTCGAGATCGACGCGTTCCGCAAGCACTGCCTGCTCAATGGCTTCGACGACATTGGCCTGACCTTGCAGGACAGCGATGCGATCAAGGCCTTCGAGCAGAAGCACCGTGCCGGGCAGCCTTGGCTGTTTCGGGATGCCTGAGTGATGTAGTTGGGTTTGCTGGCCTCATCGCCGGCAAGCCGGCTCCCACAAGTTCTGCACAGGCCTTTGAGGCTGCGCGATCTCTGTGGGAGCCGGCTTGCCGGCGATAGCGGCCGTACAAGCAACCCGAAACCAGAAGGAACACCCCATGACCAGCACCACCCACACCGATGTGGTCCAACGCCAGTTCGGCGAGCAGGCCAGTGCCTACCTCAGCAGCGCCGTGCACGCCGAGGGCCGCGAATTCGCCCTGCTGCAGGGCGAGCTGGCAGGGCAGGGCAGCGCCCGCGTGCTGGACCTGGGCTGTGGTGCCGGTCACGTCAGCTTCCACGTCGCACCGCTGGTTGCCGAAGTGGTCGCCTACGACCTGTCGCAAGCGATGCTCGACGTGGTCGCCAGCGCCGCTGCCGAGCGTGGCCTGGGCAACATTCGCACCGAACGTGGAGTCGCTGAACGCCTGCCGTTCGCCGACGCTTCGTTCGATTTCGTTTTCAGCCGCTACTCGGCGCACCACTGGAGCGACCTGGGCCTGGCCCTGCGCGAGGTGCGCCGGGTGCTCAAGCCGGGTGGCGTGGCGGCGTTCATCGACGTGATGTCGCCGGGCAGCCCGTTGCTCGACACGTACCTGCAGACCGTTGAAGTGCTGCGCGATACCAGCCACGTACGCGATTACTCTGCCGCCGAGTGGCAGCGCCAGGTCAGCGAGGCGGGCCTGCATGTGCGCAGTCAGAGCCGTCAGCCGTTGCGCCTGGAATTCACCAGCTGGGTCGAGCGCATGCGCACCCCTGAACCCATGCGCACGGCCATCCGCCAGTTGCAGCAGGCCATGGGCGAGGAAGTGCGCCAGTATTACCAGATCGAAGACGATGGCTCGTTCAGCACCGATGTGCTGGTGTTGTGGGCCGAGCGCTGAGTATATTTCGGCGTGGCCAGCAGGGCCGCGCCGCTTGAATGGATAGAGGAAAGCATGAGCAAGCAGATTCTGATTCTCCCAGGTGATGGTATTGGCCCGGAAATCATGGCCGAAGCGGTCAAGGTGCTGGAGCTGGCCAACGACAAGTTCCAGCTCGGCTTCAACCTTGAGCACGATGTGATCGGCGGCGCTGCCATCGACAAGCACGGCGTGCCCCTGGCCGACGAAACCCTGGAGCGTGCGCGCAAGGCCGATGCCGTGCTGCTGGGCGCCGTCGGTGGCCCGAAATGGGACAAGATCGAGCGTGACATCCGCCCGGAGCGCGGCCTGCTGAAGATCCGTTCGCAATTGGGCCTGTTCGCCAACCTGCGCCCGGCCATCCTCTACCCGCAACTGGCCGATGCCTCCTCGCTGAAGCCGGAAATCGTCTCGGGCCTGGATATCCTCATCGTCCGCGAGCTGACCGGCGGCATCTACTTCGGTGCGCCACGCGGCCAGCGTGAACTCGAAGGTGGCGAGCGCCAGGCCTACGACACCCTGCCTTACAGCGAAAGCGAAGTGCGCCGCATCGCCCGTGTCGGCTTCGACATGGCCCGTGTGCGCGGCAAGAAGCTGTGCTCGGTGGACAAGGCCAACGTGCTCGCTTCCAGTCAGTTGTGGCGTGAAGTGGTCGAAGCCGTGGCCAAGGACTACCCGGATGTTGAACTCAGCCACATGTACGTCGACAACGCCGCCATGCAGCTGGTACGTGCACCCAAGCAGTTCGACGTGGTGGTGACCGACAACATGTTCGGTGACATTCTGTCGGATGAAGCTTCCATGCTCACCGGTTCCATCGGCATGCTGCCTTCGGCGTCGCTGGATGCCAACAACAAGGGCATGTACGAGCCTTGCCACGGTTCGGCGCCGGACATCGCCGGACAGGGTATCGCCAACCCGTTGGCGACCATCCTGTCGGTGTCGATGATGCTGCGTTACAGCTTCAACCAGCACGCCGCGGCCGAAGCCATCGAGCAGGCGGTGAGCCTGGTGCTGGACCAGGGCCTGCGCACCGGTGACATCTGGTCGGCAGGCTGCAGCAAAGTTGGCACGCAGGAAATGGGCGACGCAGTAGTCGCAGCGCTGCGGAATCTGTAATCTCTCTGGCCCGCTACCGTTTTTGGTCGGTGGCGGCCCACTTTTAGCAAAGGTGTAGTTGCGATGAAACGTGTAGGTCTGATCGGTTGGCGCGGTATGGTCGGTTCCGTGCTCATGCAGCGGATGCTGGAGGAGCAGGACTTCGACCTTATCGAGCCGGTGTTCTTCACCACCTCCAATGTCGGTGGCCAGGGTCCGAACGTGGGCAAGGATATTGCTCCGCTCAAGGACGCTTATTCGATCGAAGAGCTCAAGACCCTCGACGTGATCCTGACCTGTCAGGGCGGCGACTACACCAACGAGGTCTTCCCCAAGCTGCGTGAAGCGGGCTGGCAGGGCTACTGGATCGACGCCGCCTCGTCGCTGCGCATGCAGGATGACGCGGTGATCGTGCTGGACCCGGTCAACCGCAAGGTGATCGACCAGCAGCTCGATGCCGGTACCAAGAACTACATCGGCGGCAACTGCACCGTCAGCCTGATGCTGATGGGCCTGGGTGGCCTGTTCGAAGCGGGTCTGGTCGAGTGGATGAGCGCCATGACCTACCAGGCGGCATCCGGTGCTGGCGCGCAGAACATGCGTGAGCTGATCAAGCAGATGGGCGGCATCCACGCCGCTGTCGCCGATGATCTGGCCAACCCGGCCAGCGCCATCCTCGACATCGACCGCAAGGTTGCCGAAGCCATGCGTGGCGAAGCGTTCCCGACCGAGAACTTCGGCGTGCCGCTGGCCGGCAGCCTGATTCCGTGGATCGACAAGGAACTGCCGAACGGGCAGAGCCGTGAAGAGTGGAAGGCCCAGGCCGAGACCAACAAGATCCTCGGTCGCTTCAAGAGCCCGATCCCGGTCGATGGTATCTGCGTGCGCATCGGCGCCATGCGCTGCCACAGCCAGGCGCTGACCATCAAGCTGAACAAGGATGTGCCACTGGCCGACATCGAAGGCATGATCAGCCAGCACAACCCTTGGGTGAAACTGGTGCCGAACCAGCGCGAAATCAGCATGCAGGAGCTGGCGCCGACCAAGGTGACCGGTACCCTGAATATCCCGGTGGGCCGTCTGCGCAAGTTGAACATGGGCTCCCAGTACCTGGGGGCGTTCACCGTTGGCGATCAGCTGCTGTGGGGTGCTGCCGAGCCGCTGCGCCGTATGCTGCGGATTCTGCTGGAGCGTTGATCGTTCTGGTCTGACCGAAAACCCGCGCTGGTGACAGTGCGGGTTTTTTTATTCTTTGCTCTTGCTCTTGCTCTTGCTCTTGCTCTTGCTCTTGCTCTTGCTCTTGCTCTTGCTCTTGCTCTTGCTCTTGCTCTTGCTCTTGCTCTTGCTTCTAAGTGCGCGGTAGTTCAGGCACCGCCAATTGCGACTTCAGGAGGCCGAGCGGAGGTCTTGCGGAGGGAGGTGACGGGCATGGATGCCCGTCAAGCGCTGGGCCCCAGGATGGGGCC